>NZ_JWIB01000038.1 GCF_000813425.1 Sporosarcina sp. ZBG7A
CATTTCCATCACCTCATTTAATAGTTGGGAAATTCTGTTGATTGTAGCGGAGAGCGGCGACTCCTGAGGGATCAGCGAAGCTTGAAGACCCTGGACTGAGCAAAGCGAGGGAAGCGGCTGAGAGCAAGCCCCTCGGAAAGCGTCCGCTCGCAGCGGAAATCAACTTTTTCTAGTTAATACTATTGTAAAAGAAAAAAACTGTAGGCAAACCCCGTGATTACTGGAGTTTGTCTACAGTCTGAGAGTACTTCATTCGAGAAGTACTCTTTTTTTGTGCTCCATTCACCAACTTCCTATTACTCGGTAAAACAGTACCTACTAGTTTAAACCCATTTCATAAGGGAAATTCGAATAACATACACAACTCTGAAAAATGGGAGGGTTCACATTATGGATATTAGGAAGGAAGCGGCTGAGTTGAAGAGTCCATCCGACTGGATAGCCGGTCTGGAATGGTTTTTCTTCATTTTCGCCAACATTGTCATTATCCCGATAACCGTCGGGAAAGCGTTCAATCTCCATCAAGACAGTATTATTTCTACGCTCCAACTGTCTTTCATAGTGACGGGAATTGCCTGTTTACTGCAGGCGTTTTTCGGTCACAAACGAGCAATCCTAGAAGGCCAGTCAGGTCTTTGGTGGGGGATGATTCTCTCCACTGTGAGTCTCGCAAGCTCACAAGGAGTTTCTATGAGTGAATTAGGGGGGAGTCTTACTGTCGGAGTCCTGATTTCTGCTGTGATGACTGTCGCCATCGGTCTGTTCGGATGGGGCCCCGCACTTGCTAAGCTGTTTAACCCAGCAGTTATGGGCGTCTTCATGCTACTGTTCGGATTCCAACTTATTAAAATCTTCCTCGAAGGGATGCTAGGCATTCCAATGGGGAATCCACCAGACGATGCAAAAATCCAACTTTCTGTTGCAGCGCTCACGTTCGTGATTGCTGCCGCTATGATTGTCATTAACATCAAAGCTCCGAAAAAAGTGAGTAAATACACGTTGCTTGGCGGTATAGTCGTAGGCTGGGCTGTTTATGCACTCATATTTGGTCCAGAGCATACGGTGAAATCGGATGCTTCATTTAAATTTGAGTTATTCCATTTAGGAAAACCTGCTTGGAATATCGGGATCATTGCGATGGCCGTTATCACTGGTCTTATGAATCTTGCAAATACATTCGGTGCTTTAAAAGGTACGGAGTCAAAAGATTTGTATGACGAGGAAACGAGCAAAAAACAATATAATCGTAGTTTGACCATTTCGGGTGGACTTACAGCAGTGAGTGGGCTATTCGGTCTTGTCCCCTACGCACCTTTCGTGTCTTCAATTGGTTTTCTCGAACAGTCCGGGATCGTCAGACGGCTTCCATTCATCATCGGCAGTGTACTGTTTCTTTTGATGGGTATCATTCCTCCAGTCTCACACTTTTTCTCGAACATACCTCTTAGCATTGGGAGCACGGTCCTGTTTGTTGCTTATTTGCAACTGCTTAACTCGTCTTTCAGTTTCTTTGAGGAAATTCGGCTCAACACCCGTAATGTCTATCGCTCCGCAATCCCGGTGTTCGTTGCCGTTGTCATTATGGTGATGCCGGATTCGTATTTCTCATCCTTACCGGGATTTATCCAACCAATTATCGGCAATGGGCTTTTAATGGGCATTCTGATTGCTCTCATTCTGGAGAATACCATTAAATGGGACCACATTAAAAATTCATAAAACCAACAAGAAAACTCAGAATACAAGTTTTATTGGAAACTTACTGGGTATTCACAATAGCAGAAGCGATTAACAAGCTAATCTGAAAGAGGAAGGTGAAACAATGAATTACGAATCTAGTAGAATCGGCGAAGACATTGACCCTCGGTACGGCAGCTCTTTCATGGCAAAGAAAAATGCTGTCGCCACCCCTAACAAACTCGCCTCAATGGCAGCTAATCGAATCCTCAACAAAGGCGGAAATGCTATCGACGCCATGGTAACCGCAAACTCTGTGCTAGGTGTTGTATTCCCCCACATGACGGGTGCAGGAGGAGATTCGTTTTGGCTCATCTATGATGCAAAAACAGGTAAAAGATATTCGCTGAATGCTACAGGGCATTCAGGTGAAGACGTAACTCTCGACAAGTTCGACAAAGAGGAAGGCATGGATATCCGCGGGCCTAAAGCCGTCACGACAGTACCCGGAGCCGTGAGTGGATGGATTGAAGCTCACGAACGATTTGGAAAGCTGACAATGAAAGAATGTCTGGAGCCCGCAATTGAATATGCAAATGAAGGCTTCCCCGTCGGGCGATCTCTTGCAAAATTCTCAGAAGTTGCACTAACTTTACTACGCACCTACCCATCCACCGCAAAAGTCTTTCTCAAACAAGGCGTTGCCCCCTACATGAAAGGCGATACGATGAAAAACCCCGACTTAGGGAAAACACTTGAGCTAATTGCTGAGCACGGCATGGATGCTTTTTACAGAGGTGAGATTGCAGATAAGGTAACTGAATTCCTACAACAGCATGGTGGCCTACTGAAAAAAGATGATTTTGCACGCCATCAGGCAACTTGGGAAGAGCCAATTGAAGTCCAATATGGCGATCGGACAGTAATTGCCCCCCCACCTAACTCCGCAGGTATGGTGACACTTCAAATTCTTGGAATGATGGATCATCTAGATATTACAAGCATGAAAGGTCATGAGGAACAGTTCATCGACGCATTTACCCGTGCAACAGCGTTCTCTTTCATGGATCGTGATGAATTCCTCGATGATCCTGATTTTAATAAAGTTCCGACCGATGTACTCCTGAGCAAAGAATATTTCAAGGAACGAGTGCAAAAAATGCATGATCCAGCTCTTGGACCTCCTGAAAACGGATATGCCAATAAAGGAGATACAACCTTTAGTTGTGCAGTGGATGATGAAGGCAATGCTGTCGGTGTCATTCAAAGTCTGTATTGGGAATGGGGTTCTGGCGTTGTCGCCGAAGGAACTGGAATGATGCTACAAAACCGAGGAAGTTATTTCTCACTCGACTCAAAGGCTCGTAACAAATTAGAGCCTAACAAACGACCCGCACACACGCTCACCTGCTCCATGGTCTTCCATGAGGATAAACCTGAACTTATCGTGGGGGCCATGGGTGGTGACGGTGAGCCACAGACGCAAGCTTTAATCATTATGCGTTTATTGAACCAAGGATACTCCGTGCAAGAAGCAATCGATGCTCCAAGATGGTTGCTGGGTCGGACATGGGGTGAAAACGTACGGGGCTTACGTCTGGAAGGACGTTATGATAAGCAAATCGCTGAAAAACTGAAAGACCTCGGTCACGTAAATGTCACCATGATTGAAAACTTCAGCGACCTGATGGGCCATGCCCAGGCAATTCGCATTTGGCCGGACCGCATTGAAGCAGGTGCCGATCCTCGTGCGGGCGGACTGGCCATCGGGAATTGATCGATATGAATGCATTTCAACTATATCAAAAACTCGAAGGGAGATTTTACGATGAACACTGAAACTGATAACGAGACACAAACAAACCCTCAACCTATTAAAAATGATAGAGGTGGTCACATTTGGGGAGCCAATAATCCTGAAATTGACCGTCAAAACCCGGATATTATAGTGCCTCCTGACACAGACAACGGTACGATGCCTAACTTGAAATTCCCTTTTGCTCACTCACATATGCGTGTCGAACATGGGGGCTGGTCCCGTGAGGTTACGATACGCGAAATGCCAGCTGCTGAAACAATTGCAGGTGTTAATATGCACCTTGAACCTGGTGGTGTCCGTGAGCTACATTGGCACAAAGAAGCTGAATGGTCTTATATGATTAAAGGGAAGGCGCGAATTACAGCGATTTCCCCAGACGGACGCGAATTCGTTGATGATGTCGAAGCCGGAGACTTATGGTACTTCCCTTCTGGTGTTCCTCATTCCATAAAAGGACTGAGTGAAGGTGCTGAATTCATCCTCGCATTTGACGATGGCAGTTTCTCTGAGAACAGTACATTTTCAATTACGGACTGGTTTGCACACACTCCAAAAGACGTGCTTGCAGCAAACTTCGGAGTATCAGAGGAGGAATTTGATAGCATTCCAAGTGGTGAAGTCTATATGTATCAAGGTGCTGTTCCTGGTCCGATTGCTGAAGACTTGCCCCCAGACACAAATGAATTTGTGGAATGTCCATTTAGCTTTAAGTTGATGGATGTCGAACCAGTTGAAACGAACGGCGGTAAAGCTTGGATTGCAGATTCTAGTAACTTTAAAGCATCTAAAACAATTGCTGCTGCTTTAGTAGAAGTAGAACCCGGGGGTATCCGGGAACTACACTGGCACCCGAACGAAGCAGAATGGCAATACTATCTTGAAGGACAGGGTCGCATGACTGTTTTCGCCTCTGGTGGCAAGGCCCGTACGTATGATTATCAAGCAGGCGATGTAGGATACGTTCCGTTTGCAATGGGGCACTATATCCAGAATACGGGTGACACACCTCTGCGTTTCTTGGAAATGTTCCGCAGCGATCACTTTGCAGATGTGTCCCTAAACCAGTGGATGTCACAAACACCTCCAGAACTCCTTAAAGAACACTTGCCGCTTAGTGATGAATTCATTAAAAACTCGTTGCACAGCGACAAACGCCCCAATGTTAAATATAACTAATGCACATGAAAAAACCACAGCCGAATCGCTGTGGTTTTTCCTTTTATTATACAACTTCTGCTTTACGTCCAATAAGTTTGTAGTACACAAGATACAATGATGGAATCATCACTAATGTAAACAAACTCGAGAAAGCAAGACCGGCAATGATTGTAATTGCAAGTGCTTCAAATAGTGGATCACCCGATAC
The DNA here is from genome assembly GCF_000813425.1 of Sporosarcina sp. ZBG7A. Taxonomy (GTDB): domain Bacteria; phylum Bacillota; class Bacilli; order Bacillales_A; family Planococcaceae; genus Sporosarcina. The sequence continues at coordinate 4,863 of NZ_JWIB01000038.1, forward strand.
AGCTACTGGAATCAAAGCAACAATTGACGTTAGTGATGTCAAAATGATTGGTTTGATACGCGCGTAGCCTGACTCGACAATTGCTTCAATGACATCCATATTGCCCAAGAGTCGACGTGCTTCCACGAAGTCGATTAACACAACCGCGTTTCGCACAACAATACCCGTCAACGAGACAATCCCCATGACACCAAGGAAGCTGAGAGGCGTCTGTGTGATGAACAATCCTAGAATCGCTCCAGAAATACCGAGATACACCGCGAATAGCACGAGGAACGGTAAACTGAACGACTTAAATTGGAACGCAATGACCAAGTATACAAGTAGCAAGACTACTAGGAATAGAATTCCGATTTCAGCAAAGAATGCTTGCTGGTCTGAATTTTCTCCCCCCGTTGAAATTGTATAACCTTCAGGTAAGCCTTTCTTTTCTGCCTCGGCAGCATCTAACATGTCATCTTTAAACCCATCAGCATCGCCATACGCTTTTAACGTAATTGCGCGCTCCCCTTTTTCATGAGGAACTTGCGCTAGTAACGATGTTTTTTCTGAAGTGAGCAATTCATCCAATGGGATGAGTTTTGGTGGACCTTGAGTCGTCATGGAAGGCACGGCGCTATCTGAGAGATCTACAGGTTCCCCCTCATTCACTCCTTTTTCCTTTAACACGACTTGCTTTGAAATATCCCCTTCATACAACTTGAACAAAGGGACGCCTTGCGTCAACAACTGTAATTGGTTCGTTACTAAACTTAAGGAAATTCCATTCTCCTCAAGTGCTTGTCGATTCGGAACATATTGGACAGCTGGAACCGGTTCTCCTAAGTTATCCGTTACAATGTCGGCGCCTTTTTCAAGCAAACGATCTTTCAAGTCATTGCGCAGTTGAGCGAGTTGATCGATATCATCGCCTTTAATTGTAACGGTTACAGGTGCTCCGACAGGCGGTCCTTGGACAATTGTATCGAGGAAGATTTCCGCATCGCTGTAACGTTTCCGTAATTCTGGTTCCCACTTGTCGATGAATTCAGAAGCGCTCGTGTTGTCTTTTTTGATACGGAACACGGCTTGCCCTGTGTTTTCACCCGTGTTATCCATGGAGGAAGCAAACAGATTAGGTAACCCGCTACCTGTGAAAATTGCCGTTTCTTTTACGTTTTCATCTTCATTTGAAACTTCGTCAATGATCTTTTGGATTTCGTTATTGGTTTCGTCAATTGTCGTACCCGCTGCTAGTCGGACGTCCATTGTCACTTCTTCTTTGTCAGCAGCTGGGAAAAATTCGAACGGTGTTAGCATTGCTAAGAATAGCAGTCCTGTCGCGATAACTAACCCACCAATACCTACAAGTAACGGTCGCTTCAATACGGTACGCAAGACTTTTTCAGAGTAAAATACTGCGATTTTCTCCAAAGGTTTACCTAAGAATCCCGGAGTATCTGAGATTTTTTTATTGTGTCTTTTCGTTTTGATGAATTGAAGCATTGGAACGAGCGTAACCGATAATACAGTGGATGCAATAATTGTTGTGATTAAGATACTGGGGAGTGCTTTGATGAATGCGCCATTTCCTCCAGATAATAATAGTAACGGTGAGAACGTCACAACAATTGCTAAACTGGAAGAGATAATAGATGTATAGACTTCTTTAACACCATTTACAGCCCCATCCAGAGGTGAATCCCCTAGTTTATATCGTCGCTGAATGTTGTCATTAACGACGATACTATCATCTACGAGAATCCCGATTGCGATTATGAGCCCGATGACAGATATTTGGTTCAAGTCGACACCCATAAAAGGAATTGGAATGAGGCCGACAAGCACAGATGCAAGAACGGTCAATGCGACTGCAAACGAACCGTACAATGTCAGTCCAGCTGTTGTCACAACTAATACTGCAATGACAGCAATGAGTAGTGAAACATACAAACTATTGAATATTGAGTTCACATTATTGGCTTGAGATTCATACGTGTGAGCCGTTACTTCTTTAGGGAGATCTTCAATATAACGATCCATCTTTTTTGCGATGGTTTTATCCATTGAAGGGATGTCTTGACCCGGCTGAAGGAAAACTGTGTAAGAGATTGCAGATTGTCCTTCGAAAGTGACAATGTCCTTTGCTTCTTTAGCTACTTCTCCAATATCCGCTACTTTAGCCAACGGCACAGCAGCATCACCGATTTGTAGTTGCTTTAGTTTTTCAATTCCCTCATCTTGTTTTACTGTCAAAACAACACGTTCTTTTCCGTCATCGTGCGTTCCGAGTGAGAGTGGCTGATTCGCTTGTTGCAACACATTAAGTACATCAAACGGTTGCAGTCGATTTTCCGCCAATTTTTCAGGGTCCAGTGTAATCATCAGTTGCTTTTCCTTAAACCCTTTGACGGTTGTTCCAGCAACTCCTTCTATAGACTGAAGATCATCTGAAAGGGTTCCAAACGAGGTCTCTAAGCCCGCAAGCGCTTCTTCGTCTCCCGTAAACATGTACGAAACGAGTGGAAATGCTAGGTCGAGTTTTTTCACTTCAGGTGTTTGCGCGCTCTCTGGCAACTCACTAGCAGTGGACTGCACTTCTTGTTGCAACTTACTGATTGTCTGATCCGAGTCAATTCCGTCTTTCAACGACAATGTAATGATAGATGCAGAATTCGCAGAAACGGAATTCATCGTGTCGATACCGTCTACTTTTTTAACCGCCCGCTCTAGTGGATTCGTTATTGTCCTTTCTACTTCCGCCGGTTCTGCACCTGGTAAAATGGAAGATACCATCACAAGATCGACAGGGGTTTCAGGAATTTCACGTTTTGGGAGCGTTAAAAACGTATAAATACCAACTAGCATGAGGATGAAGATAAGAAAAATAAATAATTTACTGCGCTTTAATAGATAGACCATGGGTGTCCTTCCTCTCTCTTTCTGATAGCGCTTCCAATGCAATACTACCTCTATACTTTATCATGCCACAGCCACCTACCAATCTCAATTTAGGAAACTCCAAAAAAATCCTAATCATTGTTTGACAATTCCTTTCGAATCTTGTACATTACATAAGGACGAACAATTGCATCACGTCCCAAACAAATTATTCGCTTTTAGGAGTGTTCAATAATGGATGTAGTATTCGATTATGAAGATATTCAACTAATTCCCGCAAAATGTATCGTTGACAGCCGATCCGAATGTGATACTTCTGTCAAACTAGGAAAGCATACGTTCCGCTTACCTGTTGTCCCTGCCAATATGCAAACAATCATTGACGAAAAGATTGCTATTCAACTCGCTGAAGGCGGTTACTTCTATATTATGCACCGCTTTGACCCTGCATCACGCCCAACATTCATCCGGGATATGCATAGCCGCGGACTGATTGCTTCGATTAGTGTCGGAGTTAAAGAAGACGAGTATGGGTTTGTGGAACAGCTTGCTCAAGATGGACTCGTTCCAGATTATATTACAATCGATATCGCACACGGCCATTCAAATGCCGTGATCCGTATGATTCAACATATTAAGAACCATTTGCCTGAGAGTTTCGTTATCGCTGGTAACGTGGGAACGCCTGAAGCTGTTCGCGAACTTGAGAACGCTGGCGCTGACGCAACGAAGGTCGGAATTGGTCCTGGTAAGGTTTGTATCACTAAGATTAAAACCGGATTCGGTACAGGCGGCTGGCAGCTCGCTGCACTTCGCTGGTGTGCAAAAGCGGCATCGAAGCCAATTATCGCAGATGGTGGAATCCGTACACACGGCGACATCGCCAAATCTGTCCGTTTTGGCGCTAGCATGGTCATGATTGGTTCATTATTTGCCGGTCACGAAGAATCACCTGGTCAAACAGTGGAACGTGATGGCGAACAGTATAAAGAATACTTCGGTTCCGCTTCAGAGTTCCAAAAGGGCGAGAAGAAAAACGTTGAAGGTAAGAAAATGTTCGTTGAGTACAAAGGTCCCCTTCAAGATACGTTGACTGAGATGGAACAAGATTTGCAGTCATCGATTTCTTATGCAGGTGGTAAGAAGTTGGATGCAATCCGTACAGTGGATTATGCAATCGTCAAGAACTCCATTTTCAATGGTGATAAAGTTTATTAATCCTTATTTTAAATAACTAATAAAACCGGAATCCCATCACAGGGACTCCGGTTTTATTAAGGTTATAGAGAAAATATCGAAATAAATATGATTCCGATCGTTAGTGAGATCACTATAGCTGCGATAAACCCAATTACAAACACGACGAGAAGGACTCCAAGACCACGCCATGCTGAGAATCCATGGACGATGCCGATTCCTTTACATGAGATGACTATGCTATAAATCCCTAATGCAAACGTCAGGAACATAGAGACCAAGTACACACCGATTGGTAAGTTCGTAATCGCAAACGTTTCCACAGGGGGCGCTTCGAATGCTAACTTTCCATATCCTAAGATAACTAAGTAGTTGACAGGGGCTAGCCAGATAGATGGTAGGGTCGCACCCGGCGCTACGCGAAGCATTTCAGAGAATGTACCGGTTCCGCCGAACAACCCTTTTCCAATCCACTGATAAAGTGCTGCACCAATCACCCATGATATGAGTGCACCCACAAATGTTAGTAAAATGAATAGCGGAATGAGTGCCCCCATCGGTAAAGCACTGAATAATCCTGAGGTCCCCGCTTGATATCCTCCTGACGCAAGTGCCGCAATGGCGAATATAAGAATGGCATAGCCAATGGATGTCTCATTCTTCAAATACTGCAAGGTTGCAGTCGGCCTGCTCCAAATAGTGAGCAATGGTTTTAAATTCATGAATCGTCCTCCTTTGAACTTGTCACTCCCCTCGGATCCAAAAGATGGTACACTGATTTTTAGGGGGTGGAATTTTTTGAAAAGAAAAATTGTAATTACACTCAGTACACTCGTTGTCATACTGCTTGTAGCGCTCGTTTTTGCTGGCAATTACTTTTATGACCAAGGAATTAAGCGCGGTACTGAAGTAGAACTTCATAGTGAATCTGAAGCCGTTAATGATATCGCCAGTGAGGCGGACCAAGCGTTGCTGAAAGAAGCTAAAATCTGGTATGCTGAGCAGCCAAAAAACACCATTACCATGCAATCCTACGATAACTTAAAGCTGAAAGCTCAATTTATCAAAAACGATAAAAACAATGCACACAAAGCAGTCATTCTTGCCCACGGCTTCCGCAATACTGGAGAAGACATGGGAAAATACGCAAAGTTCTACTACGACCAAGGATTTGACGTCCTGCTTCCTGACGCCCGAGGTCATGGAGATAGTGAAGGCGATTATATCGGCTATGGTTGGCACGAACGCCTCGATTACAAAGACTGGATTAAGTACCTCATTCAACAGCATGACGCTGAGCAAATCATTTTGCAAGGGAATTCCATGGGCGCTGCGACTGTTTTAATGACAAGTGGTGAACAATTGCCCAAGCAAGTGAAAGGAATTGTTGCAGACAGTTCATATAGTACGGTGAAAAAAGAACTGGCGCATCAGCTGAAGTCCATTTATGGATTACCAGCATTCCCATTGCTTGAAGTTACGAGTGTCGTCGCTAAGATCCGTGCAGGATATACGCTTCAAGAAGCATCCGCGGTGGACCAAGTAAGGAAGAATAAAGTACCTTTACTTCTGATTCATGGTGATGCAGATGACTTAGTTCCTACCGAAATGGCGACTGAATTGTACGAGGCAGCCAGTGGTGAAAACGAGTTATGGATTGTTCCAGATGCAGGACATACGAAAGCGTTTGACAATATCACAGGTGAGTACGAAGAAAAGCTATCTCAGTTTCTTGAAAAAGTGCTCGATTGAATACCAGATCGCTCTTCCTATCAGGAGAGCGTTTTTTATATGAAATTTTGTTGTACACCTTCTATTACGATAGTATGACTAAAAGGTTTCATTGATGGCAAGTGCACTTTTCTCACCTTACTTTTAAGGGTACGTTACTAGGAAGTAAAGAATTACACAGCCGTACACCGTGAAAGACTTACGGGAGGGTAAGAAACAAGCATACTTTCAGTATGTTTTCCCCATACTAGTCTAAAAGCGAGGTGACGTGATGGATTGGCATTTATTGTGGAAAGCAATGATTGTAGTACTGGTCGGAACATTTCTATTGAGACTAGCCGGAAGAAAATCGATATCTCAAATGACACTTGCACAAACCGTCATCGTTATTGGATTGGGTTCCTTAATTGTCCAACCCATTGTCGGCCATAACATCTGGTCGACATTCGCAGTGGGTCTAGTACTCGTATTAACACTTATTGTTATGGAGTACACTCAAGTAAAAGTGGACAAAATGGAACGTCTTATTACAGGGCGAGCGAAACTGATTATCAAAGACGGTATGATTCAAGAGAAAACCTTACACAAGCTACGATTCACAGTTGACCAATTGGAAATGAAACTCCGGGAACAGGGTGTCTCACAAGTTAGTGATGTGAAATGGGCGACTCTGGAGCCAAATGGACAAGTAGGTTGCGAGCTGATGGAAAGCGCAAAACCTGCAACGAAACAAGATATGCACGTACTGCGTCTAGAAATCGAATCCCTTCGCAACTTACTTTCCAGCTCTAGGGGCATGACTAGTTCACCTAATAATCCTTCTCCCGACAAAAGTCTGTTTACAGAAGTTGCGAATAAAAGCCATAGTAACAAGCCGCCTCACCGGCTTAAATAACGGAAAGGTTGGATTCATGTGAAAGTAATCATCACTGGCGACACACATATACCGGGTAGGAGCAGGAACTTGCCTAAGCGTTTACTCGATGCATGCACCGACTCAGATTTAATAGTCCATACAGGAGATTGGCGCTCTCCCGATGTGTTTGAAACACTCTCTACTTTTGCAGAAGTAAAAGGTGTCTATGGAAATGTTGATGGTAAGGAAATGCGTGCCCTTGTTCCAGCTAGGCAACTAATCGACATCGGTGGACTACGGATTGGGTTAGTTCACGGTCATGGGGAGAAAAAAACGACTGAACAACGTGCTATTGAAGAATTTGCTGAAGAACAAGTAGATGCCATCGTGTTTGGTCACTCACACATCCCAGTAATTAAGTATTTCAAAGGTGTACTTCTCATGAACCCTGGTTCGCCTACTGATAAGCGAAAGTTACCGTTCTATTCGTTCATCACATTAGAAATCGGTGATGACATCCGTCCCGAACTCGTTCTCTTCCAAGACAAATCTTAATGTCTTAGCTGTATGATTGGTGCAAAAATACATATGCTACCGTTGAATTGAACAGGAGGGCTTTTTGAAGATGGATGATTATTCAGCTGACAGCGTATTAAAAGGATATAAAGAAGGAATGGGTCAGTTTACTGAACACTTACCAGATATCGGCAGTGGGTTCCACTCCTTTACAGAGAGCTGCTTTGCAGATGGAGCTCTCGATGGAAAACAGAAGCAACTGATTGCACTCGCCCTCAGTGTCTATGCAGATGATAAAACCTGTATGACCTTCCACGCAAAGGGGTGTGTTGACGCCGGTTGCACGGAACAAGAAGTGCTAGAAGCGTGCAGTATAGCTGCTGCATTGGGAAGTGGAGCCGTGATGAGTCGAACGGTTACTTGCTTGAGTGGAATGTTTCAGCAATTTCAGAAGTGACAGCAAAAGCTACCTAGTGAACACCGTTACGGTTGTTGGTTAGGTGGCTTTTTGGGTTGGCGTAAATGGGTATGTGCGTTTTGAGGATGTTTATGGGCATTATTTTTTGTTTATGATCACTTTCCTCTGGGTTATGAGCACTTTTCAGGCTTTATGATCACTTCTGAAGATAGTATAGAA
>NZ_JWIB01000039.1 GCF_000813425.1 Sporosarcina sp. ZBG7A
CTTGTAGGAAACTAAGTCACGTTAACGGGCGGGTTCTCTCCCAGAACGAGCGGGTTTGATCGAGAGTATGATTTCATCCCACACAAAAAACCCCGCACAGTAGATCAGCGGAGTTTCAATGGGTTACCATGTACGATCTTGTTCCCGAAGCTTATCGAATGGGACATACATTTCGATATGGCACGATAAGTTTTCGAAGACAGCGGGTGCTTTGCCACCATATTCACCATCCAAATTCACAAGGACTTCTTCTTCAGAGGTCACTTTGACCGTCTGGGCTTTGCACGAAATCACGAGTGGATCGTTTAAGTGCTCGCCTCGAACTGCAAGCGTCACGACGCGAATAAATTCTGCGATGTTACACTTTTTCAAGATAAGCAACGTGAATTTCCCGTCGTTAATGCTCGATTGAGGTGCGAGTTTTTCAAAGCCCCCAACAGAATTCGTCAAGCCTACTAAAAATAGCATAGCTTCATCGTCAAACACTTGATCATCATACTCGATCTTCACGCGGCTTGCATGAATGGATGGAAGCATTTCAATCCCCTTCAAGTAGTACGCGAGTTGACCGAGCATTGTCTTCAAACGGCTTGGGACTTCATACGTCAGTTCCGTCATTCGACCGCCACCTGCAATGTTGATGAAGAATCGATCGTTCATCTTACCAACATCCACTGGGATTTTCTTGTCTTCTAGAATGATATCAAGCGCTTTGTGGATATCTCGTGGAATACGAAGTGCACGGGCAAAATCATTCGTCGTTCCCATTGGGATAAGTCCAATCGGTGGACGCTCGTCGAACTCTGAAACTCCCGCAACGACTTCGTTCAACGTTCCGTCTCCACCAGCAGCAATAATTAAGTCAAAACCGCGTTCAACAGCCGCAGCGGCAGCTACGGTTGCATCGCCTTCACAAGTAGTTGCGTGTGCAGATGCTTCGTAACCAGCTTGTTCAAGCCGCATGAGCACATCCGCTAAATTTTTGCGGAAGACTTCCCGTCCCGCAGTCGGGTTATAAATTATACGAGCACGCTTCATACTTCGTTTCCCTCTTTCTGTTCACTCAGCTCCAGGTACACGAGCTTCTATTGAGCCTCTTGGACTACTGGCAAGAATGTAGTGCGAATGTCTTCGTAAACCGCAAGCCAATACTCCGGTTTAGTTGAATATTCAGCATGAATTTGTTCATACACCAATCGTTGCTTTTCTTCAAAATCCGGTGCATCTTTTGCAGGTATTTGTTGTTTCAATTCCATCACATGTTTTTGAATCGTTGAAGCACGTGGTCCCCATTTAGCAGCCACCTTGCCATCTGTATCGAGTAGTAGGTAGACAGGAATCGAACGTCCCCCATTCGTCAAATGGCGGTCAATGAGTTCTGTATCTTCATCTCGATACACTGCTCGAACGTCTAAATCCGCTGCTTCAGCAATTCGTCGTAAAACCGGGTTGTTCATCATCGCGTCTCCACACCAATCCTCGGTAATCACGAGAATCCGTGGCTTCACTTCTTTCAGTCGGGTGATGAATTCATCGTCTTTTGGCACATCAAACTTTTCATAAATTGAAAAACTGTTATCTTTCAGCTGCTCCATACGTTCCATATACTCTGTAAGTGAAATCGCTCGTTCAAAATACTCCAATTCAGTAGCCAACGACCTTCACACTCCTTTTAGTGATGTAGCTGATTCAATATAAATTCAGTCAAAACAGAAATGCAAAACAATCTTTTCTTAAGTGTACCTCTATCCACACATGGAAATCAATTTCCTTGCAACACTCACGAAAACGCCCTGTGTGGATAGCTTAAGCCAATTCACAGGGCGTTGTCGGATGTTCTACTTATCGCTTGCTGATTTCATCCAACAAGAGCTTGTTAACGAGCGGCGGGTTTGCCTGCCCTTTCGTTGCTTTCATTACTTGACCGACTAGGAATCCTACAGCGCGGTCTTTTCCGTTCTTATAGTCCTCAATCGATTGCTCATTTGCATCCAAAATCTCACCAATCACTTTACGCAACGTGCCTTCGTCGGAAATTTGGACAAGTCCTTTTTCCTTTACGATCACTGCAGCGTCGCCACCGTTTTCAGCAAGTTCTTTAAATACTTTCTTCGCGATTTTCGATGAAATCGTTCCATCTGAAATGAGTTTCACGAGGCTCGCAAGACCTGCAGGCGTAATTGGAGTTTCCTTCAATTCTTTGCCTTCAGCATTCAAGTATTCTGATACTCCGCCCATGAGCCAGTTCGATGCTAGTTTCGCATCCGCGCCAGCCTTCACAGTTTCATCGAAGAAATCGGACATTTCTTTCGTCAATGTCAACACGTGTGCATCGTATGCAGGTAAGTCAAGCTCGTTTACATAACGATTTTTACGTGCATCTGGAAGTTCAGGAATTTCTGCACGTACGCGCTCGATCCAGTCTTCGTCGATAACGATTTCCGGAAGATCTGGATCATCGATGAAGCGATAGTCGTTCGCGCTTCCTTTAATACGCATCAGAACAGTTTGTCCTGTTGTTTCGTCATAACGACGTGTTTGCTGGACGATTTTCTCTCCAGATAGCAACAATTTCTCTTGACGTTCGACTTCGTTCGCGATTCCGCGACGCACGAAGTTGAAAGAGTTCAAGTTTTTGAGCTCAGTCTTCGTACCGAATTCCTCTTGACCATATGGACGAAGTGAAATGTTAGCATCACAACGGAGTGAGCCTTCTTCCATTCGTACGTCTGATACGCCAGTATATTGAATAATCGCTTTCAATTTTTCAAGGAAAGCATATGCTTCGTTCGGTGTACGAATGTCTGCCTCAGTAACGATTTCGATGAGTGGTGTTCCTTGACGGTTCAAGTCAACGAGAGAATATCCGTTATCAGAGTGCGTCAGCTTCCCTGCATCTTCTTCCAAGTGCACACGCTCAATGCGGATTTTCTTTTTATAGCCATCTACTTCAATTTCGATCCAACCGTTAGCGCCAACTGGACGATCGTCTTGGGAGACTTGATAAGCTTTTGGATTATCCGGATAAAAGTAGTGCTTGCGGTCGAAGTTCATGACACGTGCAACGTCACAGTTCAGTGCCATTGACGCTTTCATCCCAAAGTCGATTGCTTGTTTGTTCATCGTCGGCAATGTGCCTGGATACGCAAGGTCAGTCGGGTGAATGTTCATGTTCGGTGCTGCGCCAAAGTGGGCAGGTGCCGGTGAAAAGATTTTCGTATTTGTTTTTAGTTCTACGTGGACTTCAAGTCCGACAATCGTTTCAAAGTTCATAATCAGTTCCCCTCCCGAGCAGGCGGTGTCTGTTTGTGGAATTCTGTCGCTTGCTCATATGCATGCGCCACTTTATAGAGCATCGCTTCTTCGAAATGGTTTCCGATGATTTGCAAGCCGACTGGTAAGCCTTCTGCAAAGCCACACGGAACCGAGATTGCTGGAATACCAGCAAGGTTTACAGGTGTAGTCAGTAAATCGTTTGCGTACAGCGTAAGCGGATCTTTGATGGTCTCGCCAAGTTTGTATGCGTTCGTTGCACTAGTTGGTCCAACGATGACATCGTATTGTTTAAAGACATTTTGGAAATCTTGAGCGATCAATGTACGTACTTTTTGTGCACGCTCGTACAAGTCTTCATGATGACCGGCACTAAGTGCATATGTTCCGTACAGGACACGTTTACGAACTTCTTCGCCGAAGCCCTCAGAACGTGAACGCAAATAGATCTCGTTCAAGTTTTTAGCATCTGCTGGGTGGTAACCGTAGCGAATACCGTCAAAACGAGCAAGGTTCGATGATGCTTCTGCAGATGAAATCACGTAGTATGTCGGTGCAGCATAACGAGAGTAGTGTAAGTCTACTTCATCAACATGCGCTCCAAGAGATTCAAGTACTCCAATCGCCTTTTTAACAGCTTCACGTACTTCTGGATCGACACCTTCACCTAAATAACGAGCTGGCACGGCTATTTTCAAGCCTTTAATGTCTCCCGTTAATGAGTTACGGAAATCCGGAACCGGCTTTTCAGATGCTGATGCATCACGATAGTCAGCACCCGCGATTGCGCTAAGCAACATTGCGTTGTCTTCAACCGTTGTCGTAATTGGCCCGATTTGGTCCAAAGATGATCCGAATGCAACAAGACCAGAACGTGATACACGACCGTATGTTGGTTTCATACCCACTACGCCACAAAATGCCGCTGGCTGACGTACTGATCCACCTGTATCTGATCCAAGGGAGAATAGAACTTCTCCAGCAGCGACTGCCGCTGCAGAACCGCCTGAAGATCCACCAGGTACTCGGTCCAAGTTCCAAGGATTACGTGTGATTTGGAACGCAGAGTGCTCTGTTGTTGAGCCCATTGCGAACTCGTCCATGTTGAGCTTTCCGACAACTACCATCCCGCTATCTTTCACACGTTCTGTAGCTGTCCCTTCATAGACAGGCACGAAGTTTTCCAACATTTTACTTGCACATGTTGTTTTAATGCCTTTTGTGATGATGTTATCTTTAATCCCAATCGGCATGCCGAATAGGCTACCGCGTTTGTCATCAGGAAGGTTGTCCAACTGTTCGGCAGCAGCAATGGCTTCTGGTCCAGTCACAGTTAGGAAGGCCTGAATGGTTTTATCTTTTTCTTCAATAGTTTGCAGTGTAGCTTCAGTTAGTTCTTTAACCGATAGTTCACGACTATGTAAAAGAGACTGAAGTTCAGACGCAGTTTTGTTTACTACCATAAGTCAATTCCTCCTCTATACAGGTCAATCTAGGATGTTCGGTACTTTAATAAGACCATCTTCGTGATCTTCTACACTCTTCAGCATCTCATCACGATCGAGAATGTCTTCCGGTGTGTCTTCGCGCAACACATTCACAATTGCTAGCGGATGCGTCATCGGTTCCACATCAGTCGTATCGAGTTCTTTTAGTCGATCTGAAAACTCGAGCAGTGTGTCCAAACGAGTCGCGAACTTCTCCGCTTCCGCGTCTGGCATATCAATCCGTGCGAAATTCGCATAATACTGGATATCCTCTTTAGTAAAATTGGACATAGTCTCTCCTCCTGGCTTTTGTACAATACGATTAATCATAACACCTCAGGCAGATGATGAAAAGTTCCTATTCTCAATATGAGTAGATGTGTACAGTTGGTTCCTTTTCACCCGGCTTTTTCATAATTAATGACTCAGGGCCGTTATTAGATGTAATGCTCACTTCGACTTCAATATCTGGATAATATTTCAACACTAGCGATGTCATATATTGTGTCAACGCAACGATTTCATTTTTCCCATAGAACTGGATTGGGACATTGATTTTAAGCGATTTAAGATTGTTATCGCTGTAAAACGCTGTTCCTACAATACTAACAAATCCAGGGAAATAATCGTTCACGTCTTCCTTCAATTTTTCAAACGTCAGATTCGCATCGCGATAATTATTGTTGTTCGATGACGCGGGAAGTAGGACAAAATCCTCGTTCACTTCTTTCCAGCCGGATGGTGCATCTTTGCCTTTATCAACAACTGTGGTCGCGAAGTACGTCCCAGGAACGATTGAGCTGCGCGGTTCCTGTTTGTATAGACCAATCGTAATCGGTACATCACCGACGCCATCGATTTTGCGCATCCGCTTAACGATGGTTTCTGCCATTTTAATCCCTTGTTGTTGAATCGTCTTGTCTGGAATATTTTTTTCAGACGCATCTCGCTGGTAGAACACAGAGTTCATGGCAAGACCAATTGAAATGCCCGCTAGACCCACTTTTTTATCGCCCGTTTTCACGTAGTAGTTTTGCTCAACGATATGCGCCAGATAGACAGGTGCTTTCTCGCTAATGTCTTGAGGGGACATCTTATCGTTGATGGGCGGGTTCAATCCTTCGTCAAACTTGGAGCTTCTTGATAGCCAACGAATTGCAGTTTTCTCGTCGATGAATTGTCCTTCTTGGAAAAAGTGATCTTTTGGATCGAACTTTTTTGCCGATAATCGAAGGAGCCCCTCCTCAACCTCGCCAATATCATACTTACTATATACTTGGTTAACAATTAATCCTCGACTCGCACTCTTTTTAAACGGGAGTAACGTTCTGTAGTATTGCTCATTCAGCTGTACTTCAGGAATGAGTACTGTCTCTTGTTCAACGTCTTCATTTTCTTGAATGACTTCATCATCTTCCGGTCCGATTGACGGGATACACCCTCCAAGGAACAGAACAGAAGCGATTACCGGTATTGTGAATAACCTTTTCATCTAATTGTTTACTCCTTTACTTCCAGCACTTCAATGAGCTTCGCTTCGTCCCATACGTCAATGCCGAGCTCTTCCGCTTTCGCAAGCTTAGATCCTGCGTCTTCTCCTGCAATCACGAGGTCAGTCTTTTTGCTGACACTCCCGCTCACTTCACCGCCAAGCGCTTCAATCTTCTCTTTCGCTTCGCCTCGAGTCAAAATCGATAGCTTTCCTGTTAAGACGACCTTTTTACCAACGAACGGACCCTCATCAGGGATCTCTAGCTGTGTGCGTCCTTTGTATTGCATGTTGACGCCGTAGTCTTTCAATTTTTGAATGACTTCGAGAACGTCTTCATTGGAAAAGTATGTTTCAATCGAATCGGTCACTTTTTCTCCAATTTCATGGATTGCAAGCAACTGTTCCTGTTCTGCAGCCATCAATACATCTAATGAGCCGAATTCACGCGAAAGTAACGTCGCTGCTTTTTCCCCGACATGTCGAATACCAAATCCGAATAGAAGTTTTTCTAATGAATTCTCTTTAGATGCAGCAATCGCCGATACGAGATTGGATGCTGATTTCTCCCCCATCCGTTCAAGCTCAAGCAGCTGTTCTTCTGTTAATCCGTACAAATCTGAAAAATCTTTGACAAGCTCTGCAGTGTAAAGCTGATCGACAACGCGTTCCCCAATACCCTCAATGTTCATCGCATTACGCGAGACAAAGTGAATAAGCGCCTCTTTTAACTGAGCTGGACATTGTGGATTCACGCAACGTAACGCAACTTCTCCTTCAATGCGCACGAGTTCCGAATCGCAAACCGGACAATTTTCCGGCATGTCAAACTGCTCTTCACCGCCCGTCCGCTTATCAACAAGTGGCCCGATGACTTCCGGAATGATATCGCCTGCTTTTCGAATCGTTACGTAATCACCAATTCGGATATCTTTTTCATGGATCAAGTCTTCGTTATGAAGCGACGCACGTCCAACTGTCGTTCCTGCAACACGAACAGGTTCCAAAATCGCAGTCGGTGTAACTGTCCCTGTTCGACCGACACTCAGTTCAATGTCAAGCAGTTTGGTCACGACTTCTTCTGCAGGAAACTTGTAAGCAGTTGCCCAACGGGGACTTTTCGCTGTATAGCCCAGCTGTTCCTGGTCTTCGAAACTGTCGACTTTAATGACAATGCCGTCAATTTCATAATCAAGATTGGAGCGTTTGTCTCCCCAGCTGTTAACGTATTCGATGACTTCTTCAATCGACTTGCATCGCTTGCGTTCATGGTTTGTCACAAGGTCAAGGTTGTCGAGATAGTCGAGTGCTTCTGAGTGTGTTGCCTGCCCATACGCTTCACCGTCTCCACCAATTCCGTATAAGAAGACAGCAAGATTCCGACTCCCTGCGATCTTTGGATCGAGTTGACGCAACGAACCAGCAGCCGCATTTCGTGGATTCGCAAATGGTACATCGCCTGCTTCGTCACGGGCTACGTTAAGACGGACAAAAGACTTTTTCGGCATATAGGCTTCGCCGCGCACTTCGATTTTGATCGGCTCACTTAGTTTAAGTGGAATGGATCGAATTGTTTTCAAGTTTGCTGTGATGTCTTCTCCGACAGATCCGTCACCACGAGTAGATCCTTGAACAAATCGACCGTTTTCATATTTCAATGAAACCGCAAGTCCATCAATTTTCAGTTCACAAATATAAGATACCTTATTACCGACCGCATCTCGGACTCGGCGGTCAAATTCGCGAATGTCTTCTTCGTTAAACACATTGGACAAGCTGAGCATCGGGTAATCGTGTTCGACTTTCGTAAAGCCTTCAAGCACACTGCCGCCTACTCGCTGTGTAGGAGAATCCGGGTAGATTAAATCTGGATTCTCCGCCTCAATCGCGAGCAGTTCTTGCATCAGTTTGTCGTACTCCGCGTCAGAAACAACCGGGTTGTCAAGCACATAATACGCTCGGCCATACTCGGTGAGCAGCTTATTCAATTCCAACACGCGTTGTTCGAGCTCGTTAATATCGCTCACATTGCGTTCCTCCTCTTACACTTTTTCAATCGGTGCAAATTTCGCAAGCAATCGTTTAATGCCGACTTCCGGGAATGCGATGTCGAGTTCAACATCATCCGCTGAACCTTTGACACTAACGACTGTACCTGTACCCCATTTTTTGTGAGCGGCTTTGTCACCTGCTGACCATCCTAGCTTTTCCCCCCCCGTCGTTTCGTAGACAGGCTTTTTCACAGCAGGGCGCTTTGGTTCGTCAAAGCGAGAACCACCGACAGAGAAACCGCCAGAAGCGTTCTCTAGTTCGATCACTTCATCAGAGATTTCGCTGATAAAACGAGATGGATTGTTGTAACTGAATTTACCGTACAGCATTCTGCTCGATGCTGAAGACATGAATAATTTTTGTTCTGCACGAGTAATTGCTACGTACGCGAGACGTCGTTCTTCTTCCATTTCCTCGTCGTTTCCAATCGAACGGGCATGCGGGAAAATGTTTTCTTCCATACCGATTACAAATACGACTGGGAACTCAAGTCCCTTTGCAGAGTGCGTCGTCATTAAGACGATTTTTTCTGTCGATTGGTTCTCTTCTTTGTCGAGAGAGTCGATATCTGCAATGAGTGCCAGATCCGTCAAGAATGCTACGAGTGATTTGTCGCCTTCGTCATCTTCTGCACGTTTTTCAAATGCTTCTGTAACGGATAAAAACTCGTCGATGTTCTCGAGGCGGCTTTCCGATTCAATCGTTTTTTCGCGTTCAAGCATCGCTCGGTATCCGGTTTTATCCAACACTTGCTCAGTTAGTTCTTTGACAGACAAAAACTCTTGCATCTGCGTGAAGTTTTGAATCAGGTCGCGAAACTTTGCCGACTCCACTGCTGCTTTTTTCGTCAGACCCATGAAGTCCAATTCTTGCATCGCATCGAAAATGGATCGGTCGTTTTCAATCGCGAATGTCGCCATACGTTCAAATGATGTCGCACCAATACTGCGTTTCGGTTCGTTGATGATTCGTGCAAGTGCGAGATCATCGTCATTATTTGCGATCAGTCGCAAGTATGCGAGTAGGTCTTTGATTTCCTTCCGATCATAGAACTTCGTGCCGCCGACAATTGTATATTCCAAATTTGATTTCACTAAGTATTCCTCGATCATCCGGGATTGTGCATTCGTCCGGTACAGGACGGCGAACTGATCGAGTGAATAGCCTTGTTCTTGCTGCAACTCAATGATTTTGCGGACAACGTATTGGGACTCATCTTTTTCGTCGGTCGCTTTATAAACGGTGATAGAATCGCCTTGATCGTTCTCTGTCCGAAGTCGTTTATCGTAACGGCTTTCATTGTTTTTAATGACGTCATTTGCTGCTTGTAAAATGTTTTGGGTTGAGCGATAGTTCTGTTCCAGTAAAATGACTTCAGCATCTTTATAATCTTTTTCAAACGACAAAATGTTGCCGATATCGGCGCCACGCCATTTGTAGATCGACTGATCGGAATCACCCACCACACAAATATTGCGGAATTTCTCCGCCAACATTTGAACGAGACGATATTGCGCGTGGTTGGTATCCTGATATTCATCGACATGGATGTACTGGAACTTGTCTTGATAGAACTCGAGCACATCTGGAACTTGCTCGAATAATCTCAATGTCAGCATGATCAAATCGTCGAAATCGAGAGACTGATTTTTACGTAGTTTTTTCGTATAGCCATCGAAAACGTCTGCGATAACCCGGTCGTATGGATTCGATTCGTTCACACCTGCCCGATATTCTTTTGCATCGATGCATTCGTTTTTCGCAGAGCTGATAATGTTGAGTAACGTCCGTGGATCATACTGCTTTGGGTCTAGATTTTGTTCTTTCAGGACTGATTTAATGGCAGATAGCTGATCTGAGGAGTCCAAAATGGAGAAGGTTTTGGAAAAGCCGATCCGGTCGATGTTGCGACGCAAAATCCGCACGCACATCGAGTGGAATGTGGATACCCACATCCGATCACCTGATCCTTCGCCGAGTAACCCATCGATTCGGTTCCGCATTTCCCGAGATGCTTTGTTTGTAAAGGTAATCGCAAGAATTTTAGATGGATAAACGTTTTTTTCAATGACCAGATAGGCAATCCGGTGAGTAAGTACGCGTGTTTTACCGGATCCTGCGCCCGCCATAATGAGCAAAGGACCTTCTGTTTTCTTTACGGCTTGTGCCTGTTCGGGGTTCATCCCCGTCAGTAAGTCTTGTGCGAGTTCTTTCATAATCTATAACCGCCTTTTAGGAACGTTTGTTCTTCAAGTATACACGAAATCACTTTGGACTGGTAACTCCTTTTACCGCATCCACTGTTGCAAGTGCTTTCTTCAAATCATCATAAATGACGTTGCCAATCACGACTGTATGGGCAATTGCCGCCATTTCAGCTGCTTGTTCTGCAGTGCGGATACCACCGCCATAGACAAGTCTGGTTTCATCCAACACAGATGCAGCGGCACTGACGATTTTCGGATCTCCGTACGTTCCGCTATATTCCAAGTAAAAAATCGGTAGCTTGAATAAATGCTCCGCCATCCGCGCGTATCCGACGACATCGTCTTGTGTAGGCATTTCGGTTGCACCGGTCAATTGAGCTGCTTTACAATCCGGGTTCATAATACAGTAGCCTTCTGTTGCAACCTCTTCCCATTTCATCATATGACCGAATTCTTTCAATGCTTCGAGATGGATGCCGTTCATCCACTTCACGTCTTTCGCATTCAATACAGTTGGGATGAAGTAATAGTCAAAACCAAATGTAACAGCATCTACGTCAGAAACTTCGAGTGCAAGTGGCACTGCGTAGCGACGCAATCGTGAAAGTAAATCGAGTACGCCTTCCAGAGTGATATTGTCGGTTCCCCCGATGATCAATCCATCGGTTCCCGATTCTGCGAGTTGCTCAAGCGCCTCGTCTGAAATTTCTTTTGCGGGATCTAATTTAAAGGCATGACGCCAAGTTCGAACATCCATTTTCAGTCACCTGCTTTTTCGTAATTACGTTCCTTACAGTATAGCAAAAAATACGCTCTGGTTCTCGTTGACACTCATACAAATGAAAAAACCGGACAGCCTGTAGCTGTTACCGGTTTATAAAGCTAGTTATCTTCAGATGGCGACTCTTTTTTTTCGTTCAAACGATCGACAATCAAGTTGTATCCGCCTGTGCCGTAATCGACGCATCGACGAATTCTGGAGATGGTCGCGGTACTCGCACCTGTTTCACTTTGAATTTTGTCATACGTATGCTTTTTTTTCAGCATAACTGCCACGTCAAGTCGTTGTGCAAGGGATTGAACTTCTCCAATTGTGCATAGATCATCAAAGAACGCATAGCATTCATCCAAATCCTTTAACTCTAATATTGCGCGAAACAACTGATCGGTTTGTTCGCCTTTTATTTTTTCTAGCATATGAAACTACCTCCGTCCTTAAGGGGTATAAGTCGTCGTGTTGCCAATCGCTTGTTCATGAACGATATGGAACCACGTCTGACCTGGTACTAATTTTGCAGGTACCCCGTTCTGTACAGGTGTAATCACGCCATCGATTTGTTTCCATTCGAGTGTAAGCGCGACGCCATTCTGAAACAAAATAGCAGGTCCGCCTTTTGTTAAATCCAACGATTGTCTTCCTTCTGCGTCAATGGTTGTATAAGGGGCTTCCATGACGACGATATTCGCAGGTGTTACCTTTTTGTCGTCGCCTTTGTCTGTCGTAATGATTCCATTAACGGAACGCTCATACGTTTTAGTTTCTGCGTCAAATGTATACGTACTTGTGAAATTCGGGTCTGGGTGACCGACAACAATTGTCGATGCAATCTCTCCTAGTTTAGCACTATCAGCGTCTGGATGGAACGAAAGCGCTGGTACTTCCCGGATTTCAGTGTCAATCGATAAATCCTCCATGGCTTGTTCGATATGCTCTTTTGAAATGTATGAGTTATGTGGCGCTTTACGCTCTTTGGAGCGAACGAAATAAGTTCCGTCATACTGCATTCCATTGATGTTGTCTACCATTCCTGCAGTCAATAACGCGTGTGCATCAGGACTATAACCATGCGCAATATAGAAAGCATCCAAACCATCTGCAATTTCGATGAAATAATCACGTGCGCTTCGAATCGGTCCGATTTCCTCAGGAATTTGACTTTGATAGAGCGCAAGCAGCCGGGTGATATTCCCTTCTGCAAACACTTCATAAACGACATCCGCCTGACTTAACCCGGATTGCGGACGAGCAAGCGGGTGATTATTGACAGTTGCAAGAATTGGCCGTAGATCCGCCGATTCCACTGCCATTCCCGAAAACGGTGCAGTTGGTTGTGCGATGGTCTCTACTGTCTCTACTGTCTCTACTGTCTCTCCTGCTTCGACTTCTGTTTGTGGCAGCTCTTCTTTATCCTTTGAACAGCCAACGAGTAAAACCTGTCCGACGAGTAATGCCGTAAAAAGTACTTTCGTTACATTCATAGTGGCTCTCCTATCGTTCTGTCATGGGTATCAAAACCTTATTTCTCATTACATCTGAAACGCCAAACTGTGTTATCCGTACATATGGCAAATGGGTGGACTGTAGGAAAAGTAAACTGTAAACAGCATCCCCTTTTTCGTACCCTCTGTCTCGTAATTCTTGCTTGAATACACGTTCTTGTTCGCGCAACGTTTCAATAGGTTGATCGGACAGACTGCCGCCTATTGATAGTGGCAATTCGCATAGAATCCCATCATTTTCAGCGAGGACAATTCCTCCGCCTAGTTTTTTCAGATGACCGAACGCCCGAAGCATTTCGTTCTTGTCTTTCCCGATTAAAATAATGTCTCCCGTGTTGGAATAGGAAGATGCGAGACCTTGCACGGAGCGCGCGAATCCTTTAATGATCGTATTTACCCGCCACTTCCCATCGCGGTCAATGAGCGCAAGGAACGACTCATCATGATTACCTTCCAATTGCTCAGCGGACAAATCGACAGTTGTCTCATAGGGCTTCGTGATGACATCATTTAGCATATCGATGCCGACTGGTTCTGTTGCAGTTAAATCTTCTAACGTGAGATCGAAATCGGGTGCAAAATCCGGGAATACTGACCACTCTGCTTTGTTGAATTTGATACACGCTTGTCCATCACGCTTCAACCAAATCCCTTTAGATAACACGTCTGTCGGATTCGGTTCGTGAATGTCGGATAAAAAGTTCAGTGTTGCAAAACGTCCCGGTGCTATTACACTATGTAATTCATCGATATCATAGTACCTTGCGATGTTATATGATGCCATTTGGTACGCATCAATCGGATCAACTCCGACTTCTAGTGCAATACGAATGCATTTATCCATCACACCATCTTCGTGGAATAGCGGCGGAGAACCGTCCGTCGTCATCATAAGATGGTCGAATACATTGATCCCTTTTTCGAGAATGCCTTCGAGTAACGGTTTCAAGTCAGGGCGAATAGACGATTCTCGGAGTGTCACGGCATACCCTTGCAGCAACCGCGTTTCCACCTCATCCGCTGTCATCGATTCATGGTCCCCATTCACACCAAGGAGCCGCATGCGGGCAAGTGTGCGTTCAGATGCGCCTGGAAAATGTCCTTCGACTTTTTTACCGAGCTGCTTCGCTTTTTGGAGCGACGCTGTCATGACAGGATCGCCTTTTAATAACCTCGGCCACCCTGTTAACTCGCCCCCCATAAGGACGTCGTCACGCTTCAGCCATTCAGCGACTTTTTCTGGGGCAAAAACTTCAGCTTCGTTCTGTAAATTCGTTTGTGAATCCATGCGTGCCCACCAGTAGAAAGAAAACGGCAATTGTTTCAATTGGTCGAGTAACGTGAAGGCCTGCTGTTGGTCAATCGACATGAGCAGCATTAAGTTGTCCGATAAAAACGTTGTCGTCCCGTGTTGCGCAGCAAATTGAGCGAACGTTTCCGGGTTATATAATTGAAATGGATGCACGTGTGGTTCTATGTATCCCGGGACAATCCATTTGCCTGTTGCATCGATCAGTTCAGCCCCTTCTGTCATTGCTGGCATGCGCTCACCTGTATAGAGAATGCGACCGTGTTTGATCCAAATCGTACCTGTTTTCCATTGTTTTAAAACAGAATGTAAATACGTGGCATTCGTGATGATTAAATCCGGTGCTTCTTTTCCGTCAATGACGGCAAGTTGCGAAGCGATTTCTTCCGCGTTCCACATTGAGATCGTCTCCTTTATCATCTTTTGCTACATTTATCCTACCATAGCTTGGAAAGTGTGAATAGATAGTGAATGAAGGAACTACCGGTGTCCATATCGAAATTTTAGTGAAGAGAACTTTTAGGAGTGTGATTTCATTGACAGAACGACTAACATTCGATGCCGACACAGCATCAGAATACGATAGAGGGATCCGCAGGACACTGCCGACCTATGATGGGCTCGTCCGGCTTTCGAATACGGCTCTTCGGATACGTGCTAGAGAGAATGCTGAAGTTCTGGTGATTGGTGCAGGTGGTGGGAATGAATTACTGGAGTTTGCAGAGCACAATCCGACTTGGGCGTTTACTGCGGTGGATCCATCCGAACCGATGCTGAACGAAGCGCGTGCGAAAGTGGAAGGACGATTTGGAACGGAGCGCGCGGATTTTGTCGTGGGGAGTGCACGGGATGTGTCTGTAGAGAACTTATTTGACGCTGCGTCGTGTTTGCTTGTGTTGCATTTTATTGAAAGCGTCGAGGAGAAATTGACGTTACTTCGGGAGATTCGGTTAAGGCTGAAGCCCGGTGCACCGTTTGTGATTGCGTCTATGGCTGGTGATCGAAATGATCCATCATTCGATGAATTATTCGGGCTGTGGCGGCAAAGTTGGATTGACCGATCTTCGTTGTCAGAAACACAAGTTTTGGAGATGGAGAATACGGTGCGTGCGTTGTCATTTATTTCTTGCGATGAGATAGAAGGGCTGTTGCGGGAAGCTGGGTTTGGCCACATCACTCAATTTTTCCAAACGACATTTTTTACTGGCTGGATGTGTGTGGCGGATTGAGGTGGAAACTGATTTGGAATTAAAGAGCACTTTCTTGAAGGTATGATCACTTTCAAGCTTTTATGAGCACTTTTCAGTGTTTATGAGCACTTTCCAAATTTTATGATCACTTCCCATTATTTATGAGCACTTCTCAGCTTTTATGATCACTTTCCAGGGTTTATGAGCACTTCTCAGCTTTTATGATCACTTTCCAGGGTTTATGAGCATTTCCCAGCTTTTATAATCACTTTTCATGGTTTATGAGCACTTTCCAGCTTTTATGAGCACTTCTCACATTTTATGAGCACTTTCACAGAGTCATAATCACTTCCCATACTTTTATGAACCCCTTTAACACTTTGCACCCATGAATCGCCTTATTTTAACGACTCCAACGTTCACATCCCAAGCATTCATCGCGAATAAAATACTTCGTTTTCGGTTAGGCTAAGCACACTATATGCGTGACCGAAAAGGAGTGGATTGGGATGACAGAAAGCAAGAAGCCGGAGATGCCGCCGTTCATGAAATCAATATCTGAAGCACTGCCATCCTCTTTTGATGTCTTGCACGTTCCCCTTACACTCGATGACGCGCACGTCCATCTCCTCTATATGAAAACTGTTGTGGATGGCTTAACTTTGCAACAATCAATCATTAAACCCTTTTATGAGCTGGACGATGAACGAAAATTCGGTGCTTACATACAAGGTCTTCCCAATCGATTGGATCCTCCTCAACCGGATGAACTACTTATCATGCTCACTTCAGGGTTTGTACTCGTCTATGCGGATTCCACCTACAGTATTCTCGAAATAAGAAAGTTGGGAAATACATTACAAGGACCTACAATTTCTGAAACAACCATTCACGGTCCCCAACTCTCACTCAGTGAAGATTTAGAAACGAATGTTAGCATCGTCAGGCAACATTACCATCAGCCAAACCTCTATGTTGAAACCCATCAATTAAATGATAAAAGCAATATGTCAATCGCCCTTCTTTATGATGAAAAAGAGGTGAACGTGGATGTATTACGTCGAGTTAAAGAGAAATTGGATGGTTTGGACGAACCTCTCATTCAATCTGCAGGTGAACTTGCCGTTCGTCTAACTAGCAGACGCTTCACCCTATTTCCAACTTCAATTCTTACGGAACGGCCCGATCGAATCGTCTATAACCTAACTGGCGGGAAAATCATATTACTCGTTGACAATTCTCCTTATGCAATTGTATTACCTGTTATCTTTTTCGATTTCATGGTTTCAATGGAAGAAAACTACCATACTTATGTGATATCCCTGTACAACACATTACTCGGTTGGTTCGGATTGCTCAATTGTTTACTACTACCCAGTTTGTATGTTGCATTCACTGCGTATTCACCTGAAGTACTAAGTTCCGAACTAACCCTGACCATGGCAGGAAGTCGGATTGGCGTCCCCTATCCCTCCTTTATAGAAGTCATCATCATGCTATTCTTTGTAGAACTACTTACAGAGGCCAGTGTGCGGCTTCCTAGATCCATAAACGCTGCTGCTACGACAGTTGGTGGCTTAATTTTAGGAACCGCTGCAACAGAGGCCTCGCTCGCCTCCAATGTTCTCATCATGATCATCGCGATTGTTGCGATTTCTACATTTGTTATTCCAATGAATGAACTCGGATTCGCAGTCAGAATAGTGAGATTACTTATAATCCTTTTCACAACATTGTTTGGCTTAATTGGACTAATATCAGGGTTACTTTTACTCATTGTCCACCTTACGAACATGGATAGTTTTGGTGAACCTTATTTAAGAATCGGTTGGCGCGGAAAGCGGAGTGAAAAGATGGTGAATAGCGAGTGAGTCGTTTCTTGTATTTCTTAATTTTCACAAACATGATGGCAATTATCACGACGCCCATCCCACGTATTTTATTGGTACAATCCGCAGATGGTGCAATCGGTTCTATGATCATTGGAACGCTAGCTGGAGTGCTGTTTACGTATATCACCGTGAAATTTTTCGCACAGTTTCCAGGAATGGACTTGATTGATTTATTACAGACGTATACCTCTTCGTGGGTTCGTATACCTATCACGATTTACTTCACGATCTTTTGGTTTATTGCTGGACTTATCACTCTCGTCATGACCGTTTTTCTACTCATTACGTTTCTAACTCCAGAAATGTCTATCTATATCATTACCTTATCTATACTAATTACTGTTTTCTTTGGCGTATTGCTCAAGTCTAAAAGTGTTTTGTTTACGTTGGAAATTGTTTTTATTCTCATGATTCCAGTTGGTTTGCTAATGTTTTTCAAACTCTATTCCGCTCCTGAGGTGGAATGGGACCAAGCCCGGTTAGCAATCATGCACATAAACCAAGTCCCTAAATACGGCTCAATTGTAGCAACCATCTTTGTGTTTCTAGGTTGTAGCAATCTCATTATCTTTAACCGATACTTTAAGGAAAAACAAAAGGTATCCCTTCTCTCCCTAGGTGCTATCACTTTATTCGGGGTAGTTATGCTGGTTACATCGTATTTCATTCCCATTGGTCTTTCCGGATTCGACCGAATAGGTCAACTCATCTTTCCTTGGACTTCATCTGCGGATGCGGTTCGCATGAAATTCGGACTAATCGAACGTGTAGTTTTCATTTTCATGTTTATTTTTGTGACGATAGCCTTTGTCAGTATCATCATTCATTGGCACATCTCCTACAAATTAATTCTAAGCATTTTCCGACTGAAGGCTTTACAAGTCAAACAACAGAATTTCACACCTTTTCTAGTTGTCACTGTTTTTTTATTAATTGGTTTGTGGATAACTGCACTGCTCACGCAATATGAGCTCTATCAATATACAAGATATTACTACTACACAATCCCACTATTTATAGCCGTTTTCTTCCTAACTATGATGGCGATTAAGAGAGGGGCATCTAAATGAGTTCAAAATGGATGAAAGTCGCTGTTCTTTCCATTCTTTTAATCATTCTTACTTCGTCGATTTCTGGTTGTGCATATAAAGGTGTGGACAAGCGTGCATTCGTCGTCGGAATTGGAGTTGATCCTGCGAAAGAGAACGGTAATAAGTTTAGAGTCACGTTAAAACTTGCGAAACCTATTGCTTCTTTAAAATCTTCAACCGCAAATGAATATGAACTTTTAGTACATGAGAGTGATTCAGTTGCTGAAGCCATCCGTTTTTTAGAAACGCGAGAAGATAAAGTGATGGATTTCAGCCAAACAAAAATTCTCGCGTTGAATGAGGACTTACTGTCAGGTGACTTATTTCCATTAATGGACTACTTCGTTCGACGTGGTGATCTTCAACTCGTTTTATATGTACTAATGGCAAAACCGACCGCTGAAGATGTACTAAAGGCTCAACCACCTCTTGAAGCAGCAGGAGAAAATTCACTCTATAATTACTTCGACAAAACAGGGACGGAAAGCCCTTTTGTCACGACGACCTTCTTATTCGAATTCCGAAGGGACTACGATACTAAAGGAAAAAGTTCCGCGCTTCCCATTGTTGAGGCAAACGAAGCAGGTACCCAGTTAACGGTTACCAACTCCATTGTTTTAAAGAATACGGTCGAACCCTATGTCTTAACACCTACCGAAACAAAATTATTTAACACACTCGTCGATGGCGCAGGGGGATATGGCTATAAAATTGAAAATGCCGGCTACAAATTCATGCTCACATTGGACCACGTAAAGATGAAGATCAAAATTCATACAAACGACGGACAAAAACCTCGAGCAGAAGTTAAGATAAAAGCTGTAGGAGCTATTAGTGAATCAGACAAGTTATTAAAGCTAAAAGACCTTGACCATTATAGCAAAATATCAGGCGAACAGTTTGGAGAACAAGTGAAGAACTTATTTGTAGATCTCCAGGAAAAGAATGTTGATCCATTCGGATTTGGTTTAAAATACCGATCTAGTCGACTAAATACTAAGGATACGTTAGACAATTGGAAAGCAATATACCCTGAGCTTGAATTCGATGTCAAAATGGACATGCAGCTGAAATCGGTGGGGGCAATAGAATAAAAAAAGGTTCCGGCGTGTATGCCGGAACCTTTTTCATTGTTCTAAACACTATTAAGCTAATCCGATTCTCTTAAAGATCATGTCAATCTTCTGTAGATGATAGTTGTAGTCAAAACACTCATCAATTTCTTCATCACTTAAATGATTCGTAATCGTTGAGTTGCCTTTGACTAACTCCTTAAACGAACATTGCTCATCCCAAGACTGCGCAGTCAAAGGTTGTACCGTATCGTATGCCGATTCGCGAGACATCCCTTTATCGATCAAAGACAACAACACACGTTGTGAGTAAATCAAGCCGTGTGTACGATCCATGTTACGCTTCATATTTTCAGGATAAACCGTCAAGTTCTTCATGATATTTCCAAAACGATTCAACATATAATTCAGTGCGATTGTCGCATCCGGCAAGATCACTCGTTCTGCGGATGAATGAGAAATATCTCGCTCATGCCATAACGGTACATTTTCATAAGCGGTCATCATATAGCCTCTAATGAGACGTGATAGCCCCGCCATATTTTCAGACCCAATTGGGTTGCGTTTGTGAGGCATTGCCGAAGAACCTTTTTGTCCTTTGGCAAAGAACTCCTCGACTTCACGAGTTTCAGATTTCTGAAGTCCGCGTACTTCAACTGCAAACTTTTCAATCGATGTCGCAATTAATGCCAATGTTGAAAGGTATTGAGCATGACGATCACGCTGAAGCGTTTGTGTAGAAACAGGTGCTGGAGTCAGCCCTAACTTCTCACATACATACTGTTCTACAAACGGATCTACGTTCGCATAGGTACCCACTGCACCAGAAATTTTACCAGCTTGCACTGATGCTGCTGCTGCGTCGAATCGCTCCAGGTTACGCTTCATCTCTTCATGCCATAATGCGAGTTTCAGTCCAAATGTTGTCGGCTCTGCATGCACACCATGTGTACGACCCATCATTACAGTGTATTTATGAGCTTTCGCCTTTTCAGCAAGAATATCGATGAATCTCACGAGATCTGCCCGTAAAATTTGGTTAGCTTGAAGCAATAAATACGAAAGCGCAGTATCCACAACATCAGTTGAAGTAAGCCCATAATGGACCCATTTGCGCTCCTCTCCAAGCGTTTCAGAAACGGAACGAGTGAAGGCTACAACATCATGGCGTGTTTCTTTTTCAATTTCAAGGATTCGATCCACAGAAAAGCCTGCGTTCTGTCTGATTTTCTCTACATCTTCTTTAGGAACATCTCCAAGCTCAGCCCACGCTTCACTCGCTAAAATCTCAACTTCCAACCACGCATTATATTTATTTTCATCTGTCCAAATCGCTCCCATTTCAGGGCGTGTATACCGTTCAATCATCGTCTAGTTCCTCCTTGGACCCTCAACTCAATCATTCACTATCTGCCAGGACACCTTTCAATTGGATCATCTGGCGGATCGGCACGTACTTGCCATCACGTTCTTCAAATAACGGTTCTTCCTTACGTCCAGCAGGCATGTAACCTTCTGCTTTCATACGTTCTATACAATCCGAAATCGTCTCATGCTCTTCAACTTGAAACCATACTGTTTTACGTTGGCTCATTTAAATAACTTCCCTCTTTTAACAGACTTGACCCAGAATCCTCCTCGAATTGTTTTCGGTTCATAGGAGATGATAAAGGCTTTAGGATCAAGCTCGGCAATCGTAGTATAAAGTTTGAGCTCATATTTACGTGGGGTCAATATCTGCATAGCAGAACGATTCCCCCCTAAACCATGTGCTGCCCAATCTGTTACACCATACCCTTTAGAGCGTAACGTCGATGCCAGCTCTTTATTAAGCTCATCTGTAATGACGTTAACGGTGATATAGCCAAGTGCCATTTTCTCTTCAATTTTTGTTCCAACCACTACACCCGAACCAAAACCGAGTGCATAGGCAACTAAGTTTTGAATTTGATCAAGACTGTCTAATACAAGCCCAAGTCCCACTACATAGACTACCACTTCAAACATACTAACGAGGGCTGCAAAATAGCGATATCCTTTTAACGTTAAAATCATTCGCATGGTAGAAAAAGTTACATAAACAATATTAATCACAAAGATAATCAAAACCATTACCCAAGGATTCATGTGGCACCCCTCCATTCTACATGATTCATGGTACATGGGAAACGGTATGATTACAAGTGAAGTCCATGCGATTGGATGTTAAACCGGTCGCTAGGCAAGTTGGTAAAGTTGTGTTCATATATTTCAATGCTTGAAGTAAATTTAATGTAATCTGAAACAGCTCTTGATGAATGATCATAAACTTCGGATTCCGCTTACAAACTCTCGTATTATGATCATAAACTTCGGCTTCCGCTCATAACTCCCGGATTGTGATCATAAACTCTGGATTCCGCTCATAACTCCCGGATTGTGATCATAAATCCTCGATTCCGCTCATAACTCTCAGATTGTGATCATAAATCCCGGATTCCGCTCATAAATCTCAAATAGTGATCATAAATCCTCGATTCCGCTCATAACTCTCAGATTGTGATCATAAACTCTGGATTCCGCTCATAACTATCAGTTTGTGATCATAAATCCTGGAATCCGCTCATAACTATCAATATGTGATTGTATTCCTATTCACAACACAACATCTACAATATGTTTCTCTCAAAAGAACATCATCCAATCGACCCTTTAAACTTAGATTAGAATTAAATACAACAAACAAAAAAGCGAGCCAAGGAATGAAATCCTTGACTCGCTTTATAAATTGCC
>NZ_JWIB01000004.1 GCF_000813425.1 Sporosarcina sp. ZBG7A
GAACCAGAATGGATGTACCCTGTGTGCATCGCCAGGTTACATCCATTTGTCATACATTTCTTTTCGGGCGTGGTTAAACAATCGTGCGTACAGTTGAGTGGTCGCTGGCCTTTGATGCCCTAGTAACTGTTGAATGGCTTCGCCCGGCATCCCTTTTTGAGCAAGGTGTGCTGCAAACGTATGGCGCAGCATATGCGGATGTACATGAAACCCCAACCGTTCGGAATAGGTCTGGAAGTTCGCATTGATCTTTTGATGGCGTATTCGCTTGGTTGCATCGTGATTAACGAATACATACGGCAATTCATCGGTCCGACTCGCTAAGTATGCTTGAACATACTGAAGGCTCTCCAGGCTGATCAAGACGATTCTCCCTTGATTTCCTTTGCCATCCGGTATATGAATACTTCGATCCGTTTCATTGATGTCTTCTTTTTTCATTGCGACCAGCTCACTCATTCGAATCCCTGTCGAAACAAATATTTCGACGATAGCGCGTTCCAACAAACTATGTTGGACACAGGCGCGGAGTTGCACAAGTTCAAATTTCGATAAATAGATCGGTACTTTGTCAGGAATCTTTGGGTACGGGATCGACTGGACGGGATTCGTGGCAATCCAACCTTCTTCCAAACAATACTTAAAATAGGTTTTGACCCCGATTAACTTCGTGCAGATGGTCGTGGGTGTGTACCCTTGTTCCTCTAACCACATCAACCAGTTTCGAATATCCTTTCGGGTGATCTGTTGAAATGGTATCCTCGTCTGTTCGAAAAGTTGTAGAATGTTACTCTGGTATCCCTGGATTGTGCTAGGTGCCAATCGAAGCTGATAATCTTTTTGGAATTGCTCAAGAGTGTCTATCGACATGATTTCCCCCACTTTCTTAACCCACATATCTTCTGTATAAACGAATTAATTTCCACTTCGGAATCCTCGCATAAATTTTCGTTGTTTCTAAGTTCGCATGCCCAAGTTCATCCGCAATAAAATCAAGTTCAGCACCCTTAGTTAATAACTCGGTCGCAAATGTGTGACGGAAGCGATGCGGATATAAGGAACCCTTAATTCCTGAATCTTCTCCAAGTTGTTTGATGATTTTCCTCATACGGGATATACCGAGCCTCGTTCCTATTCTTGAAACCAATAAGGCAGGATGTTCTTCTTCCTTTACCTCTTCCATCTCCCAATACCGTTCCAATAAAAGTGCACACGTTACAGAAAAATGCACCTCACGAATTTTTCCTCCTTTGCCCAACACGCAAGCGGTTCGAGTGTCTACGTCCACGTCTTTTTTATCCAATAGATGAAGTTCGCCTATGCGACACCCTGAAGATAGAAGAAATTCTATAATAATCCGATTTCGAAGGAGTTCCTTTTCCGCACATTGTCGTACTTTTGCCAGCTCTTCTTTTTCAAGATACCTCGGTATCGGCCTCGGTTCCCGCATATACCATCTCGTCTTAATGGGAACGCACTCCATATAGCCCTCCTCCACACAAAATGTGAAAAAAGCAGCAAGCACCGATAACCGTCCGTTCACCGTTGTCGCTTGGACAACCTTTTGTTGTTGGATGACCCATTGTAAGACTTCATCAAACGATATCGTTGAAAATTCTTCCTCTTTCTGTACAAAGTAGACTTCTAACGTGCGCTTGTAGAGAATAATCGTCAGTTGACTCATATTCGAGATTTTCATGGACTGTAAGTACTCATTCACGACTTCCTTGTTGGTTGGGTTATTAAAAGTCTTATCTGTCACCCAGTACTTTTTTGACGCATTTTTTTCCACCCAGAAGTAATGAATGGGCGATTTCGCCATATACTCTTTACGGACACAAAAGAAATAAAATGAACGCAGCACCTGCTTGTAGTTGTTGATGGTTCGAATACTCCAGTCTGGATCTTGCAGGGAAAACCACTCATCAATCTGCTTCCGATCCACTTGTGAAAAATGGACAGGATTCGTACCAAAAAATCGGTGCAGCACAATCCCATATTCAACAATCGTTTTTTTCGTTCGCCTCTTATTCTTCAAATACAATAAAAACGCATTGACCACGTCCTTGTTCTCCTTAACCGAGAACCGTCCTTTAAGTTCCCAGTAGAGATCGGTGGCTTCGGCAAACTTCCTTTTATTACGTAGCGGTGTGTCTTCCAGAATTTCATTCTCCCAACAATACTCATAAAGAGACCGCAATGTACTCCACATCCCATTCCTCGCCGATTCGCTGCGTTGTTGATGCGTATCTATCACCCGTTGTTCAATTTCTTCCCGTGTTAGCTGACGAAGTGATTGATCGATTTCCTTGAAAATTCGTTGTAAATAAGTTCGCATCGACACAATCGTATGCTCGGATCTTCCTAACGTTTTCATATGAAGCAAGAACTGATTCACGATTAGTTGATTGTCTGGATTCGAAAGCGTGCTTTTCAATTCCCAGTACCGCTCTTTACTAGATATGACCTGCAAATTCACATCGAGCGGAAAGGTGTCTAGATGCTCTTCCTGAACACAAAAATTATAGAAGGCACGTAGTGCTTTTAGATAATCGTTCACCGTCCGTTCTTGTTTTTGCGTTCTTTGTTGAGTAAGCCACACCTCAATCTCTTCTCCAGTAATCGACTTATACGAAACCGTGTGGACTAAGAAAAAGGATTGTAAAGCTGCCCGGTAGCGCCTCAAAGTTTCTTGACTTTTATTCTTATCTCTTAGACTATTTAAAAATAAATTGAGTACAATGTGGTTGTCTTCCAACAGCCCCTTACAATTCACCTCCCAATGTTCTGCCATATCTACACCTCCTATGCCTTACTGTTGGTATTGATCATACTTTTTCTTCCGTTCAGGATTCATCAAACGCGTATAGATTCTAGTACTATTGATATTCGAATGCCCCAGTAATTCTTGAATATACGTAAAATCCATTCCCTTTTCCGCTAAGTTTGCTGCAAATGTATGTCGCAATGTGTGTGGACTCACTTTGAAACCAAGGGTTTCCGAGTACTCGCGAAACTTCGTTTGAACCAAGTCACGACTGATGGATTGTCCTCTTTTATTCGAAAATAGGTAGTCCCCCTCATACTTCCTCGACTCGAGATACCGTTCCAGTCGCTCTGCACAAGCATGACTAAAGAGGACAACCCGACCTTTATTTCCTTTTCCTTTTCGGATCGTTATCTGTCGCGTTTCCCATTTGATATCTTCCAGTTTAATATTCAGTAATTCAGTTACCCGTACCCCCGTGGCATACAGTGTTTCGATAATAGCCCGATCTCTTAGATCGTCCTTTGTGTGCTCCTGCAGCGTCGCCAATTGTCGCTTCGATAAGTAATATGGAAGGGAATCCACCTTTTTAGGTGTAACGACTTTCAAAGTCGGATTCTTATTGATTTTGTTTTCTTCCATACAATAGCGATAGAGGGATTTCAATGCGACGAGCTTGAGTTGGATACTACGTGGTTGAAGTCCATCATTCGTCATGACTTCTAACCAGTTCCGGATATCTCTCGCTTTTACATCTTCCACGCTTTTTCCGCACACGGTGAAGAATTGAGAGAGCGCTAACTTGTACGCACGAACGGTCTCTGGACTAAATTGATTATGGTTATCTAGAAAGAATTGTTTAATGACTTCTTGATTCATGTTTTTCACCCCATAATATTTTGATAGGTTAACAGCATTTCTTCCGTTGGGATTTGCGCATAAATTCGTGTGGTGTTGAGGTCTGCATGGCCCAATACGTCCGCGATGAACTGTAGATCGGCTCCTCTTGCCAACATATTGGTCGCAAACGTATGGCGACACATATGCGGATGAAAGGATTGAACGAGTCCTGCTTCACCGCCCACTTTTTTTAATACTTTTCGAATCCCCTGCACCTGAAGACCATCGCCAAACTTATTCATGAATAAGGGATCGGTTGGTTTTGCTGAACGCTTATCCAAGTAGGCTTGAACGACAAGTCCACATTCTTCAGAAAAGTAAATTTGCCGGATTTTTCGTCCTTTCCCTGTGACGTCCACTTTTCGTTTGTCAAAATCAATATCCTGGACGTGTAAACTAGCTACTTCCGATACACGACAGCCCGTTGAAAAGAGAAACAACAGCAAGGCTCGATTTCGAATCGGTAACTGTTCAGCACTCACTTTCACACGGGCATATTCAAATTCATCCAAGTACTTTGGCAAGGAGTGCGGAATTTTGGGGCGCCATCGTTTTTTCACGACCGTTTTCTCCATATACTCTTCTTCTAAGCAAAAGCTAAAAAATGAAGAGACAGCGGATAGATACAAATCAACCGTGCGCGCTTTCTTTCCTTCCGAAATGGTCGTCAACCACACTAACACATCGTCACTCGTAATCTCTTCTAGCGGGAGGTTACACTCCTTAAAAAATGCTTCGATAATCCTGCGATACTTCTCAATGGTTGCTTCCGCTTTATCTGCCAACTTCAGGCTGAGTAAATACTCATTTAATGCCTGTCGGGTTTCTTCTAGTAAATGGCCAGCGGTACTTTCCCAATAGATTTTCGGTTCACTCAGTTTGGTTCACCTCTTTTCATCTCTCAATCTCCGTTACTACCAATATGACCCGTTATCGTGGTATTTATACTAACGTGAGTTTTATTAAACGATTTATTTATGAGGAATGCTTTTTACAGTGGATGATTGCTTTTATTGAGGTTTTCAAGAAGCTATAAGAGGCTATTTGCAAGGGGTAGCTTTCCTTGTATGACAGTTCTCTCGCAAGAACCACTAGCTTTTTCATTTCGTTGAATAAACTAGTATGAAATTCTGTTCAACTAACGGCCGGCGGATCACATTCAACAGTGAAGCAAGAACAGCAAAAAGCCCTCTGGCCAACTGATTGGTTAAAGGGCTCCTGGTTTTGAATGTAGATACGAAGGGGGTACAAACTCCATGGACACTCGTGTTAGTAGGCCCTCAGTAAAATGTATAAAACACCGTATATTATGTCTGTTTTTCGGCAAAAAAAATAAACCGCCTCTGAGCCTGCAAACATAAGAGTGGTTTATTCTCACCATTTGTGCGAATTGCCTTTAAAACGGATGCTATCTACTGACTAAACCCAGTGTGCCTAATCCACTCAGTTTAAAATGCATCCAATAATACTGTTAGTATAACATGTAGGAGTATCCCTGTCATGATCCACATAGTTAACCATCTATTCTATAATCTCGGTCTGTAAGCTCATAAATTATAGCTGATATGTAATTTTGAAATAGAAAAGCCTCTCACCGATTGCTCGATAAGAGGGCTTTTTCTCTAATTCACTTATTTAGTATGAATATTTTGAGTTGCAGCGTTTTCTGCATTAGCAAGAATACGGTCACTTCCCAATTTGTAAATACCATATGATGTATACCCAGTTACAGGCAATTTCACTGTAACATCGCTTGAATCTTCCCAAGCTACTGGATTAACATCAGCTTTCACAACTTTCGTTTCGTCATTATAGATACTAATCTTAGCACCCTCGTAAGCAACTGTTGCTTTAGTTAAGTCAACTATTGAGCCATTTTTAACTCCAATTCCGCCCCAAACATTATTAATAAGTGTGATTGTACCTTCTACTGTAAGAATTTCTTTTTTTCCTGTATTCTGAGAATCACCAACATAAATTGCCGCTTGTTTAGAACCTTCAATTGTTACATCTACTAATTTAGCGTCTGCACCAACACCCATAACTTCTACTAAGTTATCTTTGAATCCAGCTGCCGCTTTTACTGTTAGATTTTTAACAGTAGCAGTTTTTGAAATATACAAACCTTCACCAGTGTTTTTTCCATCGGCAGTACTTGTAAATGTTAAGACATTACCATTACCATCTAGATTGATATTTCTGTTAAGGTGGACAGGTTTTGAGCTTTCAAAACTTGCACCTAATTTAATTTCTGTGAAATTTTCATTAGCAATTGCCATATTTAAAGCTTCAACTGATGATACAGTAGCAACTCCAGCGTCACTTTTAACAACAGTTCCAGTAGAACCCGTAATAGTGCCACCTTCTACTACGACAGGTGCTTCAGTTGCATCAAGAGCAGTAATTGTACCTGCCAAAGTAATTGTCGTTGGCTTAGATACAGTTACTTTTGCAAAATTACCTTCAAGCTTAATAGTTCCTGCCACAGCTTGGTTGATATTTAAACCAGCTGTTAAAGTACCATTATTGACGATACGAGCACTAGTATCAGTTACTGTTACTAGACCAGTAAGTGTACCATTATTCGTGAATGTTGAATTAGCAACGTCTGTTATAGTTGTAGAACCTGTAACAGCTGCATTGTTCACAAAGCTTGCATTAGGTGTATTAACTGTTAGATTTCCTGATAAAGTACCAGAACCTAATGTTATCGTACCCGCTGCCGTTGTATTATATGTTATATTTCCTGTTAGTGTCTTTCCATTCAAATCTAAGTCTACTTTTCTTGCGATAGTTGGACTAGAAGTGATATTTGCACCTAAGATAACTTTTGTAATTGATGAATTTCCGATAGCATTTAGGAAATCTGCTGAACTGTTAACAACTACTACTCCGCTATTCCCTTCTTATACTACATTCCTGTAGATTTCGATTAGGGCCTACACCGGACAAGCGGCTTTCACCGCATACGGCGTGCCATCAACGATAGTATTCATTCCCTGCCAATTCCCTTGGTTTTTTGCAAGACTAAAGAATCCGTTAAAATAGACCTATGAATTTGACAAATAGATGGACCAATCACTTATTTATGATTGGTCCTACTATTCTATTGGAGAGCTGTATTTTTAGGGAAATAAGCTTTCGAATACGTACCACTGACTAGGTTCCTTCGCTCCTGCTGATTTTATCCTCCTCATAGGTTACCCTACAAGTACAAACGGCCAACAATCCACACTACTATGAACCTGCTGCCATCTTCATGAGATCTTGGGTACTGACTTACCTAGCTCACAAAGACTTCAAACGTTCCGTTACGTCCATCCCTTGTTTTGACAACCTTAGATCTCCACTATCCAGGAGAGAGAAAGAACAGGTTAACAGTCAATTCCACTGATCTCCATTCCATCATTTCAAATGGAAGGATGAGTGTCGAATCCCTAGCTTAATTTCGCGACACTCACTACCTCACCCTGCCTACATGGATTCGTCTACCTGACCCTAGTTGTCTTTTAAGGAGCCCCGCCTCGGCACTACCGAGTACGACTTTACCTGACTTAAGCCCTTTTGCGTACGTACTCAGCGCATCATTGGATCCAGGAGGATTAGGCACTTGCATTAAGACTGTTTAGCAAGAATCGGAATTACACCGAATAATTGGAATGTAACAGTTAGAATAAAGCCTCATGGGAGGAAGCTATTTAAAGCACCAACCATGAGGCATCTTCCACTAATTTCACTAGCTAACTAGCTTATATAGTAACGTTTCGTTTATTTTTATTAAGGGATCAATGTTACCTTAACTTCTTTAGTCGCGTTACCTACTTTAACTTTTACAGTTAATTTAGCTTCGTTAACTCCAGCTTTAAGTGTAGGTGTTGCAGTTGCAGTACCATTGTTAGCAATCGATACTTCGCTTGCCTTTTCAGGTACGATTGTTACTGTTGCCGCAGTTGTATTAGCAGCTACAGTTTTATTACCATATTGATCTGTAGTTGCGAAAGTAACTACTGCTGGTACTGTACCAGCTTTTAAGTCTACCGAAGCTACTGCAGAACCTGATTTTAATGTCGCTTCAGTAATACCTGTCACGCCATCATGATTAGTTCCACCAGTTGCTGCTGTTGTGAAGAAGAAGTCTTCTACCTTTTTATTTTTAGCTGATACTGTGAACTTTTGTTCAAGTACTTCACCTGTAGCGTTTATTGTTACTTTCAAAGTAAACTCAGTATCAACTGGGTTACCACCAGGAAGTCCATCATCAGTATCCAAGTTAGCTTCAGCTACTGTAACTTTACCACCACTCACAGTCGCAGTACCATCTCCACCAGAGATTGTAGCTGTGTAATCAGCAGTATTACCTTGAACTAATGCAACTTTACCACCGTTTAGTAGACCGTTTACTGTGAATGCTTTATCTCCAGCTGCCTCAATGCCTTTAGCTTGAACTTTACCAATTGGTGCGATTTCATAGCTAGTGAACTCAGTACCGTCTGTTACACGCACTGTACCTTCAGCTGTGCTTGCTGCTACTGGGTTAGTTCCGGCAGCATCTGCAAGAACAAACTTAAGCGTTTCTGAACCGTTTAAAGCACCTGCAGTAACGTCTACGCCAGATCCAGTTTTAATAGTTTGGTTTGCTACCCCACCTACTGGTAAAGTGACAACCATTGCTCCAGCATCTGCTTTTTCAATCAAGATACCTTTGCCTGTTCCTAGATAAGCTGTAACAGCCGCAGCTCCCATTTCACGACCGTATTGATCTTCAATGATTAGGTCAGTAGCTGTAAGTGTTTTAGCTTTCCCAGCAGCTAAAGCTAATGGGTTTTTAAGTCCTCGAACTG
Source organism: Sporosarcina sp. ZBG7A (assembly GCF_000813425.1). Taxonomy (GTDB): domain Bacteria; phylum Bacillota; class Bacilli; order Bacillales_A; family Planococcaceae; genus Sporosarcina. Next base: position 8,509 of record NZ_JWIB01000004.1, read on the forward strand.
TAGTTGCAACTGCAGCTTTTTCAACTTTAATAGTAGAAGTAGCTACTTTAAATGTTGAAGACTGAGCAACTAGTGGGAACACACCGTTTGTTGTATTTTCGGATTTAAGAACTTTAATGTAAACATTACCGTCTTCTGCCTTCACAAATGTCGGTGCTGTTCCGCCAGCGTTAAATGTTACTTTAACACCTTTATCTGCGCTATTTAATACTTTAAGATCTGTGACTGCTTTTCCAGCTTTATCAAGAACAGATACTGGAACTAGAATGTCTTCTCCAGCAACAGCAAGTGCTGGTGCAGAAAGAGTAACAATATCAGTGCGTGTAGTTTCAGCTACTTGAATTTTATAAGATACGTTCTTACCTGTAGTTGTTGAAATTAAAGTAATTTGGTTTTCGCCAGCTTTAATTCCAGCACTTGGTGCTTGAATTTCTAGTGCAAGATGTTTTTTACCATCAATTGTCACTGTTTCAAAGTCCGCAACAGCTCCAGTACCCTTTGTAGTAACAATAGTTGGATTTGATTCTGATTTAATCAATCCAGCTTTAGCAACATCTTTATCAGAAATCGCATTACCGTATTGATCTTTTACATCTACTAATAGATAGAACTTATCTGTTGTAAGGTTTGTTCCTTCATTTAATTCTTTAGCATCTTTGTTGTAGACGCCAGTTACTGCTACTTCAGAAACTGCTGCAGCTGCTGATAATGTTAATGTCTTAGTTGCAGACTTAGCGCTCTCCGCGTGTACAAGTGCAATCGCAACCTTGTCTCCAACTTTAGAGCTGCCACCATAAATTGTAGCTAGGTCGATTTCAACAACGCCTAGAGCAGGTTTAGCAACAATATTAGTGTTGTTAGTTGTTAAAGAAGTTGTCTTTGTAATATCTTCACCATATTGGTTTTTAACTTGGTAACCAACAGTAGCTTTTGTAGGAGTTCCTGTATTGTCGACTACAGCTGTTTCAGACAAGATTTCGATAGAATCTACCACTTCATCTTGAACTGTTACTGAAGCAGAAAGCTTCTCGTCAGAAAGACCAGTAACGTTTACAGTGTACTCACCTTTTGTAAGCTTTGTAGAAAGCTCAAGTGTTGCAGACTTGCCGTCAGCAGCCCAAGTTGCTTTAGAAACGTTTTGCTTAATCGTAGATTTAACAACTTCAAGGTTCGCTTTAGTTGTATCTACAGCTTGGTTGAATGTAACTGTAAGAGTTTTAGCGTTAGTCGCCTTTTCCGTTCGTTCCGTCCTTTACAAAAACGCTCCAATCCCTTATGTAACAAGGTATTGGAGCGTTTGATGTTTTTTCGAAATTCACGTTAAAGTAGGTCTTCGCGATCAGCTCGGGCATAGTACGATAGAAACCACAGTACTCTATACCAACCTTTCGCAGGATGAACAACGAGAGGTGTTAAGGAAAATGGATAAAGAACCCGAAGAGAGAACTAAAAGTAAATAGGTTTTAAATCCCACTTCTATTAGTAGGTGAATCCGAAAAACGGGATGAAAATTGAAAGATCTAGGAATGTCTCGTAACGTCGATGATTAGGATGAATTCTGATCCATAGGAGTGAAGACGTGGACTGAATATTGATACCGGTACTCCTAAGGAAGTAGTTGTGGAAGATGATGGTATCATCATTCGTAAATGACTGCATGTTGACAGAAGAGATTTCAATTGAAAATAAAAAATACTCGCGGGCGGGAATCATTCTTAGACTAACATGAGCGAAAGATGATTAGAAATCCTTAAAGCGAAACAGAGATCTACTCCTATCCTCTTCTAGGAGTTATCCATTTATGGTATCCATAATAAACACAACTATACCCCATAGCATTGCCCGTATTGGCAGAAGATGATATGGGGTATATGCATGTTCGAATTTAATAGAAAGGTACTGTGACCTCTGCAGCACCCGATAGTTGGAGAAGAAACCTAACAATTATCCACATAAAAAGGACCACCTCAGCAATCCTTTCTTTTATCAATCATTAAAGCCTTTGATTATGTGCATGGTCAATTATAATTCGTCATACTTTAAAATTTCCACATCTTCCGGAATCAAATGCGTGTATGTTTTTAAATAATATTCACCCAGTGTTTGTTGACGCTTTACACTACAATTGTCCTTGTGATACACCTGAGTTATACCAAACGAAATACGAAAATAATTCCACTGCAACGTCTTCCAATTGGTCGCAACATTAAAATTCATCTCTGAGGATCGTAGAAACCATTCCATTTCTCTTGAAATCTGATTAGTCATCATATGCACTCCTTGTCTTTCAAAGAGACCACCTCGTCTTCTCCTCCGACGAGGTGGTCTAGCACATCAATTCCAATGCTGTCTCCTGCTTCTTTCAACCGTTTCGGGACGTCTATGTTTTCCGGACTTGGGGTAGGATTGCTGAAAGGATACTTGTCAGTATTTCTGACTCAACACCAAAATTAATGTGACCAATTTTCGACAAAAACAAACCTACTCCTAATTAAGAGTAGGTTTGTTGCAAGTTAATTTATCTTAAAAATTAGCCATACATTTCACTTTTTCTTGTTAAAAGAATTTGAATATCCTCCGAGTTTTGTTCACTTAATCCATCAAAATGTGTTTTAGAGAATATCAACTCATTGTAACCCCAAATGGCAGATATAGCCTCCTCATTATCTCCATAAAAATCAAAGTACCACTGTTTAGGTACATTTTTATCAATAACTTCAAATAGTTCTGAGGGATACCAATAAGCCATATCATAATCATCATATAGTAAATATCTCAGTCCATTTTCATAAAGTACTATCCCACAAACATTATATATTTTGCCAACTTCTATCTCATTATAAGTTGTTTTTAATCTAACACCCTCTTCTACTTTTTCAGGGCTAAACATATACCCTTCAATAGATATGCATTTAACTTTCATATACAATACCTCTTTCTATAAGTGTCGATGTATCCGTAAAAGGATTCAAATCTTAGTCAAGATTAATCAATTTGCTGCGCAAACACTCGTCATTGGAATAGATATCGCGAAACACACCCACCACGCCTAAATGGTGGGTGAATGGGAAGCTTCTGAAGAAGTCACTCCTATTATGTTTAGCGATTTGACACTCGGCTCGATACCAAGAGAGCTTTTTTCTTTTCCAGATGAATTCTACTTAAACTTAAAGTCATCAAATTTCCCTGTTTTTATATTGTAATTAAAGTGAATATTTATAGTTCCTTTTTTCCCTGTTTTTATAGTCCTTTGCATTTTGACCCATCCCTCAGAACCTGGCCATCTCTTATCATTCATCTTTTTCTTACCAACGACTTCTTTTGCGCCTTTTAAAGGATTTGAGAGTATTTCTTTCATTGCTAACTGTTCTTCTAGGTTGTTAGGAGTGGTCCTTCCAGTTGAACCTCTACCTAATGATTTCTTTTTCATTTGGTTTTTTAAAGCTTTCGTTGCATCTTTCATAGATTTTTTTAGCAGTGACTTTGCAACCTTCTTTACTACTTGTCTACCACCTACATAAATAAGAACGATAATGAGAGGATTTTCACCGTCAGAATCCGACAACATCACTGGGTTATTATCTGCATAGTTGTATCCATTTAATGTAACCGGGTTTTGGAGATCTCCCTGTACAGGGTCTCGAGACAAAAACGAACCTGTATCCGAATTATAGTATCTGGCCACCAAATAATAGAGATTTGTACCTTCATCAAAACGATATCCTGAATAACGATAAGGATTTATGGTAGCCATAATCCCGTTTTGTGATAGAATATTCCCCCAAGCATCATACGTATAAGACGCGACGACAGCTCCACTTTTATCAGTCAAGGCTATAACATCACCATGTTGATTGAAAAGATAATAATAGGTTTGACCTTTGTAACTCATTGTTAGAGGGTTTCCATTATCATCATACATATATTCTCTTAATAATTGATTATTTCCATCTGTTTCATAAAGGACCTTATCACCATCATAAATATAATAAATTTGGCCATCTGCAGTATTACTGCTAATTCTTTTTCCTTCTTCGTCATATGTGTAAGTTGCAATTGTTTTTCCACTTAAATCTTTAATCTCTTCTAATTCATTAAAATTGTTAAACCGATAAGATCTTTTACCATCCCATTTCAGATTACCAATCTCGTCATATTGATACTCTTGGTCTTCTGCTTTTATAATCTGATTATCAGCATTGTAATTATAAACAACTGTTGTGGTAGTACCATTTTTCGTTGTTTGTTTTGTCTCTCTATTTCCTGCTTTATCATACTTATAAGATATTACTGTTCCATTGGTTAGTTGCTCCGATATAAGTTGATTTTGCTCATCGTAATCATAAATAGTGGTACCTGCATTGGAGTGAATTTTTTTTATTGAATGAATTTCATCATACTCGTATATATAAGTATCTACGGTATTTCCATCGTTATTTTTAATAGTGTAATTTATTAAACGATTACGGTCATAACCCATAGAAATAGAGCTACCGTTAGGGTACGAAATCATTTTAGGGGATCCGTCCTGGTTATATTGAAAAGAAGCCGCTGTAGAATTATTTCTTTTCAATTCCTTCGTTCTATAAACATCATCTGGAATAAATTCAAGTGTCGTTGAAGGATTTGACCCAACAGTATACTTTAACTGAGAGTTGTATTCATCCCCAAGATAACTGTATTCTAACAAGTTATTTCCTTCTTGAATAGATTTAATCGAATCATTATCGTAATATAAAAATTGTTTTGATATTGTAGTTCCTCGATAAATAGAAGAAAGTCGATCTCCCTCATATGAGTATTTCCAACTTGGAATCCCATTAGAATATATATTAGTTATTCGATTTAGGTTATCGTATGAACTTCTGATTATTTGGTTATTTGGCAGAATTACTTCTATTAGGTTGCTGTTTGCATCATATTTGTAATTTGTTATTTTATTAATGGAATTAGTTTCTTTTGTAAGCAAATTCTGGCCGTTATACTCATACTTAGTTACAAAATTCTTTGCATTAATTATATTTCTGATATTTCCATTACTATCATATTGATAACCCGTTTCCCCAAACATTGGATCAATGACTTTTTCTATTTCGCCTCTTAAATTATAGGAATAAGAAAAAGGTTCTTTTGGTCCGTTTTTTGTCTGCAGTAAGTTTCCTTTTAAATCTGTTTTAAGAATTGAAGTACTTCCAAAATCATCCGTACTTTTCGTTGTTTTTATCGAACTAACGTAGTCAATTAATATTGTATCCTTTGTTCCGTTCGGATAAATCACTGATTCTAAATCACCGTATACATTATAGTTATATGTAGTTATGAGTCTGCCATTATCAGCGATAGCATCTGTGATTTCAAGGGTTTTCAAATCTCCGTTTTTGTAATATGTGCGAGTGATAGTCTTATTGTTTGAGTCAATTTCAACTTCAATATTATTGTATGTTGTATACTTGAATCTTTGAATATTTCCTTCTGGATCTGTTGTAGATAACAAGTTTCCGTTAGTATCGTATGTGTTTTTAGTCAATAACCCAGCTTTTTTTTCTGTGAGAACATCGTAATTGGCATTTAATGTATATATAGTTTCTAATCCAGCATCGTCTACTTTACGTTCTACCACATAGTTGTCATTGGTATAATAAGTAGTCTGATAACCGTTTGGGTCTTTTACTTTAGCTATCTTATTTTTTGTATCTAATGAATACTCTGTTCCTGGTCTGTCAAGAGGGTCTTTTACACCGTTAATCTCTTGTGGCTCCTGGACTTTCACTAAGAAACCATTTTCGTAGTTATAATCAGTTCTCCGTCCATTTGGGTCAATAACTGCGGATATCATCCCGTCTTCATACTCGAAACTGCTTTTAATTGATGTACCTGTAGTAATGTCTTTTAACTCATCTACGTTCTTAACGGTTCCATCGGAATTATACATATACGTAAATTTGATTCCTTCATAGGTAGCAGTTTCTATATATCCGTCAGAATTATATGTGAATCGTAAGAGCTTATTCAAATTATTTCCTAAATCTGTACTAATAGTTATCAAGCGATTACTGGAATCATATCCATAATTAATTTTATTTCCATGCCGATCTATTTGATTTTCAATATAAGCTATTTTTACAACTGTATCCTGATTTGATTCGCGAATTTTAAAAAAAGTTTCTATTCCATCTGTGTCTTTTAATGTATAGAAGTCTGTTCCTGTCTTTTTAATGGACTCATATCTTCCAGGTCCTGAATAATAGGTTGCTGTAGGTCCATCATAATTAAATTCGTGGTCTGTTCCATCTTCATCTTGGTAATTAATAATATTTGCAGTTCCTTTAATGTTTAAGAACAATTTTTCATTACCGGTAAAAGTCCAACCTCGACCCATTACAGATTGTTCAGATGATTTGCTGTTATACGTTCTCGCAAAAGAAAAATTGAATTCTCCACGTCCCATGATAGAAAAATCATTATATTGAATGATATTATTTCCAGTGGTTAAATTTGAATAGCTCGTCCCTCCGATGAGAGGATAGGAGGTATAAGGCCAATATTCTTCTAGCCCTAAACGTGCGTTTGTACGATAAGTAATCACTAATAATGGTTTATACTTTTGATTAACAGTATTTTCACTGGCCACGAATTTCTTGTAGATATTTGTGGCTTCATTATCACTTTTCAACAGGAAACCAAAGTTTGTTTCAGGTTTATTCTTCCACTCTTGAATAATATGAATTGGAAAATCCCACTTTTTCATTTCGTTATCTAGGCTGCTTGGGGACGTCAAGTTTCTAACAGTAGATAACTTGTTGCTTGTTACATAGTCCCCGCCTTTGTTTGTCCAAGCAGTAGAGGGAATAGTTTTAGAATACGTCCATGATGCTTGATTCTCTTCCCAATCTGTCGTTAACTTAAAAAGGCTTATATCGATAGGAGCGCTGTTATTTGTGGATGAAAACCAAAGATTCAAGCTCGACGACAAAATGGTGGTAGATTTTGGAATGCTTGATAAGTCAAATTTTAAAAGCGAACGTAAGGTATTATTACTGGATGTCCCTCCACCCAGTTCTAGATCATTTCCTCCTGTTTGTGTCGAGAATCCACTTCGTAAATTAGTATCTTCTACATAAGGTGTGGATTGAAGTCTTACAATAGTCGGATCAATAGTAATAGGGTATGACCGATTAGGTTCCTCTAGCCACTCCTTGTTAGGTATTAAGTAGAGAAACAATTCATTATTAATTATTTCATGTTTTAATTCTACATTATAGGAAATAGATTCTTCTGGAATGGATTCAATCTCTGTAGCTTCTTTAAATTCTTTAGGAATATAAGAATCATACATGTATGGTGCTTCAAAATAATAAAGTTGCTCATTGGTATCCTTAGAATAGAGATATAAAGTGTCACCGACTTCTTTGACAACCATTCCTTCTAAGTTCATTTTATAAGTGAATCTTTCGGGGAAACCTTTTTGTGGCTTCTCATTATAGATAATATCTTCCTTGATACGGTCTGCCCCTACTGTGTATTTAATATCAATATTTTTATACACGTCTGGATAAGTAATAGAATCTTCCGCAACTATTCCTTTAACAGAAGCAGGTTCTTCTTTTGTATGTTCCAATGGCTCAAGTTGGAGTTCTGCTAAATGTTGCTCTTCCTTAATTTGAATATAAGGAGTATCGGGGGTTTGTTTTTGATCAAATTCAACTGTAAACGCATTGGCTTTATTTTGATAAACATTTTTTGAGGAATCAGTTACTAACTCGTTATTGATTTCTTCCCATTCATTTTTTCCGTTTTTGAAGTGAAGTGGAATTTGAGAGATTTGTGCAGTATAAGTGCCATCAGCATTCAAGAATGTTTTAGAGTTTTCTGTCCTTTTTTCTATTACTTCCTTCTTGCTTTGTTTATCTTTTAATTTTGTTTGATAATTGTCTTCTGAATTTGTTTCTCCATAAGCAAAAGCAAACTCTGAAAAAGGAGCATAAGACATAAGCATAGCCAAAACTATAAGACTAGAAAGCCACTTATGACCTCGTTTTTTTAATTTTTTTCTCATAATATTTTTTCCTTCCTAATTTATACTTAGTATTTTATTAATCAAATTTAATTGTACCAACTCCTCTATTTTTCGAGCTTCCCTAAACTTCAAATGCATTCTAGTGATGATTTATTACTTATAAGATCACTATTTTTTCAGTAGAATCGTACTATGTCACATTATTGATATTTAGTAAGACAATTTTTTAAATAGATAAAATATTGTTTCCACCTTTTCAGATGTCCAAATTAATACAAAAATAACGGTATATTCTAATTTCCGTTTTGGGGCTACAGATTGGCATAGATAAAAACATTGCTACAATTCCTAAAAGTTCTCCTCCCTTTATCTAACTTTGATAGTATAAAATGTTTTACATACTATAAGAATGGGTAAATATAATCGTTTTTGTCTATTTCATCAAGAGATCCTCAGCAATTACTGTTGCTAGTAAGCCTATTTTTTTGCTATACAGTGTTAGCTGGTAAGTTAAAAGTACATAAGTCCATTTAAAATACACAAGCTTGCTAGTCTTAGATTATGTTTTTTTCTAGGATGTGATATAGCATTCATTATGTCTTCAGTGAAGTTCAAAATATGGGTGTGATGTATGTTATTTTCCCCTCTGGCCAAATAAAAAAAGAGTAGCCTTAGCCACTCTTAATAATCCGATTCTCTATAAATATCATTTGCCTTGTCAACGCCACCTTTTTGTTGTTGAATGAACCATTGCAAGATTTCATCAAACGAAATCGTTGAAAAGTCTTCCTCTTTTCGTACAAAATACGTTTCTAGCGTGTGTTTATAATGAAGGATCGTCAGTTCACTCATATCCGAAATTTCCATAGACTGGAAGTACTCATTCACGACTTCCTTGTTGGTTGGTTTACTAAAAGTCTTATCCATCACCCAGTACTTTTTTGACGCATTTTTCTCAACCCAGAATAAGTCGATGGGCGGTTTCGCCATATACTCCTTCCGGACACAAAAGAAAGAAAATGAACGTAACACCTGCTTGTAGTTGTTGATGGTTCGAATGCTCCTATAGGGATCTTGCAGGGAAAAGCATTCGTCAATCTGCTTTCGATCTACTTGTGTAAAATTGACAGGATTCGCCTCAAAATAACGGTGTAGGAAAATTCCATATTCTTCAATCGTTTTTTTCGTTCGCTTCCTAATTCTTCAGATACAATAAAAAATTATTGATTACGTCCTTGTTCTCCTCAACAGAAAACCGTCCTTTCACTTCCCAGTATAGTATAGTAGTAGCGTTAGTCGCCTTTTCCGTTCGTTATGCTAACCACAAAAAACGCTCCAATCCCTTAAGTATCAAGGGATTGGAGCGTTTTTCGATTTCTTAAAAATCACGTTAAAGTAGGTCTTCGTGATCAGCTCGGGCATAGTACGATAGAAACCACAGTGCTCTATACCAACCTTTCGCAGGATGAACAACGAGAGGTATTGAAGAAAATGGATAAAGAACCTGAAGAGAGAAATGAAAGTGAATAGTATTAAAAACCCACTAACATTAGTAGGCGAATCCAAAAAATGGGATAGAAAAATGATACCTCTAGGAATGTCTCGTAACGTCGATGAATTAGGATGAATTGTGTAATCACAAGGGGTGAACACGAGCATTGGGTATTGATGCCGGTACCCATATCCGTTAGTGCCTGCATGTTGACAGAAGAGATTTCAAATTAAAATGAAGAATATTCGGGGTATCATTCTTAGCCTAACAGGAGCGAAATAATGATTAGAAATCCTTAGAAATAGTGAATTACTCCTATCCCCTTCTAGAAGATATACATGTATGGTGTCCATAACCAACAAAATTATACCCCAAAGCATTGTCTGGATTGGCAGACGATGTTTTGGGGTATATTATCATGTTCAAATTTATTAGAAAGCTACTGTAACATCAATTCTAAGCGCATTGGCATTGGCTTTGCCTCTAAAAAACCTTGAATCCCACCATATCCCAAGTTAGTGAAAAATCGTTTAGCTGAATAAAGACTTAACGGAATAAAATTAGAAGTTTTGTTCGTTTTCTGACTCTAATTCAGTTATTGGTTCACAAAGGTAGCAAACGATATATTCTCTTAAAGTAGTTTATTCAAATTTCATTATTTTATTATTATCAGCTGCAAACATAGGCTATTCACTTGTTAATATAAGCTCTCGCGAATTGACATCATAAATTTTATAATCAATTTCAAACTGATGGTCTTTTGTAACTGTCACCTCACAATAATACGGGATTGAATCTCCATAAGCGTCAAGTGCAGGAATATGGTTAAAAGTAAATAAATCACCTGAATCAAGCATTTCGAAGTTTGATTCTTTAAAACGTCCTGAGGAAGTTAATTCGATGGTGCATTCCCCTCTAACAACATCATATTCCTTTAGTAGTATGTATTTTAGACTTGGCAGAGTAATTACTAAAAGGAAAACACCAAATAGAAGGGCGCCAGTGGCCTTGACTACATTTGGTAATGTAAAGTCCTTTTCAACATACATAAAACCAAATATAAATACTGCCATTAGAATTGACAAAGCTCCTATTATCAGCATAATATAAAACATTTTTCACATCCCCATATTGTCTTTTTAATTATATTTACGTATTTTCATTAAAATGGTTCCATCTTAGAGAATCTAGATAGTATATTTTCTACTGTTTAGATTTTCTTTCATTTAACTAACCTGACCGTTATTTCAATAAGAAAAATGAGCTGCAATAGCAACTCGATGATCTTCAACTAAAGCCCTCGATAGTTTGAAAAGTGTAGATGGCGACAAATCATATAAAAGCTGACCCAAGTATAGAAGCTACTGCAAATGTTGTACGTTTTGCTTTTAGTTCCCTAACCACCGCACTTAATATTAAAATGCCTAAGACGAAAAACATATAGGGCATAACCCGCTAATGCAATAACAATAACTGATAAGACAACTCCTAATACTTTCAGCATTTTACTTCTGCAAATCGTATATATTTTTTGTATATCTATATAACTTAGAAGTCTGTTTGTTATTACGGAGGCAAACACTTAGTTACGCTGTACGTGGTCTGTTCAATGCCTAGACGAACATCTTCAGTTGTTACTTTGGTGTTCCAATACCCACGTTCACCGACTTTAATATGCGACGCTTCATCCGCCAAATGCATCGTGACTTTTTTACACCAGTCGTTATGCTTCCGGTTAGGTTATTTAAAATTAGCTGCTACCTTGCAATCTAATATGTCTTGGATCGTCAAAAACAAGTGCCGCTATCAGTCTTCTCTAACGATTGAAAATGATTAAATGCTTGTTTATTTTGGAAAGTACAAATAGCATTTCCCTTTTATATCTTGCCTGTTGCTGTGCCACTCACGATTGTTATTAATAAAACATCCGCATTAATTTGATGCACAGGTAGCGGTAATTTTGAAAAGGAATAATAAATTCTCTTCTGGACCAACAAAGTGAATACGTAGTATTTGTTTAGTGTATGTGTTTAATTATTTTATTTTTGTCTTTTTTATCAAATTTCTAAATAAACAAAAAATTAGTAAACCACTATTTTAAAAGGTTTTTACGTGTTTATCGTTTGATTTAAACTTGTTATAACGGAACCTATTTGCGTCGGATGACATATGCGAAACGTTATGCATCAGTAGATAGTGCTTGTTTGTATACCAAATGTACACCTATTTAATAAATTTAAACTTATTTAATCGAAGTCAAACTACCAATATCAAACTTGAGTACTGTACATTAAAAGAGGAGGCAACCGCCCCCTCTTCTTTTTCTTGTAAAAAAAGATTCTTAATTAAAATCAAAATTTTCACTTTATAAACAAGTTTATTTAGATACGTCTATCATCTTTTCTATAAATAAATTTAAATTTTCTTCATTTGGATATTGATATGAGAATTTTTGCTTACACACTATTATATAATTTTTTTAGTTATCTATATCTTTCAGCTTTTTGAAAGGGTATTGTTTCATAACTTTGATTTCCTATTAGTCAAGGTTTTAATGTAAAAAGCCAGAGAGCAAAAATAATTTGCACTCTGACTTCTTATTTCCAGGTTATTCGAGACATATAGACATATTGTTTTCTATATGAAGAGAATAATTATCTCTTTAATTATAGTTATAACGAATATAACTTGAAGTATTTGTAATAATACTGTCAATATTTTGTAGCCCGTAGTCTTGGCGAATCTTATAAAACCTGTCATTATAATTATTTGTATTACAAAATATATTATTGGATTAAAATGTATAAAGTAAAACAGCGCTAACCAAACGCTAGAGATTAACAACAAAAAATCGAATCCGAAAGTCATATTGTTCATATGCATCCTCATTTATTATTTTCTTTTATTCTGTATATATGTGTAAGTTTTCCCATTTATTTTCTTTTTATATGTGACGAAAAATCTCGATAATCCCTTAACTAATAATTTTCCAAATGAAGTATCCATCCAGGTCATTAATACTGCCTGAACACCTAATACTACAACAGTTCCTATTTTAAACTTTATGCCCATTCTACTTAATCTCTTTTCAGTTTGCACCACAGCCGTTCCAACCATTTTCACTCCTTGAACCCTGTATGATCTTGGAGCTAACTTTAAGGCTTTCATATATCCTCTTACTGCGAATCCAGCAGGGATTAGTATTATTAATGAGTCAATAATATTTGCCAATATATCTGTTCTAATTGCCCATGTTCCATCTGGGTCAACATTCATTACTGGATTATTATTAGAATAATTATAACCATTTAAAGTAATAGGTTCGCTCAAATCCCCTCTCACTGGATCACGCGATAAAAATACACCATTATCAGGATTATAGTATCTTGCCATTAAATAATAAAGTTTTGTACCATCATCATATTGGTATCCTGCGTATCGGTAAGGATTTATCGTTGCCATTGCCCCACTTTGTGAAAGTATATTCCCCCATGCATCATAACTGTACTCGGCCACTACACTACCATTATCATCAACTAAACCAAGAACATCACCTCTATAGTTAGTCAAATAATAATAATCTTTGCCCTGATAAGTCATGGTTAACGGAACATCGTTATCATCATAGGTATATTCTTTTAGGATATTAAATTGAGCATCTCTCTCATAAACAACGTTGTTTCCTTCGTAATAATAATGAGTTTTTCCATTACGATCATTCGTATAATTCCGTCTTCCTTGTTCATCATAGCCATACGTTGCAATGATTGTTGAACCTTCTTTAATTTCTTTAAGTTGGTTTAAATCATCAAATGTATATGTGTACTTTCCATCTGCTATTAAATTCCCATTTAGATCATGCGTATAATCTTGATTTCCTACTTTTGTTAATTGATTAGCAGAATTATATTTGTATTCAGTCATTTCGTTTACGCCTAAGGAAACAATTGTCTTCGCTACCCGATTACCTACAGAATCATATTCATATGATATCAGGGTTCCATCTTCTAATTGTTCACTTTTTAATTGATTCAATGGATCATAATTATAAAGAGTTTCACCCGAATTAGTTACAATTCTCTTTATTTGATTATTAGCATCATATTGATAGGTGAAGTTTTCAAGAACAGTTGAATAATTAGATTTAAGGATTTCTTTATCTAAACGAGTCTTATTATATTCTCTAGTTATAGAGCTATTATGGCTATTGTCAATTGGATCGTTATTAAAATTAGTGGATTCTAAAAAACCATCCGGAGTATAACCAAAATTAACAAATGATGTGCCGTTTTTTTTAATCTCTTTTGTTCTATACACATCATCTGGGATGTAATTTAATGTATTCCATTTTCCAGAAACATTATATTGTATCTCCGAAATATAATTATCTCCAAGATACTTATAATTGGTATAATCAATTCCTTCTCTAATTGATTGTACCAAACCGTTATCGTAATAATCGATAGATTTTAATATAGCATCTCCTTCATATATATCTGTGTGATTATCTTTATAATCATATCGCCATTTCACTTGATCATTAATTAATAGAGCCTGCAATCTTTGTGACTCATCATATTGATTTGTAACATTAGAACCATTTGGCAATAAAGTATTAACCAAATTACCATTACCATCATACTTATATTCTCTTCTTTGATTTATTGCATTTTTTTCAAACTCTAAGAGATTTTTTCCATTATAACCATATTCAGTAGTGTAATTTTTCACATTCCTAACAGATTGTAGGTTACCATTTTTATCATATTGATACTTTGTATCATTTTCATTAGCATCCGTTACTAACTCTAATTCATCTCCTAAGTTATAGGTGAATTTTGTTTTTTGTCTATTCCCATCTGAAAATTCAAGTAGATTTCCGTTGAAATCTCTTTTTGAAGTGCTGATATTGTTATGAGCATCAATTAGCTGTTCAGTTTTTATACCATCAGCATAATAGTTTTCAAACTTTTCTGCGGTATTATCCGGATTCACAACTTTTGACAAATCTCCATTAGCATCATATTCATAGATGGTAGTTAGTTTTTGATTTGCAGCATTATTGTCATCAATTTCAGCCTTTATTACATTTCCTTTTGCATCATACTTATAATTAGTGACCTTTCCATTGGAATCTGTTTCTCTACTTATATTATTGAATGTTGTATAGATATAGCTATTTTTGTTACCTTCAGCATCTACAGTTTCTAGTAAGTTCCCCAAAGAATCATATTTATTCGATTCTTTGACGACTTTATTGTTATTCTTATCATACCCATATCTAAATAATAAATTGTAATTTGCATCTAATGTAACTTCTTCTTTTTCACCTGAAGAATTAATCGATTTCTCTACGACATAATTATCATTTGAATAGTAAGTAGTTGTGTTTTCTTCAGCATCCGTTACAGTTGCTTTTTTTTCAGCTCTATTTAATGTATAGCTCGTTCCTGGACGATCTGCTGAATGGATTTCGTTGTCCGTTTGAGGTTCCTGAACTTTAACTATATCGCCATTTTTATATGTGTAATCTGTTTTTCTAGTGTTTGGATCAATTATTGTTGCAAGTAATTGATCTTTGTACTTAAAAGTAGTCCTTGTTGTTTCACCAATTCTATTTTTTAATACATCTACATATTCTAACAAGTCATTTGCCGTATAAGTGAAAGTTATTACTTTGTCATTATCGTAATTAACTTCGTATAGAAGATCCTTGCTGTCGTACTTTAGTTCAATAAATTTGTTGAGTTCTTTTCCTAAATCAGTTTTAATATATCGCAACTGATTTTTTCCATTATATTCATAATGGACTTTATTATTATTTCTATCAATCTGTGTCTGAATATAAGCAACTTTTACATCAGTATCACTAGAGGTCTCAAGTACTTTAAATATGGTTTGATTTCCATTAGTATCATACATTGTATATATATCAGAACCGGATTTTTTTATTGTCTCATACCTGCCTGCTGGTGGGTTATAAGTGGCAGTGGATCCATTATAAATAAACTCATGATTTGTACCATCTTCATCTTGATAATTTAAAATGTTAGCCGTATTTTTGATGTTTAAATGAATTTTTTCATTCCCAGTAAAACTCCACCCATATCCTAAAGCTGATTTTTCCAAGCTTTTACTATTATATGTTCTTCTAAAAGTTAAGCCAGAATCTGCTCGACCCAGAACAGTAAAATCTTCATATTGAATAACGTTATTACTCGTCGTTAAATTTGTATAACTAGTACCGCCCACTAATGGGTGAGAATCATACAACCAATAATCCTCTAAACCTAAACGAGCATTCGTTTTATATGTTACAGTCAGCATTGGTTTATATTTAGCGGCGATTACTTGCTCACTACTTGCATACTTCTTATAATACCCCAATGTTTCATTCTCGCTTTTTAAAAGCACACCATAATTAAGAGAAGGATAAGTTAACCATTCTTGCACAACATGAATTGGAATATCCCACTTTTTCATATCACTATCGATTGTATTAGGAGCACCAATCCCTGTTACAGTAGATAATTTGTTACTTGTAACATAGTCACCTCCACTAGAAGCCCACGGTGTAGAAGGAATACGTTTTGCATACGTCCATGATGCTTCATCTTCAGCCCATTCTTTTTTTACTTTGTACATGCCAACATC
>NZ_JWIB01000040.1 GCF_000813425.1 Sporosarcina sp. ZBG7A
ACTTTGGAGAAATATCTCAAGGCAGTGAACCCGCCCGTTTCCACGAGCGACCCGCTCGTTCCTCACAAGCGCTCGATTCTCAAGAGGATATCCACTCCATTTCGCCTGTAAATCGCTCCATTCACTCTTCATCCAAACAAAAAAAACAACGAGCTCAAGGCTCGTTGCTGACCACCAACTCTTATTCGATAAATTCCAATGCCTGGTCTTGCTTCGATGCAAGTTTCGGAAGATCTTCAACAGGGATCCATTTGAATTGGAACACCAATCCTTCATCTTTCCCATCACCATGCACCTTATAATCCCACTCACGTTCGTGATCTCCGACATAGTCGAAATGGAAAACGTTTCGTTCAAGTACTTCATCTTTATCCTTCGGGAAAAAGTTCGTTTTATGCAGTTTACCACATAACACAAGTTCATCGCGTTGGATGCCGGATTCTTCCTCAATCTCACGATATAAAGCATCGATCAGTAGTTCGTCCCTCTCGATCGTGCCACCTGGAACTTGGAGCCCAGCTTCAGGGAAATCCCTATGCTCGAACACAAGAAGTTGGCGGTCTTCTTCTTCACCCTTTGTAATATAGGCAAGTACTTTCCGTTTAAGTTTCATTGCGTTCACCTCGCTTAATTGTACTAGTATACACTACAATTGACAATAATTCAAGTATTCAAGTAACAAACCGTTACAACACTTTTACTTTTATTTACCCGATTAAGCGTAATTTAATCCAAAGTGGGGAAAGTACTTAGTACATCATGTTGGATGACTGTATAGAAATAACGGAAAGGATGTGTCCTGATGTACAAAAAACAGGAAAAAGTCCTCATGTGGTTAGCATTTGGAGTTGCGGGCATAATGCTACTCTCGATTGTTGGGCGATTATTTGGATAGAAACCAACAAATAGCGGGATACTTTATTAGTGAAGGAGGCAACGCACATGGGAAATGAAGAAGCAGTATTTTTCTCTCGCGTCTTAACCGAAACGACATTATCTTTCCATATCATTTATGCGACCATTGGTGTCGGTGTACCGCTCATGATCATGATAGCCCAGTGGGTCGGTATTCGGAAAAATGACGAACATTATATTTTACTCGCCAGAAGGTGGGCACGCGGATTCGTAATCACTGTAGCCGTCGGTGTCGTAACGGGAACCGCCATAGGGTTGCAGCTCTCGTTATTATGGCCGAATTTCATGGAATTAGCCGGCAATGTCATTGCGTTACCGTTATTTATGGAAACGTTCGCATTCTTTTTCGAAGCGATCTTCCTCGGTATTTATTTATACACGTGGGATCGATTTGAAAACCAGAAAAAGCATTTGCTACTACTTATTCCAGTAGCACTCGGAGCAGCGTTCTCAGCCGTTTTCATCACAATAGTCAATGCTTTCATGAACGCACCACGTGGTTTTGATATCCTCAACGGTGAACTTGTCAACATCAGCCCGTTGCTTGCGATGTTCAACCCGGCGATGCCGACAAAAGTTGCACACGTTGTCGTAACAGCATTCATGACGGCGGCATTCGTGTTAGCGGCAATCGCAGCATTCCGATTACTTCGGGGATCCGATCATGTATATCACAAAAAAGCTCTATTTCTCACCATGAAAGTCGGTTTCATCTTCTCGATAGGTGCCGCAATTATCGGCGACTTTTCAGGGAAGTATTTAGCGGAGTATCAGCCAGAAAAATTAGCGGCTGCGGAATGGCATTTTGAAACGACCGACAAAGCAGAGCTTATCTTAATGGGAGTTCTTACAGAGGACAATGAAGTCAAATACGCACTTAAAATTCCCTACGGACTTTCCATACTCGCAGCGAACAATCCGTTTGCGGAAGTTACTGGACTGGATCAGTTCCCGGAGGATGAAGTGCCGCCACTTTACATCCACTACTTATTTAACTTGATGGTCTTCATCGGCATGTGGATGTCATTATTATCTGCCGTATTTCTTCTAGGGCAGTGGAGAGGATGGAAGTTCGTAGCATCAAAATGGTTCCGCTGGCTAATAGTTCTCGGGGGGCCACTTACAATGCTCGCTATTGAATTTGGATGGTGGTTTGCAGAAGTAGGTCGTCAACCATGGATATTGCGAGATATCATGAAAGTATCAGAAGCCGCAACGACAAGTGGTCAAGTGGACTCCATGCTCATTCTGTTCTGCTTACTCTATTTCGTCCTTGGTGTTGGAAGTATCGTTGTGCTACGTCGCATGTTCCGTCGTAATCCAGTAGAGAAAGAACTGGAAGACCGTCATGCTATGAAAGGACGTGATGTACGATGAACCTTGAGATACTCGGAATCACCGTACTTTGGACGTTTTTATTTGGCTACATTATGGTTGGAGCCATCGACTTCGGTGCAGGATTTTTCAATGCATACAGCTTGATAACCGGAAAGCAGCGCGTCCTTACAAAAGTCATTCAGCGCTATTTGTCCCCAGTATGGGAAATTACCAACGTCTTTCTCGTGTTCTTCTTCGTTGGAATCATCGGGTTCTTTCCGAAAACGGCGTTCTATTACGGAACGACTTTGCTCGTGCCTGTAAGTTTCGGAGTAATTCTTCTGGCAATTCGGGGATCCTATTACGCGTTTGAAACGTATGGATCCCGCGGACACAAGGGATACTCGTTCATGTATGGCTTAGCAGGATTGCTTATTCCAGCATCACTGTCGATTGTGTTGACGATTTCCGAAGGTGGATTCATCGAACTCGTTGACGGCAATCCAGTACTCGACTATTGGAAGCTGTTCACAAGCCCACTAACCTGGTCCATCGTTGTGCTTAGTATTTCAGCAACATTATATATTTCAGCAGTATTCCTCACGTGGTATGCCAACAAAGCACGTGACACTGAAGCAGCAGGTTTACTACGAAGGTATGCACTCACTTGGTCACTTCCGACGATGATTGCTGCAGGAGGGATCATTTACGAGCTCAAAAAGTATCAGCCAGAACACTATAACAACATCCAAAACTTCTGGCCGATGTTCCTGATTTCCTTCCTATTGTTTGTAGGGACAGTATTCTTACTCTATACAAAGCGTCAATACGGTTGGGCGTTCACAATGCTCGCTGGCCAATTCGCATTTGCATTCTATGGATACGGGGCATCACACTATCCATATTTGCTCTACCCGTACTTGACGATTTACGACAGCTTCACAAATCCAGCAATGGCAATCTCGCTCATCGTCGTATTCATACTCGGGCTCTGCCTACTCATCCCGTCACTGATCCTAGTCATGCGCCTATTCTTGTTTGATAAAGACTACGTGCGCGGCAAAGGTGATTATCATGCATAAGGGGGCGATCGTGTGGAAGACTTCATCATATTTTACGCACCATTCATTGTATTAATAGGATTAATCATCGTTGCGTTTATCGTCGCACCGATGGACGGTTGGGTGATTGAGCGAAAGAAAGAGGAAAAGAAGAAATGAGGAGAGGGCTGCTTAGGCAGCTCTTTTTTTATGGTTCTATAATATTTGT
>NZ_JWIB01000041.1 GCF_000813425.1 Sporosarcina sp. ZBG7A
TCATAGTGTTTCTGTTTTGTTTTTAACAACTCTTACATCATAACATCTTGTAATCATCGTGTCAACAACTTTATTTAGCTTCTTTTTTTCATTGCTGCAACTCACTGAAATGCTTTCTGTAAGAGCAACGTGTTCTAATATACCATGCCTAGTTTAATAGTGCAACCCTTTTTATATATCCGTAGAGATATATCTCTAAAAAACAAATAAAAGCCCGCCATTTCAACGTTTGACGTGAAACGGCAAGCTTGGATAAAGATTCATCATCTTCTACTATTCATTTAGTTTATTACCTTTTCAATCGCAATCGAACGATTCATACTTAAATCTACCATCTCTGCTCTTCCCTGTAATTTCACGTTTGGACGCAAGGGACGATCATGATTTATTGAGAGTACTTCTCCCACATCACCATTTGTTAAAAGAACTTTATCGCCAATACTAGGCATACCTATAATTTCATACAATGCACCTAGTATAGTTGGATCGAACTTTCCGAAGTCCTCTTCTTTCATCATTTCTGCAACTCTATATGGAGATTCTTTTGCGCGATACACTCGTTCGCATGTCATTGCATGGAAAACGTCTGCAACGGCGAGTATTTGAGAAAGCTGTGAAATCTTTTCATCCTTATCTCCACGAGGGTATCCACTTCCATCCAATCTCTCATGATGTTGCAAAACAGCTAATTTCATTTCTTGGCGTAACAAAGGTGAATCCTGCATCATTTGATAACTAAACACAGGGTGTTTTTTTACTTCAGCAAATTCATCCTTTGTTAAGAATGCTGCTTTTTCTAGCAAAGCCGGATTGGTTTTTGCCATTCCGCAATCTGTAAGCGTTCCTGCTAGCCCTAATTGAAGTGTTGTTCCTTTCGGATAGTCAAGCTCACTAGCGAGTGCCGCAGTCAAGATACCTACTGAGACCGCATGGTGGTAGATATATTCTTTCCTATTCGAATACTCATTCAATAATACGAGCATCTTTTTATGTTCCATATACGAATCTAACAACGGCATAATGAGTAAACGTACTTTTGCAATGTCTAGCTTCACGCCAGATCTCCATGATGTAAATTCCCTTTTATAATCATTCACCGCTTTTTTATACATCGTATGCAAATCAGAAGTTCTACTGATTTTGTTTTCAAGCAACTGTTCAATATCACTTGAAATGACATCAGTCTTTCCTATTTCACGCTGATCAGTCTGAACACGATTAATGATACGTTCTTCTACTTTCACTCTTTTAATGGAAAATAAATCTAGCACTTCTAGATGCTCAATTTCAAGTGTTGTTCCTTTTCGAATGATGGGAAATGCTGTATTTGCGTAAATGTCTTCGGCAATAGTTGTTCCTGGGCGAAGGTCACTTAAGTTTTTGTAGTTTTCCATTTTTATTCACCGCATTCCTTTTCCAGATGATTGTTCTCTCCTCATCATACTCTATTCTAAACATCAAAAAAATACCGGTTTGGAATTTTCTCCAAACCGGTATTAAATGTATTACTCTTCTGTTTCAGTTTCTGATGAATTTTCTGGAAGGTTTTCAATCTCATCTGCATGAGGTTCAGTGTCAGATGTGCTAGATTGACCCTCTTCAATAGATTCGTCTTCAGTCTCATCTAGTTCTTCTAATGATTCTTTTTCGACCTTGGCAACTGTCGCGACGAATTCTTCATCTCCTAAGCGAATCAACCGAACACCTTGTGTGCTTCGACCAATTATAGAAATGTCGTGAATATCCATGCGTATCAAAATCCCATGGAGGGTGATCAGCATGAGGTCTTCAGTGCCATCTACAGATTTCATCGCAACCATCTTACCGTTACGTTCCGTAATATTTAGCGTCTTCAACCCGAATCCGCCACGAGACTGCAAGCGATACTCGGCGACAGGAGTCCGTTTACCGAATCCATTTTCCGTCACCACAAGAATTTCATCATCTTCTTTGACGATATCCATGCCGATGACATGATCGCCATCACGTAAACGAATGCCAATCACACCGCTTGCTGTACGACTCAATGGACGTATCGACTCTTCAGTGAACTGAATGAGCATGCCATCTTTTGTACCGATAGCAATCGTCTCGCTACCGTCTGTCAACTTCACGTTAATGAGTTCATCCTCTTCACGAAGACGTAGGGCAATTAATCCGTTAGAACGGATGTTAGCAAATGCCATGACAGACGTTCGTTTGACGAGGCCATCACGTGTTGTGAAGAATAAGTACTGGTCTTCTTCAAACTTTTCGATTGGAATCATCGTTGTTACTTTTTCATCTTTCTCTACATCTAACAAATTCACTAACGGTAATCCTTTAGCTGTTCTGCTAAACTCCGGAACTTCGTAACCTTTTTTCCGGAATACGCGACCTTTGCTCGTAAAGAACAAAATCGTGTCATGAGTAGATGTATTCAACAAGTGCTCCACGAAGTCATCATTGTTTGTACCCATTCCTTGAATTCCACGTCCACCGCGGCGCTGACTCCGGTATGTGTTTGCCGGCAGGCGTTTCACATATCCATGGTGTGTAAGCGTTAAGACAGAGTTCTCTTCAGGAATCAGGTCTTCATCTTCAAGCATATCCGTACCACCAAGCGTAATTTCTGTACGGCGTTTGTCTGCAAAGCGATGCTTGACTTCAAGAAGTTCTTCTTTAATAATCTCAATTACTTTAAGTTCATCTGCCAAAATGGCACGCAATTCATTGATTAGCAGTACCAATTGCTGATACTCTTCTTCAATTTTGTCGCGTTCCAATCCTGTTAAACGTTGCAAGCGCATATCCAAAATAGCTTGCGCTTGACGGTCTGATAGACTATAACGTTCTATTAGCCCACTTTTAGCTTCATCAGCGGTTTTAGAACCACGAATGAGTGCAATAATTTCGTCGATGTGATCGAGTGCAATTCGTAATCCTTCAAGGATGTGCGCGCGATCTTCTGCTTTTTTCAGTTCGTATTGTGTTCTGCGTCGAATCACAACTTTTTGGTGCTCCAAATAATGATACAAAATTTCTTTCAATGCGAGAACTTTAGGTTGCCCATCGACAAGTGCAAGCATGTTAATACCAAAACTGGATTGAAGCGCCGTTTGCTTGTATAAGTTATTCAACAACACGTGGGCATTCGCATCTCTACGAACTTCGATGACAATACGCATACCAGTGCGGTCAGATTCGTCCGCAAGGTGTGTGATTCCTTCAATTTTCTTTTCCCGTACGAGCTCAGCAATTTTTTCGATCAATCGAGCTTTGTTTACTTGATAAGGCAGCTCATAAACGATAATTGTTTCTTTACCGTTAGCCGCTTGCTCAATCTCAACTTTACCGCGTACTAACAAAGAGCCTCGACCCGTTTCATAAGCTCTACGGATCCCGCTACGACCTAAAATAATACCGCCCGTTGGGAAGTCCGGACCTGGAATGATTTCCATCAATTCCTCCGTCGTAACTGCTGGGTTTTCTGCAAGTGCAAGAACACCGTCAATCGTTTCACCTAAATGATGAGGAGGTATGTTCGTTGCCATTCCTACTGCGATTCCGGATGTACCGTTGACAAGAAGGTTCGGAAAACGGCTTGGTAATACAATCGGTTCTCTTTCTTGACCATCATAGTTATCTTTGTAGTCGATTGTATCTTTGTTAATATCACGTAATAGTTCCATAGCGATTCTGGACATACGAGACTCTGTATAACGCATTGCTGCTGCTGAGTCTCCATCTACAGAACCGAAGTTTCCATGACCATCAACAAGCATATAGCGATAGTTGAAATCTTGTGCCATTCGTACCATCGTATCGTAAACAGCAGTATCACCGTGCGGGTGGTACTTACCGATAACGTCTCCAACAATACGAGCAGACTTTTTATGAGCCTTGTCTGCTGTATTTCCGAGATCCTGCATTGCATACAAAATACGACGGTGAACTGGTTTCAGTCCATCGCGCACATCAGGAAGTGCCCGTGAGACGATAACACTCATTGCATAGTCAAGGAAAGACGTCTCCATCTCTTTGCTAATATTGATTTCCTGCACACCGCGTTTTGGCAGATCTGCCATGTTGTCATACTCCTTTCAGCCTGACCCTTATTTGTGAGTAAACAAGGGCGGCTCTCCATAACAGTCACACTGCTTGGCAATCAAGCATCTAGATTCTTCACGTAAATTGCATTATCTTCAATGAATTTTCGTCTTGGAGCTACTTCATCACCCATAAGTCGGTTGAAAATCGCATCTGCTTCGATTGCATTTTCAAGATGTACTTGGAGCAAAGTTCGCTGATCCGGATTCATCGTAGTTTCCCACAATTGTGTAGCATCCATCTCACCAAGACCTTTATATCGAGTAATGATTGGTTTAGGTGTTGATGATAAACGACCCAAAATTTCTTTTAGAGTTTCTTCGTCATAGCAATACTCTTCGTTCTTACCCTGTTTAACCCGGTAAAGAGGTGGCTGTGCAATATATACATACCCTGCCTCGATTAACGGACGCATGAAGCGGAAGAAGAATGTCAAAAGCAAAGTACGAATGTGTGCACCATCAACGTCGGCATCGGTCATGATCACAATTTTGTGGTACCGAGCCTTTTCTAAGTTGAACTCTTCTCCAATGCCAGTACCGAGTGCTGTAATCATCATGCGGATTTCTTCGTTACTTAAAATTCTATCTAAACGGGCTTTTTCAACGTTGAGGATTTTACCACGTAACGGTAAAATTGCTTGGAAGTGACGATCCCGTCCTCCTTTTGCAGATCCTCCCGCCGAGTCACCCTCTACGATGTACAATTCACTAATCGCTGGATCACGTGATGAGCAGTCTGAAAGTTTACCTGGCAAACTCGAAACTTCCAGTGCAGACTTCCTGCGAGTAAACTCACGAGCGTTTTTCGCAGCCAGACGCGCACGAGCCGCCATCAAGCTTTTGTCGATTACTTTACGAGCAACTTGTGGATTTTCGAGCATGAAGCGTTGGAATCCTTCTGAGAACAATGAGTTCACAATTGTGCTCACTTCAGAGTTTCCAAGTTTTGTCTTCGTCTGTCCTTCAAACTGTGGATCTGGGTGTTTAACGGAGACGATTGCTGTCAATCCTTCACGTACATCATCCCCTGTAAGGTTCTGATCGGCATCACGTAACAAACCATTTTTACGAGCATAGTCGTTAATCACACGAGTTAATGCTGTTTTATAACCGGACTCATGTGTCCCGCCTTCGTACGTATTAATATTATTTGCAAATGAGAGCAGGTTATCAGCATAACCGCTATTATGTTGCATCGCGATTTCCACTGAAATTCCGTCCTTTTCTCCTTCAATGAAAATTGGCTCAGGATAAATCGGCTCTTTGTTTTCGTTCAAGTGCTCGACATAGGACTTGATGCCGCCTTCATAATAATACGTATCTTTACGTGCTTCTTCCCCGCGTTCATCTGTTATCGTAATTCTGAGTCCGCGATTCAAGTAAGCAAGCTCTTGCAGACGATGTGCTAGAATACCGTATTCGTAAGTAGTTGTTTCTGTAAAGATTTCAGGGTCAGCTTTAAATCGGATTGTTGTACCTGTTTCATCAGAAACGCCAATTTCTTTCAATTCCTGAACCACTTTGCCTTTGCTAAACTTAATCGAGTACAGTTTGCTATTCAGTTTAACGAATGCTTCTGTCTCTATGGACAAGGCATTGACGACTGAAGCCCCTACACCGTGTAATCCACCTGAAACTTTATATCCGCCACCGCCGAATTTACCTCCGGCGTGCAGCACAGTCATAATGACTTCTACTGCAGGACGTCCAGTGGAAGCTTGTATACCTACAGGGATACCTCGACCATTGTCGTCGACACGAATCCAATCCCCTTTTTCAATCGTAACTTCAATGTGGTCACAATAACCCGCCAACGCTTCATCGATACTATTATCGACAATTTCCCAAACCAAGTGATGGAGACCTTTTCCGCTCGTTGTCCCGATATACATACCAGGTCGTTTACGAACCGCTTCCAACCCTTCCAGCACTTGGATCTGATTGGCATCGTATACGTTTTGTAACTCTTTTTCTTCCATGGCCAAACTGTTCACCTTTCCTTTCAGAACACGCCGGCATCCCGGTCTTATTTTTCCGGTATCTATCCATAAACAGGTCTTACACGTTGTCTCGTCTAGACACTGTTCCATCTTCAACTTCATAGATGGCAGCTTGACGAATGGTTTCGTGTTCGATTCCTGCAACGGTTGTTGTTGTAACGAAAGTTTGCACTTGCCCTTGAATCGTATTCAGTAAATGGGATTGACGGTAATCGTCCAATTCACTCAACACATCATCGAGTAGCAAAATAGGTGCTTCTCCTACTTCTTGACGTACTAACTCAATTTCAGCAAGCTTTAACGACAAGGCTGTCGTGCGCTGTTGTCCTTGAGATCCGTAGGTTTGTATATCATAACCATTCACCATAAACGTTAAATCGTCGCGATGTGGTCCAATGAGAGTGATACCCCGATCAAGTTCACGCGTTTTGACCTCCGCTAGCTTCTTCATCAAGATATCCTTCATCTCGTCATCGGATTGCGCAGGTGACAATTCTTTTAATGTGCTATAAGAGACTTCCAAGTTCTCTAGTCCACGAGAAATACCGTGGTGAATCGGTCCAGCCCACTTTTGCAACAACTCCAAAAAGTAGTACCTTTTTTTTATAATTTGCACCGCTTTATCGACAAACTGTTCGGTATAGACGTCAAACATGACCTCTTCGAATTGACGTTTTCCACGGTTATCTTTTAGAATCGCATTCCTCTGTTTCAAGAGTTTTTGGTAATGCAGTAAGTCATGCAGATAAACCGGCGAAATTTGTCCAATCTCCATATCAAGGAAGCGCCGTCTTACTTGAGGGCTACCTTTTACGAGATTGAGATCTTCAGGCGCAAACATGACAACGTTCACTTGCCCGATATACAAACTCAGCCGGTTTTGCTCAATATGATTCACACGAGCCTTTTTTCCCTTTTTGGAAATTACTAGCTCAATGGGAAGATGTCCATACTTGCGTTCTACATCACCTTCTATTTTACCATACTCCTGGCCCCAACGGATAAGTTCACGATCATTTGACGTTCGATGTGATTTTGCCATAGCTAACACATAAATTGCTTCCATGACATTGGTCTTCCCTTGTGCGTTTTCGCCAATGAATACGTTAATGTGCGGAGAAAATGATAAATCGAGGGAGGCGTAATTTCTGTAGTCAGTTAACGCGAGGCGATCAATGTACATCCCGAGTTCCATATGGATCAGCGATCAGCTTATACTTACCAGCACTTGGCACCATAACAAGATCTCCATCATATAGTTTTCGACCTCTTCGCTGTTCTTCCTCACCGTTCACGTAAATTACGTTCTCACTGAGATACCATTTTGCCATTCCTCCTGAGCTAATCACATTAGCCATTTTCAAGAGTTGTCCTAGCGTTACATATTCCGTATTGAAGTGTATTTCTTCCATTTGCATTCAATCCCTCACAAAGTTAGTTGTATTTCTATTTTACCGGACTTTTGACTATAAGTAAAAAGGATAGCCGCTTTACGGCCATCCTTTTTTGTTCAATATGTGCGAACTGGCAAAATGAGTTGGAGAATAGAATCATTGTCTGTTGCTTTTAGGATGAACGGACGCATCGTTCCAGTGAAATGGACTTCAATATTTTGTCCATCAATCGCTTTCAAAGCATCCATCATATATTTAGCACTAAACGAAATTTTCAACTCTTCGCCTGTCACTTCTTGTGCCTCAATCAATTCCTCAACCTTTCCGACTTCCGGTGAATTCGAAGAGACTTCGAGAGTATTGCCACCTTCAGCTGAAAAACGAACGATATTGTTACGGTCTTCACGAGCTAATAATGATGCACGGTCAATTGCTTGCAAAAGCTGTTTTCCGTTTACAGTTACAGATGTTTTGTATTCAGAAGGAATTAGACGTGATGTATCTGGATAATTACCCTCTAACAATCTTGAATAGAATAAAACATTACGTGTTTTAAACAATACTTGTTGATCGGCAAAAATGATTTCCACTGGCTCCTGTGTATCCGGAAGAATCTTGTTCAGCTCTTGTAAACTCTTTCCTGGAATTACAATGCTGAATGGTTGCTCTGGAACTTGTTCAGGTCTTGTCTTTCGACTAGCTAAACGATGACTATCTGTAGCGACGCAAACTAGCTCTCCATCTTTTAACTCCCAATGTACGCCTGTAAGTATAGGGCGCGTCTCATGTTGAGAGACTGCAAACACAGTCTCACGAATGACAGACTTGATGAGATCAGATGGCAAAGACATCCGGTGTTCATCAGAGACCTCAGGTAGTATCGGGTATTCGTACGGATCGGATCCAATGAGATGGAATTCCGATTTTCCAGAACGGATATGTGTGTGCATGCCTTCCGTTACTTCAATCACAACTTCATTAGTTGGAAGTTTACGTATGATTTCACTGAAGAACTTCGCCTGAAGAACAATCATGCCACTTTCCATGACTTGAATGATCTGTTCACCATCTTGTTCTACAGGAATGGATGTACAGATTGTAATATCCGAATCACTACCGGTCATCGTTAATCCTTTTTCAGTCACTTCGATTTTGATACCCGTAAGAATCGGGATCGTCACTTTTTGACTAATCGCTTTCATGACATCGCTCAAACCTTCGAGCAATTTATCTCTCATGATTTCAAATTTCATGTGAACCCCTCGCTTATATAATGAATTAAAGTACTTAAAAGAATAGTAGTAATAGTAGTAGGGGCTGTGGATATGTGGAAAAGCCCTTTGAACGAATAACAAGTAAGGTTTTCCACATGTGCATAACTTGTGTGTGAACGTGCACTAGTTATTCTAGGATATCCACAGTCTCGTTAACTTCTTCCTAGCGCTGCCCGAATATCTTGTATGTCTTGTTGGAGTGATTTATCCTCTTTGACCATTTTAGAAATCTTCTCATGCGCATGGATGACTGTTGAATGGTCACGCCCCCCAAACTCCGAACCAATCTTAGGTAGAGAAGCATCTGTCAGTTCACGAGAAAGGTACATGGCAACTTGACGCGGAAATGCAATTGCGCGAGTTCGCTTTTTAGCTGAGAAATCTTCCAAGCGCACGCTAAAGTGCTCCCCTACAGTCTTTTGAATATCAATAATAGTAACCATTCGTGGTCGTGCATTCGGAATAATATCCTTCAATGCTTCTGCAGCAAGATCCGGTGTGATATCCATATTGACGAGTGATGAATAGGCAACAACACGAATCAGTGCCCCCTCAAGCTCGCGGATATTCGTGTAAATTTGATTGGCAATGTATAGCATCACTTCATTTGGGATATCAATAAGACCGTCTGCTCTAGCCTTCTTACGTAAAATTGCGATCCGTGTCTCTAAGTCAGGCGGTGCAATATCGGTGATTAATCCCCATTCAAATCGAGATCTGAGTCGATCTTCCAATGTAGGGATCTCTTTCGGAGGTCGATCACTGGAGATGACAATTTGCTTGGATTCTTCATGCAACGTATTAAAAGTATGGAAGAATTCTTCTTGCGTTTGTTCTTTTCCAGCAAGAAATTGAATATCATCAATTAGCAGCACATCTACGCTTCGGTATTGGTCACGAAACTCCCCTGCTTTGTTATCACGAATCGAGTTGATGAACTCATTTGTAAACTTTTCACTCGATAAGTAGACCACTTTAAGGGCAGGATTTTGTTCCAATACATAATGTCCGATTGCATGCATAAGGTGAGTTTTTCCAAGTCCTACGCCACCATAGATGAACAACGGATTGTATGACTTGGCAGGCGCTTCTGCTACTGCTAGTGATGCCGCATGCGCAAAGCGATTTCCTGATCCGATGACAAACGTGTCAAACGTATACTTGGGATTCAGCATAGCAGCCGTCGTAGCAACAGCTGATTTCTCTACCTTTTTAACGACTGGTTTAGGCACAGCAAAGTCTTTCTCGGCCATGTCTTCAGGAACTACAAATTGAATTAACCGGTCTTCGCCAGTCAACTCAGAAAGAATTCCTGTTATTAAATGTACGTAATGGGTCTCCAACCACTCTTTTGAAAATGAATTTGGAACAGCAATTGTTACATTTTCAGATCCGTACGATAAAAGTTTTGTCGATTTCAGCCACGTTTCAAAACTGGGCCGGGAGATTTTTTCTTCTACTTTCGACAGAACTTCCTGCCAAAGGTTTTCTAAATGCTCCACACGTGAACCTCCTTTTCGCCGAACTAAACCCGGAAGTATGTATTATACACAGTTTCCACGCTTGTGGGTAACTATTATTCAAAGTTGTTGAAAAAATTATCCACAACTTATTAACAATTGTGGATAAGGGTAGATGTATGAAATTATATACACAACAAAATCTTTCTCATTGTATCAGCAATGATCTTACATCGCAAGGGATTGGATGAGTTATGCACATCGTGGGCAAATGTGGACAGAATTGTTATCCACAAGCAGGGATATGTGAAAAAGCTGTCGACAATTGTTGGTTTTTGAAAAAATCAAAAAGGCAATCATGCACAGAACAAAATTTCGTCTAGGGAAAAACTTGTGGATAACTATATGTGCTGAAATTTGGTGAAGATAAACCAGATCTCGAGAAAGAACTCAAGTGATACTGGAAAAACCGTTTGACAATGACTCTTCAGACAGCTATACTTGTCAAGACTGTTATATGTAACATGTAATTGAGTCAGTAAAGCAGGAGGTGTCTTCTAACATGAAACGTACATTCCAACCAAATACACGTAAACGCGCAAAAGTCCACGGCTTCCGTGCACGCATGAGCTCGAAAAACGGACGCAGAGTCCTTGCAGCCCGTCGCAGAAAAGGAAGAAAAGTTCTTTCAGCGTAAGCCACTGACACATTCAGTGGTTTTTTTTTATGCCAAAGTCACAAAACTACTACTACACGCGATGGAGCAGGTGCCTAATGAAAAAGAGTCAACGTATTAAAAAGAACGAAGAATTTCAACGAGTTTTTAAAACCGGCAAATCATTTGCAAACCGACAATTCGTTGTGTACGTATGTAAAGCAGAAAACCAGGATGAATTCCGAATTGGACTTTCTGTAGGCAAAAAGATTGGGAACGCCGTCATGCGTAATCGTATAAAACGATGCATTCGCCAATCCTTCTTAGAGATGAAGGAAGATCTTCGGCAAGATCAAGATTATGTCATTATCGCCAGACATCCGGCGGCCAAATTAGATTTTCATGAAACAAAAAAGAGTTTGCAGCATGTGTTACGAATCGCACGCGTACTAAAGAAGAAGTAGAACTGAAATCAGCGTTCGTGATACACTGACACTAAGACTGTCTAGAAAAAGAATGAGATTTGGGGGAACTATATTGAAGAAAAAAGCAGGGTTGCTGTTCATGCTAACAGCAATGTCCGTTTTTTTGGCGGGCTGTTCAGATTTCAATGAGCCTATATCGGCTTCCAGTGAAGGGTTTTGGAGTAAATATATTGTGTGGCCACTCGTTTCTTTAATCGAAACGTTTAAAGAGTTACTTGGCACATATGGGCTCGGAATTATCGCAGTAACGATTATTATACGTCTCATCTTACTGCCACTAACATTGAAGCAAACTCAAAGTTCAAAACAAATGCAAGCAATTCAACCGAAACTGAAGGCATTAAAAGAGAAGTACAAGTCAAAAGATGCAGTCACTCAACAGAAGTACCGTGAAGAAATGCAAGCTGTCATGTCGGAAAACAAAGTCAATCCAGTAGCAGGATGTCTCCCTGTACTTGTTCAAATGCCGATATTGATTGGTTTCTATCATGCAATTAGTCGTATGAATGCATCACCAGATATTCCACTAGGCAAATTCCTTGTGTTTGATCTAGCAGCACCAAGTATTGCGTTAGCTGTTTTTGCAGGAATTATGCAATTCTTAGTATTGCGCACGGGTCCAGCAATGGATAACCCTCAGATGAAGATCATGATGTACATCATGCCGTTTTTCATTATGATTTTCGGTTCGTTTTTACCAGCAGCCCTCGCGTTATATTGGGTTGTCGGAAATACATTTTCGATTGTTCAAAACTTCTTCATCTACAAACCATTTAAGAAAAAAGAAGTTGTGGTTGAGCAACCCAAGGGGAAAGGGGGAACTAAGCGGAAATGAGTGAGATCAGACAGACCGGCAAAACCGTTGAAGACGCAATCGCCTCTGCGTTAGAGAAATTGAATACTTTGCGGGACCAAGTCGATGTCCAAGTGATCACCAAAGGGAAGAAAGGTTTTCTCGGCTTTGGTGCAGTAGCTGCCGAAGTAGTAGTTAAACGTCTCCCTGAAGAACCGGTTCAAAATAATTCACCCATTTCAGATGTTAAGGAAGAAAAGGGTGTTGAAGAACTTGTACAAGAACCGCCTTCCGTTCAAGTTTCTACTATAGAAATAGCCGAAGAACGAACTGGAAAGTTAGATTCCGAAGCAGAAACTGTCTCAATAGCACTGTCGGAACCCACCTTGACGGACGATGAAATTATCGCAGAAACGAGTGCGTATCTCTCTCAGATTGCAAACGACATGGGTGTGGAAGATCTACAACTTACCCATAAAACAGATGGGAAAGTCATTTACTTTCAATTAGAAAGTGAAAAAGCAGCATTTTTAATAGGTAAAAGAGGAAGTACACTAAATGCGTTACAGCAATTAGCGCAACTAGTAGCGAACAAAGGAACCGGGACTTACAAAGTAGTTCGTGTTGATGTCGGAGATTATCGAGTTCGTCGTGAACAGGCACTTGTGCAACTTGCAGAACGAATGGCCGATAAAGCCATTCGGAGCGGGCGAAAGGTTCAGCTGGAACCGATGCCCTCGAACGAGCGAAAAGTCTTGCATCATGCATTAGCAGACCGACTTGACATTGAAACGTACTCTGAAGGCAAAGATCCACGTCGTTACTTAGTGATAGAACCGATTGTTTAAAAAGGGCTAAAAAAGCCCTTTTTTTTATGCCTTTTTTAGCTGGAGAAGTATAAAAAGACTGCAAAACCTCTAAATCCTTACATTCATTTCATTGAATCGTCCCCGTATCAAATCACCACAACTCGAATAAAAGTAACTTGATTTGACACGTGAAATTTCCAGTTTTCATGCACCATTTCATGTAGAGAAAACGACATTCTTATACAAATTCCATTTACTGAAAAGCTGTTGTATCGACATTAAAGAGGAAACAGCCACAAAATTTTCAAGTTATCCACATTTTTTCGTACCACATGCTAGGACAACAGACCGATTTATGATAAAATTTACTGTTAGATAGTTACGCCTGAAAAATGGTTGTACACATGTGGATAACGAGAAATAGGAAGGTGAGTCAGCGTGCAATTTGATACAATAGCGGCAATTTCGACGCCGATGGGAGAAGGAGCAATTGCGATAGTCCGAATCAGCGGAGATGAAGCTGTTGAAATTGCGGATAGATTGTTTCGTTCTCCGTCTGGGAAGCGTTTAGTAGATTCATCGTCCCACACGATTCATTATGGTCATTTGGTGGATCCCTCGACTGACGAAACCGTGGAAGAGATAATGGTCTCTCTCATGAAAGCGCCGAAAACGTTCACGCGTGAAGACGTAATCGAATTGAATTGTCACGGTGGATTGGTGTCCGTGAATCGAGTACTTCGACTGGTACTCCAATATGGTGCACGTTTAGCTGAACCAGGTGAGTTTACGAAGCGTGCCTTTTTAAATGGGCGGATTGACTTGTCTCAGTCAGAAGCTGTAATGGATTTAATACGAGCAAAAACTGATCGGGCTATGAATGTTGCGTTGAATCAGATGGACGGAAAATTATCTCGTCTGATTGGCGAGTTACGTCAGGCACTTCTTGAGACACTTGCACAAGTCGAAGTGAATATCGATTATCCAGAGTATGATGACGTAGAAGAAATGACGATTCCGCTCATGATTGAGAAAGGGGAGTGGGTGCGAAGTGAAATTATTAGGCTTCTCTCAACTTCTTCTCAAGGTAGAATTCTTCGCGAAGGGCTTTCGACAGTTATTATTGGACGTCCGAACGTAGGGAAATCTTCCTTACTTAACAGCCTTGTCCAGGAAAATAAAGCAATTGT
The DNA here is from genome assembly GCF_000813425.1 of Sporosarcina sp. ZBG7A. Classification (GTDB taxonomy): domain Bacteria; phylum Bacillota; class Bacilli; order Bacillales_A; family Planococcaceae; genus Sporosarcina. The sequence goes on from NZ_JWIB01000041.1 coordinate 14,152, forward strand.
AACTGACATAGCGGGGACAACTCGTGATATTATTGAAGAGTACGTGAACGTTAAAGGCGTACCATTAAAATTGGTCGATACAGCGGGTATTCGTGAAACGGAAGATTTAGTGGAACGGATTGGTGTAGAACGCTCTCGACAAGTACTAAAAGAAGCAGATCTCGTAATCTTGCTGTTGAATGGTTCTGAAGCATTGTCTCCTGAAGACGAACGGTTACTTGAAACGATTCGTCCTATGGATGCAATTATTGTTGTTAACAAGACGGACCTACCTCAGCAAATCGATATAGAGACCGTCAACCAATTGGCAGGTCAAAAGCACGTCATTACTACATCTATCCTTCAAGACGAAGGCGTAGATGAGCTGGAAGAAACGATTGCAGGTCTATTTTTTGGTGGTGGAATCGAAGCAGAGGATCCGACGTATGTTTCAAACGAGCGCCATATTGCATTGTTGCATCAAGCGAAAACGTCTATTGAAGACGCTATTCAAGCAGCAGAAGCGCGCGTTCCTATCGATATGATCCAAATTGATATTACACGGACGTGGGAACTGCTCGGTGAAATTGTTGGAGATACCGTTCAAGACAGCCTCATCAACCAGCTATTCTCTCAGTTTTGCCTCGGGAAATAAACAATTGAACGCGTGGCTACAGCCATGTGATTCATATACAGGAAGGATGAACGAGCATGCCACAATTTGAAGCAGGCACGTTCGATGTTATCGTAATCGGCGCCGGTCATGCAGGCGTAGAAGCAGCATATGCATCAGCAAAAATGGGAGCGAGCACACTCGTACTTACCATGAACCTGGATATGATTGCCTTCATGCCATGTAATCCATCACTTGGAGGTCCTGCAAAAGGGATTGTTGTCCGAGAGATCGATGCATTAGGCGGAGCGATGGGTAAAGTAATCGACAAAACACACATCCAAATGAGGATGTTGAATACAGGAAAAGGACCTGCAGTTCGTGCACTTCGAGCGCAAGCAGACAAAGTCCTTTATCAACAAGAAATGAAGCGCATGCTTGAAGACGAAGAACATTTATCTCTTCATCAAGGTGTCGTTGAAGAACTGATTGTGGAAGACGGTGAAGTAAAAGGTGTGCTCACGCAAATCGGAGCCATCTATCGAGCGAAAACAGTCATTATTACAACAGGGACGTTTTTACGCGGAGAAGTCATCATCGGGGACTTGAAATATTCAAGTGGTCCAAACAACCAGATGCCTTCTATCAAATTAGCAGATAGCCTCCGTGACCTAGGTTTCGATACAGTCAGATTTAAGACCGGAACACCTCCACGTGTGAATAGTAATACGGTCGATTATAGCAAAACTGAAATTCAACCGGGCGATGATACACCACGTGCATTCAGTTTCGAAACGACTGAATTCATAACAGATCAGCTGCCTTGCTGGTTAACATATACATCACCGTTAACGCATCAGCTTATTAACGATAATCTTCACTTATCACCAATGTATTCAGGTGTCATCAAAGGCAAAGGCCCAAGTTATTGTCCATCAATTGAGGACAAGATTGTTCGCTTTGCTGACAAATCAAGGCATCAAATTTTCCTTGAGCCTGAAGGCCGGAATACACGTGAAATGTACGTTCAAGGATTGTCTACAAGTTTACCTGAGCACGTACAACGTAAAATGATTGAAAGTGTCCCAGGGTTAGAGAAGGCTCAAATGCTACGTGCAGGCTATGCAATCGAATATGATGCTATCGTACCGACACAGCTATGGCCAACACTGGAGACGAAAAAAATCAAGAATTTGTATACTGCGGGCCAACTAAACGGAACATCCGGTTATGAAGAAGCCGCTGCACAGGGCATCATGGCAGGTATCAATGCTGCAAGTCGTGTTCTCGGAAAAGAAGAAGTGGTTCTTGGACGAGCTGATGCTTACATTGGAGTCCTAATCGATGACCTTGTAACAAAAGGAACGAGCGAGCCTTATCGTCTACTCACTTCCCGCGCAGAATACCGCCTATTGTTGCGTCATGACAATGCGGATTTACGTCTCACTGAAATTGGCCATACACTAGGTATGATTTCTGATGAGCGGTATGCGAAATTTGTAGTAAAAAAACAACAAATTGAAGAAGAAATTGAGCGGTTACGCAAAGTATCTGTGAAGCCTGAAGAAGCTGTTCAGGCAATCATTGAAGCGGCAGGTGGAACAGCACTTCGTGAGCCAATGAAAGCCGCAGATCTGTTGAAGCGTCCGGAGATGAAATACGATGAAATTAGTAAGGTTGTTCCCCCGGAAACGGCGTGTACACCAGACGTAGCGGAGCAAGTTGAGATTTCTATTAAGTACGAAGGATACATTGAAAAAGCGATGCAACAAGTAAATCGTATGAAGAAGATGGAGAACAAAAAGATTCCAGATGGCATTGATTATCATGCAATTTCAGGTCTTGCAAAAGAAGCAAGAGCGAATTTAAGTGATGTACGTCCGTTATCAATTGCACAAGCTTCCCGAACTTCAGGAGTGAATCCAGCAGACATTTCCATCCTTCTTGTCTACATTGAACAAGGTAAAATCGCTAAAATATCCGGCTAACCCCAGCTAATACGGATATGAAGTCCGTATTAGCTTTTTTGAAAGGTGGATTTCAGTGAACGAAGAACAATTTATTGAAGCGCTGCAGGAAAAGGGAATAACCCTTAATGATCAGCAAATCTCTCAGTTTAATCTGTATTTTAAACTGCTTGTAGAATGGAACGAAAAGATGAACTTGACGGCAATTACTGATGCGCCTTCCGTTTATCTTAAACATTTTTATGATTCAATTTCAGCAGCATTTTTCACGGATTTGACGCAAGAGCTTACACTTTGTGACGTAGGAGCAGGTGCAGGTTTTCCGAGTATTCCGTTAAAGATTTGCTTCCCGAATTTGCACGTAACAATCGTGGATTCATTAAATAAACGTATCAATTTCCTTAATGAACTTGCAGATAAGTTGGAATTGGAAAATGTTCGATTCGTCCATGCACGTGCTGAGGATTTCGGACAAAATCCAGTGTACCGAGAACAGTTTGACATCGTAACTGCACGAGCTGTTGCACGGCTAAGTGTCCTCGCTGAATTATGCGTGCCCGCACTTAAAGTTGATGGACGTTTCATTGCGATGAAAGGTGCTGCTGCAGCTGACGAAATGGTTGATGCAAAAAAAGCACTTGAAACTCTCGGCGTTGTGTTAGAAGATAAACATACATTCTCTCTTCCACTTGAAGAGAGTGAGCGGACTGTGTTTGTTTTCTCAAAAGTTAAAAAAACGCCTAAAAAGTATCCACGAAAACCGGGCATGCCAAATAAGACTCCAATCTGTTGAACTGTTTCACGTGGAACATTGTAGGCCATATAGAAGGAGAGTGATTGTATTGCTCTCTTTCTTACATAGGTTTTCAGTCCATCTCCAATGAAGTGGACTGCCGTCAAAACGTTTCAATAAGCATTACATTGAACGAATGATGGATGGAAATCATCCTCTCTGCAGCGACTGTTCGTGTTCACAACAGAGGATAGTCTTATAAAGGTGGTGTCTGGAATGAAAAATACGTTCTCACGTTTTTTTGGGAATGGAGAAAAAGAACTCCCCCCGCTAGAAGAGGCGGAACCTATGGTGAATGAATCCGTAGAACAAATTCAAATAGATCGTATTAAGCCAAATCGTTTTCAACCGCGCACCATCTTCTCTGAAGAGAAAATCGAGGAACTGGCTCGTACGATTCATACGCACGGGATCATCCAGCCAATCGTCATACGACAGACTGATGAAGACGCATATGAAATCATCGCAGGGGAGCGACGTTACCGGGCAATGAAAAAGCTCGGGTGGGAAGAAGTTCCTGCAATTGTTCGTAACTTGGACGATAAAGAAACAGCTTCTATTGCTTTAATTGAAAACTTACAACGTGAAGAACTTACAGCAATTGAAGAAGCATATGCTTATGAAAAGTTATTAGAGCTTCATGCTCTGACTCAAGAAGCTTTGGCACAACGTTTAGGTAAAGGTCAGTCAACTATTGCAAATAAAATGAGATTGCTAAAATTGCCAGAAGAAATTAAACAAGCAATTTTGACAAAAGAGTTATCAGAACGTCATGCTCGAGCACTCATTGCGTTGAAAGATCCTGAACTTCAGAAACAAGTGTTTCAGGAAGCAATAGAAAATGGTCTCAACGTAAAACAACTAGAAGCCAGAATCAAAGAAGTATTAACGCCTCCTGAGCCAAAAGAAAAAAAGAAAGCTCCACGGAGGAAGTCAGTGAGTAAAGACGTCCGCATTGCAGTCAATACGATTCGCCAGTCGCTAACGATGGTAACTAAGAGTGGAATTGACCTAACTACGGAAGAGGAAGACTCGGAGGACTATTACACATTTACGGTTAAAATCCCAAAATCAAAATGATAATAGTGTGAAATGACTCTTGCTTTCAGATGGCAAGAGTTTTTGCTCTGTTATTCATACCATTTACAACACTTTTTTGGTAAACTGATAGATAGAACAAATATGCAAGGATCGAACAGCATGTAAGGAAGAAAGCAGGTGCTCGTTTGGGAAGAATTATCGCAATAGCCAATCAAAAAGGCGGCGTTGGCAAGACAACTACCTCGGTAAACCTCAGCGCCTGTCTTGCACATATTGGAAAAAAAGTATTGTTAATTGATACAGATCCACAGGGGAATGCAACAAGTGGGGTAGGTATTAACAAAGGCGACGTCCAAAATTGTATTTATGACATCTTAATAGATGATGTTCCTATGAAAGACGTGATTTTGCCGACGAAAGTACCTCAATTGGATTGTATTCCCGCAACGATTTCTTTGGCAGGGGCCGAAATTGAATTAGTATCTACGATTTCAAGGGAAGTTCGCATGAAACATGCCATTCAAGAAATCAAAGCAGATTACGATTACATCATTATTGACTGTCCACCATCACTAGGGTTATTAACGATTAACGCTCTGACTGCATCAGATTCTATTATCATCCCAGTGCAATGTGAGTATTACGCACTGGAAGGATTAAGTCAGTTGCTCAGTACGATTCGTCTTGTACAAAAGCATTTGAACGAAAATCTTGTCATTGATGGTGTGTTACTCACGATGTTTGATGCGCGTACAAATTTAGGAATTCAAGTGATTGACGAAGTAAAGAAATACTTCCAAGACAAAGTATATAAAACAATTATTCCACGGAATGTAAGGTTGAGTGAGGCACCGAGTCATGGTGAACCGATCATTTTATATGATGCGCGGTCACGTGGAGCGGAAGTTTACTTAGAGCTGGCAAAGGAAGTGGTTCACAATGGCTAAAGGTCTTGGTAAGGGTATTAATGCATTGTTTCCAGGAGAGTCGCTTGTAAAAGCAGAATCAGTGGAGCAAATCAATCTTAAAAGTATTACTGTAAATCCGTATCAACCGAGAAAACGTTTTGATGAGGCTGCAATTCAAGAACTCAGTGCTTCCATTAAAGAACACGGTGTCTTGCAACCCATTATTTTACGTAAAGTCGGATCCGCACATGAAATCGTTGTAGGTGAGCGCCGGTTCCGTGCTGCGAAATTAGCGGGACTTAGAGAAATTCCAGCAGTCGTTCGTCAATTGACAGATGCAGAGTCAATGGAACTTGCGATTTTGGAAAATCTTCAACGTGAAGATTTGTCACCGATTGAAGAAGCTGAAGCGTACCAAAACTTAATGGATAGTTTAGGGCTTACCCAAGAACAACTTGCATTTCGTTTAGGAAAAAGCCGTCCGCATATCGCAAATCATATTCGATTACTCGCACTTCCTGAAAAAGTCCGTAAAGATATTACGGAAGGGAAGTTATCGATGGGACATGGTCGTACACTACTCGGTTTGCGTAAAAAAGAACAGATTAATATTATCGCTGAAAAGACGATGAAAGAGGGCTTAAATGTTCGTCAATTGGAAGCGTTAGTTCAAAAACTGAATGAACATGTTTCACGTGAAACAAATAAGAAGAAAGAAAAGAAAGATTTGTTTCTCGTTGAGCAGGAAACGACGTTACGTGAACACTTTGGAACAAACGTATCTATTAAGAAAACAAAAAATAAGGGCAAAATTGAAATTGAATTTTTCTCTGAAGAAGATTTTGAACGAATATTAGATTTGCTGAATGATTGAACGTGTACCTATTTCGCACTAGCGGAATAGGTACTATTTTTTAATGGTCGGGAAGTGGTTAACGTGGTGTTTTACGGTACGTTAGTGAACGTAGCACTAATTATCGCAGGTGCTTTGATCGGTAGGGTTTTTAAAAATATTCCTGATCGTATGAAACAAACGGTTATGTATGGAATTGCACTAGCAGTCATGGCAATAGGAATCCAAATGACATTCGAAAGTACACAATTGCTCATTGTAATTATTAGTATTGTGATTGGTTCTGTAATTGGGGAATGGATTAACGTTGATAAAATGATGGAACAGGTAGGAAAATGGCTGGAATCAAAAATGCCTGCCCAAAAAAGTGGACAAGGCATTTCCCAAGGGTTCATCACAGCGACAATGATTTTTGTTATCGGGTCTATGTCGATAATAGGAGCCATTGACAGCGGGTTACGAAACGATCACGATGTGTTGGTGATGAAAGGGATAATCGATGGGTTCACAGCGATCATTCTCAGTTCAACCCTCGGGATCGGAGTCGTTTTTTCAGCAGTACCCGTATTGCTTTATCAAGGACTCATCACATTATTTTCTACGCAAATCAGTCGTTTTGTTCCGGACGAACTTCTTGAGCTTTTCATATCTGAGATGACGGCAACAGGGGGTCTTATGATTTTGGCAATTGGACTTAACTTAATCGGCTTGACTAAGATCCGAGTAGCCAATTTCATTCCCGCTATTCCGGTAGTGGCTTTGATTGTAAGTATCATATACGCGTTTTGACTGTAGTCGACCATGAGCAAGTTGCAGTGCTCTTGAGATGGTTCGTCCCATTTCATAAGATAGATGAAGCCGTGTGCTTTGAAGAACGGAATGCTCCATAAAGCCACCTATATTGACGACCCCTTTTATAGCAATGTCACCAACGGAAGGGAGCTCTTTGCCAACAGCTTTTCCTGGCTGCAATGGACCATCTTGTATAAGGAGATGTCCCACAGAATCACTTTTACCCAGGCAAGCGTCAATGGCGACCAGGTATGCATCGGGATGAGTAAAAGCGAGCTCAGTTATTGTTTGTTCAATGTTAAGTGCATGAAGCGGTTCTTCTAGTGTACCGAGGACACGATAGGGAAAGGATCGAGTTTCTGTCAGTAGCGAGCCAATGAGCGGACCAAGTGCATCACCAGTTGAACGATCTGTTCCAATACATAGGAATAGGATTTCACGTGTTGTAAAAGGGATATTCTCTAGGAATAATGTGCTCAATTTCCAAACGGCTCCAGTTTCTTTGTAGTGAATACGTGAGTTCAATTCAGCTTGTTCAAGTTTTTGCATAATCAGGCTCCTGTCTAGGAATAGTAGTAGGAATGTGTGGTGTCCTGCAGTATACTCAAAACAAAGCTGGATTATACGTAAATAACTAATCTCAAGCGAAATTATAAGAATGAATGATCGGAGTGAATAGATTGGAAGCGAAGCAATTTGGTATCAATGATGTTGTGGAGATGAAAAAACAACATCCATGTGGAACAAATTCTTGGAAAGTCATTCGAATGGGCGCAGACATCCGCATTAAATGCTTAGGGTGTGGCCATAGTATTATGATTCCACGTAACGAATTCACTAAAAAAATGAAGCGTGTTATCCAGCAAGGACAAACTGAAAACTGAATGGACAGAAAGACGTTCTCTCCTTATAATGGAAGAGCTGCATTGAATAATCGAACATAATAAATTGGTATAGATGAAAGGTTGGGAAAGTTATGGCATTGACAGCCGGTATCGTCGGACTTCCGAACGTAGGAAAGTCCACGTTGTTCAACGCAATTACAAAAGCTGGTGCGGAGGCTGCAAACTATCCGTTCTGTACAATTGATCCAAACGTCGGCATCGTAGAAGTACCCGATGAGCGTCTTCAAAAGCTAACGGAACTTGTCACACCTAAAAAGACAGTACCTACTGCTTTTGAGTTTACAGATATTGCTGGGATTGTAGAAGGAGCGAGCAAAGGGGAAGGACTTGGAAACAAGTTTTTGTCTCACATCAGAGAAACGGATGCAATCTGTCAGGTTGTACGTTGTTTCGCAGATGACAATATTACACACGTAAGTGGTAAAGTGGATCCTTTGTCTGACATTGAAGTAATCAATCTAGAATTGGTTCTCGCAGATATGGAGAGCGTAGATAAGCGCCTTCAACGCGTTACAAAAATGGCAAAGCAGAAAGACAAAGAAGCAATGATCGAAGAACCGGTGTTGCTGAAATTGAGAGATGCGTTTGAAGCAGGGGAGTCTGCTCGTTCTGTAGAACTCACGCCAGAAGAAACAGCAGTTGTAAAAGGCATGCATTTGTTGACCATTAAACCGATGCTCTACGTAGCAAACGTTTCGGAAGATGAAATTGCAGATGCTGCAAACAACGAGTATGTACAAGCGGTTCGTGACTTCGCGGAAAAAGACAATGCAGAGGTCATTGTTGTTTGTGCGAAGATCGAAGAAGAGATGGCTGAGCTCGAAGATGACGAGAAGCAAATGTTCCTAGACGAGCTCGGCATCGAAGAATCTGGTCTTGATCAGCTGATTCGTGCTGCATATCAGTTGCTTGGATTGGCAACGTACTTTACGGCAGGCGTGCAGGAAGTTCGTGCATGGACATTCCGTAAAGGCATGAAGGCACCTCAGTGTGCTGGAGTCATCCATACGGACTTTGAGCGTGGGTTCATCCGTGCTGAAACGGTTGCATATGACGATCTTATGGCAGCAGGTTCAATGGCTGCTGCAAAAGAAGCTGGAAAAGTACGTCTTGAAGGAAAAGAATACATCGTTAAAGATGGCGATGTTATGCTATTCCGTTTTAATGTGTAAGTAGGATTGAAAAAAGCCAGGTATGTGAGGACGCGAAATCCTCCATGTCTGGCTTTTTTTATTAAAATGAATACTATCTTTATACTCTGTTTAAAAAGAAGGACTGAACGCTTTAATCTACAGACCGAACAGGTTCATGCAAATAGAGTCGTGGACGTTCCGGATCGTCTTTCACGAGCCATTCATCTGGAAATTGTTTAAGTTCTTTGTACATCGCAAAATCTCCGACTGCTCCCCCAATGAGTAGGCCGCCGAGCAAGAGCCACACACCATCAGAAAGGTACAAGCCGACAGCGGCTGGAATAACACCAGTTGTCCAGAAGGGTAGGAGCAAGGCCTTGCGAATGGCAGCGTTGGTCATCCATTCATCCGTCGTAGCGTAAGCGATGCCTAGCTTCAAATTCACTCCGACAATCATCTTCCTCCAGGGAGTGCCTGCAAAAATACGAAACCCTAGTAAATGAAACAACTCATGTACTACAATCAGCACGATATATCCGATGACTACAAAAAGGATTTTCCAAAAAGAGAAAGAAAACGCGAGCTCGGGTTGGATAATGAGTTGAATCAGGATATCGAGTGCAAATAATCCAACTGTTGTCCATAAGGTAACCCATAGTCCTGTTTTTGCAACTCTTTGTAGGTCCAAGTCAACAATGTGTGCAGGTTCACTAGACGCAAGCATTGAATCACCTCTCTCTTTAACTAATCACTAATACTGGCTAACTTTTTCTTTACTATACAGGAGAAACGCTTGAATTACGATGTAACCTATGATAGTATGTATTGATGTGAGTAAACAAATTTACTTACTCCTTGCCCGCTGCATGCAGCAGGGCCCAAGTCCATAAGGAGGTGACTACAGATGAGAAAGTATGAAATTATGTACATCATTCGCCCAAGTCTAGATGACGACGCGAAAAAAGCATTGATCGAACGTTTCGACGGAGTCTTGACTTCGAACGGTGCGGAGATCATCGAGTCGAAAGAGTGGGGCAAGCGCCGTCTTGCATACGAAATCGACGATTTGCGTGAAGGTTTCTACCAATTGGTAACTCTTAACGCAGGTACAGAAGCAATCAACGAATTTACACGTCTTGCGAACATCAACGAAGGAATCCTTCGTCATATGGCTGTTCGTCTTGACGCATAATCCATAAAAAACAACGTAAAAAACGATGAGGGAGGCTGAATTCTGATGATTAACCGTGTCGTATTGGTCGGCCGATTGACAAAAGATCCTGAACTCAAATATACACAAAGTGGAATCGCGGTCACTCGCTTTACACTGGCTGTGAACAGACCGTTCTCAAACCAGTCAGGCGATCGTGAAGCGGACTTCATTAACTGTGTAGCTTGGAGAAAACAGGCGGAAAATACTGCGAATTTCTTACGCAAAGGTAGTCTAGCTGGTGTAGACGGGCGTATTCAGACGAGTAATTTTGATGGACAAGATGGCAAGCGTGTCTTCATGACGGAAGTTGTGGCAGATAGCGTTCAATTCTTGGAACCACGTAATGCGAACTCTGACCGACCTAGCTCACAAGGTGGTGCACCTGCGTACGGAAACCAACAGTCTGACCGTCCGTATAATCAGAATCAGCAACAGAATCAGCCATCTTATCAGCCTAACCAGCAAAACTATACACGTACTGATGAGGATCCGTTCCAATCAGGTGGCGGTCCGATTGAAGTATCGGACGATGATTTGCCGTTCTGATCCGGATTTCACTTATACGGATAAAAAGGAGGAGAAACGATTATGGCACCACGTCGTGGAGGAAAAAGACGTCGTAAGGTATGTTATTTCACGTCTAACAACATTACACACATTGACTACAAAGATGCAGACTTGCTCAAGAAATTCATTTCTGAGCGTGGAAAAATCTTGCCACGTCGCGTTACAGGTACAAGCGCGAAGTATCAGCGTAAGCTGACTTCCGCTATCAAACGCGCACGTATTATGTCACTTCTACCATTCGTAGCAGAAGAAAGATAATTACACAAGCCACCTTGTCAGCCTGGGTTTTCCTGGGGTGAAGGGTGGTTTTTTTATTCCCAGTAAAACTCCAGGGAACAGCTGTGTGGTTTTGGTGTCTACACTCTAATCGTGATACAATTAGAGGAGGACATCTGTATGAATCTTATAGAGCTTTTCACATGGATGATGTACTACGAACCGGAGGAATCCAAATTATGCAAGACAATGCACGAAAACTGACATATGGAGCGATGATGATTGCACTGTTTGCAGTATTGTTTGCGGTCAGTCTTTATATACCACTAGTTGGCAGTGTATCGCTGTTTTTTATACCGCTCCCTATTTTGCTTTACCGACTTCGCTATGATCGAAGTGCAAGTGTACTCGTCGCTGTAGCGGCTATTATAGTTTCTTCATTATTAGGTGGGGTATTGTCCATTCCTGTAGCAATTACCCTCGTTCTAATTGGATTTGTTATGGGTGAGACCGTTCAGACTGGAAAATCCAAGTTTTATACGGTAATGGCCGTTAGCTTGACTGTCCTCATTTCGATGGTGGTTACTTATGTAGGCGGTGTATTGCTTTTCGAGTTCAATGCAATTGACGTCATGATGGACACGTTCCAAGATGCACAACAAAAGATGACAGAATACTTGTCAGACTTCGGGGCACTCCCACAGGATTATGAAAAAATAATTGCGGATACCTTTTCCTACTACGGATATACGATACCAGCTATGGTTATGTTAGGGTCACTGCTTACTGGATATTTATTTGTCGCTGCTAGTTTTTATACTGCAGGACGAGTAGGGGGGAAAGTTCAGAAGTTCCCACCGTTCAGAGAAATGAAATTACCATTTATGACAATCGTCATTTATGCGCTTGTTATCTTGTCATCGTTTCTAATTGGAAACGATACAACTTCTACAGGCTATCTGATTTACATTAACGCGATGGTTATTTTGAGATTTACATTTTTACTACAAGGGCTCTCCTTGATTTACTACTTTTTACATGAACGGAAGTCAACTGATTTCATCACCGTGCTTGCGACAGTGTTCGCGGTGATGCTGAATCCGATGACGATACTGCTTGGGACACTGGACACGGCCATTGACATTCGGGCTTGGATAGGAAAAGACAAGGTGAACTAGGAGGATGAGACAATGACATCTTTTTTTAGAAGGAGAGCGATTCGTTATCCACTTGCTGCCGTCTCACTCCTCGGCGTCCTAGCGGCAGTATTTTTGTTCATGTTTAACTTTTGGATTGGGCTGATCTATACAGTGATTTTCTTTGCACTGATTGGCTCATCATGGAAGATTGAAGAACAAACGTATATGGATACTGAAAAACATATTGAGACGATGTCGTATCGGATGAAAAAAGTAGGAGAAGAAGCGCTACTTGAACTACCAATAGGAATTATTCTACTCAATGATAAGCAAATCATTGAATGGGCCAATCCTTATGCTGCGCAAATCTTTGAAGAGGATTCCTTAATTGGTGAAGAGCTTTTTGAGCTAGCTGAACAATTTCGTTCTTTCTTAAAAGACGATGTACCTGATGATTTGACGTTGACGGTGGGAGAACGTTCCTTCAGACTCGCTTATAAGCCAGAGGATCGCCTGATTTACTTGTTTGATGTAACAAAAAGGCAGAAGATCGAATCCCTGTATTATGCAGATCGAACAGTTATCGGTATATTACTTGTCGACAACTATGACGAACTCGCACAGACGATGGATGACCAAACACGAAGTCAGCTGAACTCTCTTGTGACCTCGCTTATTAATAGCTGGGGTGCGGACAACGGAATCTTTGTGAAGCGTGTAGCTTCGGATCGCTTCCTCGCGGTGTTCAATGAATCGATGCTAAATGAATTAGAAAAGAGTAAGTTTGCGATTTTAGATGATGTTCGGGAAAAAACTGCGAAACAAAGTAATGGTCTTACATTAAGTATCGGGGTAGGCGCGGGCTCTCCGTCCTTGATTGAATTAGGTGAGCTGGCGCAATCCAGTTTGGACCTTGTGCTCGGACGCGGGGGCGATCAAGTTGCCATTAAACGTTCAGACGGAAAGTTGAAGTTCTTCGGTGGGAAAACGAATCCAGTTGAGAAGCGGACGAGAGTGCGAGCACGAGTCATCTCTCATGCGTTACGTGATTTAATCCAGGGTAGTGATCAGATCTTTGTGATGGGCCACAAGACGCCGGATATGGATGCGATTGGTGCAGCTATTGGTGTACGTAAGATGGCACGGATGAATAATGTTCCAGGATATGTCGTCGTGAATTTTGATGAATTGGATGCGAGTGTTAATCGACTAATTGACGAGATTGAACAAGACCCTGATTTGTATGATCATTTCATCCATCCAGATGAGGTTTTAGCTAAAATGACGGACAAATCACTTGTGGTCATAGTGGATACACATAAACCGAGCATGGTCATCGATGAACGTGTGATTGATAAGGCAGAAAAACTAGTTGTCATCGATCACCATCGTCGAGGGGAAGAGTTTGTACAAAATACAATGCTTGTTTACATGGAGCCATACGCATCATCGACAGCTGAACTGGTGACAGAGCTTATTGAGTATCAGCCGAAAAACGAGAAATTGACGATGCTTGAGTCGACGGCTATGCTCGCAGGTATCGTGGTCGATACGAAGAGCTTTACATTACGGACAGGTTCCCGTACGTTTGAAGCAGCCTCATACTTACGAACGAATGGCGCAGATACCGTTCTCGTACAACGCTTGTTGAAAGAGAATATTGAAACGTATGTAGAGCGTTCGAGGCTAATTGAAACGGTTGAAATCATGGATGGTGGTGTCGCCATTGCGAAAGGTGAAAATGGTGAGCCATACAATTCCGTACTGATTGCACAAACCGCCGACATCCTTCTAACGATGCAAGGAGTATCTGCATCATTTGTCATCGCACCGCGGTCAGATGGCAAAATCGGTATAAGCGCCCGTTCACTCGGTGAACTGAATGTCCAACGAGTGATGGAACAGCTTGGCGGCGGAGGGCATTTGACGAATGCCGCAACACAGCTTACTTTAGAGACAGTAGAAGAGGCTGAAAAGCAGTTGAAACAAGTAATTATGGATGATCAGGAAAGGGGAGAGTGAACATGAAAGTTATTTTTCTACAAGATGTAAAAGGTAAAGGTAAAAAAGGTGATGTAAAAGAGGTATCTGTAGGATATGCTCAAAACTTCTTACTCAAAAACAATGTGGCTGTCGAAGCAACACCAGCGGCCCTCAGCAAGTTGGAAGGGCAAAAGAATCGCCAGGCAAAAGATGCTGCAGAAGAGTTGGAAGATGCGAAGAAGCTAAAAGCTCATATCGAAGAGCTCGCAGTTGAGTTGACAGCAAAATCTGGAGAAGACGGTCGGTTATTTGGATCAGTTACTTCAAAACAAATTGCAGCAGCTCTAGAGAAACAACACGGTATTAAGCTTGATAAGCGTAAGATGGATCTTCCTGAAGCTATTCGTGCACTTGGATACACAAATGTACCTGTGAAATTGCATCACGATGTCAACGCGGTATTGAAAGTCCACGTAACTGAAGAATGATAAGGAGATAGTCTGATGGATCAAATGATAGATCGTATTCCCCCTCATAATAACGAAGCCGAGCAGTCCGTCATCGGTGCAATTTTCTTGGATCCTCAAGCACTTATTACAGCGGCTGAGATTTTGATGCCCGAGGATTTCTACCGTACTGCACATCATAAGATTTTTCTAACTATGATTGGCTTAAGTGATAAGGGGCAGGCGATCGATGTTGTCACTGTCACGGAAGAACTATCTGCAAAAAAGGAATTAGAAGATGTCGGAGGACTATCTTATTTAACAGAGGTCGCGAACTCCGTGCCAACTGCAGCGAACATTGAACATTATGCTCGCATCGTTGAGGAAAAATCTTTACTGAGACGTCTGATTTCAGTGGCCTCGACAATTATGGAAGATGGCTATACACGAGAAGACGAAGTGGAAGCACTTCTATCGGAAGCTGAAAAGAAGATGATGGAAGTTGCGAACCGCAAAAATGCCGGAGACTTCCGTCACATCAAGGACGTCCTTGTAGATACGTATGACAACATAGAAATTTTGCATACGCGCAGGGGAGACGTTACAGGTGTTCCAACGGGCTTCGCCGACCTTGATAAGATAACTGCTGGTTTCCAACCCAATGACTTGATCATTGTGGCGGCAAGACCTTCTGTAGGTAAGACAGCATTTGCCCTGAACGTCGCACAGAACGTTGCCACTAAGACAGATGAAAACGTCGCGATCTTTAGTCTCGAGATGGGTGCTGAACAGCTCGTCATGCGTATGCTATGTGCAGAAGGCAATATTGACGCGTCTGTGCTAAGGACAGGGAATCTCGAGGCGGAGGATTGGCGTAAGCTGACGATGGCGATGGGTAGCCTGTCCAACGCGGGAATCTTCATTGATGATTCTCCTGGTATACGCATTAACGAAATCCGGTCAAAATGTCGACGTCTGCAGCAAGAGCATGGACTTGGAATGATTATGATCGATTACTTGCAACTCATTATGGGTAGTGGCAGATCTGGTGAGAACCGACAGCAGGAAGTATCGGAAATCTCCCGTTCATTGAAAGCTCTTGCCCGTGAATTGAAAGTGCCAGTAATCGCCTTGTCACAGCTGTCCCGTGGTGTTGAGCAGCGTCAAGACAAACGGCCGATGATGTCTGACTTACGAGAGTCTGGAAGTATTGAGCAAGATGCGGATATCGTTTCGTTCTTGTATCGTGAAGACTATTACGACAAAGAGACTGAAAACCAGAATATGATAGAGATTATCATTGCAAAGCAACGTAACGGCCCAACAGGAACGGTGACGTTAGCATTTGCAAAGGAATACAACAAGTTCTTGAATATCGATTGGTCACAACATGAATCCTTTGGTGCTTAAACACGAATGTAGGAGAATAGTAGTTCTCTAATGTTCGTGTTTTTTCTTGACGTGGTTCACCATGGTTGGTACAATAATAGCTGTTTGAATGAGGATGCTTATGCATCCAGCGGAGGTGCTTATAATGCCATCAGTAGTAGTTGTTGGAACACAGTGGGGAGACGAAGGGAAAGGGAAGATTACAGATTTCCTTTCAGAAAATGCAGAAGTAATCGCGCGATACCAAGGCGGGAATAACGCGGGTCATACGATTATCTTCGGCGGGGAAACATACAAACTTCACCTCGTGCCATCCGGCATTTTTTATAAAGAGAAGACGTCTGTTATTGGGAACGGCATGGTTGTCGATCCAAAAGCACTCGTCGGCGAATTAAAAGGCCTTCAAGACCGAGGCGTCAACACAGACAACTTACGTATTTCTAATCGTGCGCATGTCATTTTACCTTACCACTTGAAGCAAGACCTTGTGGAAGAAGAGAGCCGCGGGGAAAACAAGATCGGGACAACGGGTAAAGGTATTGGTCCAGCTTACATGGACAAGGCTGCAAGAATCGGAATCCGTGTTGCAGACTTACTTGACCACGAAGTATTTGAGATGAAGCTTCGCATGAACTTGAAAGAAAAGAACCGTCTGTTTGAAAAGATGTACGATACAGAAGGATTCAACATTGAAGACATCTTAGAAGAGTACTACGGTTATGGTCAAGAACTTTCGAAGTATGTTACAGATACATCTAAAGTGTTAAATGATTCACTTGACCAAGCACGTCGTGTCCTATTTGAAGGTGCACAAGGTGTTATGCTCGATATCGACCAAGGAACGTATCCATTTGTCACTTCATCCAACCCAGTCGCGGGTGGCGTAACAATTGGTTCTGGTGTCGGCCCGACTAAGATTGATCACGTCGTAGGTGTATGTAAAGCCTATACGTCTCGTGTCGGTGACGGTCCTTTCCCAACTGAACTATTTGACGAAGTTGGCGATCAGATCCGTACAGTCGGTAAAGAATTTGGTACAACAACAGGACGTCCACGTCGAATCGGTTGGTTTGATAGTGTTGTCGTTCGTCACGCTCGTCGTGTTAGTGGATTGACAGATCTATCGGTAAACTCAATTGATGTATTGACAGGTTTGGATACAGTTAAAATCTGTACGGCTTATGAGTACAAAGGTGAAACAATTACAGAGTATCCTGCAAACTTGCGGATGCTAGCTGAATGTACACCGATCTATGAAGAATTACCAGGTTGGACTGAAGACATCACTAAGTGTAAAACACTTGATGAGCTACCAGATAACGCGCGTCATTATTTAGAGCGTATAGCGCAACTCACAGACGTAACGATTTCAATCTTCTCAGTAGGACCGGATCGTACACAGACAAACGTTATCAAAAGCGTTTGGCGTGCTTAACTTATACTTGTAAAACGCTTCCTCAGTTTCTGCCTATTTGGCGGAGTTGAGGGAGTGTTTTTTACTTATGAGGAATTTCGACAAAAACCGGGAAATATTCCCCGGGAAATAAATTGACAACGTGGAATAAAGGCTCTTTCTAAGCGGTTTGGGAAACGATTGGAACGTGCGAAAATGCATGAAGAATGGTAGAGTAAAAGGATACCAAGTAAATGTGCCGACTCGGCCGGAAAGGGTAGAACTCATGCAAAACAAAACAATACTCGTTGTAGATGACGAGAAACCCATTGCGGATATATTGGAGTTTAACTTAAAAAAAGAAGGTTTTAACGTCTATACAGCTTATGATGGAGATGAGGCATTGGCGAAAGTGGAAGAGGTTCAGCCAGATATCATGTTACTCGACATCATGTTGCCCAAGCAAGACGGGATGGAAGTGTGTCGTGAAGTTCGTAAAAAGTATGACTTTCCGATTATCATGCTGACAGCAAAAGACTCTGAAATCGATAAAGTTCTTGGATTGGAGCTCGGTGCAGATGATTATGTCACTAAACCATTTGGAACAAGAGAGCTGATTGCACGGGTCAAAGCGAACTTGCGGAGACATCAGAAAGCTACAGCTGAGGACGCAGAAGAAGCTACTAATGATATTGCAGTCGGCAGTCTTGTCATACAGCCGGATGCGTATCTTGCACAAAAGCGAGGGGAAACAATCGAACTTACTCATCGTGAGTTTGAACTGTTGCATTACTTATCCAATCATATTGGACAAGTGATGACACGTGAGCACTTGTTGCAAACGGTCTGGGGCTATGATTACTTCGGCGATGTTCGAACAGTGGACGTTACCATTCGAAGACTTCGAGAGAAGATCGAAGATACACCAAGCCATCCAACATGGATTGTGACACGTCGTGGCGTTGGCTACTACTTGCGAGATCCGGAACAGGAGTAACCGAATGAGAAAAGTGGGGATCTTCAATTCTATTCATGTTAAGTTTGTGCTGATTTACGTCATGCTCATTCTACTCGCCTTGCAGATTATCGGTCTATACTTTTCCAAAGAGTTAGAAGAAACGCTGAAATATAACTTCACCGCATCGGTTAAAGACCGTGTTAATCTCGTTGAATTTAGCGTACGTGAAGAAATGCTGAAAGAACCATCCTCGGACGATCCGTCACTCGAAACGAGTTTGCGGACCGTCCTTTCAGGTTTTAGTTCGGATGATATCATTGAAGTACGAGTAATCGATTCAAAATATCGTATTTTAGCGTCATCTATACAGGATCACCAGAAAACGATCGTTGGACAGAAATCTACTGACGATATCGTCAAAAGGGCAATAGTCTCTGAAAGTCCTCAAAGTGTCATTAACTACAATAAAAAAACAAATAAAAAAGTGCAAAAGCTTACACATCCGATTATGAACGGCAGTGAAGTCATCGGAGCACTCTACGTAGAGTCCAACATAGAGAAAGTCTTTAAGCAGATCGACGAAATCAATCGAATCCTTGCAGGAGCGGCTGCGGTCTCGCTTACGATTACCATCATCATCGGAATCTTCATTGCACAGACGTTTACTCGACCTATTTCCGATATGCGCAGACAAGCGCAAGCGATGGCGAAAGGCAATTATTCAAGAAAAGTCCGGGTCTACGGAAATGATGAAATGGGACAACTGGCGATTGCATTTAACCATTTAACCAATCAGCTGTTGGAGTCACAGTCCACGACTGAAGCGGAAAGGCGAAAGTTAGCATCAGTCCTTGAAAATATGACAGACGGAGTTATTTCAACAGATCGAAAAGGTCGTGTAAATCTCATAAATGACTCTGCACTTGGCATGCTTCGAATGACTAGTGACCTCGTGTTGAATCGACCGATTAATAACATTCTCGGGATTGAAAAAGAGTATTCTTTTGAAGATTTGGTAGAGATGCGTGAATCGATTCCGCTAGACTTTAGTACTGAAAATGAGCCATCTATTTTGCGCGCAACATTTTCTGTTACTCAGCGTGAGACTGGTTTTGTGAATGGACTCATAACTGTTCTACACGATAACACTGAGCAAGAAAAAATCGAAATGGAACGTCGTGAATTTGTTTCAAACGTTTCACACGAACTAAGAACTCCACTAACTACGATGCGTAGCTACTTAGAAGCTCTTGCTGAAGGGGCATGGAGGAATGAAGACATTGCACCTGCTTTCTTGAACGTGACACAGACGGAAACGGAACGAATGATTCGTTTAGTAAATGATTTGTTGAAACTTTCTAGAATGGACAGTAACGAATACGAGCTCAATACAGAGTGGGTAGATTTTAATACATTCTTCAACTCCATTATTGATCGATTCGAGTTTTCGAAATCACAGGAAGTGAGCTTCCGGAGAATCGTTCCACCAGTCGATCTGTTTGTAGAAATAGATACCGACAAATTAACGCAAGTAATTGATAACATCATTTCTAATGCACTGAAGTACTCGCCCGATGGAGGCATTGTCCGCTTCAATGTGGCGGTATTGGATGACTCAATCCGTGTAAGTATTTCAGACGAAGGCTTAGGGATACCTGCGGCTAACGTAAATCGGATATTTGATCGTTTCTTCCGTTCAGACAAAGCCCGTTCTCGTGCAATGGGTGGAACGGGACTAGGACTCGCGATTGCGAAAGAAATGATTGGTGCTCATGGCGGCAAGATTTGGGCCAATAGTGTAGAAGGAGAAGGGACAACGATCTTCTTCACATTACCTTATGAACAACACGATGATGGGGAGTGGGACGTGTGAGACATATCGAGACAATCAAATCAGTCGTCCTGCTACTACTTGTCATTCTCAGCATTACGTTTACATTTTCAATTTGGTCGTATGCACCGAAGTTCGATTCGATTGATCAAAATCAGTCAGTCGATGGATCTATTACAAGCATTCAAAATAAGAAACCGATATCCGATATTGTGCTTCCTTACAAATGGGTGTTCAAGTTTAATGATGAAGAATTATATGGAACGACAGATACTACAGTAATTAAACCTGTGCTTGAGGAAATGATGCGCTGGAAAGTTTTCGGACTCACTGCCGTAAATCTGGATCTGACTAAAGATGAGATGAATGACTTGCTCACAAAAGGAAATCAGTATGTCCTCTATTACCCAGGAGAGGTACCGGTTTCTGTCTATGAGGACGTGCTGGAAATTGAAGACAAAGCTGTTCCTGAAGTTTTGTTCAATAAACTTATTGTCAATTGGGATCCAGATGACAGTCTCCCTGAGGTTCACTTTGTCAGTACTGTCAGCATGACGCATTATAAAGCGAAAGTGAAAATGCAAGACACTCAGCGTTTCCAAAAGTCGATTATTGATAAAGGGAAAAAGTTGTCTCGATTTGAAGAAGTGCAGGTGAATGAAACCAAGACATTAGCAATTTCAAGTGAACCCCTCACAGCGATCCACTCGACGTACATCGAAGAGGAGATCAACCCATCCTTGTTTAAAGATGCGCTGTTTAATGATCCATATGCTGTCCGAAGAAATTTGGTCGATGCCCATAAAGAAGAGTATGGGGATGATCATGCGCTGATGAAGGTAAACACGAAATCGAAAGTTCTGAACTTCTATTATCCTCTTGAAAGTCAGGAATTAGCCATTCCGTCTGAACTGATGACAGCTACTATAGACTTTGTAAATGATCATAGCGGCTGGACGGATGATTACCGCTATTCTTACATGAACCCAGTTTCGCGTTACATTAAGTTTCAGCTTCATGACAATGGACTTCCAGTCTTTAGTGACGTCCCGGACGGTGCAGAGATAACGGAAATACTGGGAGACAACCGAGTATACCGTTATAGTCGACCTTATTTCACACTCAACTCGCCTATCAAAAGTTATGAAGTGACACTCCCGCCAGCAACGGAGGTAGCCCGTCACCTAGAAGCATCAGACAATCTCGATTTCTCAGCAATCGAAGAAATAAAGCCTGGCTATTCACTTATTCATGATACGGATGTTGGTGTCTTGAAATTCGAACCCCACTGGTTCTATTACATCAAAGGGAATTGGGAAGTGTATAAGGAAGAGCTAAATCGGAAGGGAGGCGGCCTTCTTGGATTGGAGTAAAACCAAAACAATTTTCATCATTGTGTTTTCGATACTGAATGTATTGCTGTGTTTCCTGTATTTGAACCGGAATGCTAATATTGAAAGCCTTGAAGTGGCGGGGAAAACTTCTATGGAAGATGTCTTAAAGCAAGAAAACATCACCTACAAGTTGCCTCCATTTGTAGACAAAGAAGCGTCATTTGTTTCTGCAGATGTCGTTGACTTTAACAAAGAATCACTAAAAGATTTAAAGGGTCAAAAAACTTCCATCATGAGTGATAACCTACTACGGTCAACACTTACCGATAAAATAACACTTGAAGAAGCGAAGAAAGATGATTTCAAATCATTCCTATCCCAATACGTATTGAACGGAACGGAATACGTACTATGGGAGGTGTCGGAAGAAAAAAAGAAAGCATTCTTTTTCCAACAATTCCAGGGACGTCCGATTTATTATAGTCCGAGTGCCATGCTCGAGGTCTCATGGGATGATGATGAAAAACTTCAATCTTATGAGCAGCGCATGTTGAAGAAATTTGCGAATTTCAATAAGAAAGACTTGCTGTCGCCACTAGAAATTATTGGATCTCTCGCTTCACGAGGATTGTTGAAACAGAACTCGGAAGTGACGAATGTCAAAATGGGCTATTCAACGCTTGTGCGCTTAACGGAAACTCAAGTGTTTGCCCCAACATGGGATGTTCAAGTAAAATTAGATAGTGGGGAAAAAGAGCATCACTTCCTCAGTGCTAATGAAGGGAAAGTAATTGAGTTCCAACTTGATAAGGATCCGGAAGAAGAGAATGAGCAATCCGAATAAGGAGTTTTTATGATGCGATTCAGCATACTTGCCAGTGGCAGCACTGGTAATTCAATTTATATAGAAAATGATTCTGGCGCCTATCTCGTGGACGCAGGCTTAACGGCAAAACGAATCGAAGCACAGCTTGCGAAAATTGGTCGATCCATGAAAAATGTTAACGCTATTTTCGTCACGCATGAGCATAGCGATCACATTAAAGGTGTCGGTGTTTTAGCGAGAAAGCATGGCGTTCCGATTTACGCGAACCAGAAGACATGGCAAGCAATGGATGGGTTAGTTGGTGACATCTCGCTTGAACAACGGTTTCAGTTCGATATGGAAACGGTTCATTCTTTCGGTTCGATCTCGATTGAATCGTTTGCAGTTTCCCATGACTCTGTGGATCCGATGTTCTACGTGTTTCATGAAGATGATCGTAAACTTGCGATCATTACAGACACAGGATACGTGAGTGATCGCATGAAAGGGATCATTAAGAGTGCGGATTCTTTCGTGTTTGAATCGAATCATGATATTGGTATGCTCCAAATGGGGCGTTACCCATGGAGTGTCAAGCGACGTATTTTGAGTGATGTCGGTCACGTATCGAACGAAGATGCAGCAATTGCGATGAATGATGTCATCGAGCAAAAAGAGACTCAGATTTATTTGTCTCACTTAAGCCGCGACAATAACATGAAAGACCTTGCCCGCATGAGCGTTGAACAGACGTTACAAACGTGCGGCATTATAGCAGGAGAGTTTGTGCATTTGCATGACACCGATGCAGAAGAGCCGACTGAATTAATCACTGTTTGAGGAGAAAACCGTATCGCTAAAGGCGATGCGGTTTTTTTGGTGGATGAAATTAATTGGGCTAGGAAACCCGCTCGTTCTCTCATTCCACCCGCCTGTTCCGTCGCTGAACCCGCTCGTTTTCTCATTCCACCCGCCCGTTCCGTCGCTGAACCCGCTCGTTCTCTCATTCCACCCGCCCGTTCCGTCGCTGAACCCGCTCGTTTTCTCATACCACCCGCCCGTTCCGAGGCTGAACCCGATCGTTCTCTCCTTCAACCCGCTCGTTCCGCGGCTGAACCTGATCACTCTCTCTTAGAATACACGTCACCACAAAATAAAAGACACAAAACACGAGTTGTACATTCTTTATAACTTCCTAAATGGGAACGATTTACTCCATTCCATCGTCTTTTTTATAGAAGTTCCCATATTTCTTTTAAAATTATCAGAATGGGGTAAAGTGTAAAGAGAGAATGGAATCGAAAGGACGAGAGCCATGGACGACTACAACAGGGATCGGGAAGAGGAACAACCGAGGTCATCTGACTCGCTGAACGAACCGCCACATGCGGGAAATTATGAAACACCACAGAGCGAGCCCATGTACAGAACACAAAATACTACACCACCGCCACCTCCAGACCCACCCAAACGACGAGGTGGATTTTTGCCTGCATTATTTGGAGCCATAATAGGCGGACTGCTCGTCTGGTTGCTCATGTTTACCATAGGTGGACCGGATGATAGTGAAAACAATGCTACGGGCACAGTAAAGGATTCGGGAAGCTCCAAGCAAGTGAGTGTTGACATCGATAGTGATTTAACAGGAGTCGTCGAAAAATCGACCGACGCGGTTGTTGGGATTACAAATTTACAACGCGGTCAAGATTTCTGGACTCAATCTGACACGCCACAAGCGATTGGAACAGGATCAGGTGTATTGTACAAGAAAGCAAATGGGAAAGCCTATATCGTTACCAATCATCATGTTGTCGAAGATGCAGAAGAATTAGAAGTGACACTTGATGATGGAACAAAGATGTCAGGTAAGTTAATTGGAAGTGACGTCTGGACAGATCTTGCTGTTGTTGAAATTGACGACAAAGATATAACGTCAACAATGGAATTCGGAGATTCTGATGCGTTAAAACGTGGAGAAACGGTTATTGCAATCGGAAACCCACTAGGTCTTGGCTTCTCTGGTTCGGTTACAGTGGGTGTCGTATCCGGTAAAGACCGTTCCATTCCAATCGACATTAACCAGGACGGTAGTGTGGACTGGCAAGCGGATGTCCTTCAAACCGACGCAGCCATCAACCCAGGAAACTCAGGGGGGGCTCTTATCAATATGGCGGGCCAGCTGATTGGCATCAATTCCATGAAAATTACAGAGGAGACGGTAGAAGGAATTGGTCTAGCGATCCCTATCAACTTAGCCTTACCAGTAATTGAACAACTTGAACAGACAGGTGAAGTGAATCGTCCAACAATGGGCGTATCACTACTCGACTTAAGAAATATCCCTGTTCAACAGCAGAGCGTGCTGAAGTTACCCGAAGACGTTAAAAATGGTGTTGTGGTTACAGAAGTCTTCCGAAATACACCAGCGCAAACTGCCGGAGTCCAAAAATATGATACAATTGTAGAAATGGACGGAGAGCCGATTGAAGACATGGTGACGTTGCGCAAGCACTTGTACAACGAAAAGAAAGTCGGCGATAGCATGACGATGAAAGTCTACCGTGAAGGGAAACCTGTCACAATTGACATGGTTCTGAAAGATGGCAACTCGTTCTAATGCACATGTGCATAAAATAACCATTTAGTTATCCACAGCAGACACGATAGCAGAAAAATAGCTATTGTGTCTGCTTTTTTTATCAACAATTCTATGTTTGTGGATAAAACTGAAAATTTGTGCATAACTCTGTGGAGATATAAAAGTGAAAAAGAGGTGAATAATATGAAAATTCATACCTGCGAAACCCATATAAACCGGGCACTTGACGAATTTGTTGCAAAAGAGGAGACATTTCCGAGCATGGAACCAATTACAGAGGGAGAGAAGTTATCCACAACATGTGATTACTGTGAAGCACTTCCTGTCTATCTTGTGACGAACACATAATCGGACACAACATCTAGAGATGGCTGTGGATATGTGTATAACTTCGGTGTATAACTTTTCAAAAAAGGTGGACAAGGCTGTGAATATTACAATTGTGACTGTGGGAAAACTGAAAGAGAAGTATTTGAAAATGGGCATCGAGGAGTATACAAAGCGACTCGGTGCGTATGCCAAAATCGATTTGATCGAAGTGGCGGATGAAAAAGCACCCGAGCAATTAAGCGAGGCTGATATGGAAATCGTCAAGAAAAAAGAAGCAGATCGCATTCTGGCAAAAGTTTCACCGGACGCCCATGTCATTGCACTTGCAATCGAAGGGAAACAGAAAACATCTGAACAGTTAGCAGAAAATCTGCAATCACTCATGACTTATGGTAAAAGCAAAATCACCTTTGTCATTGGCGGATCCCTAGGATTACATGCAGATGTCTATAAGCGAGCAGATGAGCTGCTTTCGTTTTCGAAGATGACGTTCCCGCATCAGTTAATGAAGCTGATTTTGTTGGAGCAGGTATATCGTGGGTTTAGAATTATGAGGAATGAACCATACCATAAGTAAAGGCGATTTTTTATGAGAAAAGATACCGCAACGCTCCATTTTTAGTATGGAAGGTGCTGTTTTAATTAGATGAAGATTGGATACATGAAGGCTATG
Organism: Sporosarcina sp. ZBG7A; assembly: GCF_000813425.1. Lineage (GTDB taxonomy): Bacteria > Bacillota > Bacilli > Bacillales_A > Planococcaceae > Sporosarcina. The sequence continues at coordinate 40,012 of NZ_JWIB01000041.1, forward strand.
ATAAATCAAAGGGTTGATTTTTTCCCGTCTTTTTTACTAAAGCACTCGTTAGTTTAAGTGGATTTAATAACAAGATTAAAAGTTGAGTTCTTTTAAGGATAGATTAGGAACATGCAGATTTACAATGATAATGAGGCTTTAACCTACAAAAATAAGCCGATTCCCGATCTCTAGGGAATCGACTTTTTTAATTAAATTAGAATATACCACCAATGAATTAGTTCGATACGATTTTTAATTTTCACATTTCTAAATCTGTAAATGCGTAAGGTAGCAATTCCTTTAAGGTCAACTCTAATATATCTTTTTTCTCGTTAGTTAAATAAACTGGCATTTCAGGTGAACAAAATTCTGCTAAAACCTGTCTACAAATGCTGCAAGGGGGAAGAAAATCTACCGTATCACCTGCTACAGCTATAGCCTGAAACTCACCTTTTTTATAACCATTTGATATTGCGGTAAAAATAGCTGTTCTCTCAGCACAATTAGTTGCACCTAGTGAAACATTTTCTACGTTTACTCCATTAATAACAGTACCATCTTTTAGTAATAATGCTACTCCAACTGGGAATTTGGAATAAGGTACGTATGCTTTCGCTTTCATCGTACGTGCACTTTCCATTAATAGCTCTTTATTCATATTATCCACCCTTTTTCTAAGAATGAACTTTTCAAAGTTCCCTAAACGTCAACATCCTGTTGACAGGACTATTAATACTATATATGAATTAGATAATTGTCAATAAAAACTGACTTTTAAGGTGAACAAATTAAATATATGAACAGTCTAGATGAAAGAGATATCATTCTAGATTTAAACTAACATGAGATTGATAGTTGTTCCGTAACAAAAAAAGTGAAAAAGATGCCTCGACTAAAGAGGCATCCTTTTATGATGAGATTATTTTGTAAAGTTATCGAAGTAACCCTTAATATAGACAATTGGAGTTCCTTTATCTCCACTTCCTGAAGTTAAATCAGATAAAGATCCAATTAGGTCAGTTAGTTTACGAGGTGTAGTACCTTGTGCTTCCATTGAACCTACTAGGTCTTCTTTTTTATTCTGGATGAATTCAGTAATAGCTTGATTTAACTCTTCACCATGAAGATGAGAGAAGTTATTATCTGCCAAGTACTTTAGTTTCACTTCGTTTGGAGTACCGTCAAGTCCTTTTGTATAAGCAGGTGATACTACTGGATCCGCAAGCTCCCAAATCTTACCCACAGGATCTTTAAATGCTCCATCGCCATAAACCATTACTTCAATAGTTTTACCAGTTAATTCTTTAATTTTTGCTTGAATTCCATCAACGACTGGTTGGCAGTTGTTCGGAAATAGTTTTACACTGTCTTCTGTTGCTTTATTTGAACCAAGTAGGCCATATGCTTCATTAAAGCCGCTGCCGTTAATTGATTTTGAAAGAACATCATCTAGACCATATACTTTTTCAGCACCATTGTTTGTTAATATACGTTTTGTTCTTACGCGTGAGTGAATATCACATGTTAAAACATTCTTTGTATAGTCCAGAATTGTTTTTGGATTATTAGAGAAGATAACTTCACAAGTTGCACCTTCAGCTTCAATCAAGGATTTATAGTATTCGATGTAGTCAACGCCTGTGAAAGTATGTTTGGCATAACCGAAATGTTCACGGAACTGGGCTTCAGTTAATACATCCGTCCATGGATTGATGCCTTTCGCGTCTAGCTCATCGATGTCTACCAGGTGATTCCCCACTTCATCAGAAGGATAGCTTAGCATTAAGACTATTTTTTTTGCTCCTTTTGCAATCCCTCTCAAGCAGTTTGCAAATCGGTTACGACTAAGAATCGGGAAAATGACACCAATTGTATCATCGCCGAATTTAGTTTGTATATCTGTTGCTATATGATCAACTGTCGCATAGTTTCCCTGCGCCCGAGCGACAATGGATTCAGTAATTGTAACAATATCGCGATCCTCTATCGTAAAGCCTTCGAGATTTGCTGCATTTAATACTGTTTCAACAGTGATTTGTTCCATATTGTCACCTTGGTTGATGATGGGACTGCGAAGCCCACGAACTACTGTTCCAACGGCTCTTGTCAATTTAATCTCTCCTCTAATCGAGTATGTTTACTATAATTATGTCCATATATATAAACATTATATGTTTACTATACCCTTACAAAGTGATATAAGTAAAATTAATATTCATTATATCGGATATAAGGAGGGCTTATATGATAGGGAAGTTAGATTTATACCGTATATTTAACGTTGTTAGCGCTAATAAAAGTTTTTCAAAAGCAGCACAAGAACTTTACATGACACAACCAGCTGTTAGTCAAGCTATATCGAAATTAGAGAAAGAACTAGATATTCTGCTTTTCCATCGAACATCAAAAGGAGTGGTATTAACAAATGAAGGAGAACTGTTGAATGAGCATATAAAGTCAGCATTGGGAATCATAAACGCTGCAGAAGACAAACTTTTAGAATTTAAATCATTAAAGACTGGACAATTACGAATCGGAGTTGGAGACACCATCTCTCGCTATTTCTTATTACCTTATTTGGAAAAATTCCACAAGGGATATCCTGGGATCAAATTAAATATATTAAATGGAACTACAACAGAAATTTGTGACTTAATTAAATCAGGAAAGGTAGATATTGGTGTATGTAATTTACCAATCAATGAGGAAAATCTACAAGTCATTCCCTGTAAGGAAATCCAAGATATCTTTGTTTGCGGAGAAAAATATAAAACGCTTACTGAACAGCCGGTTAGTTTTGAGTATTTAATGAGAATGCCACTCATTTTTTTAGAAAAGAAATCGAATTCACGATTGTTTGTGGAGCATTTCTTTGAAAAGAAGGGTTTTCAATTTTCACCTGTATTTGAATTAGGATCTTTTGATTTGGTTTTAGAATTCGCAAAAATAAATTTAGGGATTTCGTGTGTAATCAAGGAGTTCTCAAAAAAATATTTAGAGAGTGGGGAATTATACGAGATACAGCTAGTAGAGGAAATTCCAAAGAGAATTATTGGCCTCTGCTATTTAGAGAATGTTCCACTAACACGTGCTGCAAAGAGATTTATAGAACTTATAAAATAATACCGAAGCTGAAAAAACTCATTAACATGTAGTATGGAGAACCAGACCATTAGTAAGTGCGGTTTTGAAGAGAATCACCTAGAGTGTTGATA
>NZ_JWIB01000042.1 GCF_000813425.1 Sporosarcina sp. ZBG7A
ATTTATCACAGAACTTGTCGCGCTAGCCCGATTGCGATATCGAACAAATCCCTTATTCACCTACCATGCCGTCGTTATCACGATCTTGCATATATTTGTACAACCAATGTTATATTTAGGTTAAGTTAGAGAAACAGTTGGAATTAAAAGGATCACACATATTAGATATATCTAATATGTGTGATCCAATTTTATTTCCTTCTTCAACTAAAGCACCCATTTGTGATGAAGTTATTAGCGTTATTAATCACTAAAGTTCTCAAATAGATTCTTTAATTCGCTTTCATCATACATAACGCCACCATCACTTATAAATTTTTCAATCTCAATTGAACCATCGTCCATAAACTCAATTTCCCAACGCTGACCTGGAACAACAACTTCCACCATAACTGCCTCACTTCTAACCTTATCCAGTTTATAAAAGATTTTTCTTTCTTCTAGCTCATTGAGGAAATCATTTAGTATTTGGATTCCCATTTAATTCTCTCCTTAGAGGTTATTTTCATCTGTAAAATGGCCCGTTTGAAGAAGAAGCTATTTTATAAAATATGCTGCGTTGCTTGTAGCAGAAGACGGCCGACTCCGGAGGGATCAGCGTGAGCCTTAAGAACCCCGCAGGGCGCATGTTTTTCGCGTCCGAGGAGGCTCAAGCCACGCCCCTCGGAAAGCGTGCCGTCTGTAGCGCAAAGCAACAGTCTTCACAGACAGTTTGGGGAACTTAGTAATTCAACTTATCAATTAAATTGTATCAAACTTTTAATGAATTACCAGAATTCATTGATTATCATTAGAAATTATTAAACCTTAACGAAAAGCTGATGGCCTTGGTTCCCCCTCTACCTTTCTTTGGCCTCTTTTCAAACCATCAATGGCCGTGAATCATATATTCCAGACAACAAGAGCCTAGATTACTTTAAAGGGACTCAATTGTGAGGTTTATGGATTGGAGATTTTTAGATAACTATCCTGACTAATATTACGGAACCAATTTTACATGGAACGAAAAAGCGTGCACATCATCCGTTTCTCACGAATGATGTGCACGCTTTTATACTTTAAACGTTTACTTTGTTATTTGGGTTTGTTTTCATCTTTACCAAAATGATGGTTTGGCAACCATTAGGTAGAGCATAATTAGAAGTAATCCTATATACCGCCACGATGTGTTCAGTAACTTCTTTAACAGTTCTTCACGATTTTCCGGTTCTTTAGGAAAACGGTTCAAGACAACGGAAAAACCGCTAGCCAGAAATACAATCGATAGCATCATAATACCTAACGTGACAATCACCCATGAGGTGTACCACGGCCATGGCCCAATCAAGATCAGAATCACTCCAGAAACTACAAGAACATGTCCCGAATGCATCACAAAGCGAATTGTCCATTTGAATAATGAAAGAAGAATTGCTTCCTCACTCAAAACCGCCTTGCGGACGCGTGAAATAATCGGGAATAGCAGAAATAGCGGTCCTACTGATGCTACTGCTGATAACACATGGATGTAGACGACGACTGTATATAAGAAGCCCATATCAAATCCATCAATTCTTTACGGGAGAAAACTCATGTACCCATACTTTCATAGTAGGAATCCATTTCATACCTTCATGCATATCGAGAATCGACTGCTTGTAAGCGTCTAGATTTTCAAAACCTTCTTGGTGAGCATGTTCTTCTGTAACTTCACCAAGTGATTGTTGATAAAGTGAATCTACTTTAAATCCCTTACCATCTAACTCCATAACCTCGCCAGGGTATGCGTAAACACCGTTTCTCCGAGTTGCAGTCTTTTTGCCTTCCAACACTTTTTCCACATCTGCTGGTACTGTAACTAGTCGTTCAACTGAGCATGTTTTTTTTGGATAATCCATTTTAAATTCCCCATTTCAACTATTTCCTTCATTATATATGGTTCTCGATAAAATTTCGAATCACACAGTCTATTATTTTGAAATAGTCATCTCATGAGTTTCATGCTCGTGCAATCCTTCTTCATTTTCAACATGAACGGTAACACTTGCTGTTCCGGCAGCTTCAAATGTCACTTCACCTGCGTATTCTCCAGCCTTCTCTTCCGTTAACTTCACCCATTGTGCTTCATTAGTTTTATCATTCACAACAACTTCAAGTCGTACACGTGCTTTTTCAAGCGGCTTATCATCTAGCTGTAAGTGGACCATCATCATTGCAGATTCATTCACCTTCACATCTTTAGGTTCCATGAAATGCATAGAAAAACCTTCTGTTCCATGATGATGCTCATGACTTTCTTTGTCTTCTGCCCCATGTTGATGCTCATGACTTCCTTCAGCTTCAGTACCTGCTTCACCTTCTACAGCCCCTGTGCCAATTGTAATTTCTTTCATTGGCATCGTATGCATATCTCGCGCTGTTACGTGGACTTGAACATGGAACAAGCCATCATGTTCAAATTTAGCTTTCGCTTCGTAAAGGCCATCCGTTTTCTGTTCGGATTTGACCTTCCAGCTATCCTCTTTCTTTCCATCTTCCCAAATTTCATATTCAACTTCACTTGCATCCGTTACCTTTTCATCACCTTGAGAGACCGCAGCTGCTAATTGAATGGATTCCTCGGCTTCCCCTGTTTCAGGAACAGTTAGCTCTACCGTGATTGGCTCAACCACAACTTCTTCGTCTTCACTTGCATTTCCATCCGTATCATTTTGCCCGCATCCTGTTACTAATAATGCAATAAGTGCTGTACTAATTGCCAAATGTTTCTTTTTCAAATGAACCTCGCTCCTTTTTGCTTAACGGTTTGTCTGCTTTCAAGTATTATTAGCTTATGAGCATCATTGTACTAAGTAAATTCGAAATAACTATGAAGTCTTTAAACTTCATGGAATGTTCACCGTTTTTTGAGAAAATGATTAGATTATTGATAGATGAAATGAGGAAACCAGATGATTTCGTATACAATTATGGTAATCGATGATGAAGCAGAAATGAGAAAACTAATTCGCACTTTTTTAGAGAGTGACGGGTATCACGTAGTAGAAGCAACAGATGGAGTACACGCTCTTTCTCTGCTGCACGAAGTTCGTGTAGACCTTTGTTTAGCAGATGTCATGATGCCTTATATGGATGGCTTCCTTTTCGCTCAAGAAGTGAAACGAACGATCGATCTTCCTATTATCTTCTTGTCTGCTAAAGGAGAAGAATGGGATAAAATCAAAGGTCTCAAACATGGTGACGATTATATTGTGAAACCCTTTTTACCTGGTGAATTACTTGCAAGAGTTGCTTCAGTCTTGCGTAGATCCTATCAACGCAAAGAACTTCACAGCGCACTGTCATTTGGTCCACTTGAAATTGATAAAGAGGCACACAGAGCGACGTTAAATGGGAAGGCATTGTCACTTACACTGAAGGAATTTGGTATTCTTTACGTCCTCGCGAAAAATTCTGGACGCGTTTACTCAAGAGATGAGCTTCTCCAAATTGTTTGGGGAGACGATCACGACAGTAGCGTGCGTACCGTCGACACACATATTAAGACCTTGAGGTTGAAATTAGGGGAAGAAGGACAAAAGATAGAGACTGTCTGGGGAGTCGGCTACAAGTTCGAGGTCTAAGGCAATGAAACTGACATTAAGTAAAAAAATCTTATCCCTGTTTTTCTTAAGCCTTGCATTTACGATTTTGTTTTCTTTTTTCTTTATTCATTTTCTATATTCAAAATTGTATTTGGAAAGCATTGAAGAGTCGATTGTCTATCAAGGTAAACGAACAGCCGCCCACTATCATTTCGGGGAACTGAGCGATGATATCATCGAGAAGATCCAATGGTATAACGTAGTATCTGAATACGAGATCGTTGTCGTGGATCAATTGGACGACTTATCTTCTTACTTCCCTTACCAAGTTAACTACGAAAATTTAGTGGACAGTTCAGACCGGAAGATACTTGAAAAAGGTTCATACGTTGTTAAAAAAGGATATGTAGAAGAATTCAATCGAGAAATTCTCGGAGCAATCTTTCCAATTCGAGGAAAAGATTCGTTGATAGGCTTTATTTACATCTACGTGCCACTTGCTGCTATCCAAGATGTGTTCAAAGAAAGTATTCCTTTACTTATAGCCGCAGGTTCAGGCTTTTTCTTAATTCTTTTCTTACTCATCAATCGTGTGTGGAGTTCACTTTTCAGTCCTTTACGGAAATTAGAAGGTCTAGCTGCCAACATTTCTCATGGAGACTATTCTGGCAGAGTAGAAACCGAGCGTTCTGATGAAATCGGCCAGTTGGCTCGTGCTTTTAATACAATGAGCTCTTCACTCGAAGCACAGGAAGAACGCAAACGAGAATTTACAAGTAACCTCGCACACGAAATGCGGACTCCACTCACCTACATTAGCGGGTATACACATGCATTAAAACAAATCACCGAATCCGGAAATCCAAATCAGAATTCGGAGAATTACTTGAACACCATTGAAAAAGAAACTGCACGACTAAGTAAACTGATCAATGATTTAACAGATCTAAACCACCTTCAAGAAGGTCTATTCACTGTTGAAGCCCAGCCAATCGTCGTTGCCCAAGTTTTAGTCGATACTGTGGAATTGTTCCGCATCCATTTGGCTGCTCGATCCATTCAACTTAAACTTGATGTTGAAGAAGACTTGATCATCCTTGGTGATCCAGATCGAATTCAACAAGTCTTCTATAATACAATCGATAACGCAGTGAAGTATGTATCCGACGGTGGAATGATCCAAATTGGATTACATGAACATGGAAGTAAGATCCGATATGTAGTCCAAAACGAAGGATTGACGATTTCAAAAGAAGACTTAAGTAGGATGGGTGAACGCTTCTTCCGCACTGACAAAGCGCGAACACGAACGACAGGTGGTACTGGACTCGGGCTTTCCATTGTCAAAGAAATCATTCGTCTGCATCACGGTACATTCAATATGGATAGTGACCCTTCGACAGGTACAACTGTTACGATTGATCTACCTTTGTTTACTGAGGAGGAGGCAACATGAATGCAACCCGATTCGTCCCTATTATGATTGTGGTTATCGTTTTACTTTCCGCCTGCTCTTCCCCTAAACCTCCGGGAAGAGAAATCTCATCATTTACCTTTGTCGATCAGCAAGGTGAATCGTTCGGATTTAACCAATTGAAAGATACAGTATGGATTGCGGATTTCATATTTACAAGTTGTGAAACAGTTTGTCCTCCAATGACATCTGAAATGGCAACATTGCAAAAAGAATTTAAGAAACATGACTTAGATGTACAATTCGTTTCGTTCACAGTTGATCCAGAAGTTGATACGCCGGAAACGTTAAAAGCATATGCCTCTCAGTACACAGAGGATGAAAGCAATTGGCATTTTCTAACTGGCTATTCCGCTCAAGAAATCACCACCTTCGCAAGGGAGAATTTCCAGACCATCATTCAAAAACCTGATACTTCCGATCAAGTTATTCATGGAACAAATTTCTACCTAATTGCAAAAGATGGTAAACTGGTCAGTGAATTTAATTATGTGGATGAAGATTATGTACATGATTTACTAAAAACAGTGAAAGACTATACGAAATAAGACGATTTAGGAGGGTTTTTTTGGACTCAGAAGCAATTGCTACCTTGTCCTATAAAGTGCCACACAAGACAGTAGGTTGGATTGAGCAGACGGTAACTACAGCAATTTGCACACTATCATTACATGAAAATAAAATTGTCTCTCAGCATAGTTCCTATCCGATCCATGCTGTGCATGATTGTTCCTATCGACCTTTCTCAGATGGAACTTGCTTGTTTTATCTTCATACAAATCAAGGCGTTCGGTCGTTCCATGTCAATGTGGATCCCACCTTTTTCTTAAAGTCTTTCAGACGTCTACGAGGCGATCTATATCTTTAATTCATCTCTCCTCATTCTTTCTCTATTAAGTGTTTCCATCACAGATTTACAAATGATTGTTTAACTTTGCATGAAAGATGGTATACAAACACTAGAGCGACAAAGAAACAATTACTAATTGGAGGGATTCACAAATGGTTGAAAAATTTTATGTAGAAAACGCAGTACAAGCTAAGGCAAAAGTAGATGAACTTGAAGCGAAAGGTTACACTAATGACGAAATTTATGTTTTCGCACATGACAAGAAACGTGGAGATCATATTACAGACGCATTGGATACTGAAAAAGCTGGCATGAAAGAACAAGGCTTTCTCGATTCAATGAAGAATATGTTCACCTCTCGTGGAGATGAACTTCGCAGCAAGATGCACGGTGCGGGTCTTACTGAAGAAGACGCAGCTGCTGCAGAGAGCGAACTCGACAAAGGGAAACTTGTCGTTATTGCAAACAAATAAAAATTATTTAAATGCGTACAACCTCATTCGTTCACGAGGTTGTGCGCATTTTTTGTGCAGAGACATGCTATTTTAGGTATGATGGTGAATGGAAAGCAGGTGCTTTAGATGGAACGTCACTTAGGAAAAATTGGTTTGTTTGCTGGCTTAATCACGTTAGTACTCATGATCGTCGGGGTCCGCACAATTAGTGGAGTGGAATTAGGATGGAAAAACTATTTGGCTTTCTCAATATTCGGTTTAACGGTTGGCCTTATTGCATTATTGCTATTGCATTATAAATTGCGCATCGCGTTTTGGTTCTTTATGGTGGGGATGTTGATCGGCTTTGAAGAATTCTTCCGCAGTATAATTACGATTGAAGGAGAACTTGGTCAATCAATTGGCATTCTTTCTATATACATATTCTCCTCATTCAGCCTAGGAATAGGATTAATCATACAATTCATCGTTATCCTCATGAGGAAGAATAAATGAAGACATAAAAAAAACAGAACGAGAGGTAACACTCCCTGGGCTAACCTAAATTAAT
>NZ_JWIB01000043.1 GCF_000813425.1 Sporosarcina sp. ZBG7A
ATTAATTTAGGTTAGCCCAGCCTTTTTTATATGGCTTTGGGTTTTTTGAAGTTTATGAACGTGTAGCAGCTAATGTATCTGTATTTCTCTTTGCCCATGTAGCGGCTATTAGGAAGCACGAAAGGAGTATAGCGGTCCCGAGAAAGTATGGAGCTGTCATTTTCCAGTCGAAAACGAAGCCAGCTAATGCGGGTCCAACCATGTTACCTAAGCTCATGTAGGCATTCATCATTCCAGCTGCATAGCCTTGTTCGTTGCCTGCAAGTTTTGAGACTAACGTGTTTACTGCAGGTCTCAATAATGCAGTTGCGGTTGAGAAAATCGTTGCAACTAGCAAGATGGACCAGAACATATTCACAAATGTAATGCTGAGCATCGCCACTGCTGCAATGACTAAGTTGATGAGGATGACACGCATTTCACCGAACCGCTTGAACAAGCGATTGATGACAAATGTTTGGATGATGACGCCAACGAATCCACCCACTGTAATGATGACTGCAATCATAAGAGGCGTGTAATTGTATTTAATGCCAACGTATAGAGAGATGGTCGATTGGAAGTTTGCTAGTCCAAAAGAGAAGACGAACATGACAAGTAAGACGACGAAGTAGGGAGTCTTAGTTGAGCGCGCAATTTGTTGAAACAAATTTTCCGTTCGTCGAGGTCCATTTTCAGCTGAGGGGCTCGGAGCGGGATTTGGTAAAATATAAAACGACATGACTGCAGCGAATAATGCAGCTCCTGCAGCAAAGTAGAAGGGGAACTGTAACCCGAATTTAGATAGAAAACCTCCAACCCCAGGTCCGATCATGAATCCTAGAGACATGGAGGCGCCAAGTAAACCCATACCGCGACCACGTTCTTCAAATGTTGTAATATCCGCAACGAAAGCCATCATCGGAGGAATTAAGAATGCCGAGCCGAAACCAGAGAAGAATCGTGCTACAAAGAGCATCCAAAGTTCTGTGGAGAGGCCAAAAGCAAGCTGGGAAACCCCATAAAGAATGAGTCCGAAAATGATGATGTTTTTTCTTCCATGCTTATCCGAAAGGGATCCGGAAACGGGGGAAAATATGAATTGGGCGAATGAGAACACGGCAATGAGCGAGCCAAGGGCAGCACCAGCCACGCCGAACGTTCCTAAGTATTCAGGCATGATTGGAATGATCAGTCCAATTCCTGACATAGTGATGAACATATTAAACATTAGTATATAAATAGCGAATGTTGTAGATTTAGCGGCCACGTGTGTTCCTCCTTCATATTCAGTTGTATCCTCGCTTTAGTTTAGCATACAGCTAGTCTCTACTGTGTCGGGACAGCTCGGACAATTCTAATAATACACACTTTCCTATATTTTCAACTAAGATTGGTAGATAAAGTTTTAATCTTGTCCCAAGGATTGTCAAGGTGCTCATAAAACGGGCATTGTGCTCATAAATCCCGAAAGGTGATCATAAACTCAAGAAAGAGATCATAAATCGTAGAAAGCGCTCTTAAACTCGAAAAAGTGCTCATATCTCAAGAATAGTGATCATAAATTCAAAAAAATGATCATAAGACATTGAAACTTCTATTTTTCCATCCTCAAACTCCCGCGGTACATAACTCTCGCACCATCTATCTCCACCTCGCGACAAATCAATCTCTTCAAATAAAAAAAGCAGAAGCGACAATCCGCTTCTGCTGTAACATCTCGAATTACTTCATATTCATCTTGAATTCCAAGAAAAACTCATTATACGTGCCTAGCATTTCCAACCCTAAATCTTTATACACTTCCAAGTGGTCACGAGCTTCTTCGTCCGGATAATACCGTTCATCAGAAACGACCTCTGGATCTAGGAGAGACAATGCTTCTTTATTAGGTGTGGAATAACCTACGTAATCCGCATTTTGAGCAGCGACTTCCGGACGTAACATGAAGTTGATGAACTCGTAAGCCCCATCGATGTTTTTCACAGTCTTTGGGATTACGATGTTGTCGAACCATAAGTTCGAACCTTCTTCCGGGACCACATATGTGATATCTTCGTTCTCAGACATCATATCCGCTGCTTGCCCAGACCAGATGAGTGAAACGGCTGCTTCGTTATTCATCATCATCTGGGTCACTTCATCCCCGATGACTGCTTTAATATTCGGGCTTAGCGTTTTCAGCTTATCCGTCGCTTCACGAAGTTCGTCAACGTTTGTTGAGTTCAAGGAATAGCCAAGGGAATTCAAGCTCATTCCAATGACTTCGCGTGCACTGTCTACAAGGACAGCTTCTTGTTTGAGGGAAGGATCCCACAAATTATCCCAACTCTCAAACGTTTGGCCATCTAACAAAGATGGATTATAAGCAATCCCAAGAGTCCCCCAGAAATAGGGGATGGAGTACGTACTATTAGGGTCAAACGGAAGATCCCTGAAATAGGGATCGATATTTTTGATGTTCGGAATCTTGTCGTAATCGAGTGGAATGAGCAAGTCTTTTTCACGCATCATCTCCACCATATACTCAGATGGGACTGTAATGTCATAAGACGTTCCGCCTTGCTCGATTTTTCCCATCATTCCTTCATTGGAATCGAAGGTTTCATAGATGACATTGATGCCTGTTTCTTTTTCAAACTGCTTTATGAGGTCAGGGTCAATATATTCACCCCAGTTATAAACGGTCAGCGTATTTCCACCGGATTGTGCACCGCTTTTAGCAAGTTGTGCATTGATGATCATCAGAATGGCTGCTGTTGCCGCAATAAGAATGGCTCCACGTACTAACGCTTTCATCGTTTGACCCCCCTAGCAGGTGTTTTAGGTCGATTTGTTATGAAATAATAGCCTAAAATCAGACCAGCTGTTATCACAAAGATGAGACCCGAAAGTGCATTGATCGTTAAAGTGACTCCTGTTCTAGCCATAGAGTATATTTCAACAGAAAGTGTCGAGAATCCATTTCCGGTTACAAAGAACGTTACCGCAAAGTCATCCAAAGAATAGGTCAGCGCCAAGAAGAAGCCGGCGAATATCCCGGGTTTAATAAATGGCAAAATGACACGCGACATGATTTCTTTTCGAGTAGCTCCAAGGTCGAGTGCAGCATCTATCAGTGTCGGACTCATTTCCTGCAATTTCGGTAACACCATAATGACGACAATCGGAATACTGAACGCAATATGGGAAAGCAGTACAGAGGCAAATCCGAGTTTGATGCCGACTAGTGTAAACAAAATAAGGAACGAAGCACCGATGATGACGTCAGGACTTACCATAAGAATACTATTCATGGAAAGCATTGCGTTTCGCATCGCTTTGTTCTTCATGTAATGGATTGTGATCGCTCCCATCACTCCGATTGCCGTTGAAATCAATGCTGAGAGTAAGGCAACGACTACTGTATTGAGCAAGATGATGATGAGTCGTTTATCTTCAAATACAGCAGCGTAATGTTCCCATGTGAAAGACTCGAAATGGGACATTGTGCCACCAGAGTTAAATGAGTAAAAAATCAAATAGAAAATTGGTGCATATAAAACAAGAAAGACAGCTGTCAAATAGATTTTTGGGAGTTTACCGTTTCTTTCCACTTCCAGCCATCCCCCTTTCGTTCGCAGTCGTTAGAAGCAAGATGACTACCATGAATAGAATTAAGAACACTGCAATCGTTGAGCCCATTCCCCAGTTTTGAGTAACGAGGAATTGCTGCTCAATTGCTGTACCGAGCGTGATGACTTTGTTTCCTGCAATAAGTCGGGTGATCATGAATAACGAAAGTGCAGGAATGAATACAACTTGAACACCAGACTTCACACCGTTTAGTGTAAGAGGCCAGATGACACGTCTGAAAGTTGTCCAAGCATTCGCACCTAGATCTCGAGAGGCGTCTATCAGTGCAGGATTCAATTTATCCAGAGCATTGAAAATCGGTAATATCATAAATGGAATGAAGATATAAACAGAAACGAAAACAAAACTGAAGTCTGTGAACAATATCTGTTGTTTCCCAATACCAACAGTTTCAAGTAACGCATTTACCGGTCCATATAACCCCATTAAGCCGATGAACGCATATGTCTTCAACAGTAGATTAATCCACGAAGGGATAATGATCAGTAACAGCCACAGCTGTTTATGCTTCAATTTCGTTAAAAAATAAGCTGTTGGGTATGAGATTAGCAACGAGAAGAACGTAATGAGAAAAGCATACCAAAATGAGCTCACTGTCAGTTTGAGATAGACAGAAGTGAAAAAGTTCTTATAGTTATCAAATGTGAAATTGCCACTTAAATCGAAAAATGAGTAATACACGATCAGTCCGATCGGTGCAATGACAAAAAGTATAATCCAAAGAGAGTATGGAACCATGGACAAACGAAGGCTAGCGCGATTAGTTTTCATCCGCCGCACCATACGCTTCAAGTCGCGCATCATAGTCTTCTTCGGACTCGTTAAGACGCATGACGTGAATGTTTTCTGGGATGAAGTCTAGACCGATTTGCATGCCAACTTCAGCTTTTTTCGTTGAATGGACGAGCCATTCATTGCCATCTTGATCGTAAGTTGAAATTTCATAGTGCACACCACGGAAAAGGGAAGTGTCTACTGTCACTGTCAGTTTGCCTGCATCTACTGGCGTAATTTCAATATCTTCGGGTCGAAGCACGATGTCTACTTTCTCATTGGGCTGGAGTCCAGCATCAGCGCATTCAAATCGTTTCCCGTTAAATTCAACAAGATAGTCTTCGATCATGACGCCAGATACAATATTCGATTCACCGATGAAATCAGCAACGAAACGGTTGATAGGCTCATCGTAAATATCGATTGGTGTCCCTGATTGCTGAATTTGCCCCGAGTTCATGACGAAGATTTCATCGGACATGGCAAGTGCTTCCTCTTGGTCATGAGTGACAAAAATGAAAGTTTTCCCAAGGCGTTGCTGTAGCTCTCGCAGCTCATACTGCATTGCTGAACGTAGTTTCAAATCCAGTGCAGAAAGGGGTTCATCCAACAATATGACCTCTGGATCGTTGATGATCGCACGTGCAATTGCAACACGTTGTCGTTGACCACCAGACATCTCAGTGATCTCCCGGTTTTCATAGCCCGCAAGGTTGACGAACTTGAGTGCTTCTTTCACACGTCGATCTACTTCGGATTTTTTTACTTTTTTGATGCGTAACCCGAACGCGACGTTTTCATAGACATTCAAATGAGGGAACAGGGCGTAATCTTGGAAAACGGTGTTCACTTGTCGTTCGTTGGCAGGTGTTTGGTTGACAGATTTCCCGTTAAAGTAAATCGTCCCTTCAGAAGGCTCTGAAAATCCAGCAATAAGTCGTAGGATTGTCGTTTTCCCGCAGCCGGAAGGGCCGAGAAGTGTGTAGAACTTTCCGCGTTCCATTTCAAATGAAACACCATCTAATACAGTTGTGTCTTCGCCGAAGCGTTTGCTGACATTCTCAAAGCGAATGATTGGTTGTGTGGACAATGAGGGTCCCCCTTTTTATAAGTAAGATTCTGTAGCGACGAGTAAGAGCTCGCTGATTCCGTCGTGTGCATTTGAAATGCGGTGCTGGTCTTCTGCAGAATAGTACACTGCATCGCCCTCACTTGCTGAATATATACGAGTTCCAATCTCTATTTCAACGTTCCCTACAAGTACATAGATAAACGTTTCAGAAAGGGAAGGGGCAAACTGTTTCAGCTCTCCTTTATGTGAGAACGTAATATGTACGGGTTCCATTTCGTTTTCATTGGATCTAGGAATGAGCCAGCGTATTTTGTAATGCAACTCATCGTTTATATACGTTGTCTGATGTTCAGGTGAGTATACGACGGGATCACTCTTCTTTGTTTCGTCAAAAAAGTCTTTTGGAGTTGTACCGAGAACTTCGAGCAAGGAGAAAAGCGTTTCAATAGAAGGGGAATTCAAATCCCGTTCTAATTGAGAAATGTAGCCTTTCGTCAAATCAGTGCGTTCACCAAGCTCTTCTTGTGTGAGCCCGCTTTGTAATCGCAACCGTTTGATTTTGCTGCCGATCTGCATGTGTCATCCTACTTTCATGAAAGTTTAGTATAACTGAACTTCAAGTTTACTTTTAGCATCTTTCATTATACAAAATCATGACAGGAAATCAAGAGTAGTTTTAAGCAATAATAGTAGTCATTGCTCAATGCAACGATATCTAGTCCGCTGGCGTCATTAACAGAGTGTGATAACGGGCTTTCGTTGTGTTATTACTAGAGGCGTAGTAGAATAATACCAAAGAAATGGGGGACTCCGATTGGGCGAGAAAATGCTGTTTTATTTTGACCCGGAAGACCGGCACTGGAATAATCTGATGAAGACTGCACTGAATAGTGACATGCAAGCGGTACCGGATGGTAGTTCCCGAGTGTTTTTATATAATAATGAAACGATGATCGAATGGTCGGAAATGGCGGATCACTGTGTTCGTTGTATGCATTCACTCGTTTATAATGAAGAATTCGATTCTGTGTACTGTGCGTCGTGTGACGAATGGCGGGAAGCATCATGTGAAGATCCATCTTGCGACTTTTGTGGAGACAGACCCGCAAAGCCTTCGATGTGTACGGATAGTGAAGAGTCATAACTGATCTTCTTCTCAATTACATGACATTATTCGATAATGATTCTTATGTATGATTCATTCTAATTGATATTCTGACAAGCATTTGATAAGCTATAGAAGAATTGAGCGGATGAGAATTCTGCCCAGAAGATAATTGGAGGGATTTTGAATGGTAGAACGCATGGTTGGTAAGCAAGCGCCAAGATTCGAAATGGAAGCTGTAATGACGGACAAGTCATTCGGTAAAGTAAGCCTTGAAGAAAACATGAAAAATGATAAGTGGACTGTATTGTTCTTCTATCCAATGGACTTTACATTTGTCTGCCCGACAGAGATTACTGCAATGTCTGATCGTTATGACGAGTTTGAAGACCTTGATGCAGAAGTTATCGGTGTTTCTACAGACACTATTCACACACATAAAGCTTGGATCAACACAGACCGTAAAGACAATGGTCTTGGGGATTTGAATTACCCACTTGCTGCGGATACAAACCACGAAGTAGCTCGTAACTATGGTGTTTTGATTGAAGAAGAAGGAATTGCTTTGCGTGGTCTTTTCATCGTCAACCCAGAAGGTGAAATGCAATACCAAACAGTATTCCACAATAACATTGGTCGTGATGTAGACGAAACACTTCGTGTACTTCAAGCACTTCAAACTGGCGGTCTTTGCCCAGCAAACTGGCGTCCCGGTCAAGAAACTCTATAATCTCATACACTGAAATTTGATTGAAGTTCCCCGCTTACTTTTGTAGCGGGGATTTTTATCCAAGAGGAGGAACTAACGCATGAAATTACGTGAACAATTGCCAGAACTAGCTGGCGCAACAGCATGGTTGAACGGTGAAGTTACTAAATCTGAACTTGTAGGCGAAAAACCGACACTCATTCACTTTTGGTCAGTGAGCTGTCATATGTGTAAAGAAGCGATGCCAGACGTTAATGCATTTCGTGATAAGTACAAAGACGAATTGAATGTTGTCGCTGTCCACATGCCGCGTTCTGAGGACGATGTGGACTTGGAGAACATTAAAGCAGTTGCTGCTGAGCACGACATTACACAATCGATTTATGTAGACAGCGAACTTAAATTGAACGATGCATTCGAAAATCAGTATGTTCCCGCGTATTACGTATTTGACAAAGATGGTCAACTTCGTCACTTCCAAGCTGGCGGTAGTGGCATGAAAATGCTAGAAAAGCGCGTAAATCGTGTACTTGATGAAATGAAGAAGTAAGTTTACAAACCCGACAGTCCATTAAACGGACTGTCGGGTTTTCTGGATATTTGAGAGAGTAGCGTAGCTATGGTAAACTTAACGCATTCTTACGTGAATCGGAGAGATGAGATATGAAAAAGGAATTTGTCGTCATCGGCCTTGGCCGCTTTGGTGGGAGTATCGTCAACGAATTGATCGAACTGGATGCTTCAGTTATGGCGATTGACAAATCTCAAGAGCGAGTGGATGAATTTGCTCAAATTGCGACACAAGCAGTCGCAGCGGATACTACCGATGAATCGTCTTTACGATCACTTGGAATTCGTAATTTTGAACATGTTGTCGTTGCAATTGGGGAGAATATTCAAGCCAGTATTTTAACAACGCTGATTCTAAAAGAACTTGGTGTGCAAATGATTACGGTGAAAGCACAAAATGATTATCATGAAAAAGTATTACGTAAAATTGGGGCAGACCACGTCATTCATCCTGAGCGTGATATGGGACGACGCATTGCTAATCGAATGGTATCAAACGATATTCTCGATTACTTAGAACTATCCGATGAGTATTCAATTGTGGAAATCCGTGCAAATGAAAAACTATCAGGTGCAACATTAATAGACTTGGATATCCGTGCAAAATACGGTGTCAATATTGTCGCGATTAAACGGGAAGATCACATTTTAGTTTCACCTCAAGCGATAGAAGAGATTCGATTGAACGATGTTTTAATTGTAATTGGATCAGATGTGGACATACATCGATTTGAGAAAAAAGTACTGCACTAAAAAACCGCCTTACCTGATTGGTTCATCAATCGGGTAAGGCGGTTTTTATTATACTTCTAGAATCACAGGTAGAATCATAGGTCTGCGTTTTGTCTTGTCATATAGGTAAGAGCTGAGTGAATCGATGATATCACTTTTCAGTACTCCGATATCAGCTGGTCCAGTTGACAATTTGCGGTGCATTTGACGCGTTAGCATATATTGGGCTTCATTGATCATCGCGCCAGATTCACGCATGTAAACGAATCCACGTGAAATTAGGTCTGGACCTGAAACAACGCGGTTTCGTTTCTTATCAATCGTTGCGACGACAATAACAAGACCGTCTTCGGAAAGGTTTTTACGATCGCGAAGAACGACATTTCCGATATCTCCAATCCCACTACCGTCAATGTAGATGTCACCTGATGGTACGCGCCCAGCAGGTCGTGCAGTATCCTCTGTAAGTGCGAGGACATCTCCATTAGACATGATGAAGATATTATCTGGTTCCACATCACATGCAATTGCAAGTTCTTCATGCATTTTCAGCATTCGGTATTCACCATGGATTGGCATGAAGAATTTAGGCTGAATAAGACGTAGCATCAGTTTTTGTTCTTCTTGGGAACCGTGACCCGATGTATGGATATTGTTCAGTGCACCATGAATGACTTCAGCACCAGCGCGGAACAAAGCGTTGATCGTCTTATTAACACTTAATGTATTACCTGGAATAGGTGAAGACGAGAAGATGACCGTATCACCGGGTTGAATCTGAACTTGACGGTGTGTACCGTTAGCAATTCGAGACAATGCAGCCATCGGTTCACCTTGACTGCCTGTACATAAAATCATCACTTCGTTTGCAGGTAAGCGATTAATGCTTTGCGCATCTACAAAGAGATCTTTTGGTGCATCGATGTAGCCAAGTTCCCGGCCGATTGTTATCGCGTTATCCATGCTGCGTCCGAAGACAGCAACTTTCCGTCCGTGAATTTGTGCAGCTTCAATTACTTGTTGCAAACGGTGGATATTCGACGCAAACGTTGCGAAAATAACACGTCCGTCCACTTTTCTAAAGATATCATTCAGGCTATCCCCGACTTTACGTTCCGACATCGTAAAGTTTGGAACTTCAGCATTGGTACTATCAGAGAGAAGGCAAAGAACACCCTCGCTACCGATCTTAGCCATTTTTGCGAGGTTAGCAGGTTCTCCAACAGGGGTGAAGTCGAATTTAAAATCACCTGTGTGCACGATATTGCCTGAAGGAGTTTTTACAACGACACCATACGCATCCGGAATACTGTGTGTCGTGCGGAAGAATGATACAGCAGTTTTTCGGAATTTGAAAATATCCTCTTCACCAAACTCGATGAGCTTCGTTGAACGAACGAGACCATGTTCTTCAAGCTTGTTGCGTAATAAGCCAAGCGCCAATTTACCACCGTAAACAGGCATATTCACTTGTTTCAGTAAGTATGGGATTCCTCCGATATGGTCCTCGTGACCATGGGTGATGAAGAGTCCTTTGATTTTATCGGCATTGCGTTTTAAATACGTGTAATCAGGAATGACGTAGTCAATTCCGAGTAGATCGTCTTCTGGGAATTTAATACCCGCATCAATCAAGATGATTTCATCTTGAAATTGCACGGCATATGTGTTCTTACCGATTTCACCTAGTCCGCCTAAGGCAAAAACGGCAGTTTCATTGTTTTTAATAGACTTCATGTGCATTACACCTGCTCAAGCTCGAAGTGTTCAGAAGCTTGCTCATATGCGAGGTGCTCCCCTTCAAGATGTTGAATAATTTCAATGTTATAATTACGACTTTGTAACTTTTTGCGTACATCGCGTGCGGATTCAGCTTCCACATACAATGATTGTGTGTTTTCGCGGACTGGTACTTGTACCTTGGTTTCTTGGTAGTAAACTTTAAAGATCATGTTGTGCTCTCCTTTTTCTTAACGTTCGATTTTTGGACTGATACTTTTAATAGTACCACGTCATTCATGGAAAATAAAGAAAAGCCCACCTTTATGAAGGGTGGGCATATCAACGTTATGCGATTGACTTTTTACCGAGGATGCCATTCAGCCGTTTCAACAGTTTGCGTTTCAGGCGCCTATACATGGCAATATCACTCCTTGTTAAAGAAGTATATCATATTTTGAACTTTCTGTCAAGTTTAAATTACTCTCCTTCGTAAGGGAGTGCATCTGAAATCTCTTTATAAGGAGCCTTTGGATCGATATGATCGTAAAACATTATTCCGTTCAAGTGATCAAGCTCGTGCTGGAATGCAATTGCGGGTAGACCTTTCAAACGTTTTTTGAATTCATTTCCTTCCGCATCGAAAGCTTTTATCGTAATCCGTGAGTATCTTGGCACGTAACCTTCTACTTCGCGATCGACAGATAGACAACCTTCTCCTGTGGATAAATACGTTTTTTCTACAGAATGACTGACTATTCTTGGGTTGATCGCCACTAGACTGATATCTTTGTCTTTCTCTTGTTCAATATGCAAAGCGAACATTCTTTTGGGGTGATTCACTTGAGGTGCTGCTAGTCCGATTCCGGCACGTAGCTCATATTTTTCAGCGATGTCATCGTCTTGACTATTCATAACATATTCTAGTAAATCGGATGCTAGCTGTTTGTCTTCAGCGGTTAGAGGGAATGTTACCTCTTCAGAGCGCATCCGTAGTGTCGGATGCCCTTCTCGTATAATATCTTCCATTAAAATCATGTTGGTGTCTCCTTTTCGATATAGTGCCTCTTCTTAGTATAATGGAATTAGGAAACGTGGGAAAGGATTTACTGTTGAACTTTAAAAAGTAGGGGGATTACAGTGAGAAAATTATTAATGATCATCCCGATGAGTTTGATGCTTTTTGTTGGTGGATGCACAGAAGAGCAAGATCAAACACAAAAAGAGTTAGCGGGGATTTTAAAAGATATTCAGGAGTATGAGACTAAAGTTGTGGAGTATGAAAATCAGTTGGCAATGCTAGAGAAAAAAGAACAGATTTTGTTTAATAAAACAGTGGAATTCACTATGGAAGAAAGAGAACTCATTGAGAGTGGAGTTTCTAGAATGGAAACCTCCCTAAAAGAGAGAAAAAAACTTATAACGGAAGAACTGGGCGTAATTAATGATGCAGAGGAAGCAGCTAAACGTCTTGAATCGCTCCCAACGGAAACTAGTGACGAAGCAACAGGGGCGATTGCTAAGTTAAAAACCGCCTTATCGAAGAGGTTTGAACTTCACTATGAAATCGTGAATTTGTACAGTGAACTAACGGAAAGACAAAGCTCTCTGTATGAATTATTGATTGAGGAAAATGTAAAACGGGTAGAATTAGAAGGGGCAACAGTTGCGGTCAATAAACAACGAGAAAAACTAGAAGATGCCACTCTAGTTTTCAATCAGTCAACAATGGAAGTGAATAAGGCTTTAAAAGAAACGCAACAAGTTGAATCTGAATGATAACTTTCAGTCTATTCTATTATAATACAGAATGATGGTTGTACTAATACAGATGCGATGAGTAGATCGAAGGTTTTTGGTGACGCATACAATCTATATGCTCCATACATTGACCGTTCCTTTACCTTTCAGTATACTGAGTGTGGAAGATTGATTGTATCAATAGAATGTCGTGATTTACCTAATACAGTTAAGAGAAGGAGAGTTGCCGAAATGGCTGCAGAAAAGAACAAACAGTTCGATCCAACAGTTGTTTTACATGAGATCGAAGAAAAGTTTGAAATGTTCCAGATCCTAAATGAGGACGGAAAGATTGTAAATAAAGAATCAGACCCTAACCTGTCGGATGAAGAATTAACAAAACTAATGGAGCGCATGGTGTATACGCGTATTCTCGATCAGCGCTCGATTGCACTGAATCGTCAAGGACGCCTTGGCTTTTACGCACCAACAGCAGGTCAAGAGGCATCTCAGCTTGCGTCTCACTTTGCTTTAGAAAAAGATGATTTCATATTACCGGGGTACCGTGATGTTCCTCAACTGATTTTCCACGGCTTGCCGTTACATATGGCGTTCCTTTGGTCTCGTGGGCATTTCTTAGGAAGTGAAATTCCTGAAGGACTTAATATTTTCCCACCACAAATTATTATTGGTGCACAATACGTCCAAGCGGCGGGAGTGGCACTTGGTTTCCAGAAGCGCGGCACTAAATCTGTTGTGATGACTTACACAGGTGATGGTGGTACATCACAAGGTGATTTCTACGAAGGTCTCAACTTCGCAGGCGCGTTCCGTTCACCTGCTATTTTCGTTGTGCAAAATAACCAATTTGCAATTTCAACACCACGTGAAGTTCAGACAGCAGCGAAAACCCTTGCGCAAAAAGGTATTGCAGCGGGAATTCCAAGTATTCTTGTAGACGGAATGGATCCACTTGCGGTTTATGCAGCTACGAAAGACGCACGAGAACGCGCAGTGAATGGAGAAGGTCCTACTTTGATAGAAACGATGTGTTACCGATACGGTCCACATACAATGGCAGGCGATGATCCAACTCGTTACCGTACTTCTGATATTGATAACGAATGGGAAAAGCGTGATCCAATCGTTCGTTTCCGTACGTACTTGGAAGGGAAGAAACTATGGAACGAAGAAAAAGAAAATGAAGTGATTGAACGTGCCAAACAAGAAATAAAGGACGCGATCAAACAAGCGGACCAAGCACCAAAGCAAAAGGTAACTGATTTCCTTAAAATTATGTATGCAGGCGATATGCCATACAATCTACAAGAACAGTTTGACATCTACACGGAAAAGGAGTCGAAATAACCGATGGCACAATTGACGATGATCCAAGCAATTACCGATGCAATGCGCACGGAATTGAAAAATGATGAAAACGTGCTCGTGTTTGGTGAGGACGTCGGTAAAAACGGCGGGGTTTTCCGAGCAACCGAAGGTCTTCAAAAAGAATTCGGAGAAGAACGAGTATTTGACACACCACTTGCAGAATCAGGTATTGGTGGTCTTGCAATTGGTCTTGCATTGACAGGCTATCGCCCTGTAATGGAACTGCAATTTTTCGGTTTCCTATTTGAAGTAATGGACTCAGTAAGCGGACAAGCTGCACGTATGTCTTTCCGTAGTGCAGGTAAATTAAACGCACCAATTACTATCCGCTCACCATTTGGCGGGGGAGTGGCTACACCAGAAATGCACGCTGACAGTCTTGAGGGACTTGTTGCCGCTCAGCCTGGGTTGAAAGTAGTTATCCCATCAACACCATATGACGCAAAAGGTTTACTAATCTCTGCAATCAAAGATGAGAACCCTGTCATTTTCTTAGAGCATATGAAACTGTATCGCTCGTTCCGTCAAGAAGTACCTGAAGAAGAATACACAATTCCTTTAGGCAAAGCAGACGTGAAGCGTGAGGGAACTGATTTGTCCATCATCACTTACGGTGCAATGGTACAAGAAAGCCTAAAAGCAGCGGAAGCACTTGAAAAAGATGGTCACTCCGTTGAAGTTATCGACTTGCGTACAATTCAGCCATTAGACGTTGAGACGATTATTGCATCTGTTGAAAAGACAAACCGTGCAATTGTTGTGCAAGAGGCTCAGCGCCAAGCCGGAATTGCTGCAAATGTCGTTTCTGAAATTATGGAACGTGCAGTCTTAAGTCTTGAGGCACCAGTACTTCGCGTAACTGCACCGGATACAATTTATCCATTTGCACAAGGTGAAAACACTTGGCTTCCAAAAGCAGATGACATTGTTGCAACAGCGAAAAAAGTACTTGAATTTTAATAGCCAGTCTATTGGACTGAGGAGAGGGTGGATCACGTGGCATATCACTTCCGTTTACCAGATATCGGAGAAGGAATTCATGAAGGTGAAATCGTAAAGTGGTTCGTATCTAAAGGCGACACCATTAACGAAGATGATACACTTCTTGAAGTACAAAACGACAAATCTGTCGTGGAAATCCCTTCACCTGTGTCAGGAACTATAGAAGAAATACTTGTAAGTGAAGGAACAGTAGCAATTGTAGGAGATAAATTGATTCGAATTGACTCTCCAGATCACGAAGATGAGGAAGAAGAGGTAGAAGAGGCGCCTGCGGAAGAAAAACAGGAAGCTAAATCAGAATCTCAAGTTCAAGCTACTGCGGAAAAAGGACAACCTATTGATAAAAAAGAAGCACCCAAAGATGAAGCAGGTGCTGCAACAGATGCAACACCTGAGTCACCAGGAGAAGTAACGAGTCAAGAAGTTGACCCGAACCGTCGTGTCATCGCAATGCCTTCAGTTCGTAAATTCGCTCGTGAAGAAGGCGTGGATATTCGACAAGTTGTAGGTTCAGGAAAGAATGGTCGGGTCGTCAAAGATGATATCGAATCATTCAAAGCAGGTGGTAACAAATCTGCTGAAGCTCAAACTCAAACTCAAGAAGATAGTGTTCAATCTGTTGGTCAGGATGAACAACAAGCTCAATCTAAAGCAGTTACGGTTCCTGAAGGAGACTTCCCAGAAACACGCGAGAAGCTATCACCTATCCGTAAGATGATTGCGAAGGCGATGGTTAACTCGAAGCATACTGCTCCACACGTAACACTTCTAGACGAGGTAGATGTAACTGAATTGGTTGCACACCGCAAGAAGTTCAAAGAAATCGCGGCTGAACAAGATATTAAACTGACGTACTTGCCATATGTCGTGAAAGCGCTCGTTTCAACATTACGTAAATTCCCGGAATTGAATACGTCGTTAGACGATGCGACTGAAGAATTGATACAGAAGCATTACTTCAATATCGGAATTGCAGCGGATACAGATCGTGGTCTTTTGGTGCCGGTCATTAAGCATGCTGATCGTAAATCGATGTTTGCGATTTCAAAAGAAATTGCTGATCTTGGTGGTAAAGCCCGTGATGGGAAACTTGCTGCTTCAGAAATGAAGGGTGCTTCCTGCTCAATTACAAACATTGGTTCTGCAGGTGGTCAGTGGTTCACACCAATTATTAATCATCCGGAAGTTGCAATACTAGGAATTGGTCGTATTTCAGAAAAACCAGTGGTTAAAAATGGTGAAATCGTTGCTGCACCTATGTTAGCATTGTCATTAGTGTTTGATCATCGAGTAATCGATGGAGCAACGGGGCAACAAGCGTTGAATCACCTTAAACACTTGCTAGGAAATCCAGAACTTTTATTAATGGAGGCGTAAACCATGGTAGTAGGAGATTTTCCAATTGAAACAGATACGCTCGTAGTCGGTTCAGGTCCTGGAGGATATGTAGCGGCAATCCGTGCTGCACAACTCGGACAAAAAGTAACGATTGTAGAAAGAAATACGATCGGTGGTGTTTGTCTGAACGTAGGTTGTATTCCATCTAAAGCTATGATTTCTGTCGGACATCGTTTTGTAAGTGCACAAAATGCTGACGATATGGGGATTACTGCTTCAGACGTAAAGCTCGATTTTTCTAAAGCAATGGCATTCAAAGAAAGCGTTGTTAAGAAGCTTACAGGAGGTGTTGAAGGCCTCCTTAAAGGGAACAAAGTCGAGATCGTCAAAGGTGAAGCATACTTTGTTGATGCCAATACAGCACGAGTGATGGATGACGCATCCGCTCAAACTTATAAGTTCAAAAATGTTATTCTTGCAACAGGTGCTCGTCCTGTAGAGATTCCTAACTTCAAATTCTCTAAACGTGTTATCAATTCCACAGGTGCACTTGAATTGAAAGAGCTTCCTAAAAAGTTAGTGGTCATTGGTGGAGGATATATCGGTACTGAGCTTGGTTCTGCTTATGCAAATCTTGGTTCTGAAGTAACGATTATCGAAGGAGCAGATGATATTCTTACTGGCTTCGAGAAACAAATGACACAAATTGTTAAAAAAGGATTGAAGAAAAAAGGCGTTGAGGTTGTTGTGAAAGCAACAGCTAAAGGTGCTGAAGAAACAGATTCTGGCGTGAAAGTTACGTATGAAGTTAAAGGTGAAGAAAAAACCGTTGAAGCTGATTATGTACTTGTAACTGTTGGACGCCGTCCGAATACTGATGAAATGGGACTTGAAGAACTCGGCTTGAAATTTGAAGAGCGCGGAATTCTAAGTGTCGACAAACAATGTCGTACAAGCATCCCGAATATTTACGCGATCGGGGATATCGTTCCCGGTTTACAGCTTGCACATAAAGCATCTTACGAAGGCAAGATTGCTGCAGAAGCCATTGCTGGTGAAAAATCAGAAGTGGATTACTTGGCAATTCCTGCAGTATGCTTTACAGATCCAGAACTTGCAACAGTCGGTCTTAACGAGAAGCAAGCTAAGGATGAAGGCTATGAAGTGGCAGTAGGCAAATTCCCATTCGGTGCGAATGGTCGTGCGCTTGCTCTAAATGCACCAGATGGCTTTGTGAAGCTTGTTGCTCGTAAGGAAGATGGATTGTTACTAGGAGCTCAGATTGCTGGAGAAAATGCTTCTGACATGATTGCTGAAATAGCTGTTGCTATTGAAAGCGGAATGACGTTAGAAGATGTTTCTATGACAATTCACGCGCATCCAACATTGGGTGAAATCTCAATGGAAGCTGCTGAAGTAGCGCTTGGTAAACCGATTCATATTCTATCTAAATAAAATTGTGAGGAATCCTATCTGGCATCCGTCGGATAGGTTTTTTCCTTTGTGTGTAAACTAATGAGGGATAGGAGGAGAAATAGATGGAATATAGTTATCCACTACGTGCAGATTGGTCCACAGAAGAAATTATGATTGTGACTGATTTTTTCACTTGCATCGAAAAAGCTTATGAACAAGGAATTGGTCGTGAAAAATTACTTGGTTCATATAATTCATTTAAAAAGGTGGTTCCTTCGATGGCGGAAGAAAAAACGCTGTTCAAGGAGTTTAAGGAAGCTAGTAGTTATGAATGCTACAAAGTAGTGAAGCGAGCAAAAGAAGGCGGTAATGGAGATATTATTAAAGGATAAGCTGTTGGGGATAAGTATCAAAGACTTTCCTTTAAGCGCAAGTCATTCCCTATAAGTTTGGTCCACTGACTTCAATTAGATGTACTGTTGTTGAGTGTATTTTCAGTCAGTAAGATATAAAAACGATTCGAGAGGTTTGCGTAAGTGGCAAACAACGAATCGTTTTTTAGGTTAACCGTCTTTTTATCCAATTACTCGATCATACACAGGTAAAAGTTGTTCAAACGTTTCTTCTGCGTACGATAAAAATTCTTGTTCAGTCATCGCAACCGCTTGTTTACGGTCAAGATGACGCCCGACAAGGAACTCGGCTTTCTTCACATCGTGTAGACGCTCAAGTAGTTCTACTACTGGCTCTTTACCGGATTCTTGAATCAATTGCGCTCCTGGCTTCATGTGATCTCCAGAGACGACATAATCCTTAGGGAGTGATGTCAAAATAGACAAATCGTTCTGAAGACGTTCAGAAATTCCTTTTTTATCGGGATTTTCGTAAATTATCGCAAGTACGATGAATAAATGTGAGCCCCAAAGACCAATCTGAAAGTGAGGAAGCGCTTTATATCCTCTTTTCGCAGGAGCAAACGCAACCCAGCTGTCTGATGGTGGATTTACTGTGCGTCTTGCATGCCTTGCTACGTGGGGATAGAACTCACCTTTACCATGAGCGGACAACAAAGGTGTGAATAGATCTCCTAATTTATTGAATTTAGGCTGGATTCGTTCTTGAAGTGCTATCATGCGTTCATCCAATCCTTCTACTTCGAAAACAGAAAAATCATTTTCCGTCCAAAATGTTTTTGTCAATTTTGTGACCCCTCTCTTTTTTCTACGTTTATAGGGAAGTACTTTGGGGAATAATTGAAGGCAAGAGGACAAACATCCAGCTGTCCAACCGATTCCCGCATATCTTATGGTAACAGGAAATTGCACATACTTTCAAAAAAGGGGTGTTTTCGATGAAACAAGTCGTCCATGTTATTCGTAAAGCCGATGTTGAAAAAGAATTTCTTAAAGTATTGAACCTAGAGTTGGACTATGAGTTAGCGACTCTTCATGATGCGCTAAATGAAGAGGACTTCAAGCAAATTGCAAAAAGCAAAAAGAGGTTGACTGAAATTCATACTGAATTGGAGAAGTTGAATGGTTTTTAATGTAATGACTATCTGTGACTGTTAAGAAAGGCTATTGGACATTGTTCTCTTCAGGGAGATCCATGCACAGGAGCCTTTTTTGTTTTGGCTCCGTATAGCTATGCTATACTTGGTGGAGAAGAACTGGAGGGGTTTGAGATGAACTGGGGAGCCATGGACCGTTACGCGAAATCATTGATTAAAGAAGCTGGTCATCATATAAAGCGTTCATTTTTCACGGAAATTGAAATTAGCTCGAAGTCATCAGCGAACGATCTAGTTACGAATATCGACCGTGAGATTGAACAATTTTTCATTACTAGGATCCGTCGTGATTTCCCTGATCATCGAATTATGGGGGAAGAAGGATTCGGGGATGATATCCAGTCATTGGATGGTGTCATTTGGTTTTTAGACCCGATTGATGGGACGATGAATTTTGTCCATCAAAAACGAAATTTCGCCATTTCTTTAGGCATTTATATAGATGGTATAGGAATGCTTGGCTATGTTTACGATGTCACGGCAGATGATTTGTATTCTGCTATGAAGGACGAAGGGGCTTTCCTTAATGATATTCGGTTACCGCAATTGACGGATACGACCATAGAAGAAGCAATTATTGGCGTGAATGCAAGTTGGATTGCCCCGAATCGATATGTCGATAATGAGCCAATGATTGAACTTGTCAAAACTTGTAGAGGGACACGCTCATATGGATCTGCAGCTCTTGAATTGACACATGTGGCTACTGGTAGGGTTGATGTGTACATGTCAATGAGACTGTCACCGTGGGATGTAGCCGGTGGGATGATCATTGCGAGAGAAGTTGGTGCAATATCCTCTACGTTGCAAGGGGAGCAATCAGGATTGCTTGAGCAAGAGACATTCATCGTTTCAAATGCGAGTATCCACTCACAACTACTAAAGGATTTCATCATATTAAAAAAGTGAAGAATCATTAGGTCACCTAACGATTCTTCACTCATCTATTAAAGAAGTCCTTGTTCACGAAACTTCTTTTTTGTTTTAAATCCATTTCCCATGATCAAAACGAGAGAAATGATGGCAGCTATTGCTAACAAATAACTTTTTACGCCAACCGCAATCCCTATCATAAACATGGATAGAATGGCTCCTAGAGCGTATAAAACGAACACCCATTTGACATTTTTCAAAAAAATGCGCCTCCTGATAAAGTAAACCTTTTTTTCTAGAAGTATCTTGTGCTATAATAACACAGTTAATCAACTGAATAAAGACAGATGGAGTGAAATAATGACAAACACACGAAATGATCTTAGAAATATAGCTATTATCGCCCACGTTGACCATGGTAAAACAACACTAGTCGACCAGTTATTGAAGCAATCCGGTATTTTCCGTTCAAATGAGCAAGTTGAAGAACGCGCAATGGACTCAAACGAAATTGAGCGCGAGCGTGGAATTACAATTCTTGCGAAGAACACTGCGATCGAATATAAAGACACGAAAATCAATATCTTGGACACACCAGGACACGCTGACTTCGGTGGAGAAGTTGAACGTATTCTTAAAATGGTTGACGGCGTAGTTCTAGTTGTTGATGCATTTGAAGGATGTATGCCACAAACACGTTTCGTATTGAAAAAAGCTCTTGAAATCAACTTGAAGCCAATTGTTGTCGTAAATAAAATTGACCGCGATTTTGCTCGTCCTGAAGAAGTGGTTGATGAAGTACTTGAACTCTTCATCGAATTAGATGCAAATGATGAACAGCTTGAATTCCCTGTAGTATTTGCTTCAGGATTTAATGGTACTGCAAGCCTTTCACCAGATCCTGCTGACCAAGAAGAGACACTTGAAGTACTTTATGATGCAATTTTGGATAAAATCCCTGCACCAATCGACAATCGTGAAGAGCCGCTTCAATTCCAGGTATCTCTTTTAGATTACAGTGACTATGTAGGCCGTATTGGTATCGGACGCGTATTCCGCGGTACGATGAAAGTTGGACAACAAGTTAGTGTTATGAAACGTGACGGGGCTGTTAAAAACTTCCGCGTTACAAAAATGTATGGTTTCTTAGGTTTGAAACGTATTGAAATTGAAGAGGCATATGCTGGTGACTTGATCGCGATTTCTGGTATGGATGACATTGACGTAGGTGAAACAGTTTGCCCTACTGACCATCAAGAAGCGCTGCCATTGTTGCACGTAGATGAGCCTACATTGCAAATGAAGTTCCTCGTGAACAACAGTCCATTCGCTGGTCGTGAGGGTAAATGGGTTACTTCAAGAAAAATCGAAGAGCGTCTAGAGCAACAATTGCAAACAGACGTATCGTTACGTGTAGACCCTACGGAAACTCCTGATGCATGGATGGTTTCTGGCCGTGGTGAACTTCACTTGTCAATTTTGATTGAAAACATGAGACGTGAAGGATTTGAACTTCAAGTTTCAAAACCTGAAGTTATTGTTAAAACAATTGATGGTAAACGTTGTGAGCCAGTTGAAAATGTTCAAATTGACGTTCCTGAAGAATATACAGGCGCAGTAATCGAATCCATGGGTGAACGTAAAGGCGAAATGCTTGATATGGTCAACAATGGAAACGGACAAGTTCGTATGACGTTCTTAGTACCTGCCCGTGGATTGATTGGATATTCTACAGACTTCTTAACGTTGACTCGTGGATATGGAATCATCAACCACTCGTTCGATTCTTATAAGCCAATGACATCTGAAAAAGTCGGCGGACGTCGCAATGGTGTTCTAGTTTCAATGGAGAATGGTAAAGTAACTGCTTATAGTGTTATGCAACTTGAAGACCGCGGTATTATGTTTGTTGAAGCAGGTACGGATATCTATGCAGGTATGGTTGTTGGGGAGAACACGCGTGAAAGTGATATCACAATTAACTTAACACGTATTAAACACGCAACCAACGTACGTTCTGCTACAAAAGATCAGACAGTTTCAACTAAGAAGCCTAAGATTATGACTCTTGAAGAAGCTCTTCAATATGCGAGTGAAGATGAGTACTGTGAAGTAACACCAGTGTCGATTCGTATTCGCAAAAAGATTCTTGATAAAAACGAACGTGAAAAATCACAGAAAAAGAGCAAATAAGCAGTTATGAAAGGAATGTGTTGAATGAAGGTAGAGGATTCAGAGCTCGTAGCCACTAAGATGTCCGGTATCGCGAAGTTGATTTACGAAATGATGCCGAATTTCGATGCCGCGGGTTACGTACTGTTCGCCCTCGTGTTTTTACTGGCAGCCTTAGTGTATAAACTAGGGTTTGCTAGAAAAATCAAGCCATTGCAAAATCTTGTCATTTATACATTTTTGTTTATCGGCTGCCTCGTGCTGACGTTCTTAGCATTTTTCCTTCCGATTGTGGAAGGGCTAATTGTAGCCGCGCTGATTCTGATTATTTATAGAGTCCGCAGATTAAATGAACATCAAAAAGATCCAGTCGCATAATGCGGCTGGATCTTTTTTTAAAATTCATTTTCAGCTGGATGGGAACTTCGGCGGAAAGTGAATTTCCCTGTTGCTATCCGCAATTTCGTCAACTCACCAATACGATCTCTGCAAGGTTCACACATATACGTATGAATGGGTCGATTGCGTAATTTCTTTGCGAGTGGATCTTCGTCGCTTAGTTTACCGATTTCATCACACATTACACATTTAACACGCATCGTTGCACCCCTCTTTAGCTAATGCGAATTGCCGTAACATTACGGATTGGATTCTTTCGAGTTGAGCCATCTTTTAGCAAGACATGAATCGGACCATCTTCTTTCAGCGGTTTACCTTCCAGACTGAACTGGAATAGCAGGTTCGCCGCATCTTCGATGGGGAAACTATGCTCTCCATCAGCTGTTTCAAAAGTGATCGTTGTTGCATCTTCTGCTGGAATTGCATTTTTCAAGAATGGCTCAAAAATGATTCCGAACGTACCTGTTAACATTTTTTGTTTCTCATATTTCTTTTCGGATTTTAATGTTGGAGGATAGGTAGCACCTTCCATGATTTCACGGGACCAATGCTTCCCCATTCTTTCTTTATAGTCTTCCATTTCATCGAACTCTTCAACCTCAGTAGTGAAGTAAGTTTCTAAATCGAGTCTTCTGTCATCGAAAATCCAGACAGTTGGATCTAGCGTAATCGTATGCTGCACATTCCCTTTAATCGGTACAATTGTTTCCACAATAAATCCTCCCAGCTCATTCGTTTCTGTATTACAGTATACCGCTATTTGTTCTCAATCGGAAGTTATCTGGCTAAAAGTAGTTAGAACACTACGGGAAATACTTGCAATTTCAGCTTTCTACAGCTACAATTTACTCTATAGCAGCTTGCTGAAATAAGAGTAATGGGGGCGTCCTCATGGATATAGAAGTACAGGAAACCTATCAGGAAAAAGCCATAATGCAGCTGCAGGCGGATGCAGACAAAATCGCTCAGCTCATTAAAGTGCAGATGGATCATTTGACGATGCCGCAATGTCCTTTATATGAGGAAGTATTGGATACACAAATGTATGGGCTGTCCCGTGAAATTGACTTTGCTGTAAAGCTTGGTCTTATTGAGCGAGAGCGTGGAAAGAACATACTTTCTGTTTTAGAGAAGGAAATGAACATCTTACATGAACTTAGCATAAAAAAATAAACAAAAGACTCAAACTAACCTAAAGTTTGAGTTTTTTATTTACAGATACGAGGGGTTTTCTTGAAAAAATATGCAAAGCGGCTATTTCGCCATTTTGATTTTCCATTATTTTTTACATACTTAGTACTTTGTCTTTTTGGACTTGTCATGATTTACAGTTCCAGTATGGTATGGGCTGTGAATCGATATGGCTGGGAGCCTGATAAGTTTTTTAACCAGCAGCTTATTAGTGTGATTATCGCAATTCTGGCATTTTTCTTTACGGCTTTTCTACCATACAAACTATACCGTAAAAAGTATTTTATGGTAGTGACTGTTGCTGTCATGCTAGTGTTGCTGTTTCTCGTTCATTTCATAGGATTTGGTGGAGAAGTAGGATCTCAAAGTTGGATTAATCTACCGATAGGGAGTTTGCAGCCTTCTGAACTTGCAAAGATTGTGATGATCATATATTTTGCGGGTGTGTTTGCAAACAAGTACGAGGCTGGAACAATCAACAGTATTAATACAGCAATAGTACCACCGGTCATTATATTAGGCTTCGCTGTTGCGTCCGTTATGATGGAAACTGATATCGGGGCAACCTTTATCATTATTGCAACTTCCATATGCGTGATGGCGACAAGTGGTATCAACGTCAAGACATTTTGGAAGTTGAGTTTGTTTGTTGCTGGAATCCTGGTACTTGTAGGAATCATTTTATTTTTCTCTTGGGATTCTGTCATGACAGGAAGTCGTATGGGCCGTTTTACAGCCTATCGCGATCCATTCCAATATATCCAAGGTTCTGGACTCCAAATTGTAAATGGTTATATTGCCATCGGTGCAGGAGGTCTATTTGGACTTGGACTAGGAAACTCAGTTCAAAAAATGGGTTATTTGCCAGAACCGCATACTGATTTCATCATGGCGATTATCGCTGAAGAACTCGGTATCTTCGGAACGATCCTTGTAATCGGAGGATTAGGATTTTTAGTAGTGCGTGCTTTTTGGATTGCGTTAGCTACTAAAGATCCCCATGCTAGAATGCTTGCTTCAGGTGTTGGTGCCCTCATTGGTATTCAAACGTTCATCAATCTCGGTGGGGTGACAGGGCTCATTCCATTGACGGGTGTCACGCTTCCCTTTATTAGTTATGGCGGAACTTCGATTATTCTGTTATCTTTAGCTTTAGGAATATTGATGAATGTTTCAATGTTCACTAGATATGAGAAAAATAAATAGAAAAGGGCGTGCCTAGCTTGGAAATGAAATCCATTAAAAAGATTCTGGTTGCAAACCGTGGGGAAATTGCAATTCGTATTTTCAGAGCGTGTACTGAACTTCAAATTCCAACAGTAGGGATTTATTCGGCAGAAGACCGAGGATCGTTTCATCGTTATAAAGCAGATGAATCCTATCTGATTGGTGAAGGAAAGAAACCAATCGATGCGTATCTTGACATCGAGGGGATTATTGAAATCGCTAAACGTTCGGGTGCTAATGCCGTGCATCCAGGTTACGGTTTTTTAGCAGAAAACGAAGAGTTTGCTGCACGTCTTGAAAAAGAAGGAATCATTTTTATTGGACCAACCTCTCGTCATCTTGAGATGTTTGGCGATAAAGTGAAAGCGCGTTCACAAGCAATACAAGCAGGGATCCCTGTCATTCCAGGTACAGATGGACCCGTCCACTCCATTGAAGAAGTGGAGGCGTTTGGGACTTCTCATGGTTATCCGATTATCATCAAAGCCTCACTTGGCGGTGGCGGACGTGGGATGCGTATTGTGGAGCATGCCGATGAAGTTCAAGAATCTTATAATCGTGCGAAATCTGAAGCGAAGTCAGCATTCGGATCCGACGAAGTATACGTTGAAAAATTGATTAGAGAACCAAAACATATTGAAGTGCAGATCTTAGGTGACACTCACGGCAATATCGTGCATCTGTATGAACGGGATTGTTCAGTACAGCGTCGCCACCAAAAGTTGGTGGAAATTGCACCTTCGATTTCATTGTCTGATGATTTAAGACAAGCTATTTGTGATTCAGCAGTTAAACTCATGACAAATGTAAACTACATAAATGCGGGGACAGTTGAATTTTTAGTCGCAAATGATGAGTTTTACTTTATTGAAGTCAATCCGCGTATTCAAGTTGAACATACGATTTCGGAAATGGTAACTGGTATTGATATCGTCCATACACAAATCTTTATTGCAGACGGAGAGAATCTCCATACTGGACAATCAGCTGTTCCGGCACAAGAGGATATTCCTTTGTTTGGATATGCAATACAAGCACGAGTAACAACTGAAGATCCGTTGAACGATTTCATGCCCGATACAGGGAAATTATCAGTTTACCGATCAGGCGGTGGGTTTGGTGTCCGTCTCGATGCAGGTAATGGGTTCCAAGGGGCCGTTATTACGCCGTATTATGATTCGTTACTTGTAAAGGTTTCAACATGGGGAATGACGTTCCGAGAAGCTGCCTCCAAAATGGACCGCAACATGCAGGAATTCCGAATCCGTGGGATAAAAACAAATATCCCATTCCTAGCCAATGTTGTCCGTCATGAAAGCTTTTTAACAGGCGATTATACGACGAGTTTCATAGACGCAACTCCTGAATTATTTGAATTCCCAGTCAGAAAAGACAGGGGAACGAAGGTGTTGAATTATTTAGGGACCATTACTGTTAATGGATTCCCAGGAATCGGGCGGCAATCAAAACCTGTATTTGCGGTACCGCGCAAACCTGAAGTTGATTTTACTATTCCACCCAAGCAAGGAACTAAACAAATTCTGGATGAAAGAGGACCAGAAGGGTTAGCTAAGTGGGTCAAAGAACAGGAAGATGTGTTGCTGACAGACACCACATTCCGTGATGCGCACCAGTCATTACTTGCTACACGTGTCCGGACGGCGGATATGACGAATATAGCTGCAGAATCTGCTCGTCTGATGCCCGACCTATTCTCATTTGAAATGTGGGGCGGTGCGACATTTGACGTTTCATACCGTTTCTTAAAAGAGGATCCGTGGGAGCGTCTAGCAGTGCTACGCAAACAAATCCCGAACGTATTGTTCCAAATGCTATTTAGAGGGGCAAATGCAGTTGGCTACAAAAACTATCCGGATAATGTGATCCGGGAATTTGTTAAAGAGTCGGCAGCTGCCGGCATTGACGTATTCCGTATTTTCGATAGTTTGAACTGGATCAAGGGGATGGAAGTAGCGATCGATGCAGTACGTCAAGAATGTAAAGTAGCAGAAGCCGCTCTTTGTTACACAGGAGATGTATTAGATCCGATGAGGACTAAATATACGATTGCGTACTATAAAGAAATGGCGAAAGAGCTTGAAAATGCAGGAGCCCATATTTTGTCCTTGAAAGATATGGCAGGTTTGTTAAAGCCTGAAGCGGCATATCAACTTATTTCTGAATTGAAAGCAACCGTCGATATCCCGATTCACTTACATTCTCATGATACGAGTGGTAATGGAATCGCCATGTATACACGAGCTATTGAAGCAGGTGTCGATATTGTCGATACTGCACTTGGAGCGATGTCTGGACTCACATCCCAACCTTCAGCTAACTCACTTTACTATGCGTTGCAGTATGGTGGCCGTGGAGTCCGTACAGATGTTAAAGCACTTGAAGAGTTATCCTTCTACTGGGAGGACGTGCGTGAGTATTATGCCCACTTTGAAAGCGGTATGATCAGCCCTCATTCAGAAGTGTACGTCCATGAAATGCCGGGTGGCCAATATTCCAATTTACAGCAACAAGCGAAGGGTGTCGGACTCGGTAATCGTTGGAAAGAAGTTAAAGAAATGTTCTCCCGCGTCAATATGCTGTTCGGGGATATTGTAAAAGTGACACCATCGTCCAAAGTTGTTGGAGATATGGCACTGTTCATGGTTCAAAATGATTTGGATGAAGATGCGGTACTTGCTAGAGGAAACTCGATTGACTTCCCAGAGTCTGTTATTGAGTTTTTTGAAGGTTACATCGGTCAGCCTTACGGTGGATTCCCAGAGGAATTGCAAAAAGTCGTGTTAAAAGGTCGTAAACCGTTAACTGTGCGTCCAGGGGAATTATTAGAGCCGGTTAATTTTGAACAAGTCATTGAAAAACTCGATGGGGAACTAGAGAAACCAGCAACCATTCATGACGCATTAGCGTATTCGTTGTATCCAAAAGTATTTGAAGAATATTTGGCGATGTATAAAGACTTTGGTAATCTATCTGTTATTCAGACTCCTGAATTCCTCTATGGTATGAGATTAGGTGAGGAGATAGAGGTCGAGATTGAAGTAGGGAAGACGCTTATAGTTAAGCTCGTTTCCATCGGTGAACCTCAAGCGGACGGAACCCGTGTCGTTTACTTTGAGATGAACGGACAGCCACGTGAAGTGGTCATTCAAGATGTTAGTGTTGAAACGGATTCTGTGAAGAAGCAAAAAGCGGATCCTGGAAATGACGCCCATATCGCTGCGACGATGCCTGGTACGGTTCTGCAACTTGCGGTTGAGAAAGGGGACCGTGTCCGCCGAGGTCAACATTTGTTGATCACTGAAGCGATGAAGATGGAGACAACGATTCAAACGCCATATGACGGTATCGTAAAAGAAATTCATGTAACCCCAGGTGAAGCGATTTCAACTGGAGATTTGCTAATTGAACTCGAGCATTGATTGGGGAAGCGTTTGTTTTGTGAGTGCTAATTGAATGCTGAGAATGAGCACGTGAAGTGATTGGTGTGCTCATAAACCATGGAAAGTGCTCATAAAAGCTGGGAAGTGCTCATAAACCGTGGAAAGTGATCATAAAACCTGAGAAGTACTCATAAACCGTGGAAAGTGATCATAAAAGCTGGAAAGTGCTCATAAACCACGGAAAGTGCTCATAAAAGCTAGAAAGTGCTCATAAACCATGAAGAGTTATCATAACCCATCATAAAAAGTGCAACTCATACGCGTTCAATCATTCGCCCTTAATCAAATAGAAACCACAAAAAAACAGCCGCTCGCGAAACCCGAGTGGCTGTTTTTTCATTATTTTTGAATTCGTACTCTGGATAGTAACAAAATCATGTAAGTAAGCAATCCGAATAATAATGTCACGAATAAGGAATGGAGCAATGCGATTGTAAGGTTCAACCGGGTGAAGATGGACAGCATACCAGTCGTTGCTTGCGCAAGAACAAGTATCAATGCAATTGACCAGCCCCATACCAATACTTTTTGATCACGATAGTTACGCCAAACAAGGATTGCAATATACACAAGCCAGATGACAATTAGTGCAGCTGCAGTTCGATGTCCCATTTGTACCCATTCATTTAGATTGGAAGGAAGCTGGAACTGATCATTTCTACAAAGTGGCCAATCTGCACAGGCGAGACTGGATTCTGTATGTCGAACAAGAGCCCCTGTATAAATGACGATGTACGAGTAGACGGTAACCCCGATTGTATGGAATTTTAATTTGGATCCAACTTGAATCTTGTCGGCATCGAACTTTTTATCTACTTCAAATATGAGGAGTGTCAAAAGTAAAACGGCCGCAAAAGAAATCAATGATATCCCGAAATGTAGAGCGAGGATAAAATCCCCTTGTCCCCATTTAACCTGGGCTGCTCCAATGAGTGCTTGTAAAATGAGGAAAAATAAGGCCATAACCGAAAGAAATTTAGTTTCGCGAACATGTCCAATTGCTTTCCATGACCATACAGATAAAATCACTATTAAAATTCCGACAGCACCTGTAACGAGGCGATGAGAAAACTCAATCAGTACTTCTGCGGTAATCTCGTCCGGAATGAGTTGT
This sequence comes from Sporosarcina sp. ZBG7A, assembly GCF_000813425.1. Lineage (GTDB taxonomy): Bacteria > Bacillota > Bacilli > Bacillales_A > Planococcaceae > Sporosarcina. The sequence goes on from NZ_JWIB01000043.1 coordinate 29,189, forward strand.
CCATTACAGCCTGGCCAATGTCTTCCGCAGCCCATACCGCTGTCTGTTTTCGTAACGAGTGCACCGCCGAGCAGGATGAGTAGCATCCCGATAGTCGCAGCTACCGCAAACCATTTTAAGTAGTTGTATCGTTTCAAACAAAGACACCTTCTTTTATAAAATGTCGACCGTTGAAAAGGTCTCTAGTTTTTAATGATAGAGAATCGGACCATAAAACACAATGCCGGAAACAAAGAACACGCAATTAGGTTCCTTTTTTCACAAAATGTTCATAAAAACGACCTGATAACTTCACAAATGGGCAGATGGAATGATTTACTATAGAAGGTGCACTGTATAATTCCTCGAGAGATTGTGCAATTCTATACAAATTGCGATTTTGTATAGAAATTGTGAAGGATTTTCGATATAGTTAAGTACAGCGGTCATTTTTAATGGGCTTTGAAAGGGGGAGTAACATGTCAAATAGTCGTACGACTGCTGCAGAGAGGGTTCCGGAAACTGTAATTGCACCAACATTCATGAAGGACTTTTTAGCACTTATTAAAATTGGAATTGTAAATTCTAACCTGATTACTGCATTTACAGGTCTCTTCTTGGCGTTCCAGTTTGCGAACATCAGCTTTGTACATAGACTGGATCTTATGATTGCTACGCTATTCGGAACTGCCCTGATCATAGCCGGTTCAGCAGCGCTTAATAATTTGATTGATCGTGATATCGATCCGATTATGACGCGGACAAGAACTAGACCCACAGTAACTGGGCGATTTAAGGCCCCGGCAGTGCTCGCTATGGCGTTGGGCTTTATAGCTATAGGAGAAGTATTGCTGTTTTCTGCAAATGCTACTACAGGGCTACTGGGACTCGCTGGAGTATTGAGTTACGTCGTTCTCTATTCTATGTGGTCAAAACGCCGTCACGTATCCAATACGATTGTCGGAAGTTTGTCTGGTGCTATTCCGCCACTAATTGGTTGGGCAGCAGTGGAACCGTCACTTGGACTTGGAGCTTGGGCACTGTTTCTAATTATGTTTGTCTGGCAACCACCTCATTTTTACGCGCTTGCTATGAAGAAAACAGATGAATACGGTGCAGCAGGAATTCCGATGTTACCTGTCGTAAAAGGGTTTGCCCGTACAAAAAAATCAATGCTTGCATGGGTTGTGCTGTTGTTTCCTTTGCCATTCATGTTAAGTGAACTAGGAACTGCATTTTTAGTTCTTGCTACATTGTTGAATGTAGGTTGGTTATTACTCGCACTAAAAGGATTCCGTGTAAAAGATGATTTAAAGTGGGCAATGTCCATGTTCATCTACTCACTGAATTATATGACAATACTTTTTGTCTCGATGATTATCTTTTCGATTTTCATCTAAATGTATGGAATTCTTTCTTTGACAGGAATTCATTATAGAGAGGTCTTCACTCCTCGATGGAAGAAAACACTATTAGAAAGAGAGGGATTATGAAGCGATGATGAAAGGACTCAAAAAATGGCGTCTCTTTTCCTTGTTAGCGGTTCTGACTGTATTTTTAGCAGGATGTGGCCAAGAGGAATTATCCACGCTTCTACCAGCTGGTCAGGTAGGTAAAGATCAGTTTAAACTACTGATGCTTTCTTCAGGGATCATGCTGTTCGTCATTCTTGTTGTAGTCGCAATTTATGTAGTAGCACTGATTCGTTTTAGACGTTCGAAACTAGGTGAGGATTTCATACCTGAACAAGTCGAAGGTAGTCATAAATTGGAGCTAGTTTGGACAATCATTCCAATTATCCTCATTATCATTCTTGCAGTTCCTACTGTGTATTACACTTACAAACTTGGGGACGTAAAGGCAATGGAAGAAGTTAACGATGATGGGAAAGCGAAACACCTTGTAGTAGACGTAACCGCTAAGCTTTACTGGTGGGAATTCGAATACCCTGAACTTGGTATTGTGACAGCTCAAGAGCTCGTGGTACCAACAAAGGAAAAAATCTACTTTAACTTAAAAGCGGCAGACGTGAAGCACTCCTTCTGGATTCCTGCAATTGGTGGGAAGATGGATACGAACGTAGAAAACTTGAACAAATTCTATCTGACATTTGACAAAGAGTCAGAAGGTCTTAAAGATGGAGTATTCTATGGTAAATGTGCTGAGCTATGCGGACCGTCTCACTCACTGATGGATTTCAAAGTGAAAACTTTACCACGTGATGAGTTCAACGCATGGGCGAAAAATATGAAAGCAACTGAAGACGCTAAGTCAGTCGCAAACGCGAATGCAGATGGCGAAAAAGTATTCCAGGCTAGCTGTGCTACTTGTCACGCTGTTTCTGGTGCTGGCCAAGGTGGAGCACCTGGTCCGAACCTAGCGTCTTTCGGTGACCGTAACCGCGTAGCTGGTTTCTTAGAACATAATGAAAAAGACTTGAAAGAATGGATTAAAAATCCACAAAAAGTTAAACCGGGCAACACAATGCCTTCTTTTGAAAATCAGCTTTCTGACCAAGAGTTAGATGACTTAGCTGAGTACTTGCTCGGCTTGTCTGTTGAGCAGTAATACGTAACACGATATTGAAGAGGAGGTAAAATAACGTGAGTTCTGTTGCTCAAAAAAGAGGATTCGGCGCAGCCCTTTGGGATTGGATGACAACTGTCGACCATAAGAAGATCGGAATTCTTTACCTCATTGGCGGCGGTTTCTTCTTCGTCGTTGGTGGAATTGAAGCGATGATTATTCGTCTCCAGCTGTTAAAGCCGAACAATGACCTTGTAAGTGCAGGTCTTTTTAATGATTTAATCACAATGCATGGTACAACGATGATTTTCCTAGCCGCCATGCCGATACTATTTGGATTTATGAACTATATAATGCCACTTCAAATTGGAGCGCGTGACGTTGCGTTCCCGTTCATTAACTCACTTGGATTCTGGATGTTCTTCTTGGGAGGAGTATTCTTAAACGTTTCTTGGTTTTTTGGACAGGTTCCAGATGCTGGATGGACTTCATATGCATCACTTTCACTTGCATCTCCAGGACATGGCATTGACTTTTATGCGATAGGTCTTCAAATCGCTGGTGGAGGTACGCTGATGGGCGGGATTAACTTCCTTGTTACTATCATTAATATGCGTGCACCGGGTATGACGTATATGAGGATGCCATTGTTCACTTGGACGACGTTTGTCGCTTCAGCAATGATCCTATTCGCATTCCCACCACTTACTGTCGGATTGTTCTTCTTGACATTCGATCGAATGTTCGATGCGAACTTCTTTGATCATCAGATGGGTGGAAACACAATTATCTGGGAGCATATTTTCTGGATTTTCGGTCACCCTGAAGTATATATCCTGATCTTGCCGGCATTCGGTATTTTCTCTGAAATCTTTTCGATTTTCTCTCGTAAGCGCCTCTTCGGCTATCCGGCGATGGTATTTGCGACAGTATTGATTGGTTTCTTAGGATTCATGGTTTGGGCCCACCATATGTTTACAGTAGGTCTTGGGCCAACTGCAAACGCAATCTTCGCAGTTGCGACGATGGCGATTGCTGTACCAACTGGTGTTAAAATCTTTAACTGGTTGCTTACAATTTGGGGCGGAAGCATTGTCATGACAACTCCAATGTTGTATGCACTTGGATTCATCCCATCGTTCGTAATGGGTGGGGTTACAGGGGTTATGCAAGGTGCTGCACCTCTTGACTATCAGTTACACGATAGTTACTTCATTGTTGCTCACTTCCACTATGTAATTGTCGGTGGAGTTGTACTTGCGATCTTAGCTGGAGTACACCTTTACTGGCCTAAGATGTTTGGAACAATGCTCAGTGAAACACTTGGTAAAATCACATTTGTATTCTTCTTTGTCGGGTTCCACTGTACATTCCTAATCCAGCACTGGCTTGGATTCTGGGGAATGCCACGTCGTGTTTGGACATATATGGACGGACAAGGCTGGAATACAGCGAACTTAATCAGTTCGATTGGTGCGCTTCTTATGGCAATCGGTGTAATTGTAATGGTGATCAATATCATCATGACAACTGTTAAAAACGTGCGTGTTGGAAATGATCCATGGGGCGATGGACGTACGCTTGAATGGGCAATTCCGTCACCACCACCGTTCTACAACTTTACTCAAACTCCACTCGTACGTGGACTTGATACTGTTTGGATTGAAAAGCAGGAAGGGAACGCAACTGGACTAACATTTGCTGAACCAATAACTGATATCCACATGCCGCATGGTTCAATCATTCCATTCTTCATGACAGTCGGTTTGTTCATCGCTGGATTTGGTGCTATGTATCACCAAGAAACTTCTTGGGGACTTCCATTGCTCATCTTCGGTCTTGCTTGGACGTTCGTGTCAATGGCAATGCGTTCATTGAAAGATGATCTAGGCTACCATGTAACGAAGGAAGAAATTCAGGCTGATATTAACAACGCTAGCAAAGGGGGTCAAAACTGATGGATTTGAATAAAAAATTCACTCCGGAAACTTGGCCGGAACACCCTGAGCGTGCAACGCTTGAAGGAAAAAATAAGTTTGTTGGATTCTGGCTTTTCCTTGGTGGAGAAACAATTCTATTCGCTACTTTGTTTGCTACCTATATGGCGTTAAAAAACAAGGGACCAAGCGGTTTCGGGTTTTCAACACAAGAGCTGTACCAGCTTCCATTAGTGTTTGTCATGACCTTGTTGCTTCTAACTTCTTCACTTACAAGTGTGTATGCTATGCACCATATGAAGAACTACAACTTCAAGAAAATGCAGCTTTGGTTAGCTATTACTGCGCTCCTAGGACTTTGTTTCCTTGGACTAGAAGTATATGAGTTCACTCACTACGTACATGAAGGATTTACGTTTGGAAACAGTGCATTCAGTTCATCGTTCTTTACACTTGTAGGAACACACGGTTTCCACGTTGCTGTCGGACTTGTATGGATAACACTTTTGCTCTTCCGAAATGCAAAGCGTGGATTGAACCTGTATAATGCATCTAAGTACTACACATTCTCACTTTACTGGCACTTCATTGACGTCGTATGGGTATTCATCTTTACGGTAGTTTACTTGATGGGAGTGATCGGATAACATGGCAGAAGTAGAAATGTACAAGAGAACCCCTATTGAACAGGATCTATTTGTCCGTCGTTCAAAGGAAACTATGCGTGGTCAAGTTATGATGTTCTCACTCATGATCTTCATGACACTTGTCTCGTTTACATTCGTCGTGGCTTATCAGCAAGGAGTAGAAGGATTTACGAAGTATTTAGTGATTCCAGTGCTTTTCCTCTTTGCTGCGGTTCAAGTTGGACTACAGCTTTACTATTTCATGCACATGAAAGACAAAGGACACGGAATTCCTCAAATGTTCATGTTCACTGGAGTAGTGTTTGCTTTCCTAATTCCACTTACTTTCGTTACGATTGTTTGGTGGTAATCTTCATAAAACCTCTGTCTTTGGCCAATTGCCAAGGCCAGAGGTTTTCTTGTTTTTATGGATGTCAAAGAACGTTCATTGTTTTACATAAAAGAACAGCCTATAATGAGAACAGAACTTATAAAAGGAGCTGGGACACTTGTCGTTAAGTATTTTTGGCTTCCGCGCTTTATGGAGTCCGTATTTTTTCTTATTTCTCGTCCTTGTGACGGTCTTGTACTTTTTGCTGACAAAAAAGTGGAGATCTCGATTCGAGCGAAATGAGTCTGTCACGAAAAGGCAGATTACAATTTTCTTATCTGCGATTGTACTGTTGTATATTGTAAAAGGTTCACCAATGGATTTAATGGGACATATATTGTTTTCTGTCCATATGGCACAAATGGCATTGTTACTCCTGGTCATTGCACCGTTATTTATCATCGGGATTCCGAACTTCCTATGGAAAAAAGTTTTTAGTTACCCGATAATTGCGGCCGTAATCCGCTTCTTCACAAAGCCAGTTATTAGCTTGATTGCCTTTACGATTATGTTTTCTTTGAATCATTACCCATTAGTTTTAGATACAATAAAACTTAGCTTACCCTTGCATACTGCATTTACATTGACACTTTTCTTATCTGCTTTGTTCTTGTGGTGGCCGATATTCAATACTTTACCGGGCGAGCCTCAATTACATGGTTTGAAAAAGATAGGTTATGTCATATTGAGTGCGATTCTGTTAACACCGGCCTGTTCTTTGATTATCTTTGCGGATGTTCCCGTGTACGAGACGTATAGTAGTGGAGAAGCGTGGCTAAAAGCGATGGCTTTATGTGTACCTGCTGGGACGCTATCTGGTTTGACGATCTCAGGTCCCGAGTTATTTACGAGTATGCCTACGCTTTATGATCAGCAACTTGGCGGCATAATTATGAAGGTTATTCAAGAATTATTGTATGTGTTCATCATAGGAAAGATCTTTATTACATGGTATCGTGATGAACAAGAGAATGCTGATGAAATTACACGGCAAGATTTGATCAACCGAAAGAAATTATCGGTTCATGGCTGATTGTTAGATCTGAATAGAAATGGAGAAACCTTATGAACTTGCCTTTTCTACCGACATTGAGCACGTTGCTCATTATAATTTCTGGTGTTTTAGTGGTGATCGGATGGATGCTGATCCGCAAGAAGCGGAAGCAAGCACACAAAAATGTGATGATTGCAGCATCTATTTCAGCACTTCTGTTTTTAGTGATTTACTTATCCCGTACAATTATCATTGGGAACACGTCTTTTGGTGGCCCAGATAACATTAAAATCTATTACACCGTGTTTTTAATATTCCATATTTGTTTGGCTACGACTGGAGCTGTTCTAGGCGTCCTGTCGCTCATCTCAGGATTTAAGAACAACTTACCAAAGCATCGTCGTCTTGGCCCTGTAACAAGCACTGTGTGGGTTTTTGCAGCCCTTACAGGTGTAGCTGTCTATCTGCTCCTCTATGTGTTTTACAAAGGTGGAGAAACGACTTCAATGATTAAAGCCATTCTTGGATTTTAACGTAAAACACGCATGCCCCTTTAATTGGGACATGCGTGTTTTTGTGTGGTTTTGCATTTCAGCTATATTCTAAAATTCAGCTTAATAATTCCTGCTTCGATTGCAGTAGTAAAAAGAATTACGACCATCGGGCCGATAAAGAATCCGAGTACCCCAAACAATTTCAAGCCGATGAACATCCCGATCAACGTAGGAAGGGGGGATAAACCGATTTGAGAACCCATCACTTTTGGTTCCACAGTTCTGCGTATGATTAGTAGTACTGCAGCTAATATTGCGAGTTTTGTTCCCATCGCAACGTCTCCACTTACAAATTCATAAAGCGACCAGGGCGCAAGAATGATAATGGAACCTAAAATAGGGATGACGTCGATAATCCAGATGATGATCGCCATGACGACTGCATATTTCGGAACGATCAACAACAATCCGACGAATGCAACAGCTAAAATAATGAAACTGACGAGCAATTGTGCTTTCATAAATCCAATGACTGTTGCATTTAGTTTAGTAGTCATATACCGTACTTTTTCTGCCGTACGATCCGTTAGTAGGTTAAACGCGCTTTGTTTTAGTTGAGGTAGTTCTAGCATAAATAAGAACAAGGCAATCAAGAAGACGATGAAACTCACGAGGAAATTTGGGATTTCAGAAGCGAGTGCAATGATCTTTTCATAGCTCAACAGTTCAAGAAGGGAATCTTTGAAGGAAGTGAGCGCAGCTGTCAATTGTTCTTGTGTGGCTTTGACGATGTCTGAGGGCATTCCTGAAGTATATCTAAATACTTTCTCCTGCATATCAATCCAGACTCCGGATAGCGAGTTTAAATAATCCGGTGCATCTTTTGTGAATTGAATAATTCTACCGATTAACGATGTTACGGAATAATAGATCCCTACCGCAACAAGCAAAACGACAAAGATAAATACGGAAATAACCGATAACTTTCGTTTCCATTTGAATTTACGCTCTACTAACTTGACAAGCGGATCTATCATCAGCGCTGTCAGTAGGGCTAATATTAGTGGTATGGAAACCGGGAGTATAAAGAAAAGAGCAGCAGCTGCAACAATTGCAGTTACTATAATAAGCAAAGTTCGTTTTGTTAACCGTTTCGACACCCGGCATTCCTCCAAATCGTGTATTATTTCTATTATAGCCAAAAAAAATGAAAATGGATATGAAAAACCGGAGAACAAATTATTCTCCGGTGGATAATCATTTTTTTAAGTTAAATGCTTGCAAATCTTTAACCATGCCTGCCAATGTTTTTTTGCAATCATTTACAACGAATGATGGATAGAACTCGTCATCTCCGTATTCAACGCCATGTGGATAATAGTGTTTACCGAGTTGAGGAGTGATGAATTCAATAACCGCCTCATTCTTGCCAACGTCACCATTCGGAGTGAGTCCATAGACACGTAAATAATATACTCCTTCGCTCACTGTATACTTTTTGTCGAATGTGACACGTTCGTAGTCCCATTGTCCAGCGAGAACTAGGTCATATCTTTTAGCAATTTCTTCAAGATCGATTAGGCTAACAGCCAGCTCTTCAATACCTGTGTTTACAAAATCCATTGATTAGCTTCCTCCTTATGCAACAGTCAATCGATTGCTATTCGTCTATAATCATAGAACAAAAGGAAGTTGGTTGCAATGGCAACATTGTGTCTTGAAGCGTATTTTAGGAGACAGGTGAGAAATGGATGACTTATTCATCTAATGTTGATTACAATAAGGTAGTGAGTTATGTGTGTGGTAGCTGTAAGAAGGGGTGGGGAATTGAAACGATTATGGAAAGTGCTTGTGTTATTCCTGATTGCACTTCTGGTATTTTACTTTTGGGATGATGGAATTAGGGAGAATGAGCCATTGGAGTCACCTGTTCAGCCTGGAACTGCTATTAGCGGCGAGAGCTCTTTCGAACAGCAAGGCGATAGTAATGCAAAACGACCCGAAAAAGGAATTTCGACAGTGGTCGGGCAATCTTCAGAAGAATTGACGAAACTGTTTGGAGAACCAGATCGAAAGGATCTTTCTGTTTTTGGATTTGAATGGTGGATTTATAATGCAAATCCAATGATTATGGCAGGAGTCGCAGACGGTAAAGTGAATCAGATATATAGTGCAGATCGAGAAGCAGATGTCTATCCTTATGTAAATGGACAAAATAGTCAAGATATCTATCGAAGCACAATTATTGAGTCAGAACTGGAAGTGGTGGTTGGGGACAATCAGTACACATTTGTGCTAAATGGGGATGACATTAAAAACAAAATGCTCATTCAATCAGAAGGTCTTTTCACTCAACTATATATAGATGAAACAGGGGAAGAGCTGGAAGGTGTACGGTTCATTGACCCGATGACTCTTGTCATGCAGCAACCTTATGATCTTTTCTATAAAGGGGAGCTCATGGAAGTGAAGAAGCCTTCGTCTGAAGATCAGATGGCTGTAGATAGGGCTCTTGAACGTCAAATTCTCGATATCACTAACATTTATCGGGAGAATCATGGTGTCGACAAATTGAAGCGTGACTACCAACTTCAACTGGTTGCGCGCGAACATAGTAAAGAAATGGCATTACAAAATTATTTTTCCCAAGATTCACCGACATCGGGTACACTTGCCAATCGGCTGAAACTTGCTGAGATAGACGTTAAAAAAGCAGGAGAAAATATTGCGTTAAATTATACGGATGCAATTGAAGCGGTTCATGGTTGGTTGAATTCTCCTGCCCACCAAGAAGTCTTGTTGGATAAAAACTTTACACATATTGGTACTGGAGTGTATGGAAATTATTATACGCAAAATTTAATACAAGAAGTTGAAAAACCAACTAAAGAATAGGGTTTTTAAGATGAGTGGGGAACTATCCAAGTACCCTCTTCAGCCACAGCGATTCCTCTTACGCAGAGAGGGATTGCTGTTTTTTTTGCATGAAGTGCTGCTCGTTTTTGAATAATCGGTCTCGCGCAGTCTAATAGGGGAAGGAATTCATCGATTGTCAGCGAATCGAATTTTTTAGCATCTGGATAGATATGAGGGTCTGCCGACATGACACCTGGGACATCCTTGAAAAACTCGACATGGCTGGCATCCAGACTGCTACCAAGAGCAATTGCAGTCAAATCACTGCCTCCTCGACCTAATGTCATATAATCTCCAGCTGCATTCATCCCTTGAAATCCAGGGATGATTAAACAATTATGATCCTGAAAGGTTTGTTCGATATAGCTTGTCTCGATTGTCTCGATTGTTGCGTTACCAAAGGAGCCAATGGTTCTTATGCCTGAGTTCACACTGTGCATAATCCTGTTAGGAGTACCTGCTTCCTCTAATTCTGCGCTTAAGACAGCAGATGCTAGCAGCTCCCCGCACGCTGCAGCTAGGTCCCATGGAGCTGTAGAGGACTTTAAGGACGGTGTAATGCTCAGGAGCCTGTCTGTTGAATACGGGCTTTCTTGTCGCCCAATCGCAGACACGACAACGATGACCTTGTCATTTAAATTTAGACCTTCCTGTATTCGATCAATACATAAACGGCGCATAGCACGATCTTTCATCGCTGCGCCACCAAACTTTTGGATGATCATCTCTTCTCCCAACTTTCTTCGTGACATTTACCCGAAACATTTCATACTCTGTGGTAGGTTCACTCTTACTATATTCCCTGAGAGTAAAAACGTTCGGGAAGGAGAAGCTGATTTGCATCTGATCGAATTATTAAAAGATTGGCCGTGTACGATCCGTGGGAACTGGAGGGACGTCACAATTGAGTCAGTTACAGAGCATCCGAAACGTATTAAGAAGAATTGTTTGTTCGTCGCTAGAAAAGGAGCTAAACATGATGGCATTGAGTCGATTGAAGAAGCACTTGAGAAAGGAGTCGCAGCGATTGTCATCGACCGGTCGGTATTGGAAAGTAAGTTTTCCGAATGGAATCAGCGAGGCGTAGCCGTTGTGACAGTACCAGACTGTAAGCAATTCCTATCTTATAGTAGTGCACAATTGTCTGGAGTTCCTGCAGATGATTTGACGATAATTGCAGTCACAGGTACAAATGGAAAAACTACTGTGACCCATTTCATCGGCCAGTTGCTCGCACAATTTGGTATTAAGACGGCTGTACTTGGAACAACTGGTTGTTATATAGATGGGGAAAAGATGGATGAAGAGATCCCCCCTCTTACAACGCCTACTGCAGAATACTTACATCCATTGTTAAGGAAATGCAGAGATCGAGGTGTTACTCATGTTGCACTAGAAGCTTCTTCCCTCGGATTAGAAAAGGAAAGGCTCGCTCATTGTCGAGTATCCATAGGTGTCTTTTTGAATATCGGAACAGATCATTTTGATGAGCATGGGGGACGTGGGAATTATATCGCGGCGAAAAAAAAGCTGTGTTCGTTGTCTGAACAACTCGTCGTAAATTGTGAAGACAGTGAGTGTATGGAAATTGTTAGAGATGTCGAGTTACCAACACACTTGTTTGGAAGAAATGTCGCAGGGGGGTATATGCCCTCAGAAGAGTTAATCGGATCGTTGCCCCCGGGAGAGCATAATCGGTTAAATGCGATGGCAGCAGCATCTGTTGTGAAGTTATTAGGGTTTCCAGAGAGGGAGATTTTTTCATCTTTTCGTCTCTTAAAATTACCTGAAGGTCGTATGCAACTTGTGGAGCATGAAGGGAGGCGGGTGTTCATCGATTATGCACATACCCCGGATGCGCTATCTGCTGCCTTGCAAGCAGTAGCAAGTTTGGAACCAAAAAAACTCATTTGTGTATTCGGTTGTGGGGGAGACCGAGACAAAGAGAAGAGACCTATCATGGGTAAAATCGCTGAAAATTGTTGTGACACCATAGTACTCACATCTGATAATCCTCGTAGTGAGCATCCATTGGAGATTGTGCAAAATATTTTAGCAGGAACAGAAAATCCTTCAGCAATCCAAGTGGTAATGGATAGAAAACGTGCAATTCACCAAGCAATCGCTGCAAGTGAGCCAAATGATATTGTGCTTATTGCTGGAAAAGGTCATGAAACTTCGCAATACATTGCTGGTAAGGAAATTATGATGTCTGATTTCGCAGAAGCGATGACAGCCCTTCATCAGTTGGAAACACTTCAGGAATGAACAAGTGATGCGTTTGCTCCCTCTATTTGGTATAATGGGGAGGAATGGAGGGAATTCACTTATGATGATGACCGACGAATGGCTTGCCATCATCGAACAGACAGACGAATTGGCCGAGATGATTTTGACATCCGACGTACTTTTCGAATACCGCGTCGCTCATCAAGCGGTTTACAGTGATCCGGATTTAGTCAAGCAAATCCGTGATTTTTCTGAGATGAAAGACCGTTATGAAGAGGTGCAGCGCTTCGGAAGATACCATCCGGATTATAATAGAGTTATGAAATCGATACGACTCGATAAACGAGCATTAGATATGAATGAAAAAGTTGCAGCTTTGCGACTTGCGGAGAATGACGTCCAATATATGTTGGATGAAATTAGTGCAGCCATTGCACATTCTGTATCAGAATCCGTAAAATTGCCAAGTGACAATACGTTTGTAACCGAATCATCATGCGGAGGCAGTTGTGGTACCGGTGGAGGTTGCTCGTGCTCTGCTTAAGGATAGAACAGTAAAAAGCGGATGG
>NZ_JWIB01000044.1 GCF_000813425.1 Sporosarcina sp. ZBG7A
TCTCCTCTTGCTTTTATTTGTGTACCTCATGACCAGAATGCAAACATCGATTTCACTCCGCCATCGTAAGAAATCTTTTTGTCCGTTCTTCCTTCGGATTATCAAATAGTTCCTTGGGGTCCCCTTGTTCGACAATGACACCGCCATCCATGAAAATCACTCGATCTGCCACTTCCCTCGCGAAATTCATTTCATGTGTAACGATGACCATGGTCATTCCCTCTTCTGCCAAATCTTTAATGACCTGTAGAACTTCTCTGACTAGTTCAGGGTCCAAAGCAGACGTAGGTTCATCATAGAGCATGACGGTAGGATTTAGAGATAACGCCCTAGCAATCGCCACGCGTTGCTGTTGACCCCCTGACAACTGGGAAGGATAATGATCACAACGATCTCCAAGACCTACTTTGCTAAGAAGGGATTCCGCTAATTCCTTTGCTTCGGCCGGTTTCACGCCATAAATAGTCAAGGGACCTTCCATCACGTTTTCAATGGCAGTCTTATTCGGAAATAGATTAAATGATTGAAAAACAAAACCAGTTTTCTTTCGTAACTCCCTAATCTCTTTCTTGCGTTTTCGATCCACTTTTCCACCTGTATGTAGTTCATGTGGACCGATTCTAATAATGCCTTCGTTCGGCTCTTCTAAATAGGTTAAACATCTGAGAAAAGTCGATTTTCCTGAACCGCTTGGCCCCATTATAACGACGACTTCACTTTTGTTTACAGCCAAATCGACTCCATCTAAAACCGGATTGTCTCCGAATGCTTTTTTAAGATTTTTAACTTCAATAACCTGCAAGATACCCTCCCCCTAAACCTAGATTTCCTACCTTCGTTATCGAACTAAATGCTTTGATGAGCGCTTTTCGAATTTATCCAGCAATGTAGTAAAGAACGTTATCAGAATCCAATAAATGGCTGCTGCTGTTAAATAAATCGTTAGCGGCTCAAACGTTTTTGCAATGATCAAACTAGACATTTGCAGTAGTTCAGTAACGGTTATGACAGAGACTAGCGATGTATCCTTCACTAGAACGATAAATGAGTTTGATAATGTCGGAATTGCAATCCGAAGACTTTGAGGGATAATTATCCTTCTCATCGCTTGCCCATATGTCATCCCCATTGAAATAGCAGCTTCCATCTGGCCCCTGTCGACAGCGAGGATGGATGCACGGAATGATTCAGAAAGATAGGCACCCGCATTTAGACTTAGTGCCATAATCCCCGAAGAAATAGGATCTAGTGAAATACCGATTTGAGGCAATCCATAGTAAATGACAAATATTTGTACAAGAAGTGGGGTTCCACGAATTACGGATATATAGATACTGGCGATTTGATAGACAACTTTGATCTTTAGAATTCGGATAATCGCTGTGGAAAATCCTATCACCAGTGCTATGAGTACTGATATACAACTTAAAAAAAGCGTCATGATTGTTGCTTTTAATAGGGAGGGCAATGAGTCAATTATTATCGTGACATCCACTACTTCACTTCCTTCCAGACTTTCTATCGAGCAAGCCAAATCACTCTAAATGCTAACCCTTAAATTCAATGTGAATTCCCAGCTCTTTTAGTTCTTCAATAAAAGGATCAAACCTCTCGTTAACAATGATTGTTTCTATAGGGACCACACCTGTTTCTAGTATCCTTTTCTCTGCAATCCACTTTGCCGCTAGTGCAGCGGGAAGTGCAGTTGTTTTTGCCATGGAAGATATATTTCGTTCATGGTCGTACACATCAACCATTTCCCATGTATAGTTTTTAGATTTTCCATCTTTAGTACCTTTAACTTCCACTCGAACAACCGTTACATCTTCATTTGATACCCCTACCATTTTTGGCGCAAGTATCTTCTCAGATATTTTTACGGGAGTAGTGATGACCCCTTCGACTTCAATTGGCTTATTATCTAAAAAGCCCAACTCACCTAATACCTTCATCTTCTCCCAATGGCCAGGATAGCGAACTGTTTTTTCAGTTAAGTTGCCCACTTTTCCTTTTAACGTGAATGCAGTGCTATGTGCATCAGTTATGACGGCTTCACAGTCACCAACCGGGTAAGGGAACGACATTGACTCAAGCTCTGAGAGGGCCGGTAATTCTACAATTTCACCATTTTTGATTGCGAATGCAGGCTTTGTATAGAGCCCTAATACACTTTCTAGTCGAAACACGACCTGGTACCAAAGTGGTGGAACTGGCCATCTAGGAATCCCCCCGCAAATCAGAACTGCTTCATCGGCTTCATCAAGCATTTCGATTCCTTGTGCTGCAAGGAAGTTTGTGATGCCAGGCGCAACACCACACCCTGGGATAATCGTGACTCCAGCCTCTTTTGCTTGAGTATGTAATTCTAGTTTTTCTTTAAACATGGACCCAACCAAATCTACTAAATGACATTGTGAAGCGATTGCAGCTTTTACAGCGGTTAAGCTTAACGAATGAGGGAGACATCCAACTGCTACATCCGATCCCTCGAGTACTTTTATGAAATCATCTTCCGTTGACAACGTTACCGTCTTTCCAAACACCTTTGGATTATCCGCAATTTCGAGACATTTATCGATACTCTCCTGTCTGACATCGACTGCCGTGACCGATTCAATTTCTTCGAATTTTGCCATTTCGCTAACGATTGTTGTGCCAATCATCCCAGTTCCTAAAACGACTACTCTCATATAATTTGTTCACCTCTGTCAATTTTTTATGAAAGAAAATCCTAGAGTAAACAACCTCCTGCTTCTGGTTACTCTAGGGAATTATTACTTGTCTAAAGGATCTGTTCCAAACCACTTTTTATAAATTTCTTTATAAGTTCCATCTTCTTTCATTTCCTTAAGTGCGTTATTCACTTTTTCTACAAAGTCTTCATTTCCTTTATTAACAGCCATTCCAATTTCATCTTTATTTAAGATGTCGCTGGTGACTTTAATCGGTAAGTTGTTCTCTTTGATGTTATAGTTCATTAGCAACTGGTCATTGATGATGACATCCAGGCGTTTATTCGTTAAATCTTGAATGTAATCGCTTACAGCTTTATACAACTTTACATCTGCACCATCAACACTGTTCGCAACTTCCTCAAAAGTTGTTCCCCCACCCACGCCTACTTTCTTCCCTTTAATATCAGCGAGTTCGGTTATATCATCTGTGTCTTCGCGCGTTACTAAAACAGAACCAGTCACAACGTATGGATCTGTGAAGTCTACGCTTTTTTTACGTTCTTCTGTGACCGTCATCTGACCAATAATAATATCGAATTTATCAGCTTTAAGTCCTCCGATTAGTCCATCCCATTTCGTTGCGATAAATTCAGCTTCAACGCCCAATCTTTTAGCGATTTCATTTGAAATGTCTACATCAAATCCTTGGAACTCGTCCTTGTCGTTGAGAAAGTTAAACGGTGGGTATGTCCCTTCAAAAGCTACTTTCATGACTTTAGAATCTGTGATCCGATCTGCCACAGCTGTCGTGACTGCTTTTTCAGCCTTTTCCTTACTTTTCCCTCCACACCCTGCAAGTACTGCCGCTAATACTAGTGATAAAATAGATAGCCACAACATTTTTTTCATCTTTACCCCTCCAAATTTAATATTTACGAGCGCTTTCAATTAGAGATTTACATCTCCACCTTTCACCTTGTCCGTATCGATTGTTTGTCCCACGCCATTGAGGTACAAGTTAGTTAACTATATGTCCAAGCCATAGGAATGATTCGTGAACCTTTCTTAATAAGACTACAAAAAATTCAAAAGCCGCCAGCACTACTGACGAGGATTCAGCGTCAATACTGCTGGCAGCTACTATATTCTAAATTTAATAGTTATCGATTTGTGCTCGTTGCAATTTCCCACTGTAATCCACGTAGACGGATTTCCATTCTGTATAGACATCAAGTGCAGCTACACCTGAATCTCTATGTCCATTTCCAGTCCCTTTTGTCCCTCCGAAAGGCAGATGGATTTCTGCTCCCGTCGTTCCCGCATTGATATAAACAATCCCTGTATCGAGATCCCTCATCGCTTGGAAAGCTAGATTGACATTAGCGGTGAAGATTGAGCTGGACAATCCAAATTCCACACTATTGTTCACTTCGATGGCTTCTTCCAGGCTGTTCACCGGAATAATTGAGACTACTGGACCAAAGATTTCCTCTTGAGCAATTCTCATATCAACCGTTGCATCGGTGAATATGGTTGGCGCATAGAAATTCCCAGTAACGAGTCCGCTATCTGTTATCATACTTCCCCCAGCAAGAAGTGTAGCTCCCTCTTCGAGACCGATTTTCACGTACTCATGGATTTTTCCTAGAGATGAACGATTGATCACTGGACCTACTTTTACTGTTTCGTCTGCCCCATCACCAAGCGATAATTCACCAATTCGGTCAACAAGCTTGTTCTCCAGGTCTTCTTTCACATCCTGATGAACGATAATTCGACTTGTCGCTGTGCACCGTTGGCCGCTTGTACCAAATGCCCCCCACAATATACCGTCAACTGCAAGATCGAGATCCGCATCTTCCAATACAATGACAGCATTTTTTCCTCCCATTTCTAGAGATGTTCTTTTCAATAGTTCTCCAGCACGGGAATTGATAGCACTACCAACCTCATTTGACCCAGTAAAAGAAATCAAATCGATATCCGGGTGTTCGACCATTGCATTCCCTACTTCTCTTCCGGAACCATTCACTAAATTCATCAGACCTTTCGGTAATCCTGCTTCTTCAAAAATTTTCGCGAATTCGTATGCGATGATTGGTGTTTCTGTTGCAGGTTTCCATACTACTGCATTCCCTGAAACAAGGGCCGGAAACGACTTCCAAGAAGCAATTGCAATCGGAAAATTCCAAGGTGTGATCAGTCCCGCAACACCGATTGGCACACGTACACTCATCGCGAATTTGTTGCGCAGCTCTGACGGAACCGTATCCCCAAACAGGCGACGGCCTTCTCCTGCCATGTAATAAGCCATATCGATCGCTTCTTGTACTTCTCCGCGAGCTTCGTCAATCACTTTGCCCATTTCACTAGTCAAGATTTGCGATAATTCTTCTTTCCGGTCTTTCAGTAGGGTTGCTATTGTATATAAGTATTCTGCACGCTCAGGTGCCGGAACAAGACGCCATTCTTTTTGTGCTTTTTTTGCAGCTTGGACCGCACGATCCACGTCTTCATCAGTTGACTGTGTGACTTCCCCCAACACTTTTCCGTTCGCTGGATTTAGCACGTCGACAAATTTACCGGAAGAGGATTCGCACCACTCACCGTCGATGTAGTTAAGAAGTTTTTTCGTGTCAATGCCTCCGCTATCCTTTGTCCCTTTTTTAGATGGATGAACAACTTGAATTCCTTTACGATTTATCATATAACTGCCTCCTTCAACATTTTACGTATCTGTTAAATGCTTTCTTTGATTCGATGAATTGCTTCGAATAAACGTTCATTCGGAACCGACAGTGAGATGCGGAAATACCCCTCTCCACCGGGGCCAAAGGCATTGCCGGGTGTAACGATTACGCCTGTTTTCTCTAGAACACTTGTGACAAATTCCGTTGAAGTAAAGCCTTTCGGAACTGGTGCCCAAACAAATAAACTTCCTTTTGGAGGCTCTACCTGTATGCCGATAGAGGAGAGACCATCCAACACGACAGCCATTCTTTCTTCGTAAATGCCGTTATGTGCTGTAACACAACTCTGGTCGCTATTTAAAGCAAATGCAGCTGCTTTCTGGATCGGCGTGAATTGTCCAGTGTCCGTATTACTCTTTAGGACTGATAGCGCTTTAATGATTTCTTTATTGCCAACTACATATCCGATTCTCCAACCTGTCATATTATAGGTTTTCGAAAGCGAACCGAATTCGACCGAACCTTTTTTAGCACCCTCGACCTGCAGAATACTTGGCGCGGTATAGTTCGAATACGTCACCATGTTATAAGCAGAATCATGAGCGATCAGGATGCCATGTTCTTTTGAAAAAGCGACTGCCTTTTTGAAGAATTCAATATCAACAGTAGCCGAAGTCGGATTCCCTGGATAATTTAAAAACATCAGTTTGGAACGGGTTATGACTTCTTGAGGAATTAAACTAAAATCTGGTTCGAAATTATTCTCTTTCAGTAAAGGCATGTCGTAATACTTTCCATTCGCTAGTAACGTTGCCATTCTGTAGACGGGGTAGCTAGGATCTGGTATCAATACCGTATCCCCAGGATCGATCAGTGTTGGAATCAGATGAGCAATCCCTTCTTTCGAGCCGATGAGGGCTAGTACTTCTGTTTCTGGATCGAGATCTACACCATATTGTCGTAAATAGAAATCAGCAATGGACTGACGATATTCAAGGCATCCTATGAAACTGGGATACTTGAAGTTCGCAGGATCTTGCATCTCTTCTACTAATTTCTCGACAATATGCGGCGGTGTTGGCAAATCAGGATCCCCAATTCCTAAATCGATCACATCCACTCCCGCCCCAATCATTGCAGCCTTCTTCTTATTGATTTCTGCAAACAAATACGGAGGGATTTGTCCCAAACGATTCGATTGATAGTCCAAAAAACCACCTACCTTATCTTTAATCTCAACACTATATGCCACAATAGAAACTCTATGATGTTTTGTTTCTAAATATGCCGCAGAAGTCTCTCTTTATTTGCTTTACATGATGAGGTTCACTATATTGTTTAATATGATAATTTTCAGATAAAAAAGATATTTTTGAGTAGACAGTGGAGGAATACGGCAGATTAAAAGCCATTGAGGATGAAGCGTAGGTTGATGTACGGTAGTTATTCACTGATATATTAAAAGCCGTCAACTGCCACGGAGGCAGTTAACGGCTCTTGAATTCCATTATTGTGCTGTAAATTTGTAGTTTCCAGATTTTTGTCGGTCAGTGCATCCAAGTTTCTAGATTATTTAAACGTTCTTGTTTGTTTCTTACACAGGCATTGGTCACTGTTTTAAATCAACATACCTGCGATTGTAGCACTCAACAGATTCGCCAACGTTGCAGCAATAATCGCTTTCATTCCCAGCTCTGCAATGTCCTTTCTTCTTGAAGGTGCCATTCCTCCCAATCCGCCGACCAACATAGCAAAAGATGAAAGGTTTGCAAAACCACAAAGTGCAAAACTAATCATGGCTACACTTTTAGGTGACAGATCATCTATTTCAGGTGCAAATGAGGAGTAGGCAACAAATTCGTTCAGTACGAACTTCTGTCCAATAAAGGACGCTGCCTGTACGGCTTCATCCCAAGGAATTCCAATGACAAAAGCAAGTGGAGCCAATAGATAACCTAATAACTGTTCTAGTGTTAACGATTCAAAACCAAATACACCACCAGCAGCTCCAATTATCGTATTCAGTAAAAAGATAAGAGAGATAAAGGCGATGAGCATGGCACCCACACTTATTGCTATTTTCAAGCCATCCATGGCTCCTCGTGATGCTGCGTCGATGACATTTACCGATTCATCGTCTTTAACCATTTGAACATCTTCGTTTAAATCAATTGGTTCTGTTTGAGGAATGATTATTTTCGCGAATAACAATCCAGCAGGTGCGCCCATAAATGCTGCAGCCAATAAATAGTCTAGAGGGACACCCATAATTGCATATCCGCCTAAAACAGCTCCTGACACACAAGCCATCCCACCTACCATAACTGCAAACAATTCGGATTTGGTCATTTTCTCAATATAAGGTTTGACTACCAATGGGGCTTCAGTTGGACCTAGAAAGATATTAGCTGCTGCTGACATTGACTCAGTCTTACTAGTTTGTAAAATTTTCGACAAAATTCCACCGATGACTTTGGTTGCAAACTGCATAATCCCAAGATAATAAAGAACTGAGATTAATGAAGCGAAGAAAATGATAATCGGCAACACTTGAAATGCAAAGGTAAAACCGGCATTATCTGCGTTAAGGACGCCACCAAACACGAATTGGATTCCTTCATTGGAAGAGTCAATCACGGTTTGAACAAGTTTTGAAATGAATTGCAAAATCGTTCTTCCAAATTCCCATTTCAACACGATAAATGCAAAAATCAGTTGGAAGGCTAAGGCGCCTATAACGGTTCTTGGATTGATGGATTTTCGGTCTTTAGAAAGTACTAGTGCAATTGCTAATATGCTGATAATCCCTATAATTCCCCAAATGTATTGCATCGTCTCTCTCCCGTCTTGCAAATAAAATCTATAGAAGCGCTATACAATCTTTTGTTTTTCACCTTGTCCAAGTAACTGACGCTCGCATCCTTTATAAACAGGTACTTGTCCGCTTGTACCAGCCACTTGAACTGTAGTTAATGTAATTTCCATATGCCGATCAAATTGAACATTTCCGCCAGTGATCATAATGCCTTCAACTTAAAAATTGTGAAGAGCTGTTAAAATCGCTATCGTGTCGACACCAGCTGTAACTGTATCAATAGTAGCGAGTTTTTTCTCCATCATTTTGAGTTTTCCCCCGTTACTTTCTTCGCTAAGTCCGTCATGTAGTCAAAGAAAGCATCGCGATTCACATCATACACTACATTCACCGGGCGACCTTCAGAGGTTTCAACTGTACGTCCTTGGCTCGGTCCTTCTGTGATGACAACACTGTTAATTGTTTGTACCTTAACAAGATCACTGTTGCCAACAAATGCAGTCGTTAAAACATCCCATAAATAGTAAGTCGAATTTGTTGAAAAGTGAACTAGAGGTGGAACCATTGCATAACATTGACCGAGGAAGTCGACGCCAATATAGTTTCGCTCTTTAGCCCAACGTTCTCGCACATCTAAAGTCAAAGGTACTTGATTAGTACTTTCAAGCGCGACGAGATCGATTTTTATATTAGTTTCCCATACTCGTGCAGCAGCTTCCGGATCCCAAAACACATTCCACTCTGCCGTTCCGTCATGCTCGGGTTCATGTACATTCCCAGCTTCTCTAAATGTACCTCCCATCCAAACCAATCGCTCAATCTTCTCTTCAATCTCTGGTGCCTCATCCAATGCTCGTGCAAGGTCAGTAAGAGGTCCCGTGAATAATAACGTTGTTTTTCCAGTGGTATTGCTAAGTTTATCTATCATATGAAGATGCGCAGGCATGTCTGCTACAGGTGTATTGACTTCCCCGGATTCATTTAAAATCGGTAGTGCATCTACAAAAAATGCATGCATGCGCCAATCTGATGGAAACGAGTTTTTTCCGCGCGAATTAGATTTGGCTACTTCGAGACCACCTTCACCAAAGCGATCGATGATCTTTCTGCTGGCTACTACCGCCGGCTCCAAATAGCAATCCGCTGGAATAACCGATACCCCTGTCAATTCCACATTCTCCATCTTAAGTAGTAAAAATAATGAAACCAGATCATCGACTCCGCCATCATGATTAAAGTAAATTTGTTTTTTCGTCATTTTAGATTCCCAACCTTTTTACTAATTATTGTTTGTATGAATAGTTAATAACATAATAATTGGATTAAAGCCTTGTGTTGATTTGAAACTTTGGAAGGCAATCATTCATAAAAAAGTACAGGTCCCAATTCAATTTTCTGTACTCTAACAATTCCATGGAGGGTATGAGTAGCTCCCTCATAAAAGACTTAAAGATACGCTTGTGGACTTATGAAATTCAAGATGTCAACTTAAATTCGAGATAATTGCAAAAAAACCCAGGTAAATACATACCCAGGTTACAGATTTACAAAAAGAAGAAAGAAATGCATTTAATGATAAACACGATAACTAGTCATTCTTTAATGTAGTCCGGTAGTTTACGGTTACCCGGTAGAAACGCTCAAGCCATATTCTTAAGCATATACATTCATAAATATAATATTAATTATTTCAATGTATAATTTTTAGCATGAAAGCATTGAACTAGTCAATGGATAACACGAAAGTTGTTATATTGCGATATTTCAACGGTTTGAAATCACCTCATAAAAATAGCGTTATCCGATTGGACGACCCCAACTGGAAAACGCTTTCTTAACTAATTTATTTTTATGAACGTTTGTGACCATCTATTAGAAAGGAATCCTCTAGGGAAAACAGATGCTAACATTATGAGCTTTGATGTTATCAAATGTCTGTATCAGCCACGATAGAGTCTCACATAATTCACTAGCAGTTACCTCTGTACTATTCGTTACAGTACTCACAACTATTTACATAGTTTATTTGCATATATGTACTATTATTAAAAAACTCTTCAATGGGTACTATCAACACACCTGAACTATCGATTCTAGTAATAAGATCTTCTTTCGTTAGAAAAAACAAATCTTTTTCTGGAACATAAGTTTCGATCCAGGTCTGTAAGATGTTTTTTGTTGGTTTGATTTTCATTTTATCCCCCAAGATGTTCATATTTATATGGTGACAATTGCTTTTTCTATTAGATTGAACGGATATAATTGTCGACTGTAAACATATGTATCCCATCAAATGGGAGGAATTTCATTCTATAGATACATCAAACAAATAAGTCGCTCTTCCATGGTCCCACACTACATTCACTTCATAAATATAATACCCCGCTTTCCGTGGCAAGGTCATTTCATTGTCTTTAAGTTCAACAATCGCACGGGAATGATCTTCACTCAATTGATGGATTGAGATGGAAGAAGGATTTTGATCGATTTTAATTTTCAATTTCCCACCTTGTTCACCCTGCAAGGTATCGAATTCCTCAGTTTGCTCATGAATCTCTGAACTATCAATTTTTCTGAGCTAAAAATTCTTTTCTCGCCATTCGAATTCACCTACAGCCATTGTATACTCTTGGTCATCTAAGATAACTGTTCCTTGTGCTTGTTTGTAAGTAGTGTTTGACGCTATTCCAGTACAACCAGCTAAAATCGTAATGATTAACAACAAAAGTAATATTCTTTTCATTATCATATTCTCCTTCTAACTGGCGCTTATGTATCTAGTTGACGCTAAGTCTCATTGCGAATTAGCGTCCTTATTTTAACAATTTGAAACCTGACTACTCCATCTATAATAAATAAATTTTACCTTTTGGCCATTCATATCAAATTCTTCAACATCGCATGCCGTCTGTTTAAATCCGTTTTTCTCTAATACTTTTTGAGAAGCTATGTTATTAGTTGTTGTCACAGCCTTCACTTGTTTTACATCTTGCTGTCCTACTATTTCTAGTAATAATTCCAGTGCTTTTTTTGCAACACCTTTCCCTGTATGTAGGTGTCCCACTCTATAGCCTAAATGAGCGATTTTATGAGTCACATCAATATCTACTAAGTTAATTCTTCCAAGAATAGAACTATTTACATCTTTAATTAAGTAGAAACTGGAAATCCCTTCGGCTTGTTCTTCAAGTAAGGTTTCATGCCTAATTTTAAAAACCTCTGGCTTATAGTAGTCATCTCCTCGAGTAGGTACCGTTTCTTCGAAAAAGTTTCTGTTTTCAAGTTCAAACTTATACAAATCTTCCGCATCTACGCCTGTTAACCTCTCAATAAATAGATTCATCTCACCTATCCACCCATCACTTTTCTTCTAATAAGGATATAATCTTTTCATTTTGTTTGATAATTATATGGAGTTCTTCTCCATTTTTTAATGAATCACTTTCCCTCACTGCAGAACTTCTTAATACCCTCTTAATAAAAAGAAAAAATGATATAAAGAATAAGACTAATAGTCCCAATACAATGATTAAGTAAATAAGTCCGTATATTTCAAAACCACCTTTAGAAAATTTAATGAGGGAAATATTCCATGGGTTCATTAAAATGGACGAAGCCATTTTTCTTATAGTAATTAAAGGAATCTTCACTTGGCCATACGATTACAAATTCAAAATTATTTTCTTTTACCCACTTATTCACTGAACTTAATACATGACTTCCAATCCCTTTATTTCTGTATTCAGGCACAGTATAAACATTTGTCATGTATGCAAATGGATGTGTTGTCTTGCCTGGACGAGGTACCTTTTGTATTAACTCCACGTAAATGTGAGATACAATCTTTTCATTTTCTTCCGCAACCCAAACAAACCACTGGCTACTGTTAAGTGCATCATCCAAAAACGTTTGGCATTCATCTCTAAAACCCTCATACGATTCCTCTTTCTTACTTTCGTCATACTCGACGGTAAAATCCCATCGCATTTTTATTAATTGTTCAACGTCTTTTGTTTGAGCAAGTCGAATATCCATCGGATCCTCCTAAACTTAACTTATATAGTGGTACACGAAGTAGAGTTCTAGTTCACTTATTCTGAAACAATTTTTCACAATTCTGGTTGGAGTAGCGAAAATATTAGAGCATCGTGTGATTGATTACCTTGGTATAAGTAGCCACGTAGTTTCCCTTCCTCTGAAAAACCAAGTTTTTTTAACAACAAGATGGATGGACTATTTTGCGGATAAGTAACGGCTCCCATCCTATACAACCCTATCTCATCGAATGAATATCTTATTATTTCCTTTACAGCTTCAGAAGTGTATCCCTTTTTCCAATAGGAAGGATGCAACTCGAAACCAATTTCAGCTTTTTTGCTCCATTTGTTAAGATTGTTCAGGCCGAGCGTTCCAATAAATTCCCCTTTATCTTTGGTTACTATCCCCCATCTTATCCCGCGATTATTATTGAATGTCCTCTCAAAAGATTCAATGATCCGGGAGGCTTCTTCTATACTTTTCAGGCTGTCCATACCATAGTACTTAGTAATTTCATCTCGCGACATAATTTCATAGAAACTCTCGATATGGTCCTTCGTTACTTGTACTAATTTGAGTCTTTCTGTTTCTAATTTTGGAAACTCCATATTTCTTCCTCCCTTATCTATGAAATCCAACATATTTATAATTAGATTGGCTATCTTTTTTTACAAACGTAGATCATCTCATAACTATCGTTAGTTAATGGACTTTCATTCCAATCTTTATACACGTTGATAATCTCAAAACCATGTAAAAACAAAATTCTATCCATTTCTCTAGGGAATACATATCTTAAACTTATGTTTGTTCTCTTTTCGTCTACAACTTCACCATCATTGGCTTTGTATCTTCTAATAGTTGTATAGTGTTGAACTTGATTTAAAGAATCATAGGTACTTAGCGTGTAAACATCCACTCGATTCAGTGTTTCAGAATCCGTATAGGATTTCCAATACTCTTCCGTACATGATTGCAACAATTCTTCAACACTCGGAAATCTTGTACCAAAAATGAAAACTCCGTCAATTTCTAAATGCTTATATACAGAGGTTAGTAATTCATCTTGCTCATCGTTTGTTAGGAAATGTTGAAATGAATTCCCTACTGAATAGATCAAACTACTTGTTATCGGCAGATTCAGTTTAGTGCAGTCTTGCTCCACCCAATCCACCTTCAAATTTAGCTTTGTTGATTTCTTTTTAGCCTCCTTCAACATTCCTTTATGCATATCTATACCCAGAAGTTTATATCCACTTTTCGCTAAAGGAATTGTCAGTCTACCCGTACCACAAGCTAAATCAATAATAGTTCCTTCTGTTTTCGATGCCCAATTTAATAAAAATGGTAGTTCTGATAAATACGCCTCATTTTCTTTATCATATAAAATTGGATCATCATATTCTTCAAAATTAGTTAACGTCATTTTTAGTCTCCTGTTATTACATATTTTTTTGTCCTGTTTCAATGTTGTTATTAAAAATCCGTGCCTCTGTAAAGACTATGGTCAAACCAACTTTTCAATAACTTCTACTTCTACTTGCACACCATACTTCCTAAAATACAGACTTAATCTCTTTTAATTTTCTTCATTCCGATATAACAATCCTCTTATCTAGATTTAGAATATTTGCTAATTTATGTCCATCAATTACAAAAATCATCGTACTTCTAGCTATTAGTGATTCCTTTTTTCAAATTCTCGATTTCCTCTTCAATCCTTTCTAGCTCAATTCTGGCGTATAGCGGTTTAATTTCTTTAAGGGTCCGTGCAGATACCTCGATCTCCTCCCAGTTCATTTCATTAAGTCCTAGCATTTCTTGCACACGCTGACTTGAAAATGGAAGAAACGGATTTAGGAGCTGCGCAAGATTTGAAATGATGTAGATGCAATTCGCCATTGTCCGGTTACATGCAGACAAGTCTTCTTTAACTTGAATCCATGGCTTTTGATCATCAAAATATTTGTTTGCATCTCGTACAAACTCAAAAATATGCTCTAATGCATTTTTTAGATGAGCATCCTCGATGAGTAAACCAACATCTTGATAGAGATTTCTTGTTTTCGCTCTAATTTCTGTATCTATCTCTTCCACGAGTATTTTTCCCTCATAATACTTTTCGATAAATTTAAGTGTACGATTTATAAAATTGCCATAGGCACCTAGTAATTCACTGTTATGACTATACACAAATTCTTTCCATGAAAAATCAGTATCTTTGTTTTCTGGTGCATTGATTGTCAAAAAGTACCTCAGTGAATCTGCATCATACTTCTCCAAATAATATGGAACCCATACTGCCCAATTCTTACTTGTCGATAGTTTTTGTTTTTCCAATGTTAAATACTCGTTAGAAACAATGTGAGAAGGGAGTGCAGGATTATTAATGCCCATTAAAATAGATGGCCAAATGATTGAATGAAAAGGGATGTTATCCTTCCCATGTACATAATAAGAGACAGTTTCCTCATTCCACCAGTCTTCAAGTGATTCTCCATGCTGTTTCGCCCACTCAATACTTGCCGTTAGATATCCTGCGACGGCTTCAATCCATACATAAATTTTCTTTCCTTCAAAGCCTTTAATGGGCACTTCAACACCATTGGGTAAATCTCGGGTTACAGCTCGATCTGGAACTCCTTCGTTTAAATACCTTGTGGTCAAACGAATCGCATTTTCACGCCACTTCCCTTCCTTCTTTGATTCCTCTACAAATGTCTCTAGTCGTTTTTGGAATTCACTAAACAAGAAGTAAAAGTGCTCTGTTTCTTTAATAGCAGGTGGATTTCCACAAATTTTACACCGTTTTTCGATTAAATCTAGTGGATCTAAAATCGATGAACACGCATCACATTGGTCCCCCCTTGCTTTAGCTCCACAATTCGGACAAATCCCTTCAACAAACCGATCTGGCAAGAATCGATGATCTGTTTCGCAATAAGCTTGTTCTATCGTCTTTTTATATAGATGTCCGTTCTTATATAGTTTTAAGAATATGTTTTGTACGGACTCATGATGATGTTTGGCGTCAGTACGTGTGTAGAAATCATAGGAAAAACCTAGCTTTTGAAAACACTGCACAAATTCTTCGTGATACCGGTTAGCTATTATTTCTGTAGTCGTATTCTCTTGGCTAGCACGAATTGAAATCGGGGTTCCATTACAATCACTACCTGATACATAGAGCACTTTTTCTCCTTTTTGTCTGTAATATCTTGCTAAAATGTCTCCTGGCAATAACGCAGCGATATGTCCTAAATGCAACGAACCATTTGCATATGGCCAAGCTCCTCCAATAAATATTGTCATACCTTTCCCCTCCCCAAAATAAAAAACCTCGCCCTTAGACATAAAGAATGTCTAAGGACGAGGTTTCCTCGTGTTACCACCTTAATTCGCTAACAAGTTTTATCATTAGCCTCAGTAAGTACATCGTATTACGCATGTACTTTGACATTTATAACGAGTGTCACATCTCGTCAAAGTCTATCTCATTAAAATGAAAGTCGACTTTGCTGCTCAAAGGCCATTTTCAATCAACTATTTCCTGCTTCTTTTCAGATTCCGAAGCTCTCTGTTAGAAAATTGGGGTTGACTTACTTTCCTTGTCATCGCTTTTTAAATTCTATTTCACTTATTATTGCACAAACACTGAAAATTTAAAAGTCTTTATTACTCCAAAATATTACATTTGTTCAAAGTAACTTATTTCTCCCCCACTTCTCATTCCGCTTTTAATTTTTTCAATGAAGTGGAATACAAGTTAGATTTGGATGGTCGTATGTTGTACACAAATAAGGTACTGGCAACTACAGCCATACTCCAAGAACCGGTAACGACAACCACTCTGATAGAAATCATTTCTGATGCTAACCCGAAAATGACAGTTAGAAGGATGATTAGGAATGCCTCAATAACCCCATAAATACTTCCGATTCTTCCCATCACATGTACAGGTATATTGTTTTGATAGAACGTATAAAAACCAGTATTTGCAAAGGCCGAGGCAAACGATAAAACAAAACAACCAACAATTGCTATAAAAAAAGTAGTAGATGATGAGAATACGATATATCCCACTGCAGTGAACAGGGATCCTACTCCAATTAACCATGAAGTAGGTACCTTTTCGACAGTGAATGTATTCGTTATCGAACCCATTAATAAGCCTGCACCTGCGCTACTTACCAGAAGTCCGTAATCCCTTTCAGATAAGGAGAGTACTCGGGTTGCAAATGCAGCTTCCAAAGAATCTGTAGCTGTCATCAATACGATCATGACACTAAACAAAAAATAAATAAGCATGGTATATGAATAGTTTCGAGTAAACTGTATGACCAGTTTCCAGTCGTCTTTCAGTAGACCAACAGTCAACTTCCTATCTTCTGTTCTTGAAAATTCTTCATCCGCCTCAACATTAGGCATCGCCATTGTAATAAACGCTGACACAAGTAAAGCAACGGCATTCAAGTATATAGCCATATTGGGTGTCCCTATTGCAAACATAATTCCGGCTATCGCTGGACCGGTAAGAAAAGCTCCTGAATCGAGCAAACTTCGTAAGGCGTTAAAACGTTTTCTCTGCTCCATCGGAATTAGCTTTGTAATATAAGTCATTGATGTTGGATGATACATAGAACTCGCCATTGTGATAAAAAATACCATGCTATAAATAAGAACAAGAGATGAAAAGTAAGGCAATATAGCAATTAGACACGCTTGAAAAAAACTAAGAATAATCATGAGATATTTCTTATTTCGACGATCAATAAGGCTTCCGGACCAACTATTCGTAAGTAGGGTCGACAAAGCTCTTATGATATACAATCCTGAGACTGCCATTGCTGATTCAGTTAGGTTAAGAACAATTAAATTTAAAGCGATGAAGTAAATCCAACTTCCAACACTTGAAATCCCAATGCTGAATAGCAGAATGGAGGGGTACCGCCAACCGTCAATTATCCTTTTAACACTCATTTAGCTCCCCCTTATATTAAATTTAACCAACAAAAAAATCCCACCTCCAAGACATGTGTCTTGGAGGCGAGATTCTATAATCGCGGTGCCACCCCAGTTTATTAATATGTCACCATATTAATCTCATCAAGTACAACACGAAAAACATGCGTATACTCTAGCTCTATAACAGGAGCTCCTGGCACCTTATCCCCTATTGTAGGTTCCGAGATGCTGCTCAGAGGTTTGCTTCAATAATTATTTCTTACTCCTTTTCAGCTACCGGAGCTCTCTAGAAAGAAAACAATTATTTACTCTTCTCTTCGTCGCATTTGATTTTATGAATAGTATCACTAAAAACTCTTTTAGTAAAGGGTCACTATATTCATGCATTCTTTTCGCGTGTCATTTTGAACATCAAATTCACATATATGATTAAACATTTAAGACTGTTTCTTTTACATTCCTATAGAATTGTCATCTTTCCTATAGCTCTAAATCATTTTGGAAATTGAGTACAAAGTGATGAGCCTCGTCATAAACAGCAAATTCGTATCCTTGGTCTTTGAAAAACTTAAGAATCCCAGGGAGTGCCTCCAAAGTTTGTGGTTTTTCGTGCATCAAGACAATTTCCCTATCGGTGGTGGCACCCTGTTTGATATTCCGCAAAATTTGAGAGGGATTACCCGCCAGTTCCCAGTCTTTCGAATCGATGGTCCAATCCCAAACTTTAATATGTGCATCAGCAAGTTGTGATCGCATCTGTTCGTTTTTCAACCCTGGTGCTGACCCATAAGGGGGACGGACTAAGTGAGGGTTCGTTCCTGTTATTTCGTGGACTAAGTCTAGTGTTTCAACCATCTCAGGCACAAATTGCTGGTTGGTGTAAAGCGTTTTGTAATTGTGAGTCATGCTGTGGGCGCCAATGTAATGGCCTTCATTTACGGCACGTTTTACACTTTTCTGTAAGTGTTCTTTCTTTAAATTGCTTCCTTGCATGAAGAACGTTGCTTTCACTCCATGCTCCTGCAAGATATCTAAAAACTGCTCAGTCAACTTGCTAGGGCCATCATCGAACGTCAAATAGACTACTTTTTCCGGCGTTTTTTCTTCAACAACAGGTTTTTCTACAATAGGTCCTTCTTTAACCGGTTCTTCCTTATCGGACTCTTCAGGTTGGGGACTGGATTCTTCTGACTGATCGATTGTTTCTTGTGAACTTGATGATTCATCTGGCGTACTTGGGAGTTCACGTGCAGAATACGATTTCCCGACAAAAAACCCGGTGCCAAATAGAACGAGTAGAAGAATTACGAAATATCGTTTTTTCAACCTCTTCCTTTTCCTAGTCTCTTGTTGATTTAATGCACTCATTTCAAACAAATCCTCCTGTCACATTGTGAATATTCTCATGGTGAATGGGTCGTTCTTTTAGCTTATGTAGGATTAGAATTTCTTCTATTAAAAATAGAGACAACAGCAGACGAAATCAGTCATCTGCTGCTGATAAAAAGCAAATTAGCGAATATACGTATCACCTACAAGGACATCACTCAAGATATCTGAAGGAATCTCAAATGTGACAATTCCCATGTAACCAGGTGCTACTTCGTACTTGTCAAAAGAAATCACGAGTTTATGATCAGCGGTAATATAGAAGTCTTGATCAGCTTGGATAGTCATGAATTCGAGATTTGACCCATCGAATGCGAAATACGAAATGTCCTCGTCGTCCGCCATTTGTTGCTTCATTTCTTTTGTTAAATAGGAACTAATTACTTCTATATAGGAATCATCCTTGAAAAGACTTGGTAGGCTAATTAAAATATTATTATGCTTATCAATCGTATCGTATTTCATCGTAGTGGAAGATGATCCAACTGTATTCACATAGTAGCGAGCAATCGATAACATTTGCTCTGTATCCGTTTTTACTTCATACCCAGTATCTATGCCTAAATGGCCAGCACCGACCTCCTCCATGTCCGCGACTTCTTCTTTAAATTGCTTAAAGAGCTCTTTGTTTTCTTCGGTGTACTTTTCATTCAACGATGCTTGCAATCCTTCGTCTTCCAACCCAGTAATAGCAGGTGTTTTAAGTTCCGCTTGATAAGTCTCTTTGTCCATCGTTAAGGTCTGTACTGTGAAGACTTCCACTATGGCACCAAGGACAGGTACATTCGCCATCGATTGAGCCAAGGCGGGACTGACATTGACGCTACCGATGAATAATGCTGATGCTGCAGCTACACCAATCGACCACTGCTTCAAAGGAGAATGCTTCTTTTTTGTGGCTTTAGCTCGTTTTATAGACTGTTTCACCATTTCGTCCAATTCAGAAGGGATTTCAATATCATCATATTCCTTCTTAAGTTTGTTTATCTGTTTCATCCTAAATCCCCTCTCCAATTTCTAAACGTAATTTCTTTAAAGTTCGGTAAAGCTTTGTTTTGGCTGTATTTACATTTTCCCCAAGAACAGACGCTACCTCTTCAATTTTAAGGTCTTCAAAAAAACGTAAAACAATTAACGACTTTTCATTAGGTGTGAGCGCATCAAGCGCATCTAGCAAATCCATATCTGTCTGCTCGTCTTCTGCTTTCGGTAAGTAGCCATCGAGAATTTCGTCGTCCATCACCGTCATTCGCTGATGTTTCCGGATGAAATCGATGGAAGTGTTTACCAGAATTCGATAAAACCAAGTCTTTAAATACTTAACTTCATCCAGACGATCAATGGATTGTAGTGCTTTAAAAATCGAGTCTTGTACAATATCAAGTGCATTTTCTTTGTTTTTCACATAGCTGTATGCAAGACGGTAATGAGCATTTTGATTTTCGATTAAAAAACGCTCTACCAGTCCGAACTTTTCATTTTTTGTCATGACAAATGATCCACCTTCTCCAGTTTTAAACATGTCGCGCTCACGTCTTACTTGTTTGACGGGCAGCTTCTGAAAAAAGTTTGGACTGAACCAAAATTTTATGGAAAACATGTAGCTCGTCTTTTCGATAAAAGTTTAACAACGTGAACTCTTCACAACTTGAGCTTACTTTACAACGAATATTCATGATTGGATCCTACACACTCTGTTTTCTCATGTAGTCAGAACCTTCTTACAAAAAAGGATTTCCCTAGAGCATAGCGAAACTATTACATATATCGATGGAAGGAGATTTTAATACATGAAACCACCTACTGCTAAACGAATCCCACATCCTCATGAATTGCATGGCGATGTACGCGAAGACGACTATTATTGGCTAAAGGACCGCAATAACCCTGAGGTCATCAAGTACGTAGAGGACGAGAACCGTTATTACAACGAAATTATGGAACCTCTCAGGGAACAAACCGAAGAGATTTTTCAGAGTATGGTGGACCGCGTGCCTGAATCAGAAGTTGACGTTCCTGTGCAACATGGGCCATATTTCTACTACTCCCGCTTGGACAAAACGAAACAATACCCGATCTATGCACGTAAGAAGGCATCTAGCCGTGAACTACTATCTGAAGTACATGAGGAAGTAGTGCTCGATCTGAATAAATTGGCTAAGGCAAGTGACTATTTAAGTGTGACAGCACTAAAATGGAGTAACGATCATCGCCTTCTTGCTTATTTAGAAAATAGGGATGGCACAGATCGCTATACCATCTTTGTGAAAGACCTGGAAACAGGAGAACTTGTACCAGACCGGATTACGGATGTGTTTATCTACGGCAGTGTGGAATGGAGCAGGTGCAGTGAGTATATATTCTATATTACAGTCGATGAGAATGAGCGTCCTAGCCGCTTCATGCGCCATCGTTTAGGTAGTGACCCAAATCAGGATGAACTGCTCTATGAAGAAAAAGATGAGACGTTTACCCTCTATATGAACAAATCTCAAAGCGGCAAATACATTGTTGTGCATGCGGATTCGAAAACGACGAGTGAAATCCGTCTAATTGACGCCGATGCTCCACTCTCCCCTCTGCAACTAGTAGATGCGCGACGTGATGGTATCGAATACGACGTCGAGCACTGGGGTGAGGATTTACTGATTCTATCGAACGAAGGAGCCCAAAACTTCCAACTGCTTCGTTCTCCACTCAACAATTTGCACACTCGTGAAAATGTCGTTGACTATAGCGAAAATCGCTATCTTCAGGCGCTATATCCTTTCCAGGACAAACTATTTGTCGCTGGACGCGAAAACGGACTGACGCAAATCTGGGAACTAAAAAATGGTCAGTTGGAACAGATTCAATGGGATGAGCCGCTCTATTCCGTTTCAGTTAAATCAAATCAAAGCTACTATGCTCCTGAAGTGTTACTTGTCTTCGAATCGATGCTTACGCCAGAAACAACGTATGCACTCGATCTGCTCACTGGAGAAAAGCAGTGTTTACAAGTAGCTCTTGTCAGCGGTGAATATGATTCTTCAAACTTCTGTCAAAAACAATTGTGGGCTACAGCTGAAGATGGAGTA
Source organism: Sporosarcina sp. ZBG7A (assembly GCF_000813425.1). Taxonomy (GTDB): domain Bacteria; phylum Bacillota; class Bacilli; order Bacillales_A; family Planococcaceae; genus Sporosarcina. The sequence continues at coordinate 21,650 of NZ_JWIB01000044.1, forward strand.
AAAGTTCCATTGAACCTTGTTTATAAAGAAGGAGCATTCGATAATGGACACGCTCCCATTATCCTGTCTGCGTATGGTTCCTATGGATCCAACAGTGACCCAAATTTCAGTCCTTATCGACTTCCTGTATTAGAAAAAGGAGTTGTGTTAGTCACAGCGCAAGTGCGCGGAGGATCGGAAATGGGGAAACATTGGTACGAGGATGGAAAAATGCAGAACAAGCGCAACACATTTACGGATTTTATCGCTGCTGCAAATTATCTGATTGAGGAAGGTTACACAACTTCGGACCAGCTAGCTGCTCGCGGTGGTAGTGCGGGTGGATTGCTGGCAGGAGCTGTCGCTAACATGGCTGGTGATTTGTTTAAAGTCATCGTCCCTGAAGTGCCGTTCGTCGATGTTGTCACTACGATGCTCGACACTACCATTCCCCTCACTACACTGGAATGGGACGAATGGGGAGATCCGAGGGAATCAGAAGATTACTTTTACATGAAGTCCTACAGCCCGTATGACAATGTGGAAGCGAAAGAGTATCCGCACCTATACGTCACAACTGGTTTGAACGATCCCCGTGTCGGCTATTGGGAACCTGCAAAATGGGTTGCCCGCTTAAGAGAAATGAAAACCGACGACCATATTATAGTGATGAAAACCAATATGGGTGCAGGTCACTTCGGGGAGTCAGGACGTTTCAACCAATTGAAGGAAGTCGCGGCGTTATATGCGTTTGTGTTGGATAAAATCGGGACTGGTGTAGAGTTGAATGTCCAGGGTGTTGTCAAATAAGTTACTAAAACTAATCTGGTGGAGAAAGCATACTGCTTTTCTCCACCAGATTTCTATTTGCACTCCAATAAAAGAGGAAATTCATGGAATACAATTCATTTGTCCAAATACCTGCATTCACACTCGACGATTTCTTTTCTCCGAACGATCAGCTTGACTTCCTGTCCATTACAATATATAGTCCTATTTGAACGCTTGAAACTATTTTTGTTTTTACAGTTTACACCCGTCAGGAGGAAGAAGTATGAAAGCACGGATCATGAAAGCTTTTTTAGAAGAAGTGCATGAGAAAAGTATGAAATTCACGATGGATGATCTTGCCAAGAGGCTTGGCATCAGTAAACGTACGCTGTACGAGCAATTCGCTTCAAAAGTGGATATCTTGGATGCAATCATCGACTCAACACTTCAAGAATTCGACGAAAAGACCGAAGCGATCATGCAGAGTCCTCACTTGACCTTAATTGAAAAAATCAAGAAGACTATGACTGTCATTCCTAAATACAACGACTTCTATACATGGCAGATACTCGAACAAATGAAAAAATCGTATCCTGACCAGTGGTCACGCATCCATGCGGCTTTGAACGAATGGGATGAACTACAGGAACTGATCGAACAAGGCATACAGGAAGGACTCATTGCAGACCACAACGTACCACTCCTTATGAAACTGATTATCGAAGCGGCCAATGCGACTATGGATCGTCAATTTTTCTTGGAGAACCGTATTACTGTTGAAGAAGCTTTGGATGAAATTGTCGATATCCTACTGTATGGAATGGTAAAAGTGGATCGTATGTAAAAAAACCGACACGCTGTTCGGTTTTTTTCCTTGACTCTGTAAACTAATAAAACAAAAATAGTTTTTATGTTTCACAATGAATGAATTGAAAGTAGGATGGAATTATGAACCTCTATATGAAAGAGGGAATTTATCAACAACGACAAATAGATCATAACCAATATAAATGGAGAGGTGGCTTGTGCAATGGGTAAACAGACTAAACAACTAAATGACATCGACAGCCAACCTGTTGGACGCATTTTTTTGCGTTACCTCATCCCATCGATGATCGGTATGTTGCTGATGGCGGTAAACATTGTCGCAGACGGAATCATGGTCGGAAACCGGCTTGGCGCAGAAGCACTTGCAGGTGTAGGAATCGCGGCTCCTGTCTACTCGATTTTTCTTGCTGTATCTCTTTGGATCGGCATTGGGGCGGCAACAAAATACTCCATGGCGATGGGTGCGAACGATCCGGAAGAAGGACGTCGAATATTCAGCCACGCCCTCGTGTCAATCGTTCTGACTACACTCTTCATCGGTCTACTCGCATTTCTTGCCCGCACACCGCTTGCTTACCTTCTTGGAGCGAACCCGGACACAATCCAATACGTTTCCGATTATTTATATGTCATATTACTCTTTGGCGTCATTTTGACTGTGGAAAACATGTTCAGTATTTTTGTTCGAAACGATGGCGGCCCGAATCTTGCGATGGTTGCACTTATTTCGACATCCGTTTTAAATATCATCCTAAACTATCTATTTCTGTTCGTCTATGACTACGGTGTCAAAGGAGCCGCTTTCGCGACCATACTCGCTTCAGCGCTCGGGATGCTGATATTGGCGTGCCACTTCCTGAAGCGTTCCAATAATTTAAAATGGGTTCGATTTTCGTTCGATAAAACATTATTTGTCGCTATCGTCGTTATCGGCTTCCCAAGCTTCCTGTCAGAAGTAGGAATATCCGTATTCACGATTTCGCACAATATCGCGTTCGAGCGGTCTACAGGCACTGTTGGAGTTGCTGCATTCTCAATTTTGAACTATGTGCACAGCGTCATGCTCATGTTGTTCCTCGGACTAGGCAGTTCGATCCAACCACTTATCAGCTACTACCAAGGTTCAAATAATGAGCAACGTAAAAGAACCACCATGAAGCTCGCGATGGCGACTGCACTCGGAATAGGCGTCACCTTCTTACTCGTCGGACAATTCGCTGCAAGCCCGATCGTCTCGTTGTTCGGTGATTTTCCTGAAGAGGTCACAACACTTGCAGAGTCGGGAATCCATCTGTTCTTCATCGCCTACTTGTTCACGGGCATGAACTTCGTCATGATGACCTATTACCAATCAGTCGGTAACGTCAGGATGGCGACTTGGATTACCGCCTCTAGAGAAATCCTGGTTATGCTCGCATTTCTCATCATTCTACCTGCACTCTTCGGTACGAATGGGATATGGCTGTCCATCCCTGCATCAGAATTTGTCGTCTTCGTCGGGGTTTGGCTGTATCAGCTTAATGCTGAAAAATCACGTTGAGTGGCAATGAACAAGTCACTTGGAGTACTAAGGATAGGTTCTAGCAATTCAGCATTTTTTCCAGTAAGCACTCAAGTTCCTTAGACTCTTTTACTAAATGCTTCTATCCCAACCACTTAAACTATCTGTAAAAGCTGGACGTATCCAATACGTTCAGCTTTTCTTTTGATCCGGATTATTTCCAGGTGTTATCAAGATATAGACAGTGAAAAAGAACAACAATCAAGGATTATATAAAACCTATTCCATCAACTAAACGTCTGAACCGTTTCCAAAACTAGTATTACATGGGCACTGTTTTATGCTTATTCCAGTAATTCAAGTGCAGACTCTAACGATAGTTGCCCAAGGTCGCCTTCTTTCCGTTTACGAACGGACACCGCCTGATTCTCCACTTCCTTATCACCGATTACCCAAGCAAACGGAATTTTGGCTTTTGCCGCTTCCCTCACTTTATATCCAAATTTTTCAGATCGGTCATCCACTTCTGCACGATAGCCTTTTTCTGTAAGTATCCGTTTAACTTCAAACGCATAATCAAGATGAGCATCCGCAATTGGTAAAATACGAATCTGTTCAGGTGCCAGCCATAATGGAAATGCACCTTCGTAATGCTCAATTAAAATCGCAAGAAATCGTTCTATGGATCCAAAAATCGCACGATGAATAATGATCGGATGATGCAGCGAATTATCTTCACCTATATACTGACAATTGAACTTTTCGGGCATTTGAAAATCTAATTGAACCGTACCACACTGCCAACTTCTGCCGAGCGAGTCGAGAATATGAAAATCGATTTTCGGACCGTAAAACGCACCATCTCCTTCGTTCAATGTATACGGCATCCCCCGTTGCTCAAGAACATTTTCAAGTGAACGTTCCGCCTGATCCCATAATTCAACAGAACCCATGAAATTTTCTGGTCTTGTTGACAGTTCAACCTCATAGTCGAATCCGAACTTCGAATACATTTCGTGAATGAGATCCAAAACTCGATCGATTTCCGGTTCAATTTGGTCTTCCCGGACAAATAGATGCGCATCGTCTTGCGTGAATGCCCGGACTCGTAATAGACCATTCAACGATCCAGAGAGCTCGTGGCGATGAACCAATCCTAATTCTGCATATCGAATTGGCAGCTCTCGATAACTGCGCCGCTTATGATTAAAAATCAGCATCGCTCCTGGACAGTTCATCGGTTTAAGTGCATATTGCTGATTATCGACTTCCGAAAAATACATATTGTCCTGGTAATGATCCCAATGACCGGATGTCTCCCATAATTCTTGTTTCATCATAATTGGTGTCTTAATCTCTTTGTAATTCGCTTTGCGATGTTCATCTCTCCAATACTCTTCCAACGCATTGCGCAGGATCATTCCGTTGGGCAAATAGAATGGCATTCCTGGAGCTTCCTCAGATGCCATGAATAATTCCAGTTCTTGACCGAGTATACGATGATTTCTTTGCTCTTCCTTTGATTGAATGGACATGTTAAAACGCCTCCTGAAATTTTTATATATAAAAAACCGCACTCCTCCCTGGAAAGGGACGAATGCGGTCGTGGTACCACCCTGTTTTTGCAGATGCCAATAGCATGCCTCTGCACTTCATTGCGATAACGGTTTCCCGGACACGGTTTCATGAAATTCCATGGTTCTCCATGTCAGCTTCAAGGCGGTAAATCATCTCTCGTTTCTTCAGGACTTTCAGCCGATGGTCCTGTTCTCTGGTAAGAACTAAAGAATAATTCATGTCCTTGTCATAGCATTTAATATTCAATTGAAAAAACCGCATTCCTCCCCTGTATAAGGGACGAATGCGGTCGTGGTGCCACCCAAGTTTCCGCATGCCAAAAAATGCAGGCATGCGCTTAAGTCGATAACGGTTTCCCGAACATGATTTCATGCACGTATGCAGTTCCTCATGTTAGCCAGAAAGGTGGTAAATCACTCGATTCCGCTCAAGGTTTCCAGCCAATGACCTTGTTTTCTGGTAGCGAAATTATGAAATGATTCATGTCCTTCTCATTGCAAATATATGGATACGAAGCTTTGTTTATGGATTATAGAGTGAGTTTTCTGAGATGTCAAGAGGAATTCTTAATTTGTGATTTCAGAGGTGAAACAAATGGATGATCACTGTGCGTCGAAGAAAAGTGTAAACAGAGCTTATTACTAACTATAGAGCATACTATTAGTACACGCCACAATGAAACTTATGACCATGTAAAACGTATCATGAATACAATTATAACAAACAGAATATTATGCACGTCATTTCTTAGCTTTATAAAAAGTGTAAAGAAACTATAGGTAGACTTGAAAAAAACAGAAGAGTTAGAGCTTGCTTCAACTTACGTATTATATTGACTATAATTTTATAAATAAAATAAGAAGGTGGGAGATGTTTTGAAAAGGAAATTCAATCTATTGATGAAGATTATCGGATTGGAACTTTTAGTGATTTTCTTTTTCACAGTGAATGGGATAGTTGTTACTATTAGTGAGCCTTCCAACGAATTTTTAAAGTATTTAGGTATAGTCCCACTAGCATTAGGAATTATGGGTTATCTATTTATAACAAAGAAATGGGAATTTTACTTTTCCAAGAACAAGCTGCTGCCCGCGAGAAGAACCATGTTATTTTCTGCACCATTAGTGCTGATAGTAATCCTATTATTCATTGGTAATGGAGGGATTGAAAGCACTCCTATTAATATGTTGTTCGTGGTGCTTGCAACTCAAATTGCAGTCGTTTCGTTCGTTGAGGAGATGGTATTCCGAGGATTCATGATGAATATGTTTAGCAAGAAAAATTTCAAGGTTGCTGTATTCGTTACCAGTGGTCTCTTTGCAATTACGCACTCTTTGCAGCTGCTCAGCGGCCAATCATTAGAAGATACCTTGTTGCAAATCGCCTATGCATTCTTTATAGGAATGGTCCTTTCACTATTACGAGTAAATAACCAATCTATCATTATTGCAATCGTCTTTCATGGTCTCAATAACTTTATTATTATATCATCACAAAATACGGGATCTTCACTTTACACGGTTGTTATAGTTTCTATTTTAATTCTATATACTATTTATTTGTGGGTAAGAGCGGTTAGGCTTTCTAAAGAGAATCCTTGAAATTCCAATCACATGAGGATCCAACTTTTAGATAAAAAGAGCGGAATTCTGTTAAGATGTTGAAGTTTTAATAGTGATACCAAATTCTAAAAGAGGTTTGTCAGCTAGTTCTTTTCTTACTATCTGTAAGAGTAAACTTTCTGATTGTGCAAATTATCTAGTTAATCATTCATTGCTAACTGATAAATTACATCTCCTACCTGTCGATTCTTGTGCTATCTCCATTTTGAAATCCTCCATTTATTTTTAATTCTTACAATGACAACATCAATTCTTAAATTTGATTGATAAATGCTATTCCGTTAAAAATCTGGCCATATTGAAGTGCACCTTGTATTCCTTTATTGTACCCATTAATGAAAATAATAAAGTGTTAAGTTTAAAACCCATTCCATTCTCTAATTCAAACTGAAAATGTCCGAAATTATTTCATCACTGCCAGGCGAAAACATAAATATCGAGAATGAAATACATAATACCCCAACAAATATCAAGCCGAACTTTTTGTTTTTAAGTAGCCCTTTGAATAATAAGAATATTCCTACAAATAATATTAAGAAATACCAAACCCCCAAATATTCACCTCATTTCAAATCTAATAATAGGACGTTACAACTCGTTAAAAGTTCTGTATATTCAGATTAAATAAGGTAGAACATTTCTATAAAATCATCACAAGTCTATTCTGGCATTGTGAAGTAATTAGCCCGATTGGGATATCGATGCAATCGCATATAAAGCACTCGGGCCGCATCTAAACTAAATTTATTTTCTTTCCAGAACTTTAATAAGCTTAACTAGCCAATATAATACCACCCACGGTAGTATAAACTTCGTAGTCCATTCAATGAACCTTGGAACAAAATAGACTGCATTTATTCCTAGAATTCCTAGAGCAAACCAAAGCCCTAACATTATCACTACAGCGATTAATATATTTGTTGTAGATTTATCCATTCCTTTTGACTTTCTTGATAAATTCCGAATAGCTAGCACAATTAATGTGACAACAGCTAACAGAATAATTAACTGGATTACAACGATCTTTAAATCCTGCCAATAATCATAAAATGTAAGTTCTCCAAAGTAACACCCCCCTGCAAAGTCAATAGAATACTTCCTCGAATCGGCTCGTTTAAAGCACAACTTTCTTCCGTTACTGCCCCTTGTAAATGGAACTAAAACGTCAGGCTTTGAAAAAGCGAAATCGTTAGAACTAATGCCGATAAAGATCCTGCAGACAGTAATGTTATCATTTTTCGCCATTTTATCTCTTTTGAAGTTTTTACAGCCTCTGGGGGAACCGCAATCCATATCACAGCAGAAACTATGGCAAATATCGAAATAACTTCATTAGACATAGTTAATACTACTTTATTATTCTATTATAGGGCTGGATTCCAATATAGACCATATCAAATTCATTGCAATCGCTCCCGATTCGGGAATAGTCCTTCTTCCGCAACTTCCCCAGTTTATAAGACAGGCGTTATTGAAATGTATCAGGTTCGTCTATAACGATACTTCCCGATACATTAATCTTGTCCCAGATCCACGCCTGATAAATTCGATCGAGTTCAACTCCTAATTCTTTTTCATCCAGACTTTCATCAATCTCTAATTCTTCAAAAGTAAATGTCTCTCTTGCCTCAGTACCTTCGAATGTACTACTGGTAAATGAAAAAGTTACTGTTTTAACCAGTTCACTCAACTCCCACTAATCATTACTTTTTTCTGAATCTGGCCCGATTGTTATGTAATCCTTCATGTTAATTTTAAAAATCAGCGTTATCTAATTCTTCGTCAGTATTCTTATTCATTAATCTAATTACCCCACCAGTTAATGGTTCTTCGCTTTCAAAATACCAGATATACAAACCTTCTAATCGGAACCTTTCTATCTCATCTTGCGGCAACATCGCCAAATTGAGTATAGTGGCTTGTTCTTCATTGACTTGCACAATTCGGTCATCACCTTGCTTGATTAAACCATAGATCAAATTCTCACCATGCCCTTGGAATCCATTTAGACTATCACTATCATAATTTCTTTTACTGGCCATTGGACTCCAAGTCAGCGTATCTACTTTCCATCCAAACATTCTTTTTTGAACATAAACAGCACCCAAGTTTTCCTCGTTTTTTATAAAAAAGAAAAGTGCTTTGTCATTTAACTTGTATCCAGGTATTATGGACAAATCATTATCAATTTCAAATAGTGCTTCTTGAGATTCAGAGTATGAATTTGTTTTTTCAGATAGTACCCAAACAATAGCTATAATTACTGCTACTAAAAGGGCAGTTAGTAACCACCTTTTCATTAATTCACTCTCCTTCCTAATACAACTAATTGGCCCGATTGAGACACTAACCTTCTGCCGTTAAAGCAACCGATAATTTAAGATCACTACATCACAAACTATTAATTTTCTAATAAAACATCGAATTCTTTAACATAGACTGCATTTCCAGTAATCTCTATGTCGTAATTATCTTCATTCTTAGAAACTTGTACCATGACTCGCCCATCTTTATCAATTTCATGACCTTGCTCAACTATTAGATTTAACGGTTCTTTAGAATTGTTATTTATGTATTTAGCATAGTATGCACCCATTACACCTGAAGCCGTCCCAGTTACCGCATCTTCAATCGTGCCTGAATATGGTGAAGAAAAGTGTCTTGCGTGCATGTCAGCGCCAGAATCATAGGTTCCCATACAAAATGGATGAACAGATGCTTTTGGCATTTCTTTCAATACAGCAGGGAACTTTTTATTATCTGGTTTCATTTTTTCAAAAGTTTCTAGTTCTTTAATTGGGATTAATAATGTCCAGACACCCGTGCTACCGAACAGGACTGGTAAATCATCATCAAGATCCTCTTGTTTTAATCCAATTGAGTTGGCTAAGTCTTTCTTCGAGCCTTTAAACTTTTCAAACTGTGGTGTAGCCTGTTTCATTGTAATATAAATTTCATTATCAACAGTTAAATTTATTTTTATTGGTAAAATTCCCGCCCTTGTTTCAATTGTAATATCTGTTTTGTCACCCAATAATCCTTTCGTTTTTAACGCAAAGAGAGTTGCCATGGTTGCGTGACCGCATAAATTCATTTCATGACCTGGCGTAAAAAAACGTATTTTCAAGTCTGCTACTTCTGATTTTACAGGAAAAGAAGTCTCGTTAAATCCAGCTTTTAAAGCTATCTCTTCCATTTCTGCATCTGTCAATTCATCCCCGTTTAAAACCACTCCGGCAGGATTTCCCTTATTAGGTATTTTACTAAAAGCATCATAATGATATACCTTGATCGATTTCACAACCCATTCCTCCATTAGTCAATTTATTACTCCGTAATATTTTACCGTTCATTACTAAGTTCTTCCCCAACTAAATGGCCCTTCAACGGCATAATCCTTATTCTAGAATTGCCCCCTTAAGCTGAAGATGGGTTTTATCCACTTATTAGGAATACTCTTCAGGTTTAAGTGTATAAACTACTTCACCTTTACTATTGTAAGCAATATATTCAGCTTTATAGATATTATTATTTTCAGTTTTAAATAGTCCAAACCTTTCACCAGAACCTTTGGATAGAAGGTCAAAATCATTTAATATTTTCTCGCCTATTTTGATTCTAACTTTACTTATTTCATTATCAAATACTCTAAGTAGAACAGTATTTAATTTTTCTTCCTTGTTAAATGGAGACTGGAAAAATGAAAGATGAATAGGTTCATTAATTCCCTCCGGTTCAAAGGTGAAGTCCTGTTTGAATTTCCAAGAAAATAAAGATTTCTCGAGATACATTTCGCTTTCTGTACCATCATCATTTTTGATAAAAGCTATAGATTTATTACCATCCAATAATTCAATATGCTGTATGTTTATATTATTCCCACGGCTTTCAATTTCATTTGTAAGTTGTTCCTTATTAATTCCTTGAGGAAGAATTAGTAATACTAAAAAAACTATCAAGGCAATAATAATCACTAAGCATTTTTTAGATTTTAAGATGTTCATACATTCTTCTTCCTCTCGATAGCCATTGTAACTAAAACTCTTATGAGAAGACGTTTCAAAACATCACCCCAGTTATCCGTTAATTCGTAATCTGGCCCTATTCTGGTACAACTTTTATTCCGTTAATGCTCCGTTTGATGAAAGTTGGTTCTGATTGGATATTATTTCTCAGTAATTTACATAATTTAATGCTTTTCACTATACTTACTTTTCTCAAGAACTTCATCGGAAGACATATTAGTCCAATCAGTAATTGAAACATTGGTATTTTCGTCTATAAAGCTTTCCATTATTTTGTTCCCGATTTTATAATTTGCCCATCTGGGAAGTCCTTTTACTCCATCGCCAAGGAAAAAAAGATCTTTAATTAATGAGTCAGTTGAACTTACGTTTTTCTGAAGTACTTGCCATGTTTGAATTTCATCTTTGCCTGTTGAAAAATCGCTCCATGGCGTTTGAATTTCTGGGTAGATGATTCGTGCGAACGTATCTGCTTTTCCTTCCACCAGGACGAAATCTAATAAGGAATCATCCATTGCAAATTTTTTATTTTCGAAAAAGACTGTATGATGATACTCATGTGCAACTGAAAATTTTAAATTGCTCTCTTTAAGGAAAGGAGGAGCAATTTGGATTGTCATAAAGCTTTGATCCCAGGCAGCACCTGCCACACCTTCGTTTCGTCTTAAAGTAAACGCGTCATCTGGATTGGCAGGAAGAACATAGACGTATTTTGTAACTCCGGGCTGTAGCTGGTCAGCTGAATCTTTTAAAGCATTAATTATCAAATCCTTGATAGTATCATGGTTTTCAATTAGTGATTGTAGATACTTATCTAAAAGAGCCGGACGCGTCGGAGTTCCAAAGCCCCACTGTTGTAAAATCCATTGGCCATCTCCACCACCTAGTGGATTTATAACAGTTTCCATATATAATTCATCTAAATTGTCTGGTTGTTCTTTCGCCTTTTCAACATAGTCTATAAAATTTTGATAAAAATATATTATTTCAAATACTTGACCATTATATGTGAATGTATTAAAGTTTGGCACATTTTTTTTAGTTGCTACTTCTTCCTTCACTGAGTTCTGTATGGCTTGTTCTGAAGCCTTTCCATTATTTTCACGTGATGGACTAGACTCTTCAGGGTCATTACTACAACCTAATAGAGACAATATTGACAAAGTAAAAAAAAGAACTATTAATTTTCTCATTTTTTCCCCCTAATCCCCCGTTTGATGAATGGACGCTTTATTTATAGTACTCCCCGTTGCTTGGAGCGGAAGACGGATGACTCCGGAGGGATCAGCGAAAGCCGTAACGAAGAACGGCTTTTGCGAACAAAAGCGAAGCGTTGAGAGCATATCTTTGCACTCGCCTTGAGACCCCTCTGGGCGCATGCTTTTCGCGACCGAGGAGACTCAAGACATTCCCCTCGAAAAGCGTGCCGTCTGGAGCGGAAAGCAACAGTATGTATACTTCATAATGGCCCGTTTATTGCATTGCCACACAATCCATTTGTTTACACTATTGTATCAAATTTTCTAATTAATTATCGAACTTTATTTCAAATAATCAAACTTTTTACAAATTCATACCTAACAGTTGCAATAGTTAACTTCAGCTATAATTGCTATGACTGTCTTCCTGACCAATCAAAAAAAGTGACCGCCCATTCCCTTTGTCAAAGGAACTAAATGGAGGTCACTCTTTTAAAAGCTTTTTGTAAACTACGTATAACCGCTCTTCATGCGTTCAAGCTACTGTGATTTTACGTTTATTCTGAACATCCATCATAGTAAATTGATAAAACATGGTGTTTTTACCTATAACTGATTAGAACTTTATCAACCTCTTTTCAGTTTCCGATACCGTCCTCCAGCCACAAGTATGGCTGAATACAGAACCAGCACAATACCCAACACTTGCCACCCATGCAGCTGATCATGGAGAAACAAGACACCCATCAGTACAGCCACTATCGGTTCATTCGTCGCCAAAATGGATGCCTTCCCTGCTTCCAAATATTTTAGTCCAGATGTATACAATACATATGCGGCAACTGTTGAAACCAACGCCAACAGCAAAGCCGAAATCCACACATCGGCATACTGAAATTTATCCACCTTACCAAAAATATCACTCGTCAATAACATGAAGATACTTGTATAGAAAAACGTATATGTAGTGATGGTCAACGCAGAGTATCGTTTTGTGACTGGTTTTGTAAAAATACTATAAAGTGCATAGCAAAAACCTGAAAGAATTCCCATGAATAGCGTCTTACCCGGAATACTTTGCGATCCTAGCGGGAGTAGTCCTACCACAAAAGCACAACCGGTAATCGCAAACGCAAGCGCCCACCCTTTGCGAATCGTTAGAGGTTCCTTAAAGAAGATTCGAGACAGAATCGTGACGAACAAGGGACCGGTGTACAAAAGCGTCACCGCTAGGGACAAGCTTGATTGAGAAAAGACTTCGAAATAAAAGTAGTTAAACAGCGCAAGACTGAAAATCCCCGCGCTCGCGAAGAAAAGATGATCTTTTAAGCGAGTGCGCAACTGATCTCTGAAAAATAAAACCATGACCAGAAGCAAAAAGATAAAACTAAAAATCCCCCTGATGGCCACAACATCCCAAGCCGTGAAACCTCTTGCATACAACGGTGCGATGAATAATCCAATCAGCCCCCAGCAAACTGACCCCGCTATAGTCATCAGATAAACTCTAAGTCCTGGTTGTGTTTCCATCCCTCTCCTCCTACTCATATAGCTATGTATTTTCCAAATTTAATCATACAATATTCAATCAGTGATATATAGACTAACTTGAAATGTACGCAAGGTTCTATAGGAGACCCCCTTGCTTATATAGATGACAAAATGCACCATATCCTCTGAAGAATACACAAACAAAAAAGTAACCACCTTGCATGCTCACTGATAAGCATGAAAGGTGGTTACCCAAATAACTATCTAACTAACCAATCATTTTACTTCAGAATACGACTATTTACAGTACTTTCTGTACAACAATCTCATCCTCAACTAAGTCGACATTCACTTTACCAACAGACTCATTCTCCAATAAAAGATCTGTCAGAGGATCTTCGATTTTATCTTGAATCACTCTTCGTAGTGGACGAGCCCCGAAACGTTTGTCATAGCTTAACTTCACGAGTGATTGCTTCGCTTCTAGTGTGATGTTGAGGTTGATATCATTTTCTTCAATATTATCTTGAAGATCTAACAGCATCAAATCTACAATCTCTAGCAAGTTTTCTTCTGTTAACTCATTGAATGCAACAATCGCGTCGAAACGGTTCAAAAATTCCGGCTTAAAATAATCACCTAACGTTTCTAGCATCGTCACCGACTCATGTTCTGTCTGATTAAATCCAACGCTCACTTTTTTAGCAACGCCTGTTCCTGCATTGCTTGTCATAATGATGACCGTGTCTTTGAAACTTACTGTACGACCATGTGAATCGGTTAATCGACCGTCCTCCATAATTTGAAGGAACATATTTTGCACATCGGGGTGTGCTTTTTCAATTTCATCGAGTAACAATATTGAGTAGGGATTTCTGCGAATCTGTTCCGTCAATTGACCGGCTTCTTCATGACCAACGTAACCCGGAGGTGAACCAATGATTTTGGAAATCGCATGTTTCTCCATATATTCACTCATGTCCAGACGGATTAACGCATCGCGAGAACCGAATAGCTCTTCCGCCAATACTTTTGTGATTTCTGTTTTACCAACGCCCGTAGGTCCCACAAATAAGAACGATCCGATTGGGCGATCTTTTGACTTCAAACCAGCCCGACTGCGACGAATCGCTTTTGCTATTTTTTCGATCGCTTCAGACTGACCAATGACTTTTTTGCCAAGGTTTTCGGCAAGTCCTTTCATTTTCGCTTGCTCTGCAGCTTGAAGTTTCGTCACCGGAATACCCGTCTTCTCTTCTACAATCAATTCAATATCCGCTATAGCTACTTCAGAATGCCCTGCTTCTCCATTTTGTTTTGTTTCATCTAATTTTTGTCGTAATTGCACTTCTTCTGCTCGCAAGTTTGCTGCCTTTTCATAATTTTCCTGATCTGCTGCATGCTCTTTTTGTTGAACAATTTCTTGCAGGCGCATTTCAATTGAGTCTGAATCACCAGCTGATGTCTGTTCCAGGTTTAATCGTGCTCCCACTTCGTCCATCAGGTCTATTGCTTTATCCGGCAAAAACCGTTCTTGGATATAGCGTTGTGATAGCGACACAAATGCTTGTACCGCTTCATCTGAATAGCTTACGCCATGAAAGTTTTCGTATCGATCTTTAATACCGTTCAAAATCTTAAACGTATCTTCTGCAGAGGGTTCTTTAACGATGATTGGCTGGAATCGACGTTCGAGAGCAGCATCTTTTTCAATTTGTCGATATTCATTAAGTGTTGTTGCCCCGATCAGTTGTAACGTGCCTCTAGCCAAAGCTGGCTTTAAGATATTTCCTGCATCCATCTGAGATCCTTCGGTTTTTCCAGCACCAACTAGTAAGTGAATTTCATCCACGAACAACAAAACATCTTTACGCATTTCCAATTCTTCAATCAACTGCTTCATCCGCTCTTCAAACTGTCCTCGGATTCCCGTATTGGTAACTAGTGATGCAACATCCAGCACGTATACTTTTTTGTTTAGCAATTTCGCTGGTACATCACCTTCATGAATTTTCACTGCAAGCCCTTCAGCAATCGCCGTTTTACCTACACCTGGTTCCCCAATCAGAACTGGATTATTTTTATTTCTTCTATTTAAAGTTTCGATCACGCGCTTAATTTCCTGATTACGTCCTATGACTGGGTCTATTAATCCTTCTTGCGCATCGTCAGATAAGTTCTTACCCAATTGGTCTAATAACCCTGGTTCGTGACTTTCTGGCTCTCTCACTTGCGTATATGTTTGTTTCGCACCATTTGCCTGATTAGATTCATTTGAGAATGATGGTACGTTGCCCGCACTAAGTTGGCCATTTAATTCGTGAAAGCAGGAACTGCATAGATTTACCTGCATCGCTTGCTGATTCACTTGTAGCCGTAAACTCATAGTTGCTTGGTTTTTTTCACAATGTTGGCATTTCATATTAAGTTCCTCCTTAATGTTTTAAAAATTTGATTTGACTTTGACTATCTTTAACCTTGACTCTATTTTACGCTGACCTTATTTGACATTCAAGAAATTTGCTTGTGTTGTTTTAATAAGTTATGTCATGTTCTTCAAGCATTCAAATCACAATTTCTTTTAAAAAACACTGAAAACAATGTCTTTTGCGTTTGGTTGAAGCTCTTTTATATAATTAATGAACAGAGTAAAACAGTTGTAAGATTAACTACTTAGCAGTATCTTTCAACACATACTCATTCGAAACTGATGAAAGAAGGAATTAGCAGTCTATGAATATTCTTATTAAGCTGATTCAAGTAGCATTTCTTTATGGATTTTATGTAATCGGAAGCTGGTTACATGACTTCTTCCACATCCCGCTTCCAGGTAGCATTATAGGGCTGTTGTTAGTATGGGGAGCATTAAGCACAAATCTTCTAAAGTTAAAATGGATAGAATCCGGAGCACATTCCCTGTTATCGGTTTTGCCTATATTTTTCATCCCTGCGACAGTTGCCATCATGAATTATGGTCATTTCTTTTCTGGGAAAGGCAGCTTATTAATCCCCATCACGATTGTTAGTACGTTTTTAACGATGGGCGTGGCTAGTTTTATAAGCCAATCGATTGCGAAGCGGTTGGACAAGAGGAAGGAGGAATCTGAATGCAACTGATCATCCTTACATTTGGATTCATACTTTTGACGATTGCGGTCTATTTTGCAATGACTGTACTCTACATGAAGGTCCATTTGCCGTTTTTAGTACCTATTATTACAACTACAATCGTCATTATCGTGATTCTAGTTCTTTTTAATATTCCTTATGAAACATATATGTTTGGTGGACAGTGGATCGATAAGCTACTCGGCCCTGCCGTAGTCTCGTTGGCAATTCCGTTATATAAACAAAGAGATTTGTTAAAACGTCAAATCTATCCGATTATAACTGGAGTTTTGGTTGGATGTTTAACAGGCATGGTTACTGGTGTGTGGCTCGCGAAAAGTGCAGGGTTTTCAAAAGAACTAGTTTTATCCATTTTGCCTAAATCGATTACGACTCCGATTGCGATGCAAATTGCGACGCAAGTAGGTGGAATTCCGGCACTTTCAGCTGTGTTTGTCATTATTGCGGGAATCAGCGGTGTACTACTTAGCCACTATTTTCTCGCGTTCTTTAAGTTGGACAGCACACTTGGCCGTGGAATTGGGTTAGGCGTTGCAACCCACGCAATCGGAACGTCAAAAGCGATTGAATACGGTGAGCAGGAAGCTTCGTTGAGTTCTGTCGCCATGACACTCTCTGCAATTTTCGGATCGTTACTTGGACCTATGATTGCATTGTTATTTTATTGATAAAATCATTATTGTTAACGCGTCTCTTTACGAGGCGCGTTTTTTTGTGATGAAACTAATAGAATGGCCATTTAATTGACCTTATATCTGCTCGATAAAAGACATTGAAGATTAATTGTTCATATAGGGACATTTAACAAGCCATAATGATTCTAAAAGCTTGACGTATAAATTCATAGTAAAGTAGCATGTACATCATATTAATTTGAATAATGTGTACAAGGAGGATGCAATGTGCCAGATTTAATTATTACAAATGCCGTAATTTTAAAACTAAATGCTAATAATGAACAAGCCCGTTCTTTAGCGGTGAAAAATGGACGAATTACAGATATTTGGGATACACCTACTCCCCCTGCAGGTACAATAGCAATTTCTGATCGCACAAAAATCATGGATTTAGAAGGAGCAACCTTAATACCAGGATTCATCGACACTCATAACCACATTTTGTCTTATGCGTTATTGAGGGATATGGTAGATTGCAGTTCACCACTCAATCAGAGCATCGATGATCTATTAAACCAGATTTCTTCCAAAGCGGAACAACTACCGGATGGTCAATGGATACAAGGATTTGGGTACGATGATACACTTCTATCGGAACAACGTCACCCGACTAGGAAGGAACTTGATCAGGCTGCTCCTAATCATCCTGTCTACATCAACCATTCTTCCGGTCATATAGCAGTAGCTAATTCACTAGCACTATCACTAGCACAGGTACCTGAAGACATTGAAGATTCTTCGAAGGGTCATTTCGGAAGGGATCTCGATGGGCGTTTAAATGGAGTGTTGTATGAACATGCAGCGACATCCTCTGTCAGTCAAGCAATCCCAGAAAAAAAAGAAGAAGATTTGATTGAATTGCTTGGTCAAGCAGCTGAAGAATACATTGCCCAAGGTATTACTATGAACACAGTTGCAGCTATAGGTATGTCTAATAACCCTCGTAAGGAATTGGATGTTCATTTAAAAGCAGGAAAAACGAATGTAAATCCTATGCGCACTCAGTTGTTGATCATCCATTCTCTTTTACAAGACGATGGGATGTTTAGTCACTATTCGGCGAAGGAACTTGATGAAGAAATACAGGAGAAGTCAAATGGCCGTGTAAGCTTAGATGGGGTGAAGCTGTTTCAAGATGGATCAATACAAGGTTTGACCGCCGCTTTACGAGAACCTTATTTTTGTGATGAATCCCTTACCGGAACGCTTATCCACGAGCAGACTTCCTTGAATGAGCAGCTATTGAATTTCCATCAAAGAGGGTTTCGTATCGCCATCCACGGAAATGGGGACAAAGCAATTGAATCGATTTTGAAAGGGTATGAGTATGCACTACAAAATACCCCTCAACGCGATCATCGCCACCGTATTGAACACGCTCAAACTGCAACTATTGAAGATTTGAATAAGATGAAAGAACTCGGCGTTGCCAGTTCCTTTTTCATAAATCATGTTTACTATTTTGGCGATCGGCATGAGCGGTTATTTCTCGGACCTGAACGTGCTAAAAACATGAATCCCCTGAAAACAGCTTCTGAAAAAGGCATACGATTTACAGTACATTCCGATTGTCCCATTACACCAATCTCTCCTTTGTTCTCAATTTGGGCTTCAGTCAATCGCCTGACAAAGGAAGGTCATGTTCTAGGTGAGGATGAAAAGTGTGACGTCATTACAGCACTAAAATCGATGACGATTTACGGTGCAGAACTCAATTTCGATGAGGAGTCATCAGGCAGCATTGAAGTCGGCAAGCGCGCAGATTTCGCAGTTTTAGACGCAGACCCAACCTCCATTGACCCTCTTTACATTAAAGATATAAACGTACTTGCTACCGTTATCGATGGAGAACTCGTATATGAACGAGTGTGAAGACTAAATTTCACTGTAGCTATCACTCTATTAGCAGATTTCTAATACATTCACCAGGTGTGAAAGCACCTGGTGTTTTCTATTCTATACTGTCTTACTACTTCTTTACGATTTCTATATTTTATCCGAGTCATTCCCTGGCCCCCCATCTATGTGTTTTGAATCACATCGTTGTTTCCTATGAATGTATTTTCATGAATTCCCCCCATTAAATTCTCACCTTAAATTATCAACCTGAATAGTTGTTACAATTTTTATAAAACGATAAACTTACATAGACGAACCATTTCGAAAGGAGAATACATATGACGTATAAACCAGACACAGCTGAAACAAAAGAACTTATCCAACAACTCGTATCAATTCCAAGCCCATCAGGCTACACAAAAGAGGTAATTGCTTTTGTTGAGGGATACTTGAAGCAATACAATGTAGAAACAAAGCGCAACCGCAAAGGCGGCCTCATTGCTACATTACCAGGTAAAAACAACGAAGAGCACCGGATGCTTACTGCACACGTCGATACGCTGGGCGCTATGGTGAAAGAGGTCAAGAGCAATGGACGTCTGCGCCTCGATTTGATAGGCGGCTATAACTACAATTCAATCGAGGGTGAATATTGTCAGATTCACACATCCTCGGGCAAAACAATTACAGGTACGATTTTAATGCATCAAACATCTGTACATGTCTATAAAGATGCTGGCAAAGCAGAACGAAACAAAGTGAATATGGAAGTGCGTATTGACGCTAAAGTCGAGAATGAGAAAGAAGTCCGTGCACTTGGTATTGAAGTGGGTGATTTCGTGTCACTCGATCCACGTGTTGAGATTTGTGACAATGGGTTCATCAAATCACGTCATCTGGATGATAAAGCCAGTGTCGCTATTCTACTTCAGCTCATTAAACAAATTCACGAAGAAAAAATCACGCTACCTTATACAACACATTTCCTAATATCAAACAATGAAGAAATCGGTTATGGTGGTAACTCCAACATACCTGCTGAAACTGTTGAGTATCTAGCGGTCGATATGGGTGCTATGGGAGATGGCCAATCTACGGATGAATATACAGTATCCATTTGCGCTAAGGATGGCAGCGGCCCCTATCATATAGGTCTGCGTAATTCACTTGTTGAGTTAGCGAAGCAACATAACATTGCATACAAGCTTGATATTTATCCGTATTATGCTTCAGATGCATCCGCAGCTATCAAAGCAGGACATGACATCATCCATGGTCTGATAGGTCCAGGTATCGATTCTTCCCATGCGTTTGAACGTACTCATGAGGAGTCCTTGGATTGTACGCTGCAGTTGCTCTATCATTATGTGCAGTCGGATATGCAGCGATATTAATAGTCAAAACGAAAAACCCAGTGACCTGTAACTTTTCAGGGCATTGGGTTTCCTTATGTTTAGATATCTAAATCATTTCATGCGTAATCAAGATAAGACTGTCTGCAGATAGAGAGACATCTTCGAAGGCTTTACCTAAATCATTGACTACATTAACAAATGAAACGAGCTCATTTTCAATAGTGTTGTTTTGATGTTCGGTCTCGTCCATCGTTTTTAATATCTCTTCAAATTGAACTTCTGTTTCGTTCATCCTACTATTTCCCTCTTTTACCGCAGTCCTTATTTTTTCGATTGATTGAGTTAACTTCTCCGTTTGAGAATTTGTATCTAAAATCAATGTAGATACATTTATAATTGATTTTTTCGTTTCCTCGGAAAGTTTACGTACCTCTGCAGCTACAACCGCAAAACCTTTTCCTGCATCCCCTGCACGCGCTGCTTCTATTGCAGCGTTAAGTGCTAACAAATTAGTCTGGTCTGCAATGTCAGTTACGATTTTTATAATCCCTTGCATTCTGGACGATATATCAAATAATGATTTTACATCTCCTGATATATCATTGACAAAGAAATTGATATTCTCCATATTTGTACTTTGATGGTTCAATTGTTCTTTCCCTCTCAAGGATCGTTCCTTTGCCAAAGTGGACAATTTTGAGCCTTCATTAGCCATGTTAGCAATTTCATTTGACTGAAATCTTAGTTGTTGAAATGAAGCATTGGTTTCTTCAGATATAGCCGCAAGGTTTTCCGAAGCACTAGTTACTTTGTCTTTTATCCTATTTTGTTCTTTTTCTTCTTGATCTCTTACTTTATCAATCTCATTATCATACGCTTCAAGAACTAGTTGTTGTTCAATATTCAATATTTTGGATACAGCCATTATCGCTAGAACACATTCTTCTTTATCCTCTATATTCTCATCAATGATATTCAGTAAGGATAGAAGAAGATCCTGAAATGCACACATATACCATTTTGTTTTTAACCCAATTTTATAATGGATTTGGGCAATACGGATTCTTTTTTCAAAATACGTATGGTCAATAACCCCATCAAACATTTCAGTAATGTGTTGTTTAAGAGTTAATTTCAATCGATCGGTCGAACTATTACTATTGACGATATTTACCAATGAAGGCTCCTTTTCTAAGTTTTTATAAAACCTATCCATAATTGGATCAATCTGCTCAATAATAAATGGTTGTAGGCAATTGATAATACGAAGATCTTCTTTTGTTAAGTCAATCATGTTTAACTGATTTTCAATATCGGTATCCTTAGGTATGTATAATTCCGACTTAGCTTTGTCACTTAACACCTTAACACCTGTTTTTTTCTGTTTTTTAAAAATCAAAGAAGTTCCCGCCAATCTACCCTAATTTACGATCAGGGTATATCATACCACCCCCGCAACAAAAAGTAATTAATTATATTCATGACCTTAGACTTATTTTCGCGTGTTGTATACCATGTCATTTTATGAACTAAAAGGCACCACGTATCTATTCTGTTTCTACTTTCAATTGCTGCCGTCTCACAATTTTAACTTCTAGTTGTACTTTGCATAGGCAACTATCACCAATGTGGGACCATGTGAGAAGACTAATCTTCGGATGAATACACAGTTTCCATATGCAGATAGTGCGCGAGCGGCCGTATCATCTTAGACTGGCAAACTGCATTTTTTGAGTTATTCTAAAAGAACGACCTTGCATACAAGCTTGATATTTATCCGTATTATGCTTCAGATGCATCCGCAGCTATCAAAGCAGGACATGACATCATCCACGGACTGATTGGACCAGGAATTGATTCTTCTCACGCGTTTGAACGCACGCATGAGGAGTCGTTGGAATGCACATTGCAATTACTCTATCATTATGTGCAATCGGATATGCAGCGATATTAATACTACAGTGTAAAACCAGCGACCTTTTTCTCGGGTCGCTGGTTTTTAATATTCTTTACGAGGATATAGTTGTTGTGGATTTCTAATTAGGTGCATGCACATTTCTTACAGTCAAAGAGATGAAGTAAAAAAACCAATGGAGATGCTGGCTTTATTTCAAATTTATTTTAGTCCTCTCCTTTTCAATTCCTTTTCTTGTTTTTTAGCCTTTTCCGTTAGGATGTACGAGTTTTTATATACACCATAAACAATTAGAACAAATGGAATTGCCGCCACTAGTACACCAGAGAAGGCTCCAATGCTTGCTGGATTGAACCAGGTGAACTGAATACCAATCGTGTGTAAAAACAAAAAGACAGCTGAAGCCAAACCACCAAACAATCCGATATACTGTTTTAATTTATCTGCATTCACTTGAATCCCTCCTTTCTTAGCTACTCTTTCAGAAGAAATGTGAGCGTGTGTATACCATCTTTTTATACATCTTCCATTGGCTACTATCTATTTTATGCATAGAAAAAAAGACATCCTATGAGGGATGTCCAGCAATGCCTGTTAACTCTTAATTTCTGATCTCGTAATCCCCTTAAAGGAACCTTTTTCACATTCAGGATTACTTTCTCCACCTGTGCTTTAAAACAACATTCCTTTTAATCCACTGTTACTGACAGTTCTTTCACTTTTACAGAAGGTGAACCGTACCCGCCCGGAACGAATTTCAAATCAGATCCAACCGATACGATTCCATTCATATAGTCATAGAAGTTTCCTGCAATAGTCATTTGTTTCACAGGAGACGCGATTTTTCCATCTTTAATATAGAAGCCTGATGCGGCCACCGAGAAATCACCTGAAATGGTACTCGTTCCTGAGTGAAGGCCCGACAAATCTGTGATTAACACGCCTTCCTCTATTGTAGCCATCAATTCTTCCTGGCTTTCTTCTCCTGGGGCAATGTATAGATTATCAGGTGCAACGGATAGCGTACTCTTATAGGACGCTTTACTTGCATGACCTGTTGAGTCAACGCCTTCTTTTTTAGCAGTTTTCCGATTATGAAGAAGTGTTTTTAAGGTGCCATCCGAGATGATAATCGTTTTTTTAGTTGCAACGCCTTCTCCGTCGAAATTTCTACCTAATAACGCTTCAGGATGGAAAGGATCATCTACAAGACTAAAGTTTTTCGCTCCAATTTCTTCACCAATTTTGTCTTTCAACAATGACTGGCCTTTCTGCGCTTCTTCAGCGGAAAAGATCGGTGTAAATGCTGCTAATAAAGAAGCCGATGCATCATGTCGCATAATAATCGGATACTTCCGTGATGGAATCGATTTCTCTCCTAAACTTGAAATTGCTTCTTTCCCTGCTTCATTAGCAATCTCATCAGCATCCAAGGAATTGAAATCTCTTGTCAATCGCACCGCGCCACCTGTCTTCATTTCTTCCCCATCTTTAGCAACGGCGTAAATGAAAACAATAAGTCCATTCGTTTTGTCTTGTAAAGAAAGTCCTTTGTTGTTTGTAAGAACTCGATCCTGTGAAAAGTCTTGTAGTACACAATAATTTACCGAGACAATACGTGGATCATAAGCGAGAGTTTTCTTTTCTACTTCTTTTATAAAAGCGATTTTTTCTGGAATTGAGACATTCGCAAGCTCATCACTATAACGGGAGTGCTCTGAGTAGTGTTCACTTCCTCCAAAGATATCCGTTCCGTCATCTTCATCGAGCGCGTCTGCATTCGCTTTTGCACCCTCGATTAAGAAAGAAATGGAATCATCATCAATTTTTTCTGTGTACGCATAGCCCATTTTCCCATTGTACAAGCCTCTGAATCCAACACCGCCTTCTTCAGAAGTTTCATAGCTATCAATTTCCCCTTCAAATATCTTCACTTGAAACGAGTTAGATTTTTCATAGTAAACCTCTGCCTCATGAAAACCAACATCCTGTGCTTTTTTTAAAAGTTCTTCCTGAAATAGTTGAATGTCCATTGTTATTCCCCCTTTGTCCCGCCAACGGTAATCTCACTGACACGCAACATGGGTTGGCCGACATTTACGGGGAGACTACCACTGACAGACCCACACATCCCTGCACCATGCGCCAAATTGTTGCCGACTTTATCGACTAGCTGCAAAGTTTTCGCACCATTCCCAATAAGCGTTGCACCACGAATAGGACGACCGATCTTACCATCTTTCACCAAATACGCTTCAGCAACGGCAAAGTTGTAATCCCCTGTTGCTGGATTCACTTGACCGCCACCCATATATTTCGCGTAAATCCCATTTTCTGTAGATGCAATGATTTCTTCTGGTGTCGATTTCCCTGGTGCAATATACGTGTTCGTCATCCGTGAAGTTGGATTAAATCGATACGATTGCCGACGAGAAGAGCCAGTCGCTTCCGCATTCATGCGACGCGCATTGAATTTATCAATCATATACCCTTTTAAAATCCCATTTTCGATCAACACATTTTTACGTGTTCTTTCACCTTCATCGTCAATTGTCAGAGAGCCCCACTCATTCGGGAGCGTCCCATCATCAATATACGTCACGATATCAGGAGCAACCTTTTCACCGATGCGATTCGCGAATACAGAGGTGTTCTTCGCCACCGATGTCGCCTCAAGTCCATGGCCGCACGCTTCATGGAAAATCACACCACCAAATTCATTGTCTATGATTACCGGGAACTTTCCGCTTGGACACTCATCCGCACCAAGCATAGTCACTGCAATACGTGACGCCTCTCCTGCGTAATGTTGAAGATCCAGATTTTCGATGAATTCA
This sequence comes from Sporosarcina sp. ZBG7A, assembly GCF_000813425.1. Classification (GTDB taxonomy): domain Bacteria; phylum Bacillota; class Bacilli; order Bacillales_A; family Planococcaceae; genus Sporosarcina. The sequence continues at coordinate 46,396 of NZ_JWIB01000044.1, forward strand.
AAACCAGCATGTGCTCCTGGACCGTAGAACCCACTCTGCATTTCCGCACCTTCTGAAGCTGTCGATTGAATCGCAAGTCGTGAATGGACACGTTTATCCTCTACGAACTTGCCTTCTGAATTGGCAATTAAGACATTCTGTTCCTCATCATAATAACGAAGTCCCACTTGGCGGATGCGCTCGTCATAATTTCTTGCAATTTCGTTCGCCTTTCTCATCACTGCTACTTTGCGCGCATTCTCAACGGTTTGTGGCAGTTGAGCAATGGTATGAATCGGTTTTATAACTTCCTTTTGTAAGGGATGGATAATCCCATTTCCGCCTCCACTAATTGCTAGAGCAGCTCGCTTCGCCGCTTCTATCAACCCCTCTTCAGTGAAGTCAGAGGTGTACGTATACACATTTTGAAGTCCTGAGAAAATCCGTATACCAATTCCGAAGTCACGCCCCGATATACTTCTTTCAATCTTGTCACTTTGTAACTCAATCGAATTCACAAACTTGTCTTCTATGAAAACCTCAGAGAAATCACCGCCAGTCGATAACGCGGCTTCTAACACATTTTCTATAATGGATTGTTTAATCATTCCTCATTCCCCCTCCATTTGGATTATAACCTACATTTTGTTAGAATACATTGATTTAGGTAACTATTCAGTTTTATAATCCCCCACTACTAGTACAGAGCAGAATTAGCCACCGTCAAAACCGGCAAAGCACACACACGTCCTATGCTCCACGTGAAAATGGCCACCTTCTATTTAGGCAGCCTTCCATTGTATTCTCAGGAATATCTCAATTTTCATGAACTATTACATAAGTAGTCAATCTAATAATATTCAGACGAGAAATGACATTCGTTTTAGATATTCAACTTATCGTTTATACTTAGACTCATAACTTCACTATGGAGGATTAGACAATGGAATTTAAAAATATCGATCAACAAATCATTCAGAAGTATAAAGAAGATGAAACTTTTATGGTGAGACTATTTGTCCAATGGTGTGCCAATCATGACCTTGACTCACAAACTCTCTATCAAAAAGCATACCCAGCACAACCGTTAAATGTACTCTTAAAAGAAGTGTTGGAAAATGATGATGGATTTGACGAACTTCACATCGACAACGAAACGATGCTGGATGTTCTCCAAATGTTCGGAAATGACGACCTAGCATTTGTAGTAGCTGATGAAATTCAGCGTTTGAAAAAGTGATTTGTACATACAGTCAAAAATAGTTAGTAAGGTATGCTGCGCACCAAACTTTCATGTTTGTTAAATCATTCATGTCTGTTTCGGACGCAGCAACCTTTTAATTTACTTCCCGTAAAAGCTCTCACTTGGACTTCAAACTAAATATGATTAGTAAAACACCAGCAAACAGACAGACAATCCTCGTCAAAGAGATCTTTTCAGTGAGCCCACTCAGTGCAACCCCTGTTGTGACAACCAATATAACTGGGCCCACTAAAGCGAGCATGCTATTAATGTAGAAAGCCTTCTCTAAATCATTGTACTTGTACATTAATGCAGCAGCTGATATTTCTATACTCCCTGAAATCACCCTTAACAAAATGATAAAAAGTAACGCCCTTTCAATAACTGTGACCACATCCCCTGTAGTATTCACACTTACTATATGCAACCTGTCCACGCAATATTTGAAAGACCTTCCGTTGTATAACTAGGAAACAGTTCTGAGTAGCGTCTGATATTATTCATCCACTGACTTAAATGCCAATTTAGAATCTGAATGCCTTTACACCAGGTCTTACTTTTCATTCAAACATTCATGAATTTCCCTGTAATTTTATAAAATTAACGCGAACAAAACAGCCTAGCAGAATGGATCTGCTAGGCTGAATTAACTTTAGCTATTTGCACATGAAACTTATGTGTTCGCCAACCATATCACTCAGGCTTTTTCATCAAGTTAAACCGTTCCACACGTTCTTCAAACCCAGCATCCAGCAATGCCTCCACTTCGATTTTCCCGAACAGATCAAAATGGGGGTAATCTTTTTTGTAGTCAATCCATTCAGGCTTTAACCCATATGTTTGTCCCCACTCCATCAGGCGATCGAGATTCGCACAGCCTACCTTTGTCACAGTCTTGCAACCCGGAAAACGGTCATCTAGCCAGTAATGGGTAAGAAACGCAATCTCTCCAGCACGGACCGCCTCTTTCCAAGCACTCAATTCTGTACGATTAGTTCCGAACGCCATCAGTCTGTCCCCCACTGATTTCCGTTTCTTTTTTACTGTTAAACATGTCATCACCTCTGTTGTACATTATACAAAACAATAGCGTACCTGCGCCTATAACCTTCGTGATTGCTCAAACATTCATTATTGTTTCGTGTACTTCTCTTTTAAGATTGTGGCATCTCATTTTTCTGCTTTTTCTTAAGAGAGTTCCAAATTTTAATTGACACCGCAAATACAAATACTAATGATCCTATAACAAAGACTAGACCACCTGTAGATTCAGTAAGGCTACTGCCAATATAACTATATAATATCCTAAGAGGAGTACTCGCAATAATTATGGTTATCATGTAGGTTAAATATTTTATACCTACGGAAGCTGATAAAAAACAGATTACATCGGCTGGTGCTATCGGACAAATAATTCCTAGTGCTAGAAATTTGTAATTGTGAGTTTCCAACAAACCGTTCAACTCCGAATGTCGATTCATTAAATACTTTTTCAACCTATTACCAGCAAAACTCTTAGCAATTACATAAACCAAGCTTTCACTCACTACGATTCCTACTGTTGATAATAGAAAAGCGTCAATTGGACTGAAGCATACTCCAGCTAAAATCATAAGAGTTGTACCTGGGATAAGAAATAAAAGCCTAATAATCCATAGAGCTATAAATAATAAGAGTGCATAATTCTTGTTTTTGGAAACGAACTCTTTCACCGTATTCACATCAAGTGTCACTAAATCTAAGTAATTTAATATACAGACAAATAAAATCCAAATGGCAACTATAATAAAATTCTTTTTCAAATTTTCTCTTCTCCTTAAGTCTTTCCATATATACATAGTAAGAAAGGAAGATTAAGAAATACACCTTGAAATCATTAAGGATTCTTAAGTTTTTCAATATATAGGGCTTATTGAATTTACTTAAGTAATCTAAGGAATGAACCACAGTGCTTACCTACAATTCTGATTGGCAAATGACACGGAATCTTGAGTAAAAGAATCGTTTCCGAAATAAAAAGGGATGTATAGATATTACCTATACATCACATGTTCTATCGTTTTAACTGATACGCGCCAAAAACCTTGTTCCCTAATCCAGAAAGATGTGGCTCATCACCCTAACACACATAGTCTTTCACTTGTAGAGCGTCTTATACATCTTTACTCTGTACAGGTTGTTCAACAGTAAAATTCATCCAACCATCCTTGTATTCCGCACGAATTTTGCCATTATGAAGTTCTACGATTCTTTTGGAAATCGAAAGCCCAAGGCCAGCCCCTTGTGCATCTATTCTCGCCTAATCTCCCCTAAAAAACCGTTCAAACAATTTCAGACTGTAGACAAAAGGGTTGGAAATCGAAATGATTTCCAACCCTTTTGATTTTTGTTCGTATAAATCTGCA
>NZ_JWIB01000045.1 GCF_000813425.1 Sporosarcina sp. ZBG7A
AAATCACTATGTCAGTCTAGGCTTTGGGTTTTTTGTATGACTCTATCGCTTCCGCTTTTGTTTTAGCAGTTCAGTAACACTCGTCTGACCTGTTGAGTCTATTTCTTCAATGGGAGTTTTCTTTCTCAACACGGGCACAAATCTACTGAAACGGCGCAATGTGATATCTGCAAAGAATAGGAGTAAAGATCCTAATAAGAGCCAAGTTGTAATGGATTTGCGCTCTTCACCACGATAAGGAAGTGACCGAAATGCCTCACTAGGATTTTCCAAAACACGTCCACCTGTTTCTTTAGTGATTGCCGCTAACAAGTCTTCGTTCGGTGCTTTCGGTCTATACTCTTCACTGTAAGGAATCGTCACACCTGTCTCAAATAATCGATTTTGATCGTCTGTTACACTGAGATAAACAAGACCAGGTGTCGAATTGAGTGAGATACTTACTTTACCAGGTGCCGTCTGATCTTCAATTACTTCTATTTCCTCGCCTGCCTCTGTCACCGCAGTCACTTCAAGAAATGCCGCTTCTCCACTCGTATCTGTAATGGTGAATTCCCCACCAGCGCCTTGTGTCAGTACGTAAGGTGCTGAACTATAAGAAGGTAAAATTCTTCTCATTGCCGTATTCCAAAACTCGGGATATTCTTCCCACGCAGCTAATTCCCCAGACCATTTACCTGATGAATCCGAAGTGAATGCAACAGTTCGACCAAGCCCGTATTTCCATTCAGCAATGATTGGATCCTCTTTAGGACTAATCGCAGCAACGTCAGCTGTTGGTTTAGCAGTCGTTGCGATGTAGGCATTCATCTGAGGAACTCCGACAGCAAATAACTCATTCCACTCCGGCACGTTTCCAAGCTTCATATAGAAGGGATCATCTTCGATATAAGTCCGGGTCATCGTTATGGTTTCGCGAGACAAAATTGCAGGAACGGTGGATTCATCAGAAACACCATAATAACGTCCACCACCTGCTTCTGCCATCTCCTCTAATAAGGATTCGTCCGCATCAGTACCGATTCCCACTGTGGATAACGTCGTATTGTTATTTTTAGCTTCTTCAATAATGTCGAGATATCCAGCAGGCATCGAAGATTGTCCATCTGTTAAGAGAATGACATGTTTCCGTTGGAGTGACAGGTCTGCTAGATCCTCATATGCTTTTGCTACCGAAGGGAAAATATTAGTCCCCCCTGCAGCAGGTACGGATAAAATCTTCGAGGTCACATCTTCTTTGTCATCAAGCGGTTCTACTGGGACAACTTCCCATATACTGTCGTCAAATGCAGTAAATCCGAACGTGTCTTTTTCTCTAAGTAAATCGACCGACCGTGCTGCAGCTTCCCGCGCAAGGACTAATTTTGAGCCGCTCATACTTCCCGACCGGTCCATGGCGATGACAAGTCCAAGTGAAGGTAGCTCTTCTTTTCCTTTCACTTCCATTTCAACTGGCAATAAAGTTTCAATCGGCGTTTTGAAATAACCACCGAGTCCGAAACTGTTGGCCCCCCCTGTCATCATGAAACCCGTTCCAAAATTTTTCACGGTCTGTTCAATCATAGCCATTTTTTCTTCGCCTACCAAAGTGCCTGGAACATTATCAAAAATGATTGCTTGATAAGGTAAATAGCCTGATATAGTTGAAGGTAGGTCTTTCGCTTGAAGTGTTGTAACGTTCAATGTGTTCTGATCCAACAAACCCGGGATGACCGATGGATCGTCCTCAGTTTCAACTACCAATACGGATGGTTGTCCTTGAACAGTCACAGCCGCGAACATTCGATTATTCTCTAAAAAGTGATCATTTTCAACGACGAGTTTTGCCTCATACTTTACTAATCCTGTATTCACTGCAGGTAACGGGTAGGTGAATTGATTCTTCCCTGGAATCAGTTCTATCCCCTCTTCACCGAGAGGTCGATCGTCTTGATATAAATATAAGGTCCCTGTTGTCCGATCTGATGCATTCACTTCAATGGTCATGAGCTGCTGTTGCCCAGCATAAGCGGTCCTCGGAACATCTAACTTTGTTAAGGCAGCATCTGGGAACACTTGATGGTTCAGCTTCGCAACATCAATCTGCACACGACTATCCGTAAACTTCTGTAGGTAGCTTAATGCATCTCCTCTAGTTTGCAATCCGTCTGAGAGCAAAACTACTCGCGTTGCGGATTCAGGAGAACCAATGGCATTCGCTAGGGAAAGAGCCTTCTCAATATCTGTTTCGCTAGCTTCTTCCAGAGATTCAACCTCAGGTACGCGTACTTGAGCTTTCGTTAACGTAGTGTCCGTCCGGAAATCACCTGCAAATGAATAGAGTCCTACCGCTTGGTCAGCTTTTTTTGAACTAAGACTTTGTTCAATAAAGGTATCCATTTCTTCTGATGTACCTGAGGTTGAAGCTGAACGATCGGCAAGGAACAATATCTGTTCCTCTTCATTGTAGAGGACTAGATATGGTGACACTAGTGCTGCAAAAAGAAATAGAATGGAAGCACTTCGAAGTATAAAAAGAAGTGCTGCTCTAGGTGTTTTCCGCTCTACTGAACGCCATGTGAAAATCATATAGGCAACAATGGGGACTAATAATAGCAACCATAAAGGATGATCAATACGGATATCCACGGCGTCGCTGCACCTCCCATTCTATGAGCAATACCAGTAAGAGTGGCAGAAGAAATGGCCAGATGACTGGTACTGTTTGCTCTTTCTTCACATCTGTTGTTGTCAGCTTTCCGGTTGAATAAGAATCTCCTGTCGCTACACTTTTTTCAGAGGAATCAAGCTGAACAGCTAATAATTTGTCAGTCGTCCCATCTGTTGCTTTATAAATGCCGGGTATTGCTGGAGCCTGTAATGTATTTGCTGACTCTGTAGTGTACAAATAAGAACCGGATAACTCATATATATCTGCAGCTTCCGACATCACGACAGACTTCCGTTGAAGTGGTGTGAATACTCCTAGCGTTTCAGCGTCATCTGACAAAGATTTTACGACACTCCACACGAATAGTGGGAACGTAGGTTGCAACGGCCAGTCCGTTGCTTCCAAGTCTGCAAGTAAGATAATATCTCCACGAGGTGAGCGTTGGATAAGTGGATCTTTACCAACTCTCGCAAGCACTTCGTAGTCTGCAAAAGGGGGATAAATTTCTGCTACATACATGTCTTTTGGAGCTGCAATTGAAAATAATGGATCATTCGTAACCGATACCTCTCCATTTGCTTCAAGCGGCTTGACATTGTCCCGTCCGATTAAAAAAATTGGACGTTTCCCTTTGTCCAGAAAGCTTTCCGAACCCGTTATTCGTAAAATAGATTCTTCATCGAAGTCCTCTCCATTATCGATTGCGACCTCTTCCTGTATGGCTTGTGCAGCTTTTTTCAGTAATTCGTGAAGTGTATCATCCACTACCACTTTCGCACGTTCAGTCGCTAGCAACGCATGACTGCTGTTATCCGCACTATAGTCATCAGTACCAACCAGTTCAACTTGAAGCGCGGAAGCATTCGTCTCAATCTTTTTAAAGGAAATCAATTCTTCACTGCCCGGTTCCCCTTTAAAAGTTTCTTCAGCAAGTACTTTTTCAGAGTCAGCTTCTTTTAATTGAATGGCTCCAGGTTGTGTTTTCTCTGTGTCATGTTGCAATTTCACAATTGCTACTACTCCTTCTTCTCGTCGATTAGCTCCAAACCGGACAATGGAATGGTTATTTAATTTTTGATCATTTGTATGTACATGCCAACTCATATTAGTACCTTCATACGCCAATGCCGTCCGTTCCAACGCATCCGTAAAAATGTGAACTTCCGCTCCGTGCTCACTATACATCGACTTCACAAGCTCAATGGAGGTATCCAAATGATTTTGTTCATACTGAACGGATAATCCTTCAATTACCTGGACAGCTGATCGAGAATCACTGTTTTGTATCGCGATCTCTGGTTCCTTCCCTGAAATGACGATAGAAACAGGTCGTCCTTCCGCTGATTCCAGTAAGTTCTTCATCTCTACTTGATTCATCTCAAAGAGTGTGGAATCTTTTGGCGTTGCTAGCATCGTTGCAGAACTATCGACGATGAAAACGAGGGGGATGCCTTCAGTTTGAGTTTGCTTGATGGATGGTACAAGGAGCATCCATACAAATAACAGAAGCGCTAACAATTGTAAGTAAAATAGAGCATTGCGTTGTAAATTACGTATGAATGGTGATACGTTCTCTTCTCGGCGATCTTCATCCCAAAATAGTGTAGATGAGATTGTTTTCGGTTCAAAACGTTTTCTGAATAAATAATAGATGACTACTGTTAGTGGAAATACCAGTGTCCACAAGTTCGTCAAGTTAGCAAATCCCATCCACACCCCTCCTCTCTAGCGTATCCAACCTTGTCTACGCATTTGAATCGTAAATACATCTTCAGGTCCTGTTTGAGGTGTTATCATTAGAACGCCGATTCCGTATTTCGCTGCACTATCCATCATACGTAGTTGATGTTTCTTCTGCTGAAGCAAATACGCGTTTTCCATTGAGGGCATCATCGTCACTTCTGAAATCTTCTCACTTTCACTGTCAATGAATCGGATGTCTCCCTGATAGGTAGGCGCAAGCTCTGATTTCGAACGGATCGCAATTACGCGCACATCCCGACATCTCGTTGAAAGCTGTTTAAACAGCAGGTTAAGTTGTTCATTTGGTTCCAATGCATCTGTGACTACAAATAACAAAGTCGTTCCTTTGGGGATAGTGTGGATTCCTTCCAATACACCAGTTGTTTCCGAAGGTTGTTCAAAGCGACTAATATAGGTCATCCAAGAACCTGCCTGACGCGCACCTTTACGTGTAAATAATTGCTTTTTACCGCTCACCATTCGACTGATGGATACCGTATCACTATTCTTCAATGCGATTTGCCCGAGTCCAATCGATATTTGTTGTGCAAACTTCCACTTGTCTTCAAAGTTCATGGACTTGCTCGTATCTAGTACTATATGGACACGCATTTCCTGTTCATCTAAAAACTGTTTGATGAAATAAGAGTCAGTTCGAGCGTACACGTTCCAGTCGATATGACGGATGTCATCGCCAGGATGGTATTCCTTAAAATCCGAGAACTCCAATGAGGCACCCGTTTTTTTAGATACATGGCTCCCTTTGTGATGACCAAGCCGCCCACCATGCTGCACAAATGAGAGTCTACCGAGACGCGCGGATAAGCTCGATGGAAAGAAAGAAGTCATTAACCGACTGCCTCCCTCCGCATGCTCGCAAGCACCCGATCAAGGAATGTCTCATTTGTAATCCCTTCTGCTTCTGCTTCATAGTTCAACTGAATACGGTGAAGAAGAGCAGGTTTCGCAACCGCTCGGATATCACCGATGGATACGTGAACACGACCCGACAGAAAGGCTCTAGCTTTTGCAAGACGGATAATTGCTTGCAATCCACGGGGGCCACTTCCGAACTGGATGTATTGGGACCATTCATCCGCCTCTTCTGCTTCAGCATGAGTCATTGAAATGAGTTGAATCGCATAGTCAATCATTTCTTCAGCAATAACGATTTCACGGACAAGCTGTTGTGCTTGGAGTAATTCCTCCCTGCTGATCACCTTCTGTATTGAAATGATAGTAGTTCCAGTCGTACGTTTTACGATTTCTTTCAATTCGCTTGCAGATGGATGAAGTAAATTGATTTTACATAGAAAGCGGTCCAACTGTGCCTCTGGTAAAGGATACGTACCTTCCATATCGATTGGATTTTGTGTAGCGAGTACAAAAAACGGCTTTTCCATAGGATATGTGTTTCCTAAAACAGTAACTGTTTTTTCTCCCATTGCTTCAAGCAATGCACTTTGGGTTTTAGGAGTGGCACGGTTGATTTCATCCGCCAGTACAAGCTGGCTGAATAATGGTCCCTCGTTAAATGTGAATTTCTGGCGTCCTTCCCCATCCCGTTCCAGTAAGGTGGTACCTGTAATATCTGATGGCATTAGGTCAGGGGTGAATTGGATACGTTTAAAGGAGAGATCCAGTGCTTCACTAATCGTACGAATCAGCATTGTTTTACCTAGCCCAGGTGCTCCTTCAAGAAGGGCATGCCCATCAGCAAGAATAGAAAGAAGCGTGTATTCAATTGCTTGTTCCTGTCCCACGATGAATTTTTCAATTTCAGTTCGGACATCACTCATTTTCTGACTCATTTCTTCAAACGGTTGTAGTAAATCGCTCATAGCAAGTGCTCCTTCCATGTTGAATTATTCAATGGATGAAAAATAATCAGTTAAGATTTTTTCAAGTTCGGGAGATAAAGGCAGCTGTTCTGTCCGCTTTAAATAAGCATCTTTATATTGACCTACAACTTCCTCATAAGGTCGAATTGTTCCCCGTTCATTGGCGGTCTGTTTATCCTTGGATTCGATCGTCTTGCCGCTTCCGAGCTTTCCTCCGTCTTGATTTACATCAGAAGCGTTTCCAAACCGATTTTCAGGAATGGATAGCAAGTTTCTACCGCCTTGACCCGTTCCTTGGCCCTTTCCTTGCCCCTGTCCTTGGCCTTGGCCCTGACCTTGGCCTTGACCTTGGCCTTGTCCTTGTCCCTGACCTTGTCCCTGTCCCTGCCCTTGGCCCTGACCCTGACCTTGGCCTTGACCTTGACCTTGACCTTGACCTTGACCCTGACCTTGACTCTGTCCTTGACTACCTGGTTGTTTGTTTGTTCCAGACGAAGGCTTACCTGAAGCTGGATTTTGTCCTCCAGTTGTTGAGTTTTTTCCGCCATTGGAAGAAGGTGACGATCCAGATTCTTGTCCGCCTGCACTTGACTGCCCCGCCGCCAGTTGTGGAATCGATGGAGCTTTTCCAATACTTGCTAAATCTTGATATGCTTTGTCCGCTTGTTGAGTAAGAGGGCCGGCCAACTTTTCCAACTCTGCCAACTGCTGCTTTTCTTCAGGTGACAATCCTTCTTTACTAGTACCACCCTGTTGGCTCCTCTTCTTTTCAAGCAACTGCATTTGTTGCAATTTCAACTCTTTTTGGGTTTTCACGAACTTTTTCAATGCTTTTTCGGATCCTTCTGCTTTCTTTAAATCCGTTGCGAGCTGTTCTAGCTTCTTTTTCACAGCAGGTGTTGTCGAACGTGTTAGCTGTTTCTTCGTTTCTTTTACAAGGTCGTTCACGATTTCTTTTTCTTTCACGATTGTTTGTGCTTCTTGTTGCGCGGGAGAGGGTACTAGCAAAAGTGCAGTCAATACCATAGCTGCTCCAATCCCAGACATAATTATTTTCCATTCTGCTGCTTTCTTTTTCCTCGCAGCAAACAAACTCTCTGCAGGCGGGAGTCTCATTCCGACGCGTTCCAGCAATATATCCCCAAATGCAGAAGCTTGAATCTCTTGATCTAAAACAGTCAATAATAGGTTGTCGGGTAAATAACGATCTAATGTACGGACTGCAGCCATGCGCTTCACACGATTTTTAATAAACAAGCAGCAGGTAATGATCACTATTAGTAACGCAGCACTCCACGCATACAGAGTGTAATAAGGAAGGACAAACAATCTGGATACAGCAATGACTGTGGCCGCAGCAACTATCGCAATTGCGATTCCACGTACAAAGAAAACAATCGCTTGTTCAAGTAATAAACTTCTTCTAACTTTCGTAATTGCCCGCTCAATCATTTCCTTATACCCAGACTGATTAGCCATATTTGCTCTCCTCCCTATTTATGTTTTTTCATGTTTACTCTCAATCGTTTTGTCGCAATCCAGATGGATCCAATCGTTATCACTCCATAAAAAAGTAAATAACCAATCCACAATGGAAATGTTACTTGCGTCATCTCTTGAACACTCATTCCAAGCTCTGGCGCTAGCAAGGAAGCGAAAAAGATTTCAGGATTTATGGATGCTAGGAAATGACCTACGTAAGTTTTGGATGGCGTCATACCCATAGTCCCAAACTGTTTCACCTGTATGATAATGAGAAACAAAAATGGAATGACTGCTGTGAAAAACAACATACTCCCATACGTTACAATCATTGAAACCGTAGTTCTGCGTATCAACGTTGAAAACAAAACACCAAGACTCCCAATTGCAAGCAATGTCACAAATAAAAAGAACAGTGATTTTACAAACAACACAGGGGAAATTCCACCGAACAAAAACACCATACTATATACAGGTAACCCAGCAATGATGAGTAACAATAAAAACAAGACAGACGACAACAGCTTTCCTGTAACGATTTGGAACGAACTTTGGGAAGTCGTTAACAGCATGGGTAACGTCTGCCTTTCACGTTCCCCACTAATAGTTCCAGCCGTCAAACCAGGAGTTATGAAAAGGACTAGCCCCAATTGGATAAATGTTAAAAATGTAAATAGAATGACACTTTCAGACGGCTTAAAATAGGCAGTACCCGCGAGACTAGTCGTAGTGTAGATAAATCCAAAAACAAAGATACACATGGCTAGCAAATAGAACAGGACTCCTGTAAAGCTTTTGGAGCTTCGGAACCGGAGCTTTACTTCTTTAGCGAGAACAGGATTATTTAGTCTGCTTTTCAATAAGCTCTACTCCCTTCGTAATCTCCATGAACACATCTTCCAGGTCAACAGAGTTTTCTGTAAATGATACGATATGAATTCCTGATAGCACAGCTTCTTTCAGCAAATGAAACTGCTGCTCATCGTCCCCTTTGAATGTGAACGACAGCACACCTTCATGTATATCATGAGAAATTGCGGAAACAAACGGACTTTCTTCAAAAAATGCTACTGCAGAACCACTATCCCCTGAAATTCGGGTCGTAATTGTTTTATCCCCTAGAAGCTTGGCCTGGATTTCCGAAACCGATCCATGTGCAATCAGTTTGCCGTTATCAATTACTCCAATTTCATCACACATTTCCGCGAGTTCGGGTAAAATATGAGACGAGATTAGAATCGTCTTCCCTAAACTTTTCAGTGAACGTAGAATGTCTCGCATTTCTACACGCGCTCTAGGATCGAGCCCAGATGCAGGTTCATCTAAAATAAGAACTTTCGGATCATGAATGAGACTTCTCGCCAGACAGAGTCTTTGCTTCATCCCTCTGGAAAGAGAGTCTACATATGCATTTCGTTTGTCCGTTAAGTTGACGAGTTCCAGTAGTTCCGTAATCAGTTGATTTCTTTTTTCCACTGGAATCCCATAGCTAGCCCCATAGAAATCTAAATACTCATGCGCTTTCAACTGATCGTATATTCCGAAAAAATCTGGCATGTAGCCAATGAGTTTCCGGATTTCTTCGGGCTTCTTTGTAACGTCTACTCCATTAATTGTTACAGACCCCGAAGTAGGCTGTAAGAGCGTAGCTAAAATGAGAAATGTTGTGGACTTTCCCGCACCATTCGCCCCAACAAACCCAAAAACAGTTCCCTCTTTGAGTGACAATGTCAACTCATCCAACGCTTTAAATTGCCCATATTTTTTTGTTAGCTTGGAGATTTCTATCATTTTTTAACCTCCCCTGTCAAACGGAGTTCCGGTGGATGAGAAGATTCTCCCATTTGCGAATTATTGAAGTTTAACTTGATTGTTAAGTTTCCATCCTTCGATACATAATCACTTGCAGGTTCCACTGTTATCGACGATTTTCCTTCCAATACTTCATAACTCCCTGTTTTCACATTGAGAATGCTTACTTCATAACGATTAAGATCCACGCCAAACAGCTGAATCTTCGTCCAGTTGTCCACCTTCTGAGAAAAGTCGTTCGGTAGTTGCCACTTCTGACTATATTCGTTTTCGGAAAAGATGTACTCTTTGTTTACTTCATCTACTAAATCTGCAGAATTCCCAGTGGATGAGAGTAATTCCATTTCCATTAAATCACTGTCCACAGTTACAGTTCCGGACAATTTAGTTTTAATATCAATTGGCTGAAGTAACATAGAAATTGGTGAGTTTTCAGCTTTTCGTTCTGTTAGTGAAAGTTCCATAATTTGAGTATCTGTAGTTGCTGATAAGATTGGTTTAGATGACTCATTCATATGAGTAGACGAAAAGTTCAAGAGACCTTCTTTTCTCATTTTTATCAAATCATCCTGATTGTTTGCTACAGGGTTCATATATCCATAACTAGAGGAACTCCGTGGTCCAAGTACATTCACTTTCACATCTTCTTGGACCTTTAAAGATTCTCCAGCCATTATCGAACCCAGTTTAATTGTTTTACTTCCAGATAAAATCGAAACGTCCTTCACAGAAAACGGAAAATTATTCGTAATTGTTCCCGTCAATTTTTTATCTTCAAGCTCTAAATTAGTATCAAAATTACCCACATCTCCAAGTTCTGTTTTCCCATAAATAGATGCGACATTCCAAAACCCCAGATTTCTGAACGATAAAACTTCTTCAGTCGCGCCCTTTTCTAAAATAGCGTGATCATGGGATGGTAGACTAGTTCCAAATATCGAATTTGCCGATGAATTTGTAGTGACTGTACTCGGTTTCTGCATTGAAAAAGTGAAGTTCCCTGATTTATCCGTTAGTAGGGATTCAGCGTAATATCCCGATAATCTATTGTCCCGTTCCACAAGATAGACAGCGGAATGTTGAAGCTGTGCATTACCTAAACGATCCTTACCTCCATAAGCAAAAATCGCAAAAGAGACGACCACTGCGACAACAGGAATGATCCACCAAGCATGCTCTCTCTTATCTCTTTTTCGCAAAAGGAAATATAGTAGAGGAATAATTAAAATGATATACACAATGATAATGCCGAACAATAACGGCGTTGATACTTTAAAAGAAGGAAAAAGTTCGTTTGTTGCCCCGACAGTAAACATCAGATCATCCGTCGGAGGAGTGTAATACATTTGAGAAGGTCGTTGTTTCAACAGTTGGTTACTCTTGTTCAATAGATCCGTCCAAAATGCTTTCACACCTGTGGAGGATCTGAATGATTCGTTACCGATTGAAAAGGTTGTCTGGAGAACCATTCCAGAGCCAACAAGTTGAGAGGCTGCTAGAATAGTATCATCCTGCTGTAATAGAATGGCTGCGTCAGGTGATTTCTTCGCTGAAAACCCTGGTACAGGATCCTTGAATTTGTCATTGAATAAAGCTGGGGCAAACTCTTTACTTTCTTTAATCTCAAGGGGTAACAGTGAACTGAATACTCCTGCTTCAGCCGATACGTTCTGAGATCCTCCGATTAGTAAAGTCCCTCCTGCTTTTACCCATTCCAACATGGCATCTTGCTGTTTTGGAGAAAGATCTGCGATGGAAAAACCATCGACAGCAATAATATCTACTGCATCCCATCCGCCTTGTTCAGCAGGTAAAGGAGGTTGGTCTGCTTTTGTTAAGTTCAGAAGTTGAGTACCTTCTTGGTTTTTTAAATATAAATCTTTCAAAGAAGATAACCGATCAATATTATCCGCTAGTCCTGCAATGAATAAAACTTGCTCAGGAAATGTTGTAGATTTAATGAGTTGCGTTCCGGAGTGCGTGATTTCATCACCTGATCTCCAACCATTTTCATAGAAATAAATATTTTTCTTAATGGGATTTCCATACATTGTTGGATCTTGAATGGAGTCAACAGTCATCGTTACAGTCTGCTTCTCTCCTTCTCCAATATTCACTGCAATAGATTGACCAACTCCGCCCGTTTGACTTGTAGTATTGACTATCAAGTCTCCGGCAAAGGCAGTTCCTTTGTTTTCAATCGTGAAAACTATAGGTGCACCTTTTCCATCCTTAGTTTTTTGGTCTAGACCAGTTTGAACGGACACATGCAAGTCAGGTGCAGCAAATGCTTTTGTCATCGGCC
Source organism: Sporosarcina sp. ZBG7A (assembly GCF_000813425.1). Classification (GTDB taxonomy): domain Bacteria; phylum Bacillota; class Bacilli; order Bacillales_A; family Planococcaceae; genus Sporosarcina. Next base: position 11,834 of record NZ_JWIB01000045.1, read on the forward strand.
ATAGAATAATGATTCCGACTAGAACTACTAACATAGTAAATGGCTTCCATAACGACTTTTTCAAATAGCCCGCCTCACTTTCTGAATTATTTTTCTACTCGTATCGATAATTAGTACGTTTTACTTGCTAGAAAGTTCCATCATTCAAGTAAACTAGAATCATTTTTCAATTGAAGTGCATGGGCTTCTATCACCTTTGAAAAAGCTTCTACTTGTTTCAACTCAAAACTAGATTGGTAACCAATTAAGTAGGTGTCTCTCGTCAATTCAAATTCCGCTTCACTATTCAACAATGGAATTTTATTCACTTGCTCATCTCCACGTAAAGTGATTGAAGGCAATATCGCATACCCAATACCATTTAAAACGAGTTGTCGACATGTTTCCATCTGGTCCACTGTTAATTGTCTACCTGGATTTTTCGAAAAATGTTTTTGCCACCATTGTTGAATTTCCGTATAATAATTTGAATCACTTTTAAATTGAATATATGGGCGTTCTGTATCTTTCAATTGCTCTAGTGAAGTGATTTCTTTATCCACTAAATACAACTGATCCCGGAACAAATAGGTACGTCTGCTGTTCCACTCTACTTCCCCTCTGACAATTCCAACGTGGGCTTCCCCTTCATATAGTGCCTTCAATATTTCCGACGTCCAACCAGTCATCAGTGAAATTTTAGCGTCTGGATATTGCTTCACATAATCTTTAAGTACTTCTGGAAGCCACGTCTGTCCAACGATGGATGCACATGCGATTTTTAGTGTTCCATGCACTCTGTCTGCAAGCCCGGCAATTTGTTCGATGGTTTCTTCTTTCCTCTGGACGGTTTCTTTCGCAAACTCAATGACGAGTTCTCCTGCAGCTGTTGGGACAAGCCCTTTTTGCGATCTTACAAATAATTTAGCTCCCCAAGCTTTTTCAATGGACTGGAGCCTTTGAGAAAGCGCCGGTTGTGAGATGAATAACCGGTCTGCTGCTTTTCTCATATTCCCTTCTTCCGCTAAGACTTTCATGATTTCAGTTGTATTCATATAGTTGTTCAACATCCTTTTCAAGAAGCTATCGCTTCGTAACTAATTTCTTATCATTCTATCTAAAAAAGAAGAGGCTCTTTGGTAAGAGCCTCTTCTTTTCTGTAGATAACTATCTGCGCGCACAATTTATCTTGAGCTATATATATACTTCTTAAACTGTTTAAGCATCACACGGCGCGTTAAAATTCCAGCAAAGGTCCCCTCTTCATCCGTCACGCATAAGAACGTGTGGTCAATGAGTAAATCCAATCCCTTTTGAAAGCGGTCTGTCGTCCTGATCATCGGTAGATCGGTTTGCATAATTTCATCCACTTTTAGGTCTGATAGCCGCTCATATTCGATTCTTTCTAACCCTAATATTGCATCTGTAATCATTCCAATGCCTAACAAACCTCTTAATTTATACTTTGCGTCAAGTACAGGAATTGCTGAATACCCCGTCTTTGTAAGTACGAGTAATGCGTGCTCTGCATTATTTCCAACCTGCACATGTGCAACTTTCTCAGAAGAAATTAGATAGTCGGATATTGGCATGACTAAAAAGTCACTATTATTCAAAGCAACCAATTTAAATCGCTCCTCCAGCAGCAATTTACTTCAAGCTAAGCTGCACTTCTACTATATCATAGAGCTCGCTATAAAATGAAGAAGTCCCGGACGATTCGTATAGATATTTTCCATTTTTAACAAAAAAGCCTCTTCCTTATGAGAAAGAGGCCCAGTAGTAAAATATAACGATTACACTAAATAGAGCAGCTACGAGAATCACCCACAAAATGGGATTCAACGTGAAGGGGTGGTCTTCAATCGGCTCCGCCACACTTCGATCCTGTCTGTTGAGCACACCATCTGGATTATAATGAGGCTTTTTACGAACCGCCAACACTCCAATGATGACCATTACTGCAACGACAACACCAATTGGAATTGCCCAAATATCAAACAATTTCTTCCCTCCTCAACAGGCCACTATTTTTTTCTGCTACCTGTTGGATTAGAATGTGCATCTTGAGGTAAACTATCCATCAAAAAGGATATTGGTTCAGCCACTGACCGCCATCTAATGTCACGATTTCTCCGTTCATGTAGGAAGCTTTGTCAGACATGATGAAGGCAGCGAGTTCAGCGATTTCTTCGGGCTTACCTACACGTCCAAGTGGTACGGATTGAATCGTTCGCTGCGCTGCTTTCTCTGATTGGAATAACTTTTCCGCTCCTCCTGTACGCTCAATAGGACCAGGTGCGATTCCGTTAACACGCACACCATATTTCCTTCCCCATTCAACAGCAAGCGTTCTTGTTAGAGACATGACACCTGCTTTCGCTGCAGCAGAATGAACTACCCCTGGACCTGCATCCCATGCATACGTTGCCAACATATTTAATATTGCACCTTTTTGTCCTTTTTCTTTCCAGTAATTCATCACTGCACTTGAACAGTAGAAAGTTCCATTCAAAACAATATCGATCACTGACTTCCATCCGTTCGGAGATAGATCTTCTGCTTGTACGATGAAATTCCCGGCGGCATTATTGACAAGACCATCAATTTTCCCAAATGTCTTGTCTGCATAGTGTATAAGTGCTTCGATTGTTTCAATCTCGCGTACGTCCATTTGAAAAGTATAAGCATTTTCGCCAATTTCCTCTTTGGCAGCATTCAACTTTTCCAAGTCTCTTCCCGTTATAATGACATTTGCCCCGTCTTGAGCAAATTTCTTTGCCATGTATTTCCCCATCCCGTTTGACCCGCCTGTAACGATAATAACCTTTTTCTCGTCCATTCTTACATCCCCCTCATAAAATGAATGAATACTCATTCAAATTGTACCACAACTCTGATTATTTTTCATCCGCTCCTCATTCTACTTTTTCTTGAAGAACCTGTCGCCAAAAGTTTAAAAGACTTTGTCGCTTTTTGTGTACTTATTTCTATTTTACTAGTACAATACTGTCAAATTGATGTTTCTAAAATTAGATGGGAGGTCTATATATTGGCAGACGCCAATTCACTGCGGGAACTAGCCGTAGCAATCTATACCGTTAACCGGCATGCAAAAACAGCTCCGGATAATCGTCCACTTTACCAATTGAAGAAAGTAGCAATCGCTAAACTTCTTGAAACAGGTGGCGCCGAAAAAGTTGGGTTACATTTTGTAGAAAATCCAAAATACAGCAAACAGCATTCCACTGTCCTCGTACGTTGTGGGGAATTCCTCTTTCACACTCTCCCTGAAAAAGATGACTTCGCACAGTTGCCACATCTAGGTGAGCAAGATTTGGAGTTTAGGAATCCTCAAGAGCGAATGAGTTTAAAGACCGCTCGTGATATGCTCACCAATTTTACGGGCATTCTGCAAGAGAGCGCACCGACACCTTCAGTTAAAAAACCTCAACAGAAAAAAACTAGACGGGTTTCAAATACAGAGGTTTTCCGTTCTTCCTATTTAGATGGAAAAAGATAAAAGGGACATGCCTAAACGGCGTGTCCCTCAGGCTGTAGACAAAAGGGATGGGAATCGATTTGATTTCCATCCCTTTTGTCTTTTTGCATCGTTGATTCTGAAAATGAAGGATAACAACAGGCCGTTGATCTCCGTTCCGGACGGGCGCTTTCCAGGGGGCTTGCCCTCAGCCTCCTCGTCGCTTTGCTCCTGCGGGGTCTTCGCGCTGCGCTGATCCCCCAGGAGTCGCCGCCCTGCTCTCCAATCAACTGAATGTCCTATGACACATTGACATCATTCAAGCAAAGAATGCAAACGGAGTGCTCCATGTCAAGCTGGTAAGAATAACTAGATGTAGCAGAAGTCTTGAGACTCCGATATGAAACCAAAGAATTCTATGAAAATGTAAAGAGACAGTTGAACTCGTTTTTGTCGATGCTTAGGAGAAGCATGGTATCCGATGGACAACCCTAAGATGCCTTAGAGTATTGAATGAATGACATTTTATTGAAAACAACAGGATCTATGCAAGGTCTCCCAAATAGTGATTATAAATCTCGAACCAATGGAGAAATAAAGGGAAAATAAATTACTACCTCTAATTTACGGAACAGATGGTCTCGCGGAACTAACTGTTAGATTATTAGCAGCTCCATCTGTTCCCGTTCTTTGATTTGATTTTTCATCATCATTTCCATTACTTCATTTGATAATTGGGAGATACTGTTGATTG
>NZ_JWIB01000046.1 GCF_000813425.1 Sporosarcina sp. ZBG7A
GATTTAATGTTGACAAGCCAAGATTCCCTCTTTTCAACAATAAGAAGGATCCAATATTTAAAGAGATTAGTAATAAGAGAAATAGTAATAATATTAAACCAATAATTTTCTTCTCCTCCTTCTTAAATTTAGTATTAAAGCCCGAACTTGATTACAACAATTAATCTTTTATCTGGCCCTATTGCGACATATTAGTGTTACAGAAAAGCCCCCTATTCTGGTAGTAAGCTTCTTCTCTAATTCTATTCACTAGCGGTTTTTTCACCATATTTATTTTCCATAACGTAAAAAACAAAAAGTGTTATGAGAATCACAAATGGAGTCGTACTGAACTCCATTAACCCGAAATACGGCAATATTAAAGACAGAAGGATTAATACTGTCGCTACTAATCGAACGATAACAAGGTTTTTAGAATGCTTTTTATTATCCAAACTACTCCCTCCTTTTCTTAGTACCTCTCTAACAAAATGGCCCGTTTCCGTAACAAAATCTATTTATTCCATCGTACCATAATCACCCAATTTTGAGTAATTAAAAAACACCTCGAATTAGGTGTTGCTACGACACGTTATGATCCGAATGCAACCTAAAAAAGCCAACGAATAGTATGTTGACTTATTCAATAAACGCATCCTATTACCAAAATAAGACCGTGTAAACCATTTACACTTTTACTTTTAATTATTTTCTTTAGTTGATTTTCGAGATAAAAGCGATTGTAAAATGACCGATTGTTGCACCTACCAAACATATAATCCATAAACTCCAATCAAACTCGCCTCTCCAAAACCCAAGTATTAAAAGTGTTATGGTAAAGCCAAGTAATGTTCCAAATAAATTTTTTAATTTCATAGATGAACCGCCTTAAAAATTAATTATTAAAATCAGTCAATCAGTCATTTGACCGTATTTCGCAATGAAGATTCTAAATCGCTTTTCAATGTCCTTAATGTAGTTGAAAAACTGCACAGTATGATAATACCATAATTAACCACTTATCGGAATATCCCTTTTATATTCCCGCTACTACACATTATTGTCCGTATGCGTCAGAAAAAAGACCTTCAAATGACGATCTTCGTTTTTCAAATAACGCACCCGATTATGAAAACCGAGAACTAATCTTTCTACAAAAAAGAGCTCTATTCGGGGAAACTTATTCAGTTTAATCATGCTCTTTTTTGGAGTACTCTAAGAAAAGTGAATGGAACATGAGTGAAAAATAAGTAATCCAAAAAAATGTTAATATTATTTTAGCAACTACACTTGGCATATATAATTTAAAATCAACCCACACATTCGTGATTAAAACTATTGTTGATAAAATAATGCCGAATAAAGGTAAATATTTCATCTGTGCTCTCCCATTCTATTGATGTTTCTTCAATGCATTGAACCGTTATAGGCACAGCAATTCTACCATAACTGCACCGATTATTTAACAAAGTATTAAAAGAACACCTCGTAAGAGGTGTTCTGCTACACATTATTGTCCAAATGCGACATTATGCTACTTCGTGTCTAGCTTCCAAAATAGCCGTTAACTCTTGGTACTCATCCACAGTGATTCTACCTACACCGAAAAATACGTCTAGCATTTGTTGCATTTCCTCTTGTGTTTCATACATATTCTTTTCAATCTTATTTTTGCATAATCTGTATGTGATGTTCATAGATAAAACCTCCATTTAATTTTATAGTCCCATTTCAATCATAGCTAAACGGTAATCTACATCGAGTACATAGTTTGAAATTACCTCAAGTTCTGTTGGTTCTAGTGGTTCAGGCTCAATTGGAATAGGTTGAGTGAAAACTCCCGTAACCTCGTCATAATCCCAACCCTCTTGGACGTCCGGCTTATCCGTAATATCTACCAATACAATATTCGGCGCAAATTGCGGTTTTTCTTCTGATTCAAAAATCCAGTGTACTTTGTTGTGTAATATTTGTGCGTAGCGCATTGATGCACCTCCTATTTGATGTATTTGATAAGTAAGAAACCGCCACTACCTTTACCGGGTGCGTAACCCCTCGGCGAACCTCCGCCCCCGCCTCCGTACCCACTCGCATTAGTACCTGTCGCGTTCATTGTATTAGCGTTCATCGCCTCCCCCGCACCAAAAATACTACTCCCACCTATTCCAAAAATTGAGGTTCCGGCACTACCACCAGCTCCTCCTGACGCACCTCCGTTATTAGAAATACCTCCGTTAACCCCTGCACCACCGCCGCCGGATAGTGAGATTAAAGATCCTAAACTAGTCACTCCACCGGATGCGGCTGCGTTACCGCCAGCGCCAATAACGACACTAAGACTTTGATTTGGGATGACACTTATCTTTTTGTCGATGACAGACCCAGCGCCACCGCCTCCGGATTCATACTCACTACCACCACCGCCGCCGCCGGAACCACTAACATAAACGCTGATCACGCCTTCGGGAACAGTCCATGTAAACGTACCGGGCGTGTCGTACTTCACGATATTCAATTCACTAGCGACATCACCCCAAGTTGCAGTACCACTAGCGCCGCCGTAAATGAGTGCTTTTCCGGTGCTTCCGCCTGTAGGAATGTGTTTATTTCCATCTGTTGTTGGATGCGACACAACCCCAGCGTTGACATTTAAGCCTGTTCCAACTTGTACATGTCCCTTTTTCTCTACAGACGCATCTTCCGCCTAATACGTCTTAAGGAAAATCCGAATCTCCCGGATTGATACCACTAAAACCGCTTCATCAAATCCTTTGCAAAGAAGTTAGCTTGTGGACTTAGCACAATCTAAGAATATATATATCTTCTGCCGTTCGAAAATAACCTAGTCCCTCTAAGCGGAATGATCAAAAGAAATGTTTCATTCAGAAGCATCTTTTTTGATTTCTGATTTTCTATAAAGGGAATTGCTAGATTTAGGAGAAGTATTGCTTACCCGAGTACAAGTATTGGTTCCAATTTTTCATTGATTGGATTTTGAAGCGTCTTTTTCAATTCGTAGAGGGAGATGTACTGTTGGACAACCAATTCTAGATGCCCCGTAAAACCTTGAGGGGTTCATTAAAGCGAATGGAGTGCAACTCAATTTAAGATCATATCCACAACTGCAAAAAATAGTAGCGAACTGATGCTAAGTCGATGATAATAATGATGAAAAAGAAGAGATTTTCCTTGAGCTTGAAAAGAATATGGATCTATGAGAGTAAATTCGATAGGAGTGATGAATGTTGAGCAAGTTATATATAGTGAGGCATTGTGAAGCGACAGGACAAGCCTCTGAAGCACCATTGACTGTACAAGGCACGCAACAAGCTGAAAAGTTAACTGAATTCTTCTCGACTCTAAAAGTCGATCAAATCATTTCTAGTCCTTTCGAGCGTGCGATTCAGTCCATCTTCCCTTTTGCACAAAAGACTGGAATTCCAATTGCAACTGATGAACGTTTGAAAGAACGAGTGTTAAGCAACGAAAATCTTGAGGATTGGTTAGAGAAATTGAAAGCAAGTTACGAGGATATGGAAATCCGATACGATGGTGGTGAATCTAGCCTGGAAGCATCGAACCGAATTATTGAGCTGTTTGAGGAGATTAAAAGGAGTGAAGTGAATACATCTATCATTGTAACTCATGGGAATTTATTATCACTAGCGTTAAAGTATTATGACCAGGCTTTTGGATTTTCAGATTGGGAGAAACTAAGTAATCCTGACATTTATTTACTCCAGCTTGATGGTGATCAAGTAATTATTAGACGCTTATGGGAAAATCGTGAATAATAGTAATTAAATAAAATATAGAAGCTAAAAGTATATATTCCTTCAACTTGTCATTTCACTTAGTTTAAGTTATTTCAATTTGGCATGTTCTTATCGAAAAAATAACAGCTGTTGAGAAAACTAAAAAAGTAACCACCTCGACTACATGTCTAAGTAGTTGAGGTGGTTTCTTATAACACTATTATCCTAGTGGAAAACCGTACTTCATACGCTTTTTACACTTCAAAAAGTTATTAGTCCAATCTAATCTGAAGGAGTTGGATACCAGAAATCCCTTTACAGTGCTGCCAATAATTTTTCGAGCTCTTCGCCCATTTTTGTCCAGGAATATTTAGCTCCCTCGATAGCGCCTTGGCGTGCTTTTGTTTCTTCACTAAATCCTGTTTGTTCAAAATGCAGATTAGTTCCTCCATCTACACTCTCTTTCAATGTCCAAGTAACAGTAGTCGCTTCTCCAGCACTGACCCACGTATAAGAAAGCGTATGGGGCTCTTCTACTACTAATACTTCACTTTCTACAATCCCATTCCACCATTCGTTTGGTTCTGCACGGAATTGAAATTTATGTCCTACGAGTGGTTTAAAGTCGTTATCCCAAATCCATTTTGCAAGCTTTTCGGAATCCGTTAACGCATTCCAAACTTTATCAATCGAACTTTTATATTGAAAATCTAACGATACATCAGGTTTCATAATTCTTCCTCCAATAGCTTGTTTAGTTTTGCAAATCGGGTTTTCCAAAATCCTTCGTAGAATGAGACCCAATCTTGAATTTCTTTCAATGGTTCCGCATTCAGCCGGTACCTCGTTTCCCTGCCAACTTTTCGCGCGCATACGAGATCCGCTTCTTTTAGAATTGCCAAATGTTTTGAAACTGCTGTGCGTCCCATTTGAAAATGTGTCGTAATCTCATGGAGAGGCAATTCTTCCACATCTGCCAACAGGCGCATCAATTTTCGCCTGGTTGGATCAGCAACTGCGCCATAAACGTCTCCTGTTGAATCTTTTTCGCGCAAAATCACCCTCCTCCTTTTATAATTATCCCTTTAACTACAATAGTTATACTTTGTGAAAATCAAAACGACACCAATTAGTGTCCTAATAATTATAGGACACTAATCGGTGTCGCGTCAAATCCTTTTGCAACCTATTAAAATACTCAGGCATTTCTACAGTTCCTGTAAAAACACGCCTGGCTAACGCTTAAGTTTGGCCGATGCTATTCCTTGGATCCTATATTTTATCCTTACCTAATGGTTATCTTCCTCTACAAACTTTTTAAGAGCAGCCAGCTGATCCTCCCAGTATGTTTCAAAGAATGTTAGAAAATCTTGTATTTCAATAAGGGGTTTCGCTTCAAGAATATATCGGGTTTCCCGTCCCACTTTACGACTTTTTACTATACCTGCATTGGAAAGAATATGAAGATGCTTGTTGACAGCAGTTCGACTAATTGGAAAATGCTCCGCTACTTCTACAATCGACATTTCCCTCTCTGCAAGTAATTTTAATAAGGTGCGTCTGGTAGAATCTGAAATCGCTTGGAACACATCGTGCTTTCTTTGCTCAGACATATTAACCTTCGATATAAGCAGGTAGTTTCACTTTTACAACGCTTTCCCAACCGCCATTCATGGTTTCGCGTACAGTTCCCTGTTCTGCATTCCATCCCGAATGGATAAGAGTAAATTCTGTTTGTTGTCCATCTAGCTCTTTTAATTCAAACGTTAGATGCCAGCCTTTATCCCAGTCAAACCCCAAACGATGTGGTGGTTCTAGCTCCGTTACAGTACAAGGTGAATCACCATAAGGTCCTGCATGAAGGACAAACTCTTTTCCTAAAAACGCTTCAAATGTATTGGGCATCCACCATGCATCCAGCCCTTCCGACGTAGAAACAGCTTTCCATACTTTTTCAATTGGCGCGTTTAAAATAATGGTTTTACGGATTTCAGGTAGTTTATCTTTTACATTCATGTTTTCTTTCCTCCTAAATATAAGTAACACCTTTTAGTGTTACTTCGGATATTAACACGGTTCAGTGCAAATCACAATTTCTTATTGTTTAGCATCGTTTGTTATACATATATTAGAACAGTTCTGTTATACTAATAATAGAGCAGTTAGGAGGTGACCAGTTGTTCATCCAAATCGAACCAACATCCGATATCCCGATTTATACTCAATTAGCCAATCAGGTGATTGAACTGATTGCACGTGGGCAGTTACAAGGGGGAGATACGTTACCTTCTGTGAGAGCATTAGCTTCTGACCTAAGCGTGAATATGCACACCGTCAACAAGTCATATCATGAGCTTGAGCATAAAGGGATCATACGCATCGTGCCAAAGTCTGGTGCCGTCATTAATCCCATCGTTCAGGATGGGATTACCAGTGATAATCGACGAAGAATTATCGAGCAAATTAAACCTATTCTTGCTGAATCACTTGTACTTGGCATGGACCCGGAAGAAATACAAAAACTTGTTTCATCCATTCTTACTCATTTAAAGGAGGAATAATCTATGTCATTAGCTATTTTTCTAGTCACGCTTGCTTTCATGATTGTATTGCAATCCGCTATGCCATTTTTGTTGAAAAGAACGCTTGTTTTCGGCGTTACAATTCCCGAAAAGTTTGCAATGGATCCATCACTTGCTTCTTATCGACGCAGGTTTTCTAGCATTATTTTTATGACAGGAATCATCGCATTCATTGCCTTTCTAGTTTGGTCAACTACTACTCATGCAACCGAGGAACAACTTGTTTGGATAGGATTAGCAATACAATCTGGCCTTCTACTACTAAGCATGGCGCTGTACCTTTACTTTCATGCAAAAACAACAGAATTGAAACAGACCAATAAATGGGGGACCTCCTTAAAACAAATTCGTGTTGCCGACTTACAGAGTCACGCGAAAGATGCCATGCTCCCATCGTCTATGTATGTACTGCCAATACTCGTAACGATTGGTTTAGTCATTTACACCGTAACGCAATATAGTTTGTTGCCTGACATGATCCCAACACATTGGGGTGCCAATGGTCAACCAGATGCATTCAGTCCAAAAACTCCATTTTCCTCAATTGCTTTATTAATTATTCTTTTGGTTATGCAAGTGATGATGCTAGGGATCAATATCGCAACAAAACAGTCAGGAATTAAATTGAATTCCAGCAAAAAGAAATCTTCCCAAATTCAACAACTTGCATTCCGTAAATATACGAGCTGGTTTTTACTGATGACGACGATTCTATTGACAATTCTTTTCGGGTTCCTGCAACTCACTACAATACATGTAGGTTTTCAAAACGTTTCCTTGATGATGGGATTGCCACTCGGTTTCCTCTTGATCATACTGATCTCCTCTGCCGTCTATGCATTCAAAGTTGGTCAAGGTGGTTCGCGTATTGCTGTATCTGTTGCGGAAGAAGAAAATATAGGAGTCACACATGAAGATAACGATGCTCATTGGAAGTTAGGTGTCTTTTATGTAAATAAACAGGACCCTACCATCTTCGTAGAGAAACGATTCGGAGTCGGTTGGAGTATCAATTTCGGGAATCCCATCGGCTATCTCATCATATTCGTGCCACTACTTCTCATCTTACTCGTTGCCTTCTTTGTATAATTTCACGTGTTTTGGCTGAAATAAAAACATCATTACAAATGATAACTGAGCATTACTACTAATTTTAAGCATCCTTCTTGAGTTTCCGAATAGAGAAGGATGTTTTTTATTTGAAATCAGAACTTACTATCGCCAAACGGAAATAGATTTCAAAGTAATGAGTAGTTCTAGTTTTCGATGAAAATGATCGTCAAATTCTGTCAGCGCTTCCTTCGTCTATTTGTATCCAGTCTCAGGATATACTTTGTCGAAAGGAAGCTATTTTTCGTTTACAGATGCATGTAAGGACAAGTATAAAACCGAACAATAAGGAATCGACAAGGGTGATGTATTTCTCGACTGTCCAATTCACTTCATCCTACCCTTTGGTGTAGCATTATCCGTAAAAAATATGTATGAAACAACTGGCCTGACCTCTAACTAGTCCTAAAAATTTAGTGAATGCCTAATTTAATATGTAACGTTTAAATTCGATTGTCCGTCTATAGTGTAATAGGGGTGAGGACTTGAAATATATGTTCGTTCAGTACACTTTAATTGGGATTTTTCTGTTTGGTTGTTCTACAAAAGAGGAACAAGAAAGTAAAATGCAAACGGTCAACAATAGTCCTGTTGCTACGACGGAAATAATTGAGATAACTCATCCACACGAAATCGACATTTTCAGGACAGCGATTAAAGATTCTACCCAGGTTCCAGGTATAGTTAATATGACAAAACCACACTATAACTTCAGGCTTGGTGAAGAATCCTATTCACTCTGGCTAACAGAGGATAACGGAACCATTTTGAATCAAAAAGATCGTAATACAATTTATACCTTGTCCTCTGTGTCCTTAGAAAAGCTTTACGGTTTTATTCATGAGAATTAACAGGTGTTGAATTACAAACATCTATCAACTCTTTAGTTAAACTTTCACGAGGAGGAATTGTATGAAAAAAACCCTAATTTTTATGATGACGTTCTTAGCGTTAATTGTTGCAGGTTGTACTTCAAAGGATAAAGAGCAGCAATCACCGGAAAGCTCCAATTTAGTTGCTTCTGAAAAGACGTTGCCGAGTGGATTTGAAAGTATCGCTGAAGTGCAAGATCCCAAAAACCATTTTGCTGTTCTTGTTACTAATCAGGAGGATTATGAAGCAATGTGGCAGCAGTTTCAACTCGATGGAGAGATTCCTGAAGTAGATTTAAAGGAAAATGATCTATTATTTATCGGGATGTTCGAATCCAGCAGCTGTCCATATGAAATTGACACCATGGATGCAGAACCTGGAACAAAAGAGTTAACAATCAATTTTTCTCCGTTGGCTGACGCGTGTACTGCTGACCTGAGCCCGAGAAGTTTTGTCATTGCAGTCCAAAAAGAGATTTCTAGTCAACTTGATACACTTTTGTTAGACTCTCAAGGAAAACAAACAAAAGTACCGATTCAACCTCCTGCGGAAATCCTGGAAAAACCTTAATTTCATTCATGCATTATAAGAAGAGAACTCCAATCATGACGGGTTCTCTTCTTCCTTTTATATTGGTGTTATTCATCTTTCTCTGAGTACTTGCTCTCTAAATCCCAACTCTTCACAGGTTGGTCCGCTCCCTTTGCACATAAATTGATATACTTCATTGTTGTTCGATGTTGTAATTTCTACAATATAATCGTCAGGGTGGTGAAAACTTCCTTGTTTTGAGTCTCCGATAACTTGAACAGTTTTCAGATCCACAGACGTCAAGTTTAGTTGCTGATAATCAGGTGATCCCGCTAATAGTAATAGTAACGTATTTTGTTCATTTGACAGATATTTGGGTTCGCTAACATAGGCTTCATAACTAATGAAAGAAACTTGCAAGACCAGCAAGGTGGTAAATACTACTTTTATGGACTTGGACAGATTTCTCCATACTTTCCACAGTACTACTATCAAAAAAGAGCAAAGTAAGAAGAGAACTGTGTATTCTATCATGACATCATGCATTTGAATCCCATTTCGGAAAAGAATCATACTATACAGAACGAGTAATGCTATTACGATAGTCGCCATATAATTCCTCATTTCAGTGAGTATTTCGTAAACCATTCCAAGTAACGACTACATCAAATAAAAACATCTTGAAATCTAAAAAGAAATCTGTATAATTAGACTATTCATATACATTATACCTTATAGTTGTCTAATGGATTCTTTTTTTTGACTTTAGAATTTACTACATGAATGGAATGGTGATTACATGAAGACTGCAACTGAGAATAAAACAACTCGTAATACAACTAGTCGGCTTTTTCAATTCTACATACTTCTTCTCACAGCAATCAATGTCGCCTATCTCGCTATTGAGATGTACAAATCAAAAGTCAGTCAGCCATTTCTTGCCACGGGAAAAATCACTAAATCTGAATTCGTAAAACTGGATACTCTTTTTAGTTATTCGGCCTTTATTGAAACTGCCTTAATCGCATTGATAGGACTCTATGCATTGATGGTCTTCACCCAAAATTCAAATACATTATTTTCATTTGTGGTGAATCACATACAGATTCTCGGTTTGTTTTTCACTTTCAGTTATGCACTTTCTTGGATGACTTCAGCATCCATCGAAAGCCTAAGCGGACATTTGCTAGGACCATTTCTCATCACATTGGCTGTTTTTGGTTACTATTTAGTAAAGCGTCTGCCTAAAGGTTTGATTGCGAAAAAAGCTTAAGTCAAACAAAAACCAACTTGCCGCGTGTTTGCAGGTTGGTTTTTTCATGCTTGCTTAAGCTCTGTTGTTGATGGACTGCCTTGCTCAAAATAACTTGGATATCAATTGACTTTTAAAGTAATCGGATTTTGTATTGAAGACTCTTCATAATACACTTTTGAATTAAGGAAAACTCATAATTAGAACAACTGGTTTAACCTTTACCACGACACTATTTATTTTACAAAGTAGATTTGTATCACTTTGGAGCCGATAATAGTATCATATCAACCCTCAGTAATACTATTCACTTTCGTAAAGAGTCTCGTAACAAATTCTCCAAATAAGTGACATCTGTAATGTTCCTATTACATTCATGACTGTCTACACAAATCAGATTGCCAATCGTTCTGAAATAATCTGGATTATTTTGCTTTTTCTCTTTTGTAATTGTAGTGAAAAAAGTGACAGCTCCCTGACCATGGCAAATCGAACACGTATTATTCGACGAATTAGGTGAAAACGAGCATTCAATCCCTACTAGTTTGCCATCCAGCTCGTACAATATGTACTTGCGATTGGATCTGCTATCATTCCAACTTAAATACGTAATCTGTTTTAAGTCTATGATTGATAAATCCGGCAGCTTCAGCTTTTTAGTTTTTGGAAAGAGCTTTTTCAGTTGTTGCTCGGTTATTGTAGGGAATGGAAGGCGATATGAATCTAATTCCACAATAGCCTGGTCGTATTCTTCTACTGCTTTCAAGCTAGAAAAATCCAAAATGTCTCTTTGTTCTGCAGTTATGTCAGGAATGCAATTCATGATTTTTTCATTTGATAATTCATAAACTGAAGCTAGTACACCAGGAGGTATATGTTGCCTTACGCTTTCTCTTATGAATGCCACCTGCCTATGGATATAGTTAAATTGTTCATTTTTAATAAATCTTTCAGTCATTTTTCATCGCTCCTCACTACTAGCTGCTATCTCTATAGAGTTATTCTAATGGAATAAAAACCGATCCGCTAGGGTGAGAATCAGTTTGAGTGATTTTATACATATAACCCCTATGCGAGTACCATCACGCATAGGGGTTCATACTTCATTCTAGTTATGAGAGTAGACAATCTTTTTTATAGTTTCAACAGAGAGATAGTTGGACTCCGCTAATTCATCAATAGTTAAACCATTGGTAAAACACTCACGTATTTTTTCATTACGCAGATCCAATCTCTTTCTGCTGCCACTAGCTACTCCCCACTTTTTAAATGTATCTTCGTGCTTAGGGATATAAAGTGTTTCACCTTGTACATACTTTTGGATTTCTTTTATCAATTCTTCAGGTAAAACATTGTGTGCGTTCACATACGTCAATTTCACTCGCTCCTTATTTTAAATTCGAATAAGGGAGCAAAGCCAATTGATCAGAAAAGCTCTAGCGATAAAATTAACTAAACCGCCCCATACAAAGTATCGCCTTTCTAACTACTGGCTTTGCATGAGTGTGGATCGTATCAGATAATCGTCGTACATTATCGAACTTTAAGCACCTCCTTCAAAAATACATTCAACCCTGTTACTTCCATATTTTCTCTTGATTACTGTCCGATACCTTGAACGACCCAAAAAACAACCTCATCAATTTCCTCATCACTTATGGACTGTCTATTTAACAAGACAAAGCGAGAAATGAAGAATCCTGGAATAACTTGTACCTAATGTTTTTAAGATAAATTCTGACGGTTTTTCGACGAGTTCTCCTCAATTTTGAAAATTCTCGATAACCTTTGTCAAACGTGAAGATCCATTCTCAATTATCTAAGGAAGCATCACATTCTTCAGGTTTTCTTTATAGATGAATTCCTTTATGAGCAGACACTCTTTTCATTTCACCGTATGTTGAAGAAACTGTTGTACTTTTTTCTTGTATGCTTCAGGTGCTTTTGCGTAGGATTCTCCATGGTTTGCCTCGTCTACTAAGAAGAGCTCAGTGCTACTTGAGGTTTTCTCGTACAATTCAATCGCATTTTTAACTGGAACAAAAGTGTCTGCCTTCCCATGGATGTAGAGAATCGGGACATCTGTACGTTGCACTTCTTTCAACGCACTCGCTTCTCTAAACAAGTATCCGGCGCGCGCCTTTGTAACAAGACTGGTACTATCGAGCAAAGGAAATGCAGGCAGGTGGAACATGCGCTTCATCTGATAAGCGAATAGTTGATAGACCGAACCATAAGGACTGTCTGCAACGATTGCTTTCACCTCTGACGGCAACTCCGCTTCCCCACTGGCCATCAGGACAGTTGCTGCCCCCATTGATAACCCATGATAGATGACTTCCGTGTCTTTCCCTAATTTATCAACCAGTAAGTCCGTCCAGTCGATCAAATCCAGGCGATCTGGCCAGCCAAATCCATAATAATTCCCTTCACTTTTCCCGTGTCCTCGTGCGTCAGGCATGAAAATATTATATCCTAATTCTTGATAGTAAAAGATCCCGAACAATCCCATTTGCTTAGCGTGCCCCAAATAGCCATGTGTTAAAATGACGAGTTTGTTCGTAGGTTTTTCAGCTTGCAAGTAATACCCCGATAATTCCAATCCATCACGTGAAGTCAAGGTAAGTGTTTCAAAGTTTTGATCATCTACCCATTTCGTCCAATCCCCGTTGGTATAGAGATCCATCGTATCGTCGGCTACTTCTAAATCTGCATTGTTCTGAAGGAATTCTTTTGGTCCCCTCTTAATGGCGAGCTCATAGAAAAAGAAACCACCGATAACTTGTAAACTCAAAAATAGAATGACCGCTATCAGCAGGAACTTCTTCCAATTCATTTTTATTTTTTTCATTCTATTACCCTCAGTTCATTTCAATCTCTTAATAAGTATACAGGAGAATGATCTTCAGTATGTATTCGAGAATTTGGTAACCGTGGTACTATTTTGTGTATACCTTCAATATCTTTTAGTATTTCATCTCACCTTCGCAGAAGACTGAACATACAAACTAATTCATGTTATCCTTAACTATATATAAATAATTGAGGTACTCTCGAATTATCAAAGTGAAGGAGGAGTTTTTGGAATGAAGCTGCTCCAATTCATGGTGATCACAGGAATTTTAGTTGTCCTTGCTGGGTTTAGTGGATTAGATTCAGGTAATCCAACTGCAAAAGACATTTTAAAGGAGGATAATTCAGCAGATATTATTCAAGTGGGCGATTTGGTTTATTCAAAAGGGAGCCCGCAATCTGCCTCTGAACTGATTAAAGGCATGAAGATAGGCGAAATAAAGAAGCGAACGACTAGCACCTTGTTTTTCCAGAACTTCTATGCAAGTCAATTGCCAGAAGGAACTGAAGTGTTTTCCTCTAACGGGGATTATAATCGTGAGGACACCATCTACATCTTAGTTGTTGAACTCGATGGAGAACTGATTGAATACCATGCGTTACTTGAGGGATGATTGTAAATAGTAGATGTATGCTGAACTAAATTGAAAAAAGCATATTATGTTCCATTAAACAGCAAAAATGTACCTTCCTCTCCGAGTTTTCATTCGGAAGAAAAGGTACTTTTTTACTGAGTACATCTATGTAAACTGCGGCACTACTAGGCAATCCCTAGTCGGAATAGGCTGAGTATTCTTTTCCACCTTCTGCCGAAAGTGCCCCTGGCGCGGGACAGAGTGGTGCCGCGACTCTGTGATTACTAGTATGTGAGATGATTCAACGATTTATACATAATCATAGTAACAAATTTTGAAACGTATTGTTAAAGTGAGAACTGTGAGGAGAGGAAGGCATAGATTGATTCATACAAAAAGTGCTTTATTAACAAAAGAAGATTTTGACAAGAGGAAGGATTTACCGGAGTGGTTGCTGAGTGAGTATGAAACGTTCAAGAACACAGTAACAGATAAGACGTTTCCTTGCTATTTCGGCATCAATGGTCAGCTGAAAGGTGAATTGCGTTATGCATATATTACACAGAAGGATTGGAGTAATCTCCCACTGGCACTCAGTGATTTCTTAGCTCTCTTTGATGACCCGAAGCATAAGAGACACGGATTGTTTGTTTTTGTTGAACCTTTTGCAACAGAACGAACACTTGAAGATTATCGAGAACAGTTTTGGGAAATCCTTCAATACTTACACGAAGTCGATGAAATCAAGTGGCCTATCGAAAGTCCACGTGATCCGGACCATCATTTGTGGGATTTCCGATTCAATGGCGAACCCATTTTCGCATTCGGCAATACACCCGCTTACAAACAACGAAAGACCCGTGACCTAGGGAATGCGATGGTGATTGGATTTCAACCACGCAAAATTTTCGAAGGATTAAAAGGAACTGAAAAAGGCGGGATCATGTCACGAGACAAAGTCCGGGAACGAGTTGAAGCATGGGATCATTTGCCGAAACATCCCGATATTAGCCACTTTGGAGATCCGAAGCATAATGAGTGGAAACAGTTCTTTATCGGCGACGACAGTGAGCCGATTCAAGGAAAATGTCCATTCACACATAAGGAATTGAGACAGAAAAGCTGACCTAAGGGGCAACTTTTTTGTCTCTATATAAGCTTATATAAAAAGGGGTTTTTGAATAAAGTTATATTGCAGTGACAACAAAACTGTTCAATGAAAGTTCTTCATCTTGAGGATCATTCATTAACTCATAATAACTTGTTAAAAGTGATTCCATTCGTGGTGCAGCTTGTACGAACTCTGTACGGATACTATTTGCATATCCCTTTTCCCACTTTGCATCTGGCAAAAATGTTGCATCCACAGTCATTTGCTTTTCAATTTGAAAACCTGCTTGTTCAAGCAACTTTCGGATTTGGGAGGTGTCAAATAGATTTTGAACATTACTGTCATTCTCTACAAATTGTGAGTAGAGGGAGAGTATCGATACAGCAATGAAATGAGTTCGCTGTGGCATTTCTGTAAATTGAATATCCCATTCTGCAAAACAAATTCGTTTTGCCATTCCGCGAAGTCTTTTGAGGAATGTAAGAAGCTCATGGGGATCTTTAAAGTACCAGGAGCAGTGAGAGAATACAGCAACATCGAAAGGAACTGTAACTTCAAAATCATTAAAATCTGTGTCTAAGTGAAATGTAATTCGGTCTCCTAAAGAGGATTTCAAAATGTAGTCCGTTGCTTCGCCTAGCGTGAATGGTGCTCCGTAATCTCGGCTGGCGTTGTCGATTCCGATTACCTGTCCCTTTTCACCTATTGCATGAGCAATTGCCATTGTTGTATCGCCTTGCCCACATCCTATTTCTAAGATTCTTCCTCCACTAGGTAGGTTGAATGCTTCCACAAGGCTCAAACGATGTTGCAATTGGATTTGTTGGATTTCATCATTTTCGTATAGTTTATGTTCGTTAAAAAAATCGGTTGTTTGTTCATTTAATTGAGTTGCTGTCATTTGTTATTCCCCCAGATCCTAAGTTACTCTTAATTTTAATCAGTTTCCCACCAAGTTTGTACCATATATTTGTATCTAGTTAGCTTCAGATAGGTAGTCTGGATTTGTGATGTCGAGAAATTTGCAATCTCCATATTCAGAATATGTTTTTACCTAATTGCAAGACCAGTCATCTTACCATCACCGTCATTGTCATAATAGATTTTGATTTTTAAACTCATCATTGGTTTTGCTTTGAACTCTTTGAGAGTATAGTAAATTGATGCATGGACCTCTCACATCGTATCCAATGAATAACAACAAATTATAGTTACATTGATGCAGGACTATTAGTAAAGAAAAAACTTGAAGTGCTTGAGCTGATTGGAGACTCTAGAAAGACTTTTTCAATGCTTCGTGCTTATAACCAGAATCTTATTTCAAATCGAACAGTCCCTGCAAAGATGATAAAAATAAGACCAATCAATATCTTTTTTCTTCTCAAATTATCATTCTAGCTAACAATCTAGCTTTTCTGCTTAGAGATCAACTTGAGAATCTCTCTCTATTTTGAGAAAGCATACACAATTCGTTATAAAAATGGAATACTGGCGGTCTAAAAGATGCCTAGCATTCCATTTCTATTTGTCTTTTGTCTTTTGTCTTTTGTCTTTATAATCTATTGTATTTTAGTCCTTCTCAGCAAGTTCGAATAGTTTATTGGACAGTGTAGAATCTTTCTGGCTAAGTTGGAAGTCTCCAATCTTTCCTTCTTTCGTGGAAAAAATCGCTTTGCCTCTTAATTCGTGCAGTGAAGGCACTTCACCAGGTGCTGTTAATTCAACTGTAGCTTTCATATGATATTGATTACTCGCTGTATCTATATCACTTTGCTTCACTTCTGAATCAACAAGTCTTAATGTATACTCTGCATCAAAATAGAACATAGATTGGTATTGATATAACATACCTATGCTTTGCACTTTTGTTAAACCGTCTTCAGTGAAATAAGGTAGGTACTTCTCTTTTATATAACTGGCTAGTTTCATGTCATTTTCTTTTTGCTTCACACTATTAGGATCTTCTGTCCCATACATAGCAGCTTTTGCTAATTGAACATATTTTTCATCAGGACCATTGAGTTCTTCTTTCAGTACTGATTCAACAATTTGAATATACTTTTCCTCATTTGATACGGTTTCTGTTTCAGCTGCAGCTTCACTTTCTTCCCCTTCAATTGCTGCGTCTTGTTGTGTACATCCTGTAGCAATCACACAAGCCAATACTGCGAGTGTAAATAACCCTATTTTATTATTAGTGAATTGACCTTTCATCAAAAACCTTCTCTCGTGATAATCTATTAAACGTGAATGAAATCTGCTATGTTCTCAATACAAGATGTTTCAATCCCTCTTACTAAGTTCATCTATCTTATCTGAAAGTGTGGGATCTTTTTGACCAAGAGAGAATCTTCCAATTTTCCCTTCTTTCGTAGAGAAGATTACTTGACCTTCTACTTCGTGTAGAGAGGGTTCTTCGCCAGGTGATGTTAACTCAACTATTGACTTAATGTGATATTGATTACTTGCTGTGTCAATGTCGCTCTGCTTTATTTCTGATTCCACAAGTCTAATTTCGAACTCGGTATCGTAATAACTATGATAACTCTTTAAACCACTAGATTGGAATTCTTTCAAGCCTTCCTCAGTGAAATATTGTTGATATCTTTCTTTGACATAACTATTTAATCTCACTACATTTTCTTTTTGCTTTACACTATTTGGGTCGTTATTTCCACCCATAGCAGCATCTGCTAATTGACCGTATTCAACATCTGGACCATTGAGTTCTTCTTTCAAAACAGCTTCGATTGTTTTGATATGCATTTCAACTGCTGATTCTGCTGTTGGGACAGTTTCCGTTTTTGTTTCTCTCTTTTCAATTGCCTCACTTGTTGGTGTACACCCCATGAGAGAAACACAAGCTAATGCTGCGAGTGTAAATAACCCTATTCTTTTATAAGTGAGTTGACTTTTCATCATAAACCCTCTCTCTCGTTTTGTATGTAACGCGAATGTAAATTAGTTCCTTTAGATATATGTACGTAATATTGTGAAATTAGTTTCAATTTTCTATGCTTTGAAACAAAAAACAAGCCATGCGCTAAATTTAGCACACGGCTTGTTTTTTATAATTCAACAACCCAAGTCACAAAAATGATGACAATGGCTGCTGGAACAATATATCGCACAAGATTTTTCCATATTTTATGGAGAGTAGGATTCATATTTAATTCATCTGCCGTGTCTTTTTGACTAAGCACATATCCTGCGAAAATCGAGACTGCAAGTGCACCAAGAGGCATGGCAATTCGACTTGTAAGCAGATCAGCGAAATCGAATATGGAGCTGCCAAAGATTTTAATATCCCCGAGAACGCCGAATGATAATGCACTCGGAATTCCAACTAAGAAAATCAATCCACCAAATGTCCATGCTGCACGTCTGCGTCGATCGTGTTTCTTACGGATTCCTGTCGAAACGACTATTTCAAGCATTGCAATTGCTGACGTCAACGTCGCAAACAACATCAAAATAAAGAATACGATTAAGAAAAATCCACCAAATGGAATTTCATTGAAAATTGCTGGCAGTACAACGAAAATGAGACCAGGACCTTCAGTCGGTGATTGACCAAGGGCAAACACTGCCGGGAAAATAACGATTCCTGCGAGTAAAGAAATGACGATATTCAATATCGACACATTCAGAGCAGATTGACCAAGACGCTCTTCTTTTTTCAAATACGAAGCGTAGGTCATCATTGCTGTTACACCTACACTCAGCGAGAAAAATGCTTGACCGAGTGCCATGAGAATCGTTTTGCCTGTTAAGTAGCTCCAATCTGGAACGAACAGGAAGCGAATCCCTTCCATTGCACCATCAAGCGTCAAAGAACGTACTGCGAGTAAAATGAAAAAGATGAACAGTAATGGCATCATCCAACGACTTGCACGCTCAATTCCACCTCTTATTCCACTCTGTACAATCCAGACCGTAATCGCAAGGAACGCTGCTTGCGCGATCAGCACTTCTATTGGATCTGCAATAATCTCGTTAAATAATCCGCCATAGTCGGCACCAGTAAGACCACCCGTCAATGAACGAATGAGATACGATAAGATCCAGCCGCCAACAACGCTATAAAATGATAAAATGATGAACGATGCAATAAGCCCCATCCATCCAACCCAGTTCCAGTTCTTTCCTTTTGACAACTTCTCAAGCGATGTAACGACATCTGCCTGTCCACGTCTACCAATGAGAAATTCCGCTAGTAAAATCGGTAATCCAATCAACAGTGTGCTCACTATGAACAACAGCACAAACACGCTACCGCCATTCATGCCCGCCATATAAGGGAATTTCCAAATAGCACCCAGACCAATTGCACTTCCGGCTGCTGCTAATATAAATCCAATTTTAGATGTCCATTGTTCCCGTTCCTTCATCTCCAAACCCCGTTTCAAGCAAACCAAAAAGTTTACAAATCATTTAGTTGTTTCAGTTCGCCTGTCACGGCATCTACACATTCCTCAGAATCTAGCAAACCACAAAGTTTGTATGTCCGCGAACCTTGATGGTATACGTACTTAGGTTCGAGTGTAATAAACGAAACCATTTTTTCAAAGGCTTCTTCCTGAGAAACCGTTTCTACACGAGGTTGTTTAAATCCTTCAAAAAGTTGTGCCATTTCGTTTGAATCCATGAAATTCATCACTTCATATGTATCTTTGTTAAGCATGATTAAAAGCTTCCTGCGAAGTGGACCTGCAATTCCGCCTACTTTGCGACAAACAACTTCAATTATTCCCGGTTGTTGCATAATCCGATAAACTTCCCATTCGCCCGATTCTTCTGGTAGCTCCGAAGACAAAAATGCGGTCGCAGATTGTATACAGCACTGAAGTACTTCCTCAGTAACTCCGCTAAAAGTTTGGTTGAGAGCAGCAAAGGCATCATCGGCTGTTAGATCAGGTCCAAATGGCTGAATCGCCTGTTTTTCAAATTGTTGTTTTGAAACGGATGACCATTTTAAAACAGCTCTTGGATATCTCGCTGACTGTTCTTCAGTGTAATATGGTAAAACAGTGCCATCTTGTGCGATGAACACCTCATCGATTGCATAGTAATCTGCAAAACGCGCTTCGTCCTCAATCGGCAGACGAATTGGAGTTAGTTGCTGCCGTACAAGTGGTTCTATCGCTTCGAGTGTTAGTGAAAAAGGTCCTTCTTCAAACTGATCGGATACAATGATTGGCAAGATGCACATAAGAATTCTTCCTTGCTCGTCCCATTCCATCTCCAAAAAGCTATTGGTTTGAACAGGAATATCGTTATGCATGAGTGTGCCTTCGATTCCGAATTCAGAACGATTAGTCAGGACGAACCCATTGCCCATACGTAGTCCTGTTTGGTATTCTACCCACTGAACGAATTGTGTTTCAGTCGAACCGATAGATTCAGCTTTTGAACAATCGCCTACTGTTATAACCGAACGCAGTTGTTCAAAACGTAGTGAATAAGAAATTGCGACAGCACCATCCGGAAGCATGTCTTCATCTTCTTGTGAATCCACAGTAGGCGGAAGCAAATCTGCAGTTAGCAAGATGTCAAATCCGCCAAATGCAGACACTTCTTGTGAAAGTGAGTGTGTATGAAGAACATATTGCTGAAGTCCCAGCGTTTTTTTCAATTCTTCCAGCACAGCTTCAATTCGTTTGTCCAAAGTGCTCGCCTCCTTTTTACTTACTCGAAAAAGACTTTGTCTGTATTGTATTTAGCTTCCATCGTGTTAATGATGTACGTTTCGTATATTTCGCGTTCCATTGCATCGTCCACAACGATTACAGCAATTTTATTTACTTCATCGCGATGTGGTTTTAATGGCGAAACGTTATCTTCTAGGTGCTTTTTCACTCGCGGACGTAGCTTTCTTGCTTTACCAACAAAAAGCAATTCGTCTTGTTTGTTGTAGAACAAAATGATTCCGCCTTTGTCGCGCGGGATTTCGTGCAAATCTACAAACCCACAAATCGGTTTGATTGGAACAATATTTGCAGATACTTTTTGGAGCCGTTGTTCAATTTTTACATCAATTTCAGGAATAGTTATAGAAATCATTAATGTCACGTCCTATCTAGTTTTGTTATAAATCCTACCACAGATTGACGCAGAATGCGATTTGTCAATCTATTGCGACGAAAAAACCGCCCCTTTTAACAGGACGGTTTTATGATGTACGTTACTTTTCGAATACTTCGTGTAGAACTTTGTCCGGGATGGAATTGTTCAAATTTTTATGGATAACACTTTTTGGCTTTTTGTTGAGAGCGGATGCGAAGGTTTGTGAGGACTCTGCTTCACCAACGACATGAATCTCATCCCAATTCCGTTCTTTCTTCATTTTCTCCACGTCTGCTGCCATTGATTTATAAAAACGCTCTAAGTTTTCTTTCATTCGTTGGTCAAAGTCATCGGACTGGCTACCACCTGTACCTCTGTTTCCTGATGGATTCATGTCATTTTGTTCACGCCATACATCTAATCCAGAGTCGAAATTGTAGACCAAATCATCTGCCACAAATCCCATCGCTGTATCTAGAATACGGACGCTTCCTATACTCGGCATGATGATTCCTGAATTAGGATATGCTTTAAGCATGTAATTCAATTCTTCAATTACGGGATGGTTTTCCCAATGGAAACTTGTTTTGACCGCAATTTGTACATAATGGACCGACCATAAATCCGGGTCGTCTGCTGCAAAAATGACGACTCCCTTTTTTAAATCGTTATGATTTTTTTCGATTTCTTCCGTTACACGCGCTTTAGCTTTTTTAAATGCTGTTCGTTCTTTGTCATTCGAAGCTTCCAAATATTCTTCCAAACGCTTCAATCCGGATTTTAAATGGATTTTCCAAGCACCTTTTTGCTGATCAGGATCAGCTGGATTCGTATTTAAATACACACTTAGTACACACCGGTCCTCGCAATGGTAATCTTTCAGAGTCTGAAGTTCTTCATTTAATGTCATTAATGCTTCGACCTCCTCATGATCTGCTTCTCTATGTGAGATACCCTCCCACCCAAAAGTTAAACTGAATAAAATTGAAAATTAAGTTGAATCTCTTCAGTTTTTTGTGTATACAACCACGGCTTCAATGCTTGTTTTAAATCTGCCGTGAATGCTATACTTTTACAAAGAAAAATTGCAGACAGGTGATGATTGGATGAATTATGATGTTTTCCTTTTCGATTTAGATGATACACTTTTAGAATTTGATACAAGTGAGCAAAATGCATTTCGCAATGCTTTTACAGAAGCTGGACTTGTAGAGGGACTGGATGCCTATCGAACAGAATATAGAGCCATCAGCAAAGTTCTATGGAGACAATTGGAAGAAGGCTCAACGACTATGGAACAACTGAACGTTAGTCGGTTCAGTCAATTGTTTGATAAATTTGGTATCGAGCTTGATCCTGTTAGCTTTTCTGAAACTTATTTAACGTTGCTTGGTAAAGAAGCTCACCTAATAGATGGTGTCATCGACATGTTGGACAGTTTAGGGGATGTACGTCTTGCGATTGTGACGAATGGTTTCATCAAAGCTCAAATCGCCCGAGTTGCTTGTTCTTCATTGAATAATCGCTTTGAAACGATCGTGTCCTCTGATGAAGCCGGCTTCCAAAAGCCACGTCCTGAAATATTCCAAGAGGCTTTGGATCGTCTTGGCGTAACGGATAAGTCCCGTGTTTTGATGACGGGGGATTCCCTTACTTCAGATATTCGTGGTGGCAACAACTTTGGAGTCGATACATGTTGGTATAACCCAAATGGTTTGGAAAATACAACAGATAGCAAACCTACTTTTGAAATTAGTAATTGGGTAGAATTTAAAGTTAACGAAAAAGCTACAAATTGAACTTAAATAGCTGCTGGATATCAGGTTATCTGATATCTGGCGGCTTTTTTGGTTTGGGAAATGGGGGGTGACTATCACGTTTCGCACTGTGTGGAGTTAAGGTGAAAGTTGAATCATGACTTGTGCAATCAACAAGCGAAGCGCTACCAATTAATTACTTAAATCTTGTTGAATTGTGTCCCGTTATCGAGAAACTTTACTAAGTGATGGAGAAATAGCCAGAGGTGATCGAGAAACTCGCTCGAATGATGGAGAAGCCTTCTGCGATGTCAGGCAACCATCAGTAAGTGTCCGAGAACGTTAGACCCTTTTTTCAACTGAGTATCCGTTTCAAACAAGCGAAGCGCAACCAATTAATCACTTAAATCTTTCTAAAACTTCCCATTTTGCCGAATAAAATCCTCTTAGTGCCGACTCTCTGCACAAAAATACCGATTCTACTCTAGGTAGTACCTATACTTTCCTTGAAACTGTCGGTACTGCTGTCAAAGCTTCAAAAAATCACCTTTTTATGGTTGTATTTCTAGTTTTATGAGCATTTTCTGCGATTTATGATCACTTTCCTATTTTTATGAGCACTTTTGGCAGTTTATGATCACGTTCAATTAATTTACGAGCGCATCACAAGATTTACAAATCATACAATTGATTACCTAATTCAACATTTCAAAAACCATTCACAGACAAATAAACCCCGTACTCAAATGAGTATGGGGTCTACCTATATAATTATGCGTTCGCTTTCATTTCTGCATATTCTGTGATTCCGTTGTAATAACGGTTCAAAGAGGATGGAGATACCTCGAATTCATCGGCAATGGCTTTGACAGTGAGCTCAAGAGTTTCAAACAATGCGTGTTCTTGTCCGTAACGGATGGCACCTGCTGCTATCGCAACATCTTTCCGCGCATTTGGCTGTTCCTCGACTAAGTAATCTTCGATCAATTCCAGAAGCTCATCTGATTTGCGATCATTTGCTTCTAAAAATGAGGCAACCCTTGCCAGCACGCCTTGTTCAAAATCGGTGAACTCTTCTCCTTTATATCCATTCTCCGCTAGTTTTTCCCATAGGGTGACTGAGTGATTTTTCATGTACGTTTCAGAATCTTGATCGACATTGCTAAACTCAGTCACAAATTCATCAAACACAGAACTTTGGTCTACCGGGAAAAAGATTAACGTCGAAACTGCAAGCAACCCATCTGCTCCATCCGGAAGTGTGAAGCACCAGAGATGAACATCTTCTGGAACTGGTTTGTCAGACTCTCTGCGTAACAGGACAGTCTGGTTATTTAACCGATCATACACCGTTAAATAAGAATCCTCCGTTTTAACTACTTGTCCAAGCAGCGTTTGTGGTACTGACCAACTCTCAAGGACCTTGATAACCGATGGACGGACTGTTTTTTTCAATTGCTTTTGCACAAAGCCTTTCCAAATATCCGTTCGATTATGGAAAAAGAATTCGTCTAGCGCAATTGCCTCGATCATTTCTTCAGAGTATGCTGCGGAGAGTGGGAGTTTCCATTGGATGGCAAACTCACGATAATCACCGAAGTCTTTTTGCTTTGGATACTCATCGTAAAAAGATTGCAGAATCCGTTCCAATTCTTCCGCTTGTACAATTTCAACTGTTAGTTCTTCTTTGCCTGCACAACATTTCTTGTATTTCTTACCGCTGCCGCAAAGGCACGGATCATTTCTTCCAATCATCTTCAACACCTGCTTCTTTTTAAGCTGTTGTCCAGTTTACCACTTTTTTAAGATACATGGAAGTTAGCCTACACGTGCTTGTTCCAATCCTTCGCATTGACGACCTTGTTGCGACCAGTTTCCTTCGCATGATACAAACATTCGTCTGCTAATTCAAGTACCCGTAAGAAATGTTCTGCGTGCTCTGGTATGTTGGCGACACCTGCTGAAAATGTAATTGGTTCACCTACTGGACTGTTTTCGGAAGCAACGTCAATTCTTAACTCATCTGTAAATTCAGTTGCTTGCTCATATTCTACTTGAGGGTACAAGATAACGAACTCTTCCCCTCCAAATCGATAGCAAGTTCCTATGGCTTTTACATGATGTTTTAATTTATCCGCGAGATATTTTAGAACTTCATCTCCCCTATTATGGCCATAAGTATCGTTGACTCTTTTGAAACGATCGATGTCTAAAATTACTAATGAAAAGGGTACTTTTTGTTCCATAAGTATTCTCGCCTGCTCGTTAAGTGCTCTTCGATTCAATAGGCCTGTAAGTGGGTCTGTAGATGATTCTAGATAAAAATGATCGACTTTTTTCTGAAATCTGCTGAAGCTATCAGTTAAAGCTAGATCCAGCTGAATCGCCTCGTGATACCACGCACCGCTCTCGAGTGGTGCATGACCATCTCTTTCTAATTGGTCCGTCGCATAACTTGCTAATTTCTCAAGTGGTTTAGCAATTTGTGAAGCGAAATACAAAATGATCAGAGCTGATAGAGCAATAAAAGGAAGAGACTTCAAAATCATTTCACTCAACATTTCTTTAGAGGATGCCAATGCTATTTCGGTTGGCCTTTGAGAAACCACTCCCCATTTGGTCAAAGGAATTGAAGCGTATCCTGCCAACATATCTTGATTTTTGCTATTCAACAGCCTCATACTTCCGCTGTGACCCTTTCTCAATTCTGCAATTACTGGATTCTGTGTCACATACTCACCTACACGTTCTTGATCCAAGTGATACATCAGCATCCCATCAGCATCAACCACATACACATAGGATCCATCTTCATAAAAGTGTTGTCCTAGGAGCTCATTCAGTACATTTTCTTCCTTGAGGTAGATACTTCCACCAATCAGTCCAATTACGTTACCTTCCATATTTTTAATCGGGGCTGCGATAAAGATAACCAACCTACCTGTCTGGGTTTCGTAGGGCTTACTGATAGAGGCCATGCCCTTTGTCAATGTTTCAAGTCCAGCCTCGTCCAAAAGAGGTTTTCCGGCAAGCGCTCTAATGCCAGAGGAAGTACCTATAATTATTCCTCTATTATCTGTAATGACAACTGAGCTCAACGATTCCGCTTGAACGACTAACCGTTCTGCCTCATGATTTAATTGCTCCTGATTGACATGGTTTAATGATAAAGACAACTCGCTCGCTGAGTATGCCAGGATTCGTTCAGTCCTCAAAAAGTAGTCTTCTGTCATTTTCGCTAATTTTTGCGCGTATGCAAAATTTGTTTCCAAAGTGGTTTTTTCTAGTGTTTGTTGGTCAGCGCGGTATCCTGCATAAAGACTACTAGCTAGTGTTAAGGCGATTGAAAGCCAAGCGATTGCTAATAGCAAATGTTTTAAGGATATCTTCACACGGAACACCGCCCTTCCAACGACACAGTCATAATTCCTTATGACTATTATACCATTTTCCGACAAGAAACAACATACAGATTTACTTTATTATTCAAATAACTTTAGTTAAAATCGACGTCTTGCCCCACTGTTTCAAAAAGTTTGTAGCTGATACTTCTCCACTAATGACGAGGGTCTCTTTTTGCTCGTCTGACAAATCGAATTGGACAGCGGATATCCCGTCAGTCGGAATGAATAAAACGTCTTTTTCAAGTCTTGTGGAGACGTGTTTTTCATCATGTGCGTCTTTCATTGTCGTAAATAGCGCTTCATAAAGTCCTAATCCATTACGAATGACTGTTTTTTTCTTATCTGCTGGATTATGACTCAATTTCATGCCGACAATTGGTCGGGAGTCACCATTTTCGGGTTCATTGAACACCCATAGAGGAAAATTACTAAGGACACCACCATCTACTGTCACAGAGTTTCCTGCTAATGAATGAAGAACGACTGGTTCGAAAAAGAAAGGAATACTCGTGCTCATCCTTAGCGCACGTGCCACTGGAAAAAAGTCTGGTCTCAAGCCATACTCACCTAAATCATCAGGAAGTACGATTAGTTTTCCGTTCGTTAAGTCGGATACAATAATCTTAAGAGACCCTTCAGGTAAATCTGCAAAAGTATATACTCCTTTTTCAGCTAGAATGTCACTGAACCAATTTTCCAGAGCCGTTCCTTGGTAAAGCCCCATGCGCCAATATAGTTGAAGCCACTTCATAAATGGAATCGGTATGAATGTCTTCCTTGCATCGAGGAGTTCTGGGAAGTTTTGTTGCTGCATAATCTGTTCCATTTCATTAGCCGTGTACCCTGCGGCTAACATGGCAGCAACAATTGCACCCGCGCTCGTTCCTACAGTACGCTTAAATGTGTATCCTTTTTCTTCGAATACTTTACATGCTCCCACCAAAGCTAGCCCTTTTAATCCTCCACCAGAAAAGACGCCATCAATTTCCACACTTTCTCCACCTCTCTGTAGCTTATAGGTTACTGTAAGAAACTATCCTTCCTTTTAGAACCAGATTGCTTATTCACTCCAACTCCCTATAAATTCTTGTTGACATAGTCTTAGCGTGATGGTATGATTAATTGGTTATAACCAGTTAGCTGATTCTTGAATACTGGCATTCTGCGGAATGTTTACCCATTATACGTATTCAAACTGGCGCGGCTATAGGGCCGCAAGGACGCAAAAGTAGGTAGGGTTTGCGTTGCTTATGTTAGGAAACAACTGCTGAACAACGACCGCGGCAATGATCGTTGTGAGTAAGTACACAATTCTTGATTATAAAAAGAAGTAACTTTTTTCTCATATTCAATAATCGGCTATACAAAAAAACAAAGGGATGCCCAATCGGGCGTCCCTTTTCCAATTCCTCTACTCTTCTTTATCTCCTATAAAAAAGGCCAAAACAATCATTCCTAAAAATAACAAACCAAATAGCGCAATTGTCACTTGATGGTTTCCTGTTGCATCGTACAATACCCCAATGACTAATGGGAAAATCCCACCGATGATATATCCACCAGTTTGCATCATCGCTGTCCAAGAATTCGTTTCTACCGCATTTGCAGTCTCATCCAGAGGCAGAACGAGCGCAATTGGAAACATGCCGCCTAAAGGAACTCCCATAAGTAGCGCTCCCACCCATAGCAATGGTAGATTATCTGTCCAGAATAGCATAACTGCAACTAACCCTATTGAGAGAATAAATAGTAGCCACATTTTACGACCCGGATAACGTTCCATCATAAGCGGGATTGTAATATTCAAGATAATTTGAACTGCCGTCATAAGACTCACCAGTGTACCTGCCTGAACAAGTGTCATCCCTTTTTCAATCGCGATTGGTGCGAGCCAGATAACAATTGAGAAAAAACCTGCAGACTGTAGTCCAAAGAACAATAGGAACAACCATGCTTTACTGTTTTTCCAGGGAGAACGAACCGCCTTAGAAGATTCTTTCCATGACGCTCCTTGCTGCTGATGAACTACCAGCTGATCGGTTCCTGATACCAGCCATGCTGCAATACCTACCAAAGCTAATACAGCCCAAATACTGAGTGCAAACGAATAGGATCCAGTCATTTCATAAAAGTAAGCAGACAAACCAGTGCTTGCTGTAGCGCCTGCCCCGAGCCCGAACGAATAGATCCCAATGATCGGACCGGCCCGATGCGGAAAGTTTTGTTTGATCATCGCGGAGAGTAATGGTCCAGTAACCGCAATCGCAACCCCGACTCCAATAGAAGAAACTAAAAGCATTGTATAGGTGGGGACAAATTCACGGAGAGCTGTCATCACACCAATAACTGCAACCATAAAAACCATGGTTGCATTCAATCCGAACCGCCGATTTAATACTGGTGCTAGTGAAGCGAACACTCCCATACATATAACAGGCAACGCAGTAAGTAAGCTAACTTGTGCATTCGTCAATGATAATTGGACCCGGATTGTATCCAATAGCGGACCAATTGACGTGATAGCAGGTCGCATATTTATAGACACTGCAAAAATAGCGAAAATCAGAAGCATTGTTTTTTTAGTAGTCAGAGAAATAGAATTCATAAGGATTCCTTTCTAATAATATTTCATCGAACTTGCGTTTGTTTTTTTAAGGTCGTATAATTTTCTGTGAAAGGATGAAATTTCATGAAAATAATTCATTGGTCCTATACACGGAAGTATCAAGTGAAAAGTGTATTTGACTCATTTCCCGACATAGTCGCTGTGTTCCGGCAAATCAATGGATACTACTTCATTTACACGATGAAAGGTCTGGATTCGATTGAATTACCTTCTCGTAAACATTATGTGCAAATGGAATATCTAATCAATAAAGAACTCGGTACTTTATCGGCTTATAAAAATCGTAAGGCTCTGCAAAAGAGAGAAAGTTCCTAAACAGTTTCTTTTAAATACTGTCGAAAGACTTATGATTGTATTGTAAGCTTGAAAATTGATTATTACCACTGTAATTTCCCCCACCCTAGCGACAATCCGTGCTATAATGGGCAAAGTGTGAATTTTAGGAGGTCAATTATGTTAGCAGTAAGTAATGTAAGTCTTCGTTTTGGAGACCGGAAACTTTTTGAAGATGTTAATATACAGTTTAACCCAGGGAATTGTTATGGGCTAATCGGTGCGAATGGTGCCGGTAAATCAACATTCATTAAAATACTTTCCGGTGAAATAGAACCACAAACAGGTAATGTCATTTTAAATAATGACGATCGCCTGGCAGTATTAAAACAGGATCACTTCGAGTTTGAAGGTGTAGAAGTTCTTGAGACTGTTATTATGGGTCACAAAAGGCTCTATGATATTATGTCCGAAAAGAATGCTATTTATATGAAGGAAGATTTTTCTGATGAGGATGGTATGCGTGCAGCTGAACTCGAAGGTGAATTTGGAGAGCTAAACGGATGGGAAGCTGAATCCGAAGCTGCAATCCTCTTGCAAGGTCTTGGAATCTCAGAGAAATTGCATGCGATGAAAATGTCTGAGCTCACAGGTTCTGACAAAGTGAAAGTCTTACTTGCTCAAGCCCTGTTCGGTAAACCGGATGTCTTATTACTGGATGAGCCAACAAACCACTTGGACTTGAAAGCAATCCAATGGCTAGAAGAATTCTTGATCAACTTTGAGAATACCGTAATCGTCGTATCCCACGACCGTCATTTTTTGAACAAAGTATGTACGCATATAGCGGACTTGGACTTCAGTAAAATCCAGATTTATGCAGGTAACTATGATTTCTGGTACGAGTCTAGTCAATTAGCACTCAAGCTTTCTCAAGAACAGAATAAGAAAAAAGAAGAAAAAGTGAAGGAATTGCAAGCGTTCATCGCGCGATTCAGTGCGAATGCTTCGAAATCGAAGCAAGCAACTTCACGTAAGAAAACATTGGATAAAATCGACATAGACGATATCAAACCTTCATCACGTCGTTATCCTTATGTTAACTTCCAAATGGGCCGCGACATCGGAAATGATGTCCTTATGGTTCGTGACTTGTCTAAAACTCAAGATGGCGTTCAACTACTGAAAGATGCGTCTTTCACATTGAACAAAGAAGATAAAGTCATCTTGATCGGAAATCCATTAGCTAAGACTGCTTTGCTAGAAATTTTAGCGGAAGAACAAGAAGCGGATTCCGGTACTGTTAAATGGGGAGTTACCACTTCACAAGCATACTTCCCTATCGATAACAACGAATTTTTCCAAGGTAACGAGAAATCACTCGTTGAATGGTTACGTCCGTATTCACCTGAAGATGAAACAGAAACGTTCTTACGTGGTTTCCTCGGTAGAATGCTCTTCTCTGGTGAAGAAGTAAACAAAAAGCCTTCTGTTCTTTCTGGAGGAGAGAAAGTTCGTTGTATGCTTTCTAAAATGATGCTCACTCATTCAAACGTCTTGTTGTTAGATGAGCCAACTAACCATTTGGATCTCGAATCAATTCAAGCGTTGAACAACGGTCTGATTGCTTACAAAGGGGTTATGTTATTCACCTCTCATGACCACCAGTTCATACAGACAATTGCAAATCGCGTTATTGAAATTAACGATGACGGTACAATTTTCGACAAAATGATGAACTATGATGAGTATTTGGAATGGAAAGAAGCACAACCATCTTCAAAATAAGTTCACAGTACATGTAGGTTTTACAAAAAAGGCAACTGCTATTTTTAGCGGTTGCTTTTTTGTATTTCTTTACATAAATCTTAAGAATTTCAGTTGCACATACTTTCCTTGAAATCGGTAATACTATTGGAAAAGGAGTGGTTGACTATGAAGAAATTTAAATTTGTGTTTTTTTTACTCATAAGTCTACTCGTCGTCTCCGCTTGCTCCAAACTGAATGGTGAAGACGTTACTGCACCTAATAATTCTGGGAACAGCGGCGAACAGAGTCCCGTTGAAAAAGCTGATTCGGATGCCGGTGGTGAAATAAAAGACAAGGATCATGATGATGATGGCTATGAGGAACTGGATGATCCGAATGGCAAAGTCAAAGATCCCGCAATGCTCGACTATTTGCTACCCGACAGTTCAAAAGCTCATTATGAAGGTGAAGGAAATGAGTATGCGGAGCTGGATGTCCAGGTGTATCATCCATACGAGGAGTACGTGATGATATATGAGAACAATGGAGGAGCTCTATTGAGAAAGATATACAAAGTGGAGAAAGATCGAATTCTAACTTTAGAAGAGAAACAAGTTGACGTGGAAGGAAATGTGCCACCAGTTGCCGAACTTAAAAAATTGGAAGTGACAGGTGTTTATTTACAGAAGCCTTTTGAAAAAGGTGCTACTTTTGGGAAATGGACGATTGTGAATACAGACGCTACTGTTGAAACTCCCTATAAAAAGTTCGAGCATGCGATTGTACTTGAAGAGAAAGGTGACAATTATACAAATAGAAAATATT
Source organism: Sporosarcina sp. ZBG7A (assembly GCF_000813425.1). Lineage (GTDB taxonomy): Bacteria > Bacillota > Bacilli > Bacillales_A > Planococcaceae > Sporosarcina. The sequence goes on from NZ_JWIB01000046.1 coordinate 31,323, forward strand.
TTGTTGAAGGTTTCGGAGAAGTTAAACGGGAGTCCGTTATGACTGCAAAAGGTCAAGCAGATATACTTGTCACCTCTACTATGGAGTCTGTTACTAAACCGTAAAGCATAAAAAATAGAACCCACTATTTAAGCGGGTTCCCTTTTTTGTGTTATTAGAGTTTCGTAACGTTAGCAGCTTGTAGACCGCGGTTACCTTCTACGATTTCGAACTCAACCTGCTGGCCTTCGTCCAAAGATTTGAATCCTTCACCTTGAATAGCTGAGAAGTGTACGAATACGTCGTCTTCTCCGTCAACCTCGATGAAACCGAAACCTTTTTCTGCGTTGAACCACTTAACTGTACCTTGTTTCATAAATGAAAACCTCCAAATAATAATTGCTAATACATGAACCTGCTACAAAAAAGAAAATTCACGTATTACAAAAAGTACCGACGTCGCCGATCACTTTTTGTAATACGTGAATACGTTTCTCGTCGCGAGCGCTTGCTATTAAGCTTAGTACTACTATACCATACCACTTTTAAATGTCAAATAAACATTATGAAATATTCAAATTATTATTCCTCGATAAAAGAAATAGTTTCATTGCCCTTCAATAAAAAGATCCCATGATACAATTGCATATCATCGTCACACCCATCACAATACGTTCTTTCCCCAGGATTCCAAAAAGCGGTAAATGCTCCTTTACGAGTTTTTTCTTTTGAAAAGCAGCCTCTCATTTCATCCATAAGCGAGTGTGCAAATTCTATTGCTTCGTCCATTTCTTCAAACGACCTTCTTAAACGAACCATCTCTTCCCATCCTTCAAACATCCACCAAGGTTCATAATCTGCTTTCATATAAATAACCTCGTACATGCTAAAACCTCTTTTCCTATACAGTTGACAATTATACAAAGCACTTAGAGTTTTTCCAAGCAATCTGTACTAATTTGCATTTCAAATGTTCGTCTGAATGGGTCTAATACGGTATACTAAAGAGAGATTAGTGAATCGATGAAACTTTTACTGCCATTCACACGTAATAATGATATATATACTAACGATAAGGAGGGCTGACCGAAGATGAAAAAAGTCAAACAGTTTTTTACGCGGCACTTCATCGTGGCGCCCGTCAGTTTTGGAACATACCTCTTTTTACTGCTGGGAACTGGCATTCCTTTTTTGGCAGCAACGGGGATTCTCATAACGATGTACCTAGGAGGTACTTTTGCTATTAAACAAGTCCAAATCAGCTCATCAGTGAAAGAACTCGGAATGACACGTTCTGAGTATCGACATATTGAATTACAACTTCATGAAGCCAAGCAAAAAATTAAAAAATTGAATAGTCTATATGGACAGGTTCGCTCGGTTCAGGCTTTCCGTCAAGTGTATGAGCTGAGTAATCTATCTAGAAAAGTGCTCGCGATTGTACGTAACGATCCAAAGAAATTTTATCAGACCGAACAGTTCTTTTACGCACATCTGGATTCTGCAGTTGAACTGACCTCTAAATATGCACTACTTGCCAATCAACAACTGAAAGAAAAAGAAGTTCGTATTGCTCTGCAGCATACTCGAGAAACTATTACTGATGTCACCCATCAGTTGGAAAGTGATTTGCAGGATGCCCTTGCTACTGATTTAGCAGCCCTGCAACTTGAACTCGACTATGTAGATATTACAATGGCACGTAAAAAAGCCTTGCCGAACACGAAAGGGGAAACGCTAGATGACCGAAAATCAGCCAATGAATAATGATGTGAAATCTTTTGATGATCTACTCAGTAGTCCATTTGATAGAAGTGAACCGATGCTCCCGAAAGAAATGCAAACAGAGCAAACTGAAAACAATGCTTCTGTAGCACTAATGGATCGACTATCACCTGAGGAACAGCAAAAAGCTAAGGAACTTGCCGATCAAATTCCTGTTGGTGATTATGAAGCGATTTTAACCTACGGTGCTACAGCACAAAACGAACTGTCCCGTTTTTCCCATAAAATGTTGGATCACGTTCAAAGTAAGGATATTGGTCCTGTTGGAGATGTCTTAAACGATTTAATGGGGAAGCTTTCTGAAATCGATCCTGACGATCTTTCGGAAAAGAAAAAGACCGGCTTGAGCCGCCTTTTCAATAAAGCATCCCGTTCTATTCAAGAAATGATGACGAAGTATCAAAAACTAAGTACACAAATTGACCGTATCGGTGTCCAGTTAGAACATTCTAAACGGGGTTTGATAGAAGATGTCCACATGCTCGATAATTTATATGAGCAAAACAAGACGTATTTTCAGGCATTGAACGTCTATATTGCCGCTGCAGAGATAAAACGTGACGAACTCGCTAACATTACGATTCCTCAGATGCGTGCAGATGCTCAAAATTCCAATGACCAAATGGCAATTCAAGAAGTAAATGATATGAGTCAGTTTTTGGATCGCTTGGAAAAGCGGTTATATGATTTACAATTATCCCGTCAATTGACAATCCAAAGTGCTCCTCAAATTCGTATGATTCAGCAGACAAACCAAACACTTGCTGAGAAGATTCAATCATCAATCATGACGTCAATCCCGTTATGGAAAAACCAAATTGCAATTGCATTAACTTTGAATCGCCAAAAGAAAGCTGTCGAATCTCAACGTCTTGTAACGAAGACAACAAATGATTTATTACTTCGTAATTCTGAAATGCTAAAATTGAATTCAATTGAAACCGCAAAAGAAAACGAACGCGGCATCATTGAGATTGACACGTTGAAAAAGACTCAAGAAAACTTAATCCAAACAATCGAGGAAACTCTTGTGATTCAGGCTGATGGCCGAGTTAAGAGAAAAGAAGCAGAACGAGAAATTGGTAGAATGGAAGAAGAGTTGAAGCAACGTCTCCTCAATATCCATGAAAAAACGCAAAATCGCCCTTTATAAGGTGGTTTTGCGTTTTTCATTGGGCTGCTATCGCGAGTAACTTTCTAAGGATACGCAGTGTCTGGCTAGCGAATTCTTGCACTGAATCAGACGCAGCGGTTTTGTTCCCAAACATTGTCGCAAACAGTTCTTTCTGTTCTTCTGTCGGAGGTTGTGAAGATAAAAATAAATGAACGACCGATATCCCCCGCTTCTCTGTTTCCCAAACAGCCTCCGCTGTATCAACTATCCCATTGCGATCGTATCCGAAAGCTGACGGTTCACCGTCAGAGAATACGAGTAAAAATTTATGCTGTTCAGATCGATTCGCCAAGCGATTCGCCATCCATCTGATCGCAAACCCATCACGGTTATCTTCATGTGCTTCAAAGTTCATAATTGCTGGGCCACTGTCGATATGCGTTTCGTCGAACGTATGCATGACTTCAAAAAAATTCGGTTGCTCTTCTTTCGTTGCTTCAAATGCATCTTCGTAATAAGAAGTAATTTCATGGGAGACGTTAAGTTTCCGTAAGACATCATGAAAAAGAACAACTGCTTCTTTTGTCTCCTGGACTTTGTCAATCATAGACGCCGAGCCATCTACGAGTAATCCAAATACAGCATCGAGTTCCGGTGAAGGTGCTTGTTTCCGATAGAAGGGTTTTGGCCGTTCATCTGTCAGCATGGTTGTTAGCTTTGATGAAAGGCGCCCTTTCGTTAAGTTCTCACGCTTATGGTGTTTTTTTCGCTCTAATCTTTTTTTCATCTCGGTAACAAGTGCACGAACAATCGGTAAATGATTATTTCGCCATTCATTGAGCAGGTTTGTTGAGGACGCCTCTTCCGTATTTGGCATTTTTGTTGTTTTAAACGTGACATGAGTATGTGCAGGACCATAATCGGAACCCGCTTTAGCTGATGTCTCCTCTGCCCTGTCCCCCTCAAGGTCTGCCTCCTGTTTCGGCATCCCCTCTTTATCGTTACCTTCCGAGCTTCCCAATCCAAACTGTTGAACCTCTGCGTTGTCATCTCCAGGACTCGCATCCGTTGCATCTGCAGCACCTTGGGTTCCTTGTTGCAGCTCAAATTCAAGATAAGTTCCCTTATCTTCTTCGGTCTCCTGGTGCCACGTACGAAACTCCTCTTCAATTGTCTCCTTCACTTCCTGATCTTCTGAATCACTCGGATCTGACATTGCTCGTACATCGGTGTTCATCTCTGTACCATCTTCGAAGTAGTCTCCAAACGTGTATATAGGAAGTACGATGTCCCCAGTCAATTGCTCTTCTACGAGTTCTATAATTCGCTTTGCTAGAAAACCGCTTTGACTTGTGGTTTCCAAGTCGTAAGCCTGTTGTACAATTTGCCGAACCCTATCCATAGGCAGATGATTCAACGATTCGTGAGATGCAGCTGTCATCCCCATATGAATATCTAAAAATAGCTGGTTAACTAATGCGTCCGCTGAGAACCCCCGCTGTGTGTTTGACAGAAGACGATCTCTATGGAATTCCGCATAGACTTTACTGCGCACTGCAAAAGCTTTCTGTGTCCCCATGCGAGACTTTTGAATGGATTCCATTAGTCTAAATTCTTCAATCATCATCAATAGTTGACCTGCTAATTTAGGAAGTCGGCTAGACTTCATATCCAACTTGAAAGCTCTCCAGGCCGCTAAGTCAAAGTGTCGATAAAAACCTGCAGCAAGCAGATAAATATCCGAAAGACGACCAAGATGAGTTATCTGTTCTGAACGATGTCGCCAAAATACGCTCATCGCAAGAGTTGCATCTTTTGGCTGATACTCGATTAACTGACGCTCTGTTATTTTCACAAATGGAGCGTTCGCTAACGATTGTGCAATTCTCTCGTAAAGCAGAATTTTTCGTGTCTCTACGGATTCATCATTAAACTGTATGAACCGACTGACTTTATCCATCACGATCCCTCATTTCACCCAAGTAGCTGTCAATTCGTTCACGAGATCTCGTTCCATTTTATCTTCCAACAGTTCAGAGATTGCATACATTACAGCGCGATCTACAGGCATATGAACAGCGAGTTGGAGGGCATCGATTAGACTTCTTACAGAAGCGGCTTCGTCAGCAAGCAATCCGTTAGCAGCTTGTTTAGATAAGTCCTCTGATAGATTCATCATCGTATCCACTATAGATGCTTTCGCTTCTGGGACTGCATTCTCCAATACCGTTCGTAATTGCTCTGCTTCTAAGTACGGAATAGAAAATGATACGAAACGATTTTTTAGTGCTTCGTTCATCGGTGATGTCCCAATATAGCCCTCATTGATAGCTGAGACGACGGAAAAATCTTCGTGTGCTATGATGACTTCTCCTGTAAAAGGATTCGTTAGCATGCGCCGATGATCCAATAGACTATGTAAAATTGGCAACGTCTCAGGTTTGGCCATATTGATTTCATCTATATATAAAATATGGCCACGCTTCATAGCAGTCACTACTGGGCCGTCTACAAATTCAATAACACTTTGACCGTCTTTTGTCACAATGGTTTTAAAACCTAGTAACGCTTCAGCATCCAGGTCCACTGAACAGTTGACGCTTTGCATGGGCTGCTGGAACATTGCTGATATACTTTGAGCAAGACGAGTTTTCCCGCTGCCAGAAGGTCCTTTCAAAAGAATCGGTTTTTTTAACGAAATGGCAATTAAAATATCCTCGAACAAGTTGGGAGTAGGGCTTACATATCCACCTACTTGAATGAGTAGTTGCTCTTCTTCTGTATACGATCTATTTGCACGATTTTTTAAAGTTTCTTCGATTAACAGGTTCATGACTTCTTGTCTCCTTCTATATAAAACGGCCTGATGCAATTATAGCATCAGGCCGTTTCATGGATCGGTGTTTACGTAAGGCTACCTGCATGTCACTCGAAATATGTTTTGTAATATCCGCCGACTTTACCTGTGTTGTCAACAACGAAAAGAAATTCTTCCGTTTCGTTTTTCACATCATAAGTTTTTCCAGGCGTGAGGACGTTTGTTACTAAATATTTTTCAGCATCTGCGTGTTTGCAGACGACTTGCCGGATTGCTGGTGCGTGAAGCCATTCTTTGAACGAAGACATTCTAGGACCCCGCCCTTCCTATAGAAAAGTGTAAGAGTAAATCCCCCCGCAAAACGCGGGAGGTGTAATTTAGTGATTAAGATCCAAGAAGAAGATCTTCTGGATTTTCAATTAATTCCTTAATCATTTTCAAGAATCCAACTGAATCTTTACCATCGATAACACGGTGGTCATAAGATAGAGCCACATACATCATCGGACGGATTTCAACGTTATTACCGACAGCAATCGGACGTTTCTGGATTGTGTGCATTCCAAGAATACCTACTTGCGTTCCGTTAAGGATTGGTGTAGATAGAAGTGAACCGAATACTCCACCGTTCGTGATTGTGAATGAACCGCCTGACATGTCAGCAAGCGTCAATTTGTTGTCGCGAGCTTTTTTAGCAAGTTCTCCGATAGTTGCTTCGATTTCAGCGAAGTTTTTACGGTCTGCATCGACAACGTTTGGTACAACTAGTCCGCCATCTGTAGAAACCGCGATACCGATGTCGAAGTAGTTTTTCATGATCAAATCATCTCCATCAAGCTCTGAGTTGACTTTAGGGTATTTCTTAAGTGCAGCGACTACTGCTTTAGTGAAGAATGACATAAAGCCTAGGCGTACATCGTTCTTATCAAAGAATTCATCTTTTTTACGTGAACGAAGTTCCATCACGTTAGTCATATCAATTTCATTGAACGTTGTAAGCATTGCTGTGTTTTGCTTAACTTCAAGCAACCGCTTCGCAATCGTTTGACGACGACGGCTCATTTTCACGCGTTCTACGCGTCCATCGTCCACTTTTGCTTCTTGTTTAGCGGCAGGTGCTGCAGGTTGTGCTTTAGGAGCAGTACCGTGTGCTTCTACGTCTTGAACGCGTACACGGCCCATTGGATCTACAGGTGAAATGTCAGCTAAGTTAATGCCTTTTTCACGTGCAAGTTTACGTGCAGCAGGACTTGCAATCAAACGATCTCCTGAAGTTGCTTCTTCAGCAGGTGCTTGCGCAGCAACTGGTTCAGATGCTGCTGGTGCAGGCTGTTCTTGTGCAGCTTGAGCGGGAGCAGCAGGCTGCTGTGCAGGTGCTCCAGAACCTGCTCCAACAATCGCAATGACTTGACCGACTTCGACAGTGTCGCCTTCAGCCGCCATTAGTTCTTGAACTGTTCCAGCTTCTTCTGAAATTACTTCAACGTTTACTTTGTCTGTCTCAAGTTCAACGATGAATTCACCTTTATCTACTGATTCACCTGGTTGTTTTAGCCACTTTGCAATAGTTCCTTCAGTAATCGATTCTGCCAGTTCAGGTACTCGGATCTCTGCCACAATAATTTCCTCCTCTAATATCGTTCAATCGTTTAGGAATTGCTGTAATTAGTTTTTAAGTGCTTCTTCAATGATACGCTGCTGTTCAAGCTTATGCATTGTGCCATTTCCTTCTGAAGGACTTGCACGATAAATACGCCCCACGTAATTCACTTTTAAACCTTGAGAAATCTCATACAAATATGGTAGTGCAAATGACCATGAGCCCATATTCTTCGGCTCTTCTTGTACCCAAACGATTTCTTCAGCGTTCGGATATCGTTGAATGATAGCAGCTAATTTGTCAGATGGGAATGGATATAATTGTTCCACGCGTGCTATATGCAAGTGGTCGAATCCTTCTCCCTCTTTCACTTTTTCTGCTAGGTCTATTGCCATTTTACCACTAGTCATAATTACTTTCTTCACGCTGTCTACGTTCTTACCAGTATTCGGTTCTTCGAGTACTGTTTCAAAGTGACCTTCCGTCAAATCAGCAAGATCAGCACCCACGAGTGGATGACGCAGTAGTGATTTAGGTGTTGCAATGACGAGTGGACGTTCTGCTTCATCTCCAAGTATTGCCGCTTGTCTGCGAAGTACGTGGAAGTAGTTTGCGGCACTTGAAATATTCGCTACCGTCCAGTTGTTTTCAGCACAAAGCTGTAAATAACGCTCGATACGGCTGCTTGAGTGTTCAGGACCTTGCCCTTCGTAACCATGTGGCAGCATCATGATCAAACCAGATTGCTGACCCCATTTCGCATTACTAGAAGAGATAAATTGGTCATACATCACTTGAGCCATATTGGAGAAATCTCCATATTGTGCTTCCCAAACTGTAACGGTCTTCTCTTCTTCTAGATTATAACCGAATTCATAACCAACAACTCCCGCTTCAGTCAACGGACTGTTGTAAGCGACAAATGATGCGTTTGAGTCACTGATGTGATGAAGTGGTACAAATTCTTCACCTGTTTTCTCATCGTGAAGCACAAGATGACGATGGGCAAAAGTACCGCGCTGAATGTCTTGACCTGACATCCGAATTGGCTTGCCGTCTTGAAGAATTGAACCGAATGCAAGTTGTTCTGCATGCGCCCAGTCGATTTTTCCTTTTCCATTGAACGGATCTTGACGTCGTTTTAATATACGATCCAACTTACCGAACACATTGAAACTTTCTGGATAAGAGAGCAATTCCTCATTCATGCGACGAAGACGTTCTTCCGACACGCCCGTTTGAAGGTCTCTTGGATATCCTGCAAGTACAGCATCAGGAGTCGCATTGGAACTATTGCTAGTATCCGATGAAGACTCTTTTACTTTGTCATAAGCACGTTGCATCTCAGCAAATACGTCAGCATCCAAGTTCTCAACGTCTTGAGCGGTTAAGATGCCTTCTTTCGCTAGTTTTTCTCCATACAACTGACGAGCAGTCGGATGGTTGTGCACGTCTTGGTACATAACAGGGTTTGTAACCATTGGTTCATCCATTTCGTTGTGACCGTAACGACGGTAACCGAGAAGATCGATTAGAACGTCCTTACCAAATTTCTGTCGGTAGTTAAACGCGAATAATGCTGCGCCGATAACATCTTCTGGACTATCTGCATTCACGTGCAGAATCGGTACTTCGAATCCTTTTGCCATATCTGAAGAATAGTGTGTTGAACGTGAATCGTAATACTCTGTTGTAAATCCAATCATATTGTTCGCAATGACGTGAATGGATCCGCCAGTCTGGAATCCGCGAACACGGCTGAAGTTAAATGTTTCCTGTGTAATTCCTTCACCAGGGAACGCAGCATCTCCATGAACCATGACCGCATAAGCAGCATTCGTGTCTTGCACGGGAATTCCAGGGTGATCTGTATTCTCTTGTGCAGCTCGTGTTTGCCCTGCAATCACTGGATTTACGACTTCCAAGTGGGATGGGTTGTACGCTAGGAAACGATCCATGCCTGTTTTACCTTTGTACAAAGCACCAAGGTGATACTTCACATCGCCAAACCAGCCACGTGTCACTTCAACTGAACCATCTTCAGGCAGAAACGGTCCTGATGGTACACCTGCAAACTCTGCAAACATCATTTCATAAGGTTTGTTTAAAATGTGCGTAAGAACGTTCAAACGTCCTCTGTGTGCCATTCCGATTAGCATTTTTTTCGTTTCTGCTTCTTCAGAACGTCTCACCAATTCATCAAGGAAGATGACAAGCGTGTCAAGGCCCTCAATCGAGAATCGCTTCGCTCCTACAAACGTTCTGTGGATGAACTTCTCGAAACCTTCGATTCTAGTTAAACGATCTAACAATTGCTTTTTATCATCGGCTGTAAGGGAAACAGCTAATTTACCAGATTCGATGTTGTCTTTGATCCATTGTTTTTCCTCTACTTCGATCAAATGAGCGAATTCGTAAGCTATTTTGCCCGTGTAAAGGGATTTTAAATAGTTCACTGCATCCAGCGCATTCTCTACTTGTACAGGCACTTCTGTTAAGAAGAGTGATGCAGGCATTGCTTCTAGGTCACGTTCAGATAGATTATAAGCTGAAAGTTCAATTCGTGAAGCGTCTTTAGGACGGTCATTCAGCGGGTAAATATCAGCGTTTAGGTGTCCGTATGCCCGAATTGCATCCATGAGTTTGTATGCGGAAAGTACCTTACGGAAATCAGCTGGACTTCCTTGAGCTCCATCTGCTGTCGCTAAACTTGAGGAGCTATCGCCTCCCGTTTCAGGTCTACCGTTTCGCTTAAAGAATTCAGCAAGTTCCGGATCGATGGATTCTGGTGCATTTTTATAAAGCTCATACATTTCCATTACATAGCCAAGGTTCGGACCTGAAAAAGTTGCATACGGTGAACGCTCGGAACCAACACTGTTCGACATGAGTTATTACCTCCACATTTGCCTTTTGGCATGTTGCGCAAATTTTTATATCCATTTCTATGTTACCATGCAAACACTTGAACTGAAAGGGTTTCGTTCTAGTAACTACATGTATTATCCGCGGACTAGTTTACACCTTGTAGACTCTCTATGCAAGAATTTATAAAAGGCAAGTGTCTATTTTGTGGATAAATGGTTTTATACACTCATTCGACAAGAGAGAATTAGATTCGCCATTTCTTCGGGAGTTTTTGTTGCATCTGTCTGTTCCATAGTCGATACAATATTCGATTTATCATCAGCTAGACTAATAAGACCCGATTGTAAAGATGCTTCCGTGATGTCTTCTTCGTTAATTACGTGCGCAAAACCAAGTTTCTTAAAGTGCTTGGCATTCAATATTTGGTCTCCGCGACTTTTTTCAGCAGACAGCGGCACGAGAAGCATCGGTATACGAATGGCAAGTAATTCAAATATTGCGTTCGAGCCTGCACGGGAAAGTGCTAAATCTGATGCTGCCATCAGGTGTGGTAATCCTTCAGTAACATACTCAAACTGAATATACCCTACTGTTTGGTCTAGTGACTCGTCAAGATTCCCTTTACCGCATAGATGAATGATTTGAAAGTCCTTTAAAATAGTTGGTAAGTTCCCTCGTAATGCATCATTGAGAACTGCAGAGCCTTGGCTCCCCCCCATTACAATGACAACCGGCTTCTCCTCGGATAATCCGGACATTCTCAACCCAGTCTTCCGATCCCCTTCAAATAGTTCAGGACGAATAATGGCTCCTGTACATGAAGATCTCTCTGAGGGTACATAGGAAAGTGTTTCTTCAAACACAGTAAATATGTGCTTCACAAAAGGAAGTGCGATTTTGTTTGCTAAACCAGGAGATACGTCTGATTCGTGTGCAACGACTGGAACACGTGCAATTTTAGCCGCAAGTACTACAGGAACCGATACAAAACCTCCTTTAGAGAAAATGATTTCCGGTTTCAACTTACGCAAAATCGAAAAGGCTTGTAGAACACCTGCACCTACTCTGAAAGGGTCTGTGAAATTTTTCATTGAAAAATAACGTCTTAGTTTTCCACTATCAATTGAATGGTAAGTCACTTCTGGATGACCTTTACCGATTAAGTCTCGTTCAATTCCTTCATGGGATCCGATGTAATGTATCTCGTATCCTCGTTCTATAAATGTTGGGATAATTGCTTCGTTAACCGAGACATGACCCGCCGTTCCTCCACCTGTTAACACGATTACTGGCCGTTTCATTGGGGCCGTTCACCTCTACTATTCGTTAAAAATTTAAGTCATTCTCAAATGTTTCTTTTGATAGTATACCAAAATAAGCATGATACAATAAGGATTGAAACAAAAAAGGAGGGAAATCGATGGAATCTTCTCTTCCTCAGGAAAGAAAATCATTCCGTTTTGCCAAGATTGTCATGCCGATTTTAATCACACAGGTTGCACTGTACTTAGTAACATTCTTTGATATCCTTATGACCGGGAGATACAATACATACCATTTAGCCGGGGTAACGATTGGCTCATCGTTCTGGGTACCCGTTTATACAGGTCTTGCAGGAATCCTTATGGCGCTTACCCCGATTATTGCGCAACACGTCGGAGCTCGTCGGAGTGAGCATGTGCGACCGTCTGTTCAACAAGGTATCTATGTATCCGTTGCATTAGCAGCAGTCGTTTTTGGATTAATTCTTTTCGTATTCTTCCCAATTATCCGTACCATGTCACTCGAAGCACCAGTGAGTATTGTTGCGATTGACTATTTAAAAGGGATGAGTGTCGGTCTTGCACCATTGTTCGCATATACCGTATTGCGATCGTTCTTCGATGCGCTCGGTTCTACTCGAGTGTCGATGTTCATTATCCTAATTTCCGCTCCCATCAACGTGTTATTGAACTACTTATTAATCTACGGTCATTTCGGCTTCCCTGAGCTGGGTGGAGCTGGCGCTGGGTATGCTTCAGGAATTACATATTGGATTGTGTTTGCCATCGCCGGAGTAGTTGCAGTGACTGGTAAACCTTTTCAGAAATATGAGCTTATGAACCATTGGCAGTTGCCAAGTTGGTCATATTGGAAAGAGATTTTGTTCATTGGTGTACCGATTGGAATGTCCATTTTTATTGAGACCAGTATTTTTTCAGTCGTTACGTTATTGATGAGTTCTTATTCAACCGAAGTGATTTCTGCGCACCAAGTCGCACTAAACTTCACATCCTTGTTGTATATGATTCCACTTAGTATATCAATGGGTGCAACCATACTAGTCGGACAGTCGATTGGCGCAGGTCAATCTAATGATGCGAAGAAGTATAGCTTGCTTGGCATTAGTTTTGCTGTGATTTTTAGCTTTATAGGCATCGCAATATTATTAGGATTCCGCGAACCAATCGCTTCGTTATACACGACAGACAAGTCAATCATTACATTGGCTTCCCAGTTTTTCATATTTGCATCGCTATTTCAGTTGTCGGACGCTGTTCAAGCACCCATACAAGGGGCGTTACGAGGTTACAAGGATGTCAACATCACATTCCTGATGGGCTTTATCTCCCTATGGGTGATTGGACTTCCTGTTGGCTATGTATCAGCAACCTATACCGATCTTGGACCCTTTGGATTTTGGGTAGGTTTAATTGCCGGATTAACAGTTGGAGCAATTGCGTTAAGTATTAGACTAAGAGTTGTTCAGAAAAGACATGAACTTCAAGTGAAATAAATGAGTATTTTAGTTACATGAACGACTTCATATATAAAAAGGCTGTCCGGGAAAGTCATATTTCGACTTTTCCGGACAGCCCTTTATTTTATTTTTGTATGAATTGTTGTGTCCAATAGTTACCTTTTGCATCGTAACCGATTCCAATGTGAGTGAAGCCAGGAGTCAAGATATTTTGACGGTGTCCAGGAGAATTCATCCATCCTTTGACGACTTCTTCTGCACTACGTTGTCCCATTGCAATGTTTTCAGCAGCAGCACGGTACGTAATACCGTTCGCTTTCATCTGGTCAAACGGTGAGCCGTATGTTGGGCTCGTATGAGAAAAGTAATTTTTAGAAGCCATGTCTGCAGATTTTGCACGAGCAGTCTTCATTAATTTATCATCCATTTGAAGAGGTTTCAAACCTGCTTTTTGACGTTCTGCATTGGTAAGCGTCAAGACCGCTTTTTCGATTTGACTTGCAGAAACTTGTCCTTGACCCTGATCGGGTTTTTCTTCAGGTGTTGGATTAGTTGGTGGTGTCGGTTTTTCAACTGGTGTATCTGGCTTTTCTACAGGTGTATCTGGTTTTTCAACTGGTGTATCTGGCTTTTCTACAGGTGTGTCCGGTTTTTCAACTGGCGTATCTGGCTTTTCTACAGGTGTGTCCGGTTTTTCAACTGGCGTATCTGGTTTTTCTACAGGTGTGTCCGGTTTTTCAACTGGCGTATCCGGCTTTTCTACAGGTTTCTCTTGTGGCTTAACATAGTGTTTCTTTAACCAACTAGCTAACCCATTGTAATAGGCTTGTAGATCCCCCTTGTTGTATTTGAGTTGTGTTGGGAGTTGGTGTAGATTCCCCTCCACTGTAATTGTTTTTACTACTTTGTTAACTTGAGCAGAATCTAGAGTTGAAGCTTCTGCTTGGCTAGTGTTCGGCAATACGAGTGCCGAACCGAGTAAGATGACTGCTATCGATTTTTTCATCTTGTACGCCTCCCTTCGAAACTATCGTAAACGAAGAAGGCTGACGGAAAACTGGAATACCTTGGAGACATCCCCACTCCATATCTCGTAGACTAAGAAAAAAGAGTTCAAGAGTGAGTCCATTGGATATCTATGGATTTCGGATGAATTATTGGATATCAGATCGTGTTGACAAACCATTATAAAGCGTATATTTAATCGTTCCAGTCAATCTGTTCAATGCCTTCCCCAATCATGACAAGGCGTTCAGGCATCTTTACATATTCGGGCATCCAATTAACCATGCCGTAAGCATATTGGAACAACATCGGATTTTTGACACCTTCAATAGGAATATATCCTTTCATACGATAAACGGTGTCCGGAAGTGATACAGTCCATGCTTCTACATCCTCTTTTTTTACAGGACGAGAAAACGAAATGACTTTCGATGAAAGTGGTAAATTCTTACCTGAGATGATCGGTTGTTGAGTAGATTTTTCAGCCGACAATGTTTTCTCGATGAATGAAAAATCCAATTTGCCTTGAACCGTCTGAACAATAGGTGCAGACGTGTTTAAGTTAGCAAGTTCCATAGATATTGTTGCTAATTGAGACTCAGTCACTAAGTCAGACTTGTTTAAAGCAATGATATGCGCGTGGCGAATTTGTTCCAACATTAATGAGTGAATTCTAGGTAAAAGCTCTTCACGATGGAGCCAGCGGGGTGCATCTGCCACTGTAACAATACCTTTTACTTGAAGTCGATCTGCAAATAAGGGTGAATACACCGCGTCCAGAGCTTCCACTGGATGTGCAGCGCCCGTAGTTTCAATTAGAATGACATCAATGCCTTCGTAGTCTTCCAATAGCGCTTGTAATTGCGCCTCTGTCTTTTCAGACCCCGTACAACAAATGCAACCACTCAATAATTCTTTCAACGGCACATCCCCAGATGCTGATACGGAATCTGAGTCCACTGGTAACTCCCCGAATTCATTCATCAAAACAGCCGGTTTTTTTCCAGCCGCTTTTAGTTGTGCAATTGAATGTAGAAGGAGCGAAGTTTTACCGCTCCCTAAGAAACCGCTATATAGATACACATCAATCATTACCTTCAGTCCTTTCTAGTAGAGAAGGCGCCCAATCCGGTTGGATTGGGCGCCTTCAGCTCATTTACCGATTTTGTCGACCACAACTTGTTTTGCTTTCAACAACTGTGGATCGTCTTTTTCGATTTTTTCACGGAGTTTGTTCATGAGACCAATTGCAGTATCTCCTGTCAAAACACCAGTTTCCTCAAGTTTAAGATCGGCTTGAAGTTTTTTTACAGCTTGTGTCATTGTTGCATCGAATAGGCCATCAACTTTCCCTACATCATACCCAACTGCTTTCAACATTTCTTTAGCAGTTTCAGTATTAGCGGAAACCCGTCCTTCTTTCATTTCTTCAGATGGGTCTAGGAAAGGCAACATCGCATAAGAAGGATAGTCTACTTTCACATCTGGTTCAATTCCTTTTTTATGGATCCAATTGCCGTCCGGTGTCAACCATTTTGCAGTAGTGATTTTCAAATTGGAACCGTCTTTCATATCTAACGGAGATTGAACTGTACCTTTACCAAATGTTTTAATTCCTACAATCGGAGTGTCCGAGGATTCTTTTAAAGCACCCGCTAGAATTTCTGATGCCGATGCACTTCCATCATCGACAACCAGAGCAACAGGAACTTCTACTTTTCGACCTTCAGATGCTGGATAGAGTACTGGTTTCTTACCTTTTTCTTCAGTTTGAAGGATTGTTTTTCCTTTGTCCAAGAATAGATCAGAAATTTTCAGAGCACCATCTAGGACACCGCCGGGATTTTGTCGGACATCGAGTACTAGCCCTTTCATTCCTTTGGCTTCCATATCGTCTAATGCTGTTAGTAACTCGTCGTACGTATGCTCCGAGAATGTTGTCATACGAATATGCGCAATTCCACCGTCTAGCATTTCTGCATAAACAGTTTCTACCGGAATGTCATCACGTTTTATTTTCACTTCGAAAGGTTCTGCTTTTTCTCCACGCTTGATCGTTAATGTAACGGTCGTCCCTTTTTCACCACGGATGAGCATGACAGCTTCTGAAGAAGACATGCCTTGAATGCTTTTACCATCGACCGCTTGAATCAGGTCGTTCGGCAACAAGCCTTCTTTTTCAGCAGGTGAATTTTTTATTGGGGAAACAACTTTGATATAGCCGTCCGCTTCTTGGATCTCAGCACCGATACCTTGGAAGCTTGATGAAATATTCTCCATCAGATGTTCAGTCTCTTCTGTATTCAAGTAATCTGAATACGGATCATCTAAAGCATCTACCATCCCATTTATCGCGCCATCCAATACAGCTTTGTCGTCAATATCTTCAAAATATTTTTTCTTAATTTCGTCATACGCGTCATAAAACTTTTGGAATTCCTGACGATCGTTTTTTTGAGGACTTACCACTTCGACAACTTTGTCATCACCAAACGTAAGTGCAAAAAACGTAATTCCTGCAGTAAGAATGACTAATGTGAAAATCAACATGACGAATGAGAACGGCTTGATCTTAAAATATCGATTGTGAGCAGGATGTTGTTCCGGCTCTGGTGGCCGGTTTTGCTCTTTTTGTTCATTTTCGTCCATTCGCGATCCCACTTTCTACTTCTTAATACGTATATAGTCGAAAAAGGGCCGCTAACTGGCTGGCGGCCCCATTTGGATTATTCCTGAATAGCGGCTTCTAGAGCAACTTCTATCATTTCGTTGAACGTTGTTTGACGTTCTTCAGAAGTTGTTGCTTCACCTGTCAGAATATGATCGCTTACTGTAAGAACAGAAAGAGCTTGGCAACCATGCTTTGCAGCAAGAGTATACAATGCAGCCGTTTCCATCTCTACAGCTAGAACTCCATAAGAAGCAAGCTTCTCGTGTTCTGCGTGCTCGTTGTAGAAAAAGTCTTCAGTGAAAACATTTCCTACTTGCAGGTGTAAACCTTTCTCTTTACCTGCGTTATAAGCTTTCAAAAGCAAATCGAAGTTTGCTGTTGGAGCATAGTCCACATCGTTGAAGAACGTGCGGTTAATTGGAGAATTTGTTGTCGCACTTTGAGCAAGGATGACGTCACGTACTTTCACGTCTTTTTGAATAGCACCACAAGTTCCAACGCGAATCAGTTTCTTCACGCCAAATTCTTGCATTAGTTCAGTCGTGTAAATTGAAATCGATGGAACACCCATTCCAGTTCCTTGAACAGAAATACGCTTTCCTTTGTACGTTCCTGTGTAACCGAACATATTACGAACTTCGTTGTATTGGACTACATCTTCAAGGAATGTTTCTGCAATATACTTCGCGCGGAGAGGATCTCCAGGAAGTAGGATCGTATCGGCGACATCGCCTTTTTTCGCATTAATATGTATACTCATCTCTACATAGCACCTCTTTTTTCATTTTCTGTACTTATCATACAGTTAAACAGGCGGTATTGCAACGGTTCCACCGCCCGATTAAAGGAATCGATCTTCGAAATGACGATACAGTTCGTCAAACAGAACTGAAGGCATTTGTGGATCGGCTTTTTCTTCAATATAGCGTGACAACGTATCGAAAGAACGTTCATACCTTGGAAAACTTTGATCCTTAAACATGCTTTCAGCAAATATAGAATGTGAATCGTTTTTTTCGCCACCACGATAGGACAAAACAAATTGATAAAAAGAGCGGTCCATCCGCGGACCCCCTTTCTTATTGGAATTGAGCTTTGTAGTCGCCCAGACCTTCTTCTTCGAATTTTTCAACAGGTACAAAACGAAGAGCTGCTGAGTTAATGCAGTAACGAGTTCCCGCTTCCCCAGGACCATCCGGGAAGACATGTCCTAAATGCGAGTCTGCTGTTTTGCTGCGTACTTCAGTTCTACGCATTCCATGTGTAGTGTCGAAGTGCTCAGTCACTTCTTCTTTTTCAATGGGTTTTGTAAAACTTGGCCACCCACATCCCGCATCATACTTATCTTTTGAACTGAATAGAGGTTCTCCTGAAACAATGTCTACATAGATTCCATTTTCAAAATGGTTGTCGAACTCATTACGGAATGGAGGTTCAGTTCCTTGTTCCTGTGTGACATGATATTGCATTTCGGTTAATCGATTTTTCAAATCCTCTTTCATGATCACTCACTCCAATTCTCTGATTTAAATCGTTCTCTACCAGACCCAACTGAATAGCGCTTATAATGTCCTGGATTTTTCTTATAATAATCTTGATGCCCCTCTTCTGCCAAATAAAACGGTTTAGCAGGTAGAATTTCAGTAGCTATGGACTTCGAAAATTTTCCTGACTGTTCTAGTTCAAGCTTAGATTGTTCAGCTTCTTTCTGTTGCTCAGCTGAATGATAAAAAATTGCGGTTCGGTACGACTCCCCACGATCGAAAAATTGTCCCCCACTATCTGTGGGGTCAATCTGACGCCAAAAGATATCCAATAATTCTTGATATGAAATGACTTCGTTGTCAAATTCAATTTGAACCGCTTCTCGATGACCTGTTGTTTCTGAACAGACAAGTTCATAAGATGGGTTCGGCACGTCTCCGCCAGTATAGCCGGAGACAACTGAATAGACACCATCGTACTTATGAAACGGCTTTACCATACACCAAAAACAGCCACCCGCAAACGTTGCATATTTCTTCATGACGTAAACCACTCCTTATTTTTTGAGGATGGATACTTCAAGTAAGATTTCATCCTTTTCTAGGTTGAACGATTTTGCACGCACCGATACATCCTTCGCAACTGGTACTTTCGATAAATCAATGAAAAGCTCTTCTTCTTTTGGTCGAACCATCATCCAAGAAGGCAACTTAACGGAATCCCGTAAAACCTTTAAAACAGTTGATGGTGGAATGTTTAATTGACCCAATTCCATGGAAGACTGTTTTAATATCAAATTCCCATCTTTTTGCACGATGGGATCAAAATGCATAATAACTGGTAGCGTAAAGGAAAACACTGTTAGCTCTGAATAAAGGATTACGTCATCCTTCACTTTCATTTGAACAGGTAATTCTTCACCTTTCATAGCTTCACGGATATACGTATTTGCAATTCCTTCAAAATCCTTTTTTGTCGTACGGACTGTAAGGATATTAGCATCGCCTTTTTCGATCACTTCTGCTTCAGGTAACGGCTCTGAGCTCCCCGCAGAACCTAATAAAAAGAGAACACCTGCAAATCCTGCTGCTACCATTCCTGATAATGTGAAAAAAGCAATTTTCCATCGGTTCAAGCGATCATCTCCTACCTGTCCATTTCCCCTTGGAACAGTTCTTGCAAACCACAATCCTCCAAGTATTTCATATAGCGTTCTTCCATCAACGTATAGCCTTGTGCATTCGGATGAAAAAAGTCTGTATGATAGACAATATTTGTATTTTCTTCAAACAAATCTGCGACGGGTACAAAACAGCTATTGCCGTCCAATTCGATCCTTGTTTCAATTGCCGCATTCCAATCATCAATGATGTCGTCAAATTCTTTTACCTCGTCGGTAATAAGTAATATTGGATTATATAACCCTGACATGACAATAGGTGCATCCGGATTGAGGGCTCGAATTGTTCCAAAAATCTTATCTAGCCGTTCTTCGTACTTGCCGAGTTCTTTATAAAAAGGTTTTGTCTTCAACTTAAACAAATTGGCTTTTAATACTTTCATAATATCATTTCCGCCAATAGTAATGAATATTACGTCTGCGTCTTCAATTGAAGCCTGAATATCAGCTTCCTCAAGCTGTTGGGCAAGCTGGTCACTTCGACGACCTCGTTTTGCCAAGTTTTCCGTTTCCACGAAAGAAATACCTTCCCATTCAGTCAGATCTGAAGCTACCCGTTCAAAATAACCGCCCTTTTTCATTTCATCTCCTACACCTTGTGTCAATGAATCTCCCAGTCCCACAACGTGTAACGACTTCGGCACAAAATTAGTTGGGATATCCCAATTGGAAAACTCTATGTCTCGTCTTTCCGTAAAAGGCTCTGCATTATTTCTGAACACCTGATCACATCCCGTTAGTACCAATGAGAAGGCAAGTAAAATTATCCATGCTCTTCTTCTCATTTTTAAGTTTCCTCATTTCCTTTATATTATCAGACTCATGAATTACCAATAGAGTCATGTTCTCATTCAGTGTAGTACATAAAACCGATTGCGCCTGCTCCGGTGTGCGTACTGACAATAGGTGAGGTGAACGAAAACCTTATATCAGTGAAACCACTTTCTTCGATTAGACGTTTCAATGGTTCTGCCATTGCTAAACCGTGTGCATGGGAAATCCCTACACCTTTCACTATTTTCCCCGCTGTATCTTCTTTAAACGAGGTGAAAAGTTGTGCGGCAACTTGCTTATGACTTCTCGCTTTGCCAACAGGCGTATAGACACCATCCTGAAGAGAGGCAATTGGTTTAATGTTAAGTAACGATCCAATGACAGCTTTCCCCTTACCAATACGACCACCTTTAACAAGATTATCTAATTTGTCAACGACTACATAAAGCATTGTTTTAGATCGTACTTCGTTCAAATGTTGAACAATTTCATCCATCTTTTTCCCAAGCTGCGCTAATTTAGCTGCCTCAATCACTTGAAAAGATAATGCATGTGAAATATATCGGGAATCGATGACTGTAACAGGAGTCTCTGTCATCTCAGCAGCCGCTTCCGCTGATTTTACAGTTCCACTCATTCCGCCCGTCATATGGATGGAAATCACTTCACTCCCATCTTTACCGAGTTCATCGTATAACTCCGTAAAGATACCTGATGAAGGTTGAGAGCTCTTTGGCAACTCTTTTGCCGCCGCCATCTTTTCTAGAAATTCCAGTGGTTTGATGTCGATTTGATCTTGATAGATATCTCCGTCAATATGAATGGATAGAGGGACAACTTGAATCCCGTATTTTTTAATTTCTTCTTCTGATAAATCTGCTGTTGAATCTGTTACGATTTTGATTTTGCTCATGTCATTCTCTCCTCTGTCAGTGGAAACCATGTTTCTATTTTAGTATAATGAACGAAAAGGAGGCTTTTCGCCAATGGAAAGCGCATTTGACTATAAAACCCGTAAAGAGGAGCGATGGAATGCCATAACGCACGGTATCGGAGTACTCTTAAGTATTCCTGCTCTTGTCTTCCTCATTTTAAAAGGGGTTCAGCAAGGCGATGCACTCGCGCTCGTCAGTTACATTATTTTTGGTGTCTCCATGATTTTGTTGTATTCGATGAGTACACTTCTTCATAGTTTACCGGAAAAGTTCAAAAAGCTTTTCTCCATCTTCGATCATTCTGCCATCTATTTTTTAATTGCAGGTACCTATACCCCATTTGTTTTACTTGCAATCGGCGGTAGTTTCGGATGGACGCTCTTCGGTATCGTTTGGGGGTTAGCGATCTTTGGAACGCTTTTTAAAGTATTCTTCATCCATCGTTTCGAAATTGTATCCCTCATCCTTTATATCGTTATGGGATGGTTAATCGTTATTGCTATAAAACCATTATACGATACACTCACAGGAACTGGAATTGCGCTGCTCGTTGTGGGCGGTGTGTTGTATACACTTGGTGCTTTAGTGTATGCATGGCGTAGTCTCCCATACAACCATGCGATTTGGCATCTGTTCGTTTTAGCTGGCAGCGCTTCCATGTATTTTAGTGTTTTGTTCTTTGTATAGATAGGGAAGGCAGCCAAAAAGGCTGCCTTTTTTCATGCTGCTGTTTCGCGTTCATAAATGTGATAAGCGTAAGCGAGACCGTCTTCAGTGAGATGATCATTGGATTCTGAGATGAGTTTCCATCCCATGTTATATGGTGGGAAAAACGTATCTCCCTTATATGTACGACGAATAATCGTCGTGTAGAGTCGATCAGCGTATGGCATTGCCATTTCGAAGATTTGAGCGCCACCAATTACCATGACTTCATCTGCATAGCTTTCAGCACGTGCAATGGCTTCTTCCAACGAATGGACAATGACGACACCTTCAGCTTGGTAATCCTGATCACGTGTAAGGATGATGTTCAGACGTCCAGGTAGTGGCCTACCAATAGATTCGAACGTTTTCCTACCCATAATGATTCCTTTTCCCATCGTTTTTTCTTTGAAATATTTTAACTCCTCTGGGATATGCCAAGGCATTTCGTTGTCTACCCCAATAACACGATTCTCATCATGCGCTGCCAATAATGAAATCATAGTGTGCCTCCTTTTTTAAACAGCAATCGGTGCTTTGATCCTTGGATGTGGATTGTAATTCGATAGGACAATGTCAGATGTCGTTAGATCGAATATTGACTTGCCTTCCATGTTGACACTTATTGTTGGTAACTCTCTTGGTTCCCTGCTCAATTGCTCTTTTACTTGGTTGACATGATTCGAATAAATGTGAGCGTCGCCTAATGTATGGATGAATTCTCCTGGGATCAGTCCTGTTTCTAATGCAATCAAATGAATCAGTAGCGCATACGATGCAATGTTAAAAGGTACACCGATAAAGATATCTGCACTCCGCTGATACAGTTGGCACGACAATTTCCCATCCGCTACGTAAAATTGGAACAACGCATGGCAAGGTGGTAATGCCATGTCTTCCATTTCCGTCGGATTCCATGCTGTCACAATATGTCGTCTCGAATCAGGATTATTTTTTAACCCTTCGATCAACTTTGCGATCTGGTCGATTGGCTTTTGTCCAGATTCAGCCGATCCATTCCCCCAGCTTCGCCACTGTTTTCCATATACAGGACCAAGGTCGCCGTATTTTTCAGCAAATGATGGATCTTCAAGTATCCGCTTTTTAAAGTGTGCCATTTCAACTTCATACTTTGCACGGAATTCATCATCAACTGGAGCACGTCTTCCGAAGTCCGTCATATCAGGTCCAGTATACTCTTCACTCTTGACCCATTTTTCAAACGCCCATTCATCCCAAATCGGATTGTTTTCTTCCACTAATGTGCGGATGTTTGTGTCTCCTTTTAAAAACCATAGAAGTTCTGATACAATCAGGCGAAACGCCGTCTTTTTAGTAGTCATTAATGGAAACCCTTTTTGTAGGTCATATCGCATCTGATAACCAAATACACTCATAGTGCCAGTCCCTGTGCGATCCCCTTTTTGAATGCCTGTATCCAGCACGTGCTGGCAAAGTTCTAAATATTGTTTCATTGTACACCCTCCTGTTACTCTCTAGTCTTACTATACCAAGTGAAGGTTACCTATTACAAATTCCAAGAAGTCAACAAAAAACCACCCAGTCAGCTGTTAGGACAGCCACCTTGGTGGTGTGTTTTTGGACCAGTAAACATCTCCTAGCGTGTGATGCGTTTGATAGTCGTCTTCAGGTAGATGGTAATGGAAGTTAAAGAAGTACCCATCTTGCGGACGTTTCTCTGTTCTCACGTGGAAAAGAAGCAAATTTTTATCTGCATCTACATCTTTAATATTAAATATTTTTTCAGCGGTTCCGCCAGAAGGTTGTTCTGAAATAGCTAATTTTCGATTCATTTGTACATGTTCACCAATTTTTTCACGAATGACTTGCTCGATTTGAGGGAAAATCACTTCGTCAAATTCATCTTCAATAATAGGTCCGATTTTTGAACCGAATTTTGTGAATGCGAGTGTGTGTGCCCCATTTACAAGGTCTTCTTCAGTAAGAAAATCTTCAGTAGCTTCAAGTCTATTAAAATACGAATCGTCAAAATCAACGGCATACTGAGTTGTATGCTGAGGTTGGTCAGTTTCTTTTACATCTTCCTTTTCATGAAGAGTCGACCAGATTTCATGAGAAGGAGAAATGACACCAAATGTCACGAATGCGACTGATATGATCATCAGTTGCTGTAACCATTTTTTCATATCCCATCACCTACACTTATGTATTTTTAAACAACCGCTTTCTGAACAGTACGAAAAATAACCGAAAAGGTTCCCTCTTTTCTAATTTCATTGTACAATAAACTTTAGAGTACGTGTATGTTTTTTAAGGAGGTTACTCAGATGGATTTTCAATTAATCGCCGGAATCGGCATGCTAGTATTCATCCTATACTTAAGTTCATTTAATTTCACGCATTAATTCACAAAACGCCAATCGGTTTCTAACGAGACCGATTGGCGTTTTATTTTTCTATAAACCCGAAATGGAACTTTGTATTGGGTCTTATAATTTGTGTAAAACCAAATTGTTCAAAGACCGGATCGTTGAAATGCGCTTTCACTACAACTCGTTTTCTAGCAACACGCCTTGCTTCGGAAACCCACTCCTCTGTCAGACCCCCATGAACCCCTACTTGCCGCAATGGTGCAAAGCTAGATGACTCAGAGATGGTTTGTGAGAACATAGGATCCAAATAGACCACATCCCATGTATCATCAGATAATCCTGTTAAGAATGTGGGTGCTGATTCGTGTACCACAGAAATCCTCTGCATCGCGTCCTTCAATTCTTGGAATTTAGGTTGGAATTGTGTCAATCCTGTTGCCGTGATGAATGCGACATCAGGATCTGCTTCAATCCCCTTTACTTTACCTGTAGCTCCAACTGCAAAAGATGCCACAATACTATCTGTCGCTAAACCAAGCGTGCAATCTAAAAATGAGTTCCCCGGTTCTAACTGACACATTTCAACGAGTGGATCTGTTTCCCCTTTTAGCAAACGTTTCAATCGAAAAGCAGCTGTATCCGGGTGAAAGAAAAAAGGTTCACTCATTGTCTGTCTGTACAACTCATAACGTTCTTTTCCTGCTACTAGGAGATCACACGAATTGGATACCATTAGATTTTTCACAGATTGTTTGTTGCGCGGAATTCGCTCGTAGCCGAGTGCGTGTTGCGCAGCCAAAGCACGAGTTTCTGTTACCTCATTTGGTCGTCCAGCGGTTGTAATCAGTACACGTTTCACGACACGGTGACTTGGTTCAGAGCACCTGTCAAGTGATCTCTTACTTGTTCCATTTCAAACCCTTCAATTTGCTCTCGAGGTATGAAGTATACAAGTTCGCCATTCTTTACAATTGCTATTGAAGGTGAACTTGGTGGTACTTCAGGAAAGTAATTACGCATTTGAGCTGTGGCTTCTTTTTCCTGTCCTGCAAACACAGTAAATAAGTGGTCTGGTTGCTGATCCACTAGACTCAATGCTTCGCGTACAGCAGGTCTAGCAAGTCCAGCGGCACAACCGCAAACCGAATTGATGACGACAAGTGCAGTTCCTTTATGTTCATCCATCGCAGATGTCACATCTTCTTCTGTTAGTAGCTCTGTAAAGCCAGTAGCAACTAATTGTTGACGCATTGGTTGAACAATGCCTTGCATGTATTCTTCATAAGCATTCATTGTAAATAGCCTCCCTCAAGATCTGTGGTGTTCTATGCGATACACCGCTCATTCCTATTCTACATGGAAAACTCCCGAATGAAAACGAACGGCATTTGAAACCAGAAAAGACTCTACCTGTGATACACTACATACAGACTTTACACGCAAGGAGAATTTTCATGGATATTAAACACCAACAACTTAATGCTTATTACTACCAACGTTTTACTCAAAGGAATTTTGACGAAAAAGATGTACTCGGCTTTTTAACTGTAGCTGGTAACGATCCTCAATTTGAAGTGTTGTTTGCACTAAAGGAACTTGTAACAACGCGCGATACAGATACGAACTCTGTCAAACCCTATTTCGATCGAGCCCATGACGTCATTAGTAGACTTGGTTCAGGGGGACCGAAAGAGAAAATCCAACTTCTTTTTTCCTTCAAGGAAATCCGAAATGGACTCAACCATTATTTCACAGACAACGGTTTTGAAAAATTGGAGATTGGCGCAGTCAGTGATGTACTCCTCTGTTTAATTTCACTTCTTCAAGGAATACAAATTCATAGCGGAAAGAATCGTCGCGTATCCGGAAGTTTATGCTTCGGAGCGTCTCATAAAGAGCTCCTCCTAATGGGTACTATTAAGACAACTGTTCGCGGACGCTCCGTTCCTGTCACATTCCCGATACTCGCTGTTAAAAACGAGTATGAAAATGTTCAGAAGCAAGATGATGCTGACAGTCCATACCTGTTTGAAACAACAATTGCAGAAATCGTCTCAAACGAAGGCAAACTTATCGTAACATTCCCGGAAATACCATCACATGTATAAAAAAAGCAGTGCCTACTGAATCTTAATCAGTCGGCACTGTTTTTTTTTATTGAATCGCTTGTAGCTTGCTTATTGGCAATCTGATTATCAAGATGTAATTGATCCTGAGTACTTCTTTAGCTAACACCCTTTACTTCGGAGAGCTTCTCAATTCCGTCATCTGCTTCCAAATGGAACCTTTTGCATCTTCACCTTCTTCAATACGCTCAATTGCCATTTTGATTTGCAATTTCACTTCAAACTCAAGGTCTTCAGCTGCTTCCAGGAGTGCAGGTAATGATTCCTCAGTTCCTGTTTCATACAAGAACATCGCCGCACGCCAGCGCACGAGTTTATTTTTGTCCTTTAACAGCTCTATTGCTGCATGTTCAAATTCGGGGAAACCCAAATCACTCATACAATCCCCTGCTGTCCGTCGTACGGCCCAGCTTTTGTCCTGTAATGCTTTCTCAATATATGGAACGACTTCAAGTGACTCGATCATTCCTAAGTAAACAGCCGCTAGTCGTCGGATTGACATCTTTTCATCTGTTAATGCACAATCGAGCAATGGTAAGTCGCCAATCGTCGGATCTTCCATTTGGTCGAGTAACCGGAAACGTGTTTCCCACTCATCTGTTTCAAAGTCTGCTAACGAAACCTTTTTACGCTCATGTCTACTTTGCGTAGTCCCTTGAAGCGAGCTATTTACAATTGCAGACAAACGCTCCTCAGGATACGCGGCTTCGACTTCATTCACCACGGTTTCTCCTATTTCTTCTTTGCTGCCATAGCGGATTCCGTAATCCGCCCACTTGCGAAGAAGGATATAATTCTCGACTTCAGCGCTATGAACTTTCTCCATAGCTACTTCGAATCGTTCACTTAACGGAAACCGCTGTTCACTGTCGCTGTCGAAAACTTTGACCTGAAGCGGAATCTCCTTATAAGTTTGGACATGGACATAGACTTCGCCGTAATGTTCCGTAGCTTCTGACTCAACTTCAGTCTGTTCGGAAATTCCCTTACTGAATACATTTCGAACTTCCGCTAAGATTGTTTCCCATTGGACATTACCTGCGCGTTCAATTGCCATGAAGTTCATAACGTGATAAATCCCTTTAATACCCTTAACCTGTAATAATTGAGCCACAGGTTCTGGAGCTGTTGCAGCATCTTCTTTTTTATAATTGTGCGTTTCCAACATCGGGAGTTCCGTATCCAACACAATTTTCATGGAATTTGGGCTTGGTGTCGGTTCGATCGATACAATATTCATAACTTGCGACCTCCTTTAGGGTTCCATCAATTCTTCTAAAATAGACCATCGTTCAATTAAATATTCGGATCTTTCATTCAGTGCGTCCAGTTTTTTTGTCAGATCATTTAACTTATCATAATCTGCACCACACGTACTCATTTCCGTTTCAGTGTTACCGATTGCTACCTCAGTTTCTTCAATTTCTTTTTCAATGGTTTCCCATTCGCGTTTTTCTTTATAGGTCGGTTTCTTCTTAACGGATGTTTCTTTTACGTGTTCAGTCGGTTTCTCCTCAGTCACAAATGGTTCAGTGACCTGTTTTGGAGTTTCCTTGAAACGTGCGTTCTCTAAATAATCGGTGTAGGACATGAAAACGGTCTCTATATTGCCTTTCCCGTCAAGTACCCAAAGTTTCGTTGACGTTCGGTCCAAGAAGAACCTGTCGTGGGAAATCGTCAAAACGACTCCGGGAAAAGTATCTATAAACGTTTCAAGAACCGAAAGCGTTTCCAAATCCAAATCGTTTGTCGGTTCATCCAATAACAGGACATTTGGTTGTTCCATGAGTAACTTCAGTAAATACAAGCGCTTTCGCTCGCCTCCTGAAAGTTTACCAATAGGTGTTCCGTGAGCAGATGCGGGGAATAAAAAGCGTTCCAACATTTGGGAAGCAGAAATCCGGTTGCCCTCTCCATCTTCGATATCATTTGAAGTCTCCCGAATGTATTCAATGATGCGTTGCTTTTCTTGCATTTCTGGTAAATGCTGTTTAAAATAAGCAATTTTAACCGTCGTTCCTCGTTCGATGATTCCTTCATCGGGTTCCAATAAGCCGTCAAACATATTGACTAACGTTGTTTTCCCAGCACCATTAGGACCTACAATTGCAATACGGTCTCCTGATTGAAGAAGCGCAGAAAACTGATGGATCACTGTTTTGCCGTTGAACGATTTGGAAATATCTTTCGCTTCAAGTACTTTTTTTCCTAAGCGTGAAGTTTTAAGCCCAGCGTCCATCTCTTCTTTGACGGTCCCACTTTTCACTTTCTGTTCAAGTTCTTCAAATCTTCCAATCCGCGCTTTCTGTTTTGTAGAACGTGCCTTAGCGCCGCGTCGAATCCATTTCAGCTCGGAACGATAACGGTTTTTAAGCTTATCTTCTGTTGCAGCATTCATTTCCTCACGAAGTGCTTTCGCTTCAATATAATCTCCGTAGTTGCCTTTATGGGCATAAAGCGTCTTATCCGCAAGTTCGAAAATAGAAGTAGAAATTGCATCCAAGAAATACCGATCGTGTGTGACGAATAATACAGCGCCAGACAAATTCTTGATGAAGTCTTGCAACCAGGTGATTGAAGCTACATCCAAATGGTTGGTAGGCTCATCTAGGAGTAAGAGGTCAGCTGGTTCAATGAGGGTTTTCGCAAGCATCACACGCTTTCGTTGGCCACCAGAAAGTTCGCTCATATTTTTGTCATACGTCTCAATTCCGAGCTTAGATAGAATCATTCTTGCTTGTGTATTAATATCCCATGCATTTTGCTCGTCCATCTGTGTTTGATACTTTGCAAAATGTGCTTGGTTTTCTTCTGAATCTGGATTTTCAGTGAGTGCTTGTAGAGCATGCTCATAATTCAAGTTCAACCTAATGATGGAAGCATCACTTTGGAATACGGCTTCCATTACGGTTAAAGAGGGATCGATTATCGGATCTTGTGGCAGATAAGCGATTCGATAATTATTTGGATGATCCTTTGATATTGTATCTGCATCTTCGGTACCGGCGATAATAGAGAGCAGTGTCGACTTTCCCGTTCCGTTTATGCCAAGCAAGCCAGTTTTTTCTCCTGACGTAATGGTGAAATCTATTGCGCGAAATAATGTTTTCTCGCCAACCGTTTTTGTGAGGTTTTCTATAATCATTTGACTCATGATAACACTTCCATTCTATAACCTGCTGTTTTCATAATACCTTATCTTCGTACCTTTTTGTAGGAAAAGCCTTATTGTTCAAGTGTTACAACTGATTCTTTTAAGGGTACATAAGTTGACTGTGCATTATTTGAAGGATTTATTATCTAAAAATACCTTCAAAATCAATTCAGCCTATTCGAACAAACATAAAAGTCAAGGAAATCAGCATTATAAGACTTATTTTATTTTAGAATATATTATTTTCAGACTACCACTAAAAGTGGTACTATGTTCTTCATAGATAAAAGGAGGATTTATCATGTCACAGCTGTCAAAAAAGGAAATCGTTGAAAGCGTTCCACAAAAAGGCTTCTTCGGTCATCCAAAAGGATTGTTCTCGTTGTTCTTCACAGAATTCTGGGAGCGCTTTTCTTACTACGGGATGCGAGCTATTCTCGTTTTCTATATGTATTACGAAGTATCAGAAGGCGGTCTAGGAATTGAACAAGGAACCGCACTTGCTATTGTTTCGCTATATGGTTCCCTCGTCTACATGTCAGGGGTCATTGGTGGCTGGTTGGCGGACCGAGTGTTCGGCACCTCACGTTCTGTCTTTATAGGCGGAATTTTCATAATGCTCGGGCACATTGTACTTTCTTTCCCTGGAAATCTTGGAATGCTCTTCTTCTCAATGGCATTAATCGTCATTGGTACAGGTTTACTCAAGCCTAACGTTTCAAGCATGGTTGGAGATATTTACCCTGAAGGTGACAATCGTCAAGATGCTGGATTCAGTATCTTCTATATGGGGATCAACCTAGGTAGCTTCATTGCACCACTTACTGCCGGAACAATCGGAACAGAATACAATTTCCATCTAGGATTTAGTGTAGCTGCATTTGGTATGTTCCTTGGTCTTGTTATGTTTGTAATCACTAAGAAAAAGAACTTAGGTCTTGCAGGAACCTATGTCGCAAACCCATTATCTCCTGCCGAGAAGAAAACCACGATCAAAATTGTCGGAATTGCAGTTATTATATTAGCAATTCTAGTTGCAATCGCAATTCCAACTGGATATCTAACTTTGAATTCATTCACAGCTTTAGTCGGTATTCTCGGATTCGCCATTCCTGCAACGTATTTCGTTGTCATGTATCGCAGTCCTAAAACAACATCTGTTGAAAAATCACGCGTACTCGCTTACATTCCGCTGTTCTTAGCAGCTGTTATGTTCTGGTCCATTGCAGAGCAAGGATCAACGATTTTAGCGTTGTATGCAGATAAAAGAACGAACTTGGATTTCTTAGGAATTCACATTTCGCCTGCATGGTTCCAATCACTGAACCCATTATTCATCATCATTTTCGCACCAGTCTTTGCATGGCTTTGGGTTAAGCTTGGTGACCGCCAGCCTTCAATCCCTCACAAGTTCTCGCTTGGATTGCTGTTTGCGGGTATTTCATTTATTGTCATCCTGCTTCCTGGCGTTATGAGTGGTACAGATGCATTAGTAAGCCCAATTTGGCTGGCATTAAGTATCTTTACGCTCGTACTCGGTGAATTGTGTATTTCACCAGTCGGATTATCAGCTACAACGAAACTTGCGCCTTCAGCGTTTACTGCACAGACGATGAGCCTTTGGTTCTTGTCGAATGCGGCAGCACAGGCATTGAATGCACAGCTTGTTAAATTCTATTCTGCTGATACTGAAATGCTCTATTTCGGAATTATCGGTGGGGTTGCGATCGTGCTTTCTATCATCGTGTTCTTTATCTCCCCTATCATTTCTCGTTATATGAAGGGTGTTCATTAATTCTATCAAAAAAGCTGTTTCCTTAGATTGAAACCGCTCAAGACTGTAGACAAACTCCAGTAATCTTTGGGGTTGCCTACAGTCTTTTTTCTTTTACAATAGGTTTAACTATGAAAAGTTGATTTACGCTGCAAGCGGACGCTATGCTTTTCCTTGGCATCGACAAAGACGCGTTCAACTGTCTCCTTACATTTTATAGACTTCTTTGATTTCATATCGGTGTTCCAAATCTTACGCTACATCTAGTTAGTCTTGCCAGCTGGACACGGAGTTCTCCAATTGCATTCTCTGCTTGAATGATGTGAATGTGTCAAAGGACATTCAGTTGATTGAA
>NZ_JWIB01000048.1 GCF_000813425.1 Sporosarcina sp. ZBG7A
CTGGCCCTTTTGTTGAAAGAGGGCAGGTCCCAATTTCGGAATCGCACCCGATTGAAGGGGAGGTAACTCAATTACAATTAGAATATTAGGACGTGTTCCTGTCCAGTCATAAACATACTTAAACCAATCAACGAGAACACGATCCCTAAATAAAAGGGCCAAGGATTATCTTCCTTTTCTTTATCAAAAGTAAAAAACGTTACAATACAAAATAGTAAAGCTATAACAGGGATAAAACCATATGTAGGACCGAAAATGAACGCACTTGCACCAAGCATTAAACCTATAAGCCCATACGGATTTTGCGTTGTAGCACTATCTATTTGTTCCCTTTCTTTATCGGATATCCCTTCCCATTTATCTCCCCATATATCAATGTCTTTCATTCTGTTTAGGAAATCGATTACTTTTTTAAATGTATTCATGCACTTCTCCTATCCAAGAAAATGGCCCGTTTGAAGAACGAATCTTATTAGTGAATTGCCCCCGTTTATGAAAAGTATTAGAAGTTCTTTTACAAATTTCTGCTCATTCTATCATTTCCGGATTTGCTGTGAGGATGATTTTTCTTGTGATTTAAAAGCATTAAAAGTATCCCGATTATTGCAGTAATTAAAACTGGAAGAAACATTTTATTCATGAGACTGTAAAGCAGCACGACAATGAAAATTACAACGATTAAAGAGTGAAAGGCATAATACTTTTTCAATTTAATTACTCCTTTACTTCGTTTTTATCTGGCCATATTGCTTAACGAGGACGAATCCTTGTTTCAGAATTGTCCCCGTTTGCTCTATTGTCTATTATTTGTTGCTGCTAATTTTCTTTACATCAGAAACTCCTATTGTTCCACAAATTAGTACCCCTAAGCCAAAGAATCCTGCAAGTATCCAATTATGCCCCAAGTTGATGATCATACAATATAGACAAACTGCAGCAGTTATAAATGCTACATACTTATCTCGCCATTTATATGTTTTTGAAGGATTTCTATTGACCAAGAACTCATCTCCTCTCTTGGGTGCAATATTTCAAAATGGCCCTTTTGCTGAAAAGGGTGCAAATCCATGTTAAAGAACTGCCCCCTATTGGCGAATAAACGAATTCTAATCCTCAACTAATCTCCTAAGGATGTTCATCTCACTTTTCAAATCTCACTAATGTTTTAGGAGGGATTTCTATCTGTTCAAATTCTTTGAAATGAATAGGCAAGATTAATTCACCTTCTTTATTTTTACCTTCTTCTCCAATCCAGCAAGTATAAAATTCAAAATACTGACCTTTTTTTAGATAGTCGTTCATCATTTGACACAGCGCGATCAGTTTAGCTCTTGATTCATTATTCATTTGTTCATCTGTATATTTTGTAATCTCTATACCCCATAATCCCGAGATTTCATACACAAAAGAAGTGGAAAATTGCTTCTTCTTTACTACTTCTTTGTCAAACTCATCTGCATAGCTAGTTCCTACAAAAATTAAATCGGTTGATTCCTCATCACTAAGAGGGATTTCAATATTGCAACCTATATAACTTGCTAAACTCATATCTGTACTCCTCTTTTGTTGATGGACTATTAGATAACTAATATCACTTTCTGATCCGATTGCGATATAGAGCGATCACCTATTAAGCAATCGCCCCGATTCTTTAAGCACTCATTTATTTAGTATGGGTGTCCGCAAAAAAGGGTTAGTAACATTCCAGCCAATTCCTTCGAATAGTTTATTAAGCTGCCATAAATGATCACTGCCAATTAAAAGTAAAATTCGCTCTTCCAAACTGTTTGTTGAAATATCAACTATATTCTTAAATATCATCAATTCTCTTTCTGAAAACTTATTCAAAAAGTTAAATCCTATCATTTCTTTATTATCGCCTACTACATTAACCAGTGATATGTACATTCTTTCTGAACCCTTTATTGCATCTATATCGTTTAACTTTCTATAGGAATCAATTAACACAGAATCCGAACTAATCAATGGTGCATTACTAATCGTATCCTCCATTATTTTCAATACATCTGGATAAGAGTTTTGAATTTCCTGATTAAGAATTGTCATATCTTCTTGGGTTAACTGACCATTCCAATTAACAGCATATAATTTGTCATGCCTTAGATTTTGCGCTAGTCTAAAACCTATTTGCTGAATTTCACTTATTGCATAATGACCATTAAAATTTCTGTACTCATCATTAAGCTCGTTTTCCTCTTCGGTATCCCATTCCAATGCAATCTTAGTCGGATTATATGTAGCCAGGAAATCAACAAGTTCTTTGACTTCATCCTCTTTTTGCTGTATTAATTCTCCAACTTGTTCAAAGTGAAAAGTCCCCACGAGAACGATTTCTTTAACCAAAACATCCTACCTCCCTTTTTCTAAAAACTGGCCCGTTTGAAGAAGACTTTTATTCGTCTGAAGAGAATAACTCCTCAGATAGTCCGTTGTCTTCACCATATTCAAACTTGCCAATTTTACCATTCTCCTTAGTAGAGAACAGAACAACTCCCGATACATCTGCTGTCCTTTCTTTCTCACCATCTTTTGTATAACCGACAGTTGCAGTGAATGTATATCTGTTGGAATCCTTTTCAGGTTGTTTAACGACTGTGTCTTTCAAACTTAATTCGTAACCTGAAAATGCTGCCGCAGTAGGATATCTTAGCCCTTGTATTTGAAGAAATGGGACTAGATAATCTTCTGTAAAATAATCTCCATATATTTCTGTGATGTACTTATCGAACTTCTCATTGACCTGCTTACCATCCACAATCTTTGTGTTATCAGGATTATCAAGCAAATCCATCATCTTTTTATCAGGACCGTTGAACTGAAGCTTAATGACTTTTTCGACAATACCTAGATTGGGATCACTTGCGTCATCATTTGAACAGGCAGCGAGTAATCCCCCAGTAAGAAGCAAGATAAAACTAATAAATGACACTTTGAACAATTCCATTTTTTTATTTGACATAATATTTCCCTCCCTTGCTTTATTTACGCAATTCGTTTCTGTAAAGATTCAATTGTCATTACAAATCATTTTTTTTACTCATCCATTTGGCCCGTTTGATGAATGGACGCTTTATTTATAGTACACGCTGTTGCTTAGAGCGGAAGACGGACGACTCCGGAGGGATCAGCGTGCGCCTTGAGACCCCGCAGAGAGCGTTTTTTGCGACCGAGGAGGCTCAAGCCACGCCCCTCGGAAAGCGTTCCGTCTGGAGCGCAAAGCAACAATTTGCATACTAGATAGTGGCTTTATTGTTGTACAGGCTTCTTCTGCATATGCCCCCTATTGCTAGCGAATGATATGACTTCACTTTTTAGACTTAACCTTAACAAAATACATAACTACAACTATAATGAGTGAAGCTAATATGGAATAACATGCGAGACTAAAGAAAAAGTCTGGATAAGAAGCTTCTACAAATGAAGTCATGCCATTAACGTCCGTTGTACTTTTTGTTCTAGGTATAAGTACAAATTGCAATAAAAAAGAAATAATAAACGAATACACGGCTGTTTTCACTAAAAATTTCTCTACCTAAATCACCTACTAACATAATTAAGATTCTGGCCCATTTGCAGCACGGGTCTTATTCTTTTATTGCGCACGTTAGTGAAACAAGAACGCTTATGAAAAAATCGTATCTTTTTATGGAGATTAGTTCCATTTTATACACTTAAACATATTTTTCTGGTATGTACATCCGCATATAAATATAGCCATCTTCTATATCGTTTGAAAATTCAAAGCCTAAGTAGCTCCAAAATTTTTGTGCGGGTATATTTCCTAGATTAACTGGTAAGGAAATCCTAATTGCAATGTGTTCCTTGCACAAATATTCAACGCAAAGCTTAGCAGCTGCTGTTCCATAACCTCTTTTTTGAAAGCGGCTATCAATCATAAAATTTACGATTTGAGGGTTGTTTTCGACAATAAGCATTGAAACATAGCCCACCATCTCATTATCGGCATAGATTGCAAATGGGCGTGCATCATCACCAAATACCCACGCTTCGGCTAATGACCACGATACAGGATCTATAAAGTCCTCATTTGCATCCGTTATATTCAAGCTTAAACATTCTTGATAATTGTCCTGATTAATTGTTCTTAACTCCACCAAAAAATATCACCTTCCAAATATAGTTAAGGATGTTTAATGTAAATAATTCAACTTTTGAAAAGTTGAATTAGCAAGATTAATACAACAAAATGGCACGATTCTTGAATGCTCGCTTTATAATAACTACACTCCGTTGCTTGATGCGGAAGACGGACGACTCCGGAGGGATCAGCGTGCGCCTTGAGACCCCGGAGAGAGCGTTTTTCGCGACCGAGGAGGCTCAAGTCACGCCCCTCGGAAAGCGTTCCGTCTGGAGCGTAAAGCAACAAATTGCATGCTAGATAATGGCCCGATTCTGGCACAACTTTTATTCCGTTAATGC
>NZ_JWIB01000049.1 GCF_000813425.1 Sporosarcina sp. ZBG7A
ACCTATTGCCAACTTTTGTTTAATTAAAAAGTGATGAACTAGACAGATACAAAGATATGGACATGACAAAATCCGTGTATGAAATCATGTACAATTAGGGTGGGAAGAGATGTTTGAAACTAGAAAAATGGTTGCTGACCTATGAAAAAGTGAAAGGATGGAAAATAAATGTGTGATGTATGTAATATAACGGGATCTGTAACCGTTGGTACAGTAGTAAAAATAGTTAGAAGATGTAAAATGCGGACTGAAAAGGATAAGGGGAGGTATTTAGCGGAAAAGCAATCTCTTGTTTACGTTACAGATATTGCTAGTAGAGGAGAGGGTTTTTACGGACATGTCATAAATCTTAATAAAAATAAACTTCAAAAGACCAATGCTCATTTTAGGGATTGCGAATTTAAATCAACAAATTATGAATGGAATAATGACAATGCATTATTATCATCAAGTCACTCATCATAAAAAAGGTATAGTGCCAGAATAGGGCCGAAACGGCGATTAAGCAGGATTGTTAAACATTGTGGTGTTTTCGCTTTTTCCCTAAAAGGAGAAATAACGAAAACGGAACATTCCCACAACATTTATGCGACGCTAGCGAGGTTTTTTATTTAAAATAGAGCGTAGTTCATTGATATCCTCATCAGATAGGGTATCTTCCTGAATGAATTGGACAAGCATGGATTTCAGGGCACCCCCATAAATGCGCTTAATAAATGATTCGGTCTCGGCACGCTGATATTTTTCCTGTGTATAAAGCGGGAAAAAGGTGTAAACTTTTAGATTTTTGTTGACACCTACAACATCTTTTTGAACCAAACGATCGAGAAGAGTGCGTATGGTTTTCGGCTTCCAATCTGTACTCTCCTGTAAGGCAAATATGATGTCATTCGCCGTTTGAGGGGCTTTATCCCACAGTACGTTCATGATTTCCCATTCTGATTCTGATATACTAGGGATGTTTTTCTCCATATTTCTCCCCTCCATTTTCTTTGAAAATTCCTAAATCTTTTAAAATTGATAAAGTAATTCTTCCCGCCTTGCTTCCCGATGCATCATCTACATTTTGGATGTTGGTAGCAAAGAAATAAGTATTGATCTTCGTCTCTACATACCCGATAAACCAACCATTGATGCTTTTTCCATTCACTGCACCGGTACCTGTTTTTCCTGATAGGCAAGCTTCTTCATTCTTTTCTAAGAGTAATGCTTCCTTCACGGTTTGGATATGCCTTTTTTCATATCCGAATTGATTGTTATAAAAGGCTTGAAGCAGTTGGACTTGCTCGACTGGAGAAATTTTTAATGAAGATTCGTTCCAGAACTCACCAGATCCTCCAGATACATCGAAATTTCCATACTTTATTTCTTGTAGATTGACTTGTATTGTTTCAAATCCTGTTCTACGATCTAATTCTTGGAAATACCAGTTCACAGATTTTTGTAAAGCAGAAGAGATGTCCTGGTCCATTTTCCAAGCGTCGTAAGGTTGCTTTGTTCCATCCCATGAAAGGGTGGTTTTTTCGGGTGATATCACATTTGATTCTAGTGCAAATAAGGCACTATAGATTTTGTATGTGGAATCAGGTGATACCCGCAATGTACTTTTCGCTTCATTATAAATTCGATATTGCCGTGCGTTTTGATCATATAAAACAAAACTTCCTTCGTACCCTTTAAAGTATTGATGAAAGTCCTCATAAACTGCTTCGTCATTATTAAAATAGTATCGGTCGTTTTCCTTTGTAAATGCAGAGACAAAAGATAATTGGGTTGTCAAAATGATACTGGCCAATGCATAAATAAAGATGCTTTTTCTTATTGGTTTTTTTGCGGAATGCTTATAGGCAGAAATTTGCTCAATTCGTTTTTTGATTTGAAGTTTCGAACCGTTTAATTGTGTCACTATCTGGAGCGTACTTGAGCGTTTTGAAAGATCCAAAAAATTAATGATTGTATTTCCATATTCAATAAATGATTTATCATCTAATAACTGTAAAACAGATGTATCACATGCGATTTCTCGATCCAATCTCATTTCTCTAAAAGCAAGCCAGACAAGGGGATTAAACCAATAAATGATTTGATAGAACAATAGCACGTAATTTGTTAGCAAATCTTTATTTTTATAGTGATTCAGTTCATGAAGAAAGATATACTCGTAATTTTTCAAACTAAGCCAGTTTTCATGCTGAGAAGGTAAAACGATATAGGTTTGAAAAAGTCCGAATATCATTGGGGATTGGACTTTTTTTGACATAACAATCTTTATTGATTTTTTAATTTTTAATCTTTTCTTGCATTCTTCGAAAAGAATGAGAACTTCTTGATTGGAAATAGCAGAAGAATAATTCTTTATCCTTCTAAGTGTGAGCCATCCACGAATTATAGTAAAGCTAACTAAAAACATTCCTATTATCCATAAACCCATCACTCCCGTATTTAGTAAGGACAGGTCCGGCCGATTAACCGATCTGGAAAAGTCTTGTATTAGGTGTAGGCCTTGCGTCATGCCTGTTCCAGTTATTTCTGAATTAGAGCTGGGCGCATTAGTCTGATATGTATTCCAATCGCTAAAGGGAGAACTAAAATTAAATAAATCAGTAGGTATGAATGGAAGGGACAAAGCGACAAAAAGAAACATCCACAAATTATAGGTCCATTTTGCTGTTAGTTGTTTTCCAAACCATTTTCGTATAAATAGAATTACGAAAACGGAAAATGAAGACACCAATAGACCTATTATAAAATGAGTTAAAAACATATCTTTCAACACCAATTCTCTTGATTTTTAAATTTTAACAATTGGGTATATAGCATAACTATGTTTGCTTGAAGGATAAAAAATAAAGATTTGACTTTATTTGATTACGCATGTAATACTATACTACAGATGTAATCGGACTACAAATGTAATCTATTGAAATTCCTTGAATAAGGCTGTTTTTTCAATTCATACATAAGAGTCTAATCAAATAATTAGGAGGTTTTACATCATGAACAAAAGATTTTATCAAATTGTAGCACCAACAGTCTTAGTTCTTATGGTTGCAGGCTGCTCGGAAGAGAAAAAACAGGTTGTACAACAATCAGAAACTGAACAGACGGAGGTAACCAACCAAACTTCAGAAAGTAATACCGCAAAAGAAACCATGATGAAGAAATTTGAACAACTTGAGAAGGAATATGACGCGAGGCTTGGAGTCTATGCCATTGACACAGGAACAAAAGAAACCGCGGAATTTCGTGAGGATGAACGATTTGCGTACACATCTACATCCAAGGCCTTAGCTACAGCTATTTTATTAAAACAAAATCCGATAGCAGTGCTTGAGGAAATAAGGACATTCACCAATGAAGATATTGTTGCCTATTCTCCGATTACAGAAGACTTTGTGAACGAAGGGATGAGTCTAGGAAAGATAGCTGAAGCAGCGATACAGTTTAGTGATAATACAGCAGGAAATCTTCTGTTTAAAGAATTAGGCGGACCCGATGGATTTGAAAAAGCGTTACGAGAAAGTGGCGATACTGTCACGATGGCTGAACGTATTGAACCAGATTTAAACGAAGCTATTCCAGGGGATTCACGGGATACAAGTACCCCTAAAGCACTTGCAACATCCCTTGAAGTATTTGGAATCAGTGAGTACCTTCCTGCTGATAAAAGGGAGATTTTCACAAATTGGCTAAAAGGAAGTACTACAGGTGACTCCCTCATTCGAGCTGGTGTTCCAGAAGGTTGGGAGGTTGGAGATAAGAGTGGGGCTGGTGGCTATGGAACTCGAAATGATATAGCGATCGTGTGGCCCCCAAATCGAGAACCGATTATTATTGCGATCATGTCAAGTCGCAATGAAGAGGATGCCAGCTTTAATGATGAACTCATCGCAAAGGCTGCAACAGTGATCGCGCAGGCGTTTTCTGATAACAAATAGATGAATATTTTAGAGAACGAGTACGACACTTCGGGTGAAGGTCTTGTTTTACAACAATAAAGTTGGCGAAATAGTATACTTAAACTAGAGGGTGCATTTCTTGAAGAAGAATTGCACCCTTTTTCAGTAATCTAGGCAATTTAACGAAATAAAAGACTAAGGTTCAATTTCAATATAATTTTGGGAGAGCTGGAGTAGAAAGTAACGTATAAGAAATGGGGTATTAAAATGAATTTGTTACTTTGGATGACGGTTGGTTTTATTGTAGCAGGATTTTTTGTCCTTATTTCATTTAAAAAAAGCATGGAGGAAAGAGTTGCTTTAGCAATCGAAAACAAGGACAGTACGGAAGGCAAACAGATATCGCCTAAACCCGTTGTATGGTGGATATGGGGGTCCGTTCTTTGGGGAATAGTAAGCATCTTTTTAATCGTATGGTCTTTTTCTGTTTATACGTAAAATGGATTTTGGGGACGAAGTAATTCATTTTAATGAAAGACTGTATTTAAACAGCCGGGGGCTTTAATTGTACAGTGTTGTTCGAGATTATGGCGCGGTTACTGCCTAAGTGCTGCCATTAAATATGGACTTTTTCTTCAGCCCCCCTAATGTCTTGCATAACAAGTTACTATGTATTATTATGAATTCACTAACTTGTTTTACAATGTATTAGTAATCATGAAACTTGTTATACAAGGCAAAAGTGAGGGGAAATCGTTTGTCATTGACGCAAATGTTAAAGGGGATCATTGATGGGTGCTTATTGGCTATTATTCAAAATGGAGAAGTTTATGGGTACGAATTGGCAGAAAAACTAGAGGGCTTCGGATTCGACTCTTTTAGTGAAGGTACTATTTATCCATTGTTATTGCGTATGCAAAAGGAAGAACTTGTTACATCGACATTAAAAAAGTCTACCGCAGGTCCTAAAAGAAAATACTATTCTCTAACTCCCAAGGGAGAAATAGAATTGGAAAAATTTATTGTTCGATGGAATACCCTACAAACCAATGTAAACAGAGTTTTGCCTTCGAAATCAGATATAGAAGGAGATGATATGAATGAATAGTGAGTTAGAGCTTTCTAGAAAAAGTAAAAGATTTTTAGAAGATTTACGAGTGTACTTAATTACAAGTAGAAAAAGTTTAGATGATGTGAATGAAATAATAAACGGTTTAGAAAATCATTTATATGAAGCAGAACGAAATGGAAAGCCTATTGAGCGAATTGTTGGACGGTCCCCAGGTGAATATATGGAAATGGTTTCTGGGGAATTGACTACTGATAACAAGAACTGGTTCAAATATATATGTCTAATCATTTTTGGATCATTATCTTTTATGATTTTCCCAGATATAATTATAATGGGCCTAAATCTTTCTTATACTATTTTGGAAATTGTCAGTCGTATTGTGATTAGTGTTATGTTTATTCTATTCGCTTTTGTGTACATTAAGTATACTGCAATCCCTGGTCATTCAGTTACAGGGCGTGTAATTTTATTACTTGGAATGACGCTATTATTTTCTGCTATATCATTTATTATGATTTATCTTAATGGTAATATTGACAGTCCCATTATTCATTTTGGTACTGTAGGAACTATGATCGTCGCTGTAGTTATGATTATATTCTTAATCGGACTTGTAGTCTGGGCAGCGAAATAAAGTTCAATAAAAGACGGCATTTTTGTAACACGATCATGTCGCAAAAGGGACATTTAACAACAAAATGGTATATATATTTAGAGAGGGGCTAAGTTTACTTGAATAAAAAAGAACGTTCAAAATCAGGTAAATGGCGAGAGAAATACGGTGCTTTAGTTACAGCCATAGTTTGTCTATATTGTTTGGTTATAAACTGGGGGAATAGCTGGATACTGGTAGGGCTCCTAGGATTAGGAGTGGTTATCTGCGGAACAATAGCGTTCTCTGATGTTAAAAGAACCCATTATAAATAGAAATAGTTAAAGAACAAACTCTAAACTAAAGAGGCCTTTTCTTGTACAGTTTTGTACAAGAAAAGGGCCAATTAGTGGAAGCCTATTTACGATTCGGAAGGATATTCATACGTCTTCAGATGCTTATGATTTATCAATTTAACTGTAGGTCCCGAAGAGATCTCATAGGTTATTCGGTCTTTCCCGATTGGAATCCAGTGTCCGCCATCGGTAGGCTCAATTTCAAAAGTAATTTGCAATTGAAAGCCACGAAAGCCATTAACTCTTTTTGTTTCTATCACTTCAATATCCCAAGGAGCTACATGAGGTGGAAAAGCCTTTACAATCTTTGGATAATAATAGGTATTTAAGTCCTTTAAAATATAAGGAGTAAGCATAACCATGAGCATATCCTGTAGCCTAAGCTCTTCGGTGTCTTGAGTTGGTTCAGCCGATGAAACGATTGTTGTTTGATTAGAAGTTATAAGAACTAGGGATAAAATAAGAACCAGGGATAAGATAAAAACGATTATCGTCTTTTTCATTTTCTTCAAAACACTTCATTACTACTTTATCTTATTCACTATATTATTGCCTTTTATCGAATAAAGTATGCACTCTTTGAAACTAACTGGGCATTTACGGTATAAGGTTTGTGCTTGAAACGGGCGAATAGATTGTGGAGTAAGTCTTATCGGGTTATTAGACAGAGTTGAGAAGCAGCTTATTGATGAAATTGGTATAAAGAGAAGGGGTATTATAAGTTGACTATTATACTCAAAGAAGTTTTAGAAACAGAAAAATCTATTTTGCGGAACCTTTATTCATTGTATCTTCACGAGCTTTCTAATTTCACTGAAGATTTAAATTTAAGTGAAGACGGTGTTTTTCAATATGAAGAAATGGATGATTTTTGGAGAGTAGATGGATTATCACCCTATTTTATAACTTTGAATGAAAAAAATATTGGTTTTATATTGCTACTAGAACGCCCATTTTTGAAAAAAAGCAATGATTATGGAATAAACGATTTTTTTATACTTAATCAATACAAAGGAAAGGGATTAGCTGTGCAAGCTGCTCAAAAGATATTTGAAAAGAAACCGGGGCAATATTTTATAATACAGGTTGTTGAAAATAAACGTGCAGTTGCATTTTGGAAAAAGGTTTATACTGGATTAAATATTGAAACTGACGAAAGACGAGACTTAATTGATGGGGAGTTATGCTTAATTCAAACGTTTAAAATTTAATTCAAGTAATGGGCGCGACTAATCAATAAGGGTGCGCTCCG
This sequence comes from Sporosarcina sp. ZBG7A, assembly GCF_000813425.1. GTDB lineage: Bacteria > Bacillota > Bacilli > Bacillales_A > Planococcaceae > Sporosarcina. The sequence goes on from NZ_JWIB01000049.1 coordinate 7,172, forward strand.
GTGCAAAGATAATCAAACCAAACTACAAAATATAACTTGAGGTGGGACTATGAAAAAAGGCATTTTATTATTTTCCATAGGCTTAGTGTTATTTATGGTGGGTATGTTTGTGGCGACTCTTTTGTCTACTGGATGGATAATAACTGGAACTTTAATGGCGGTTATTGGTGGTGGACTATTAGGCATTAGCTCTCACTTCATCGTACCAACAAGCAGAAACATCCATGATTAAGCAATAGGGCACCGGAACTTCACTCCAATCAGACAAATTAGTAGAGTAGCATAAAGAAAAAAGAAGGGGTGTCCAGTGAAAATTGCAAAGATTACTCTATTCGTTGTTAGTTTGTTATTGTTGGGAGTCTTTCTGCTAGGAAACCAAATGACTCCGAATCCAGGAACATCATCTGGAAACGGTAATCCGGCATTGTTAATAGCATTTATGCTAATTCCAGTGTTTGTCTTTATGGTATTCCTATGGATTCAGATTTTTCATGTGCATCCGTTTGGCAACACTGCATTTATCATCAGCATATTAGCTATTCTCGTTCATTTATCTGCTGCCTTTATATATCAAAGAAATGCATTTATTGAATATCGCCAAGTCATTAAGGATGCATTACTAAAAAAAGATGGTGTTGTAGATGCGGAATATCTACAAAGCATTACTACAGGGCTGAGTATTCATGTGAACAACCAGTATTTTAATATAAATACTTACTTTATGTTTGTAACCTTGTCGATTTTGATTGCAATTGTGTATACTATTTCCTAGAAAAAAGAAAAAGCTAATATCAAGTGATTTCAATTTGTTAGTAGATATTTACCTCTTCTTGTTGTTCAATCATGCCGTTTTATTTTGGAATTATTTTTAAGTATTTTTAATCTTATTACAATGAAAGTTAAATAGAGAGTTGAATTACTTCATACAAGGACAGACATAAAAGGGGATATTGATATGGAAATAAAAGTACTGACTTTACAAACAACTAAATTAGAAATGTTGAAAGAATTTTATACGCAACATTTAGGATTTAAAATTTGCGGTGAGAATCCAAATGGATTTCAAATTCGAGTAGGAACAAGTGTTTTAGAATTTACTAATGAAAAAGTGGTAGGGGAACCATATTATCATTTTGCATTTAATATTCCTGCCAATCAATTTCAGGAAGCGAAGGAATGGTTGAAAGGAAAAACAACCCTTTTGTTAGAAGATGGAGAAGACGAGGCAGATTTTTCATTTTGGCCAGCACATGCTTGCTATTTTGAAGATCCAGCAGGAAATATAGTCGAACTCATTGCTCGATATAATGAGAATCCAAGTAGCGAATCGCCATTTACAGTAAATAGTATTATAAATATCAGTGAAATTGGTTTAATCGTAAAAGATGCACCAATGGTCGGTGAGCAATTTAAGGAAATTGACATTTTTGACAGTGATAATGATCCAGTTACTAATTCATCTTTAAACTTTATGCAAGATAATAATAATGGCGTTTTTATTATTTTAACTAGCATGGATAGAAGATGGTTGTTCTCAGAAAAGAAATCTAAATTATTTCCAATGAAAATATTTCTTGATAAACAATTAGTTATAGGAGTAGATAAAGAACATGAATTTTTCATTGAAAAAAGTTCATGATGACAGACTACAAAAGGGATGAGAATCAACTTGAATTCTATCCCTTTTGTTATTCTGATTCTTCGTCATCATTTCCATCAGCTCATTTGATAGTTGGGAGGGACTGTTGATTGTAGCGAAAAGCATGCCCCTCGCAAAACGTCCTCACGTAGCGAAATTCAATTAATTTTATAATAAAAGAAACAAGACGGTAGGCACCCCTCCATGATTTCTGTAGTTCTTCTACAGCTTGGATGGAGTCCGCGTTTAACAAATTTAATGGTAAAAGTTAAATAGTTTAACTTGGTGAGTGCTATTATAGATCAAGAATTGGTTAAGCAAGATTAGTGCATAAAGGTCCAATGAAGAGCTGATAGTTTTGGCAGACAAAGAAACACAGATAAAGATACTTCTTTATGGAAATGCACTTGATTTTGCTTGTGAAACACTAGGTATCATAAATACTCTGAAATTTTTACAGTTAGTGAGGAAGACGTCTATGAGTATACTTTAATCCATGGTATCCCACAGAGTGAATCTACAGGTAGATATTCTTTGGATGAAGGCTTCCATTATTTTGAGGAAGAAGGTAACTGGTATACCTTTTTTAGAGAGAGAGGATATATCTACAATGAAAAAAACTTTGGTAATGATGAGCTCGGTAGAAAGTACATAGTTCAGACATTGCTACAATTAGCTGGTACTGGACTCTACTAGTAGCTGATTACAGCCAATGAAATGTACCACTCGTGACATGTTTTTTTACCACCAAGTGATATAGATTGTACCATTGAGTGACAATACCTTTACCACTCCCTAGCTTCTGGATAATAAATATACTTTTCAGAAATGGGAATGTTATACTTTCTATACAAACATGGCTAATTCGTAATAAAGTCTTTATGCCGCAATCGGGCCATCTAGACGAGTTAAACAATAAAAAAATTACATTAAAATTATTAGATAGGGAAGTCATATATGGATTATGCAAAGGATAAAACAAAAAATATAAAGCACGATTTCAAATTAAAAAACGCGATTTTCCCATTTTCTTCGCTTACATTGATTTGTTTTACTGTAATCTATGCTTTAGTAGTTTACGATGTACTCGCAATCCCAAATTTACTTTCTTTTGATAATCCAATAGAATCTTTAATAATTTCAGGGGTTGCTTCTGTTGGTTTATTATTGTTTGGAGTCATTTTAACTTTAACTATTCCCCAGGACTACATTGACGACACCAATAAAACATACCAAAATGACAGATTGCCAGATGTTTTCATTTTTATGTTTGTAGCTGTATTATTTGAAGAAACGTTATTTAGAGGCATTATTCAAAACCTACTTTTGATATTTACAGGTCATCCATGGGTTGCGATTCTATTAACGGCTTTATTGTTTATTGCCTTTCATTTTCAATATTTTAAAAAGCCAATCATGTTATTGAATATCTGTATTCCAAGCTTAGTTTTTGGGTGGATCTATTTTAAAACTAACAATATTTTAGTCCCGATTTTTGTTCATTTTGTATTGAACTTCGGAATTACGATATTATTTAAATATAAATTGATTAGTTTTAAGAGATGATTTCTTCCACTAACGGGTGCGATTCCATTATAGGAATTGTCCCCGAGTTACAATAAGGGTCACTTTTTTGGATAAACAAGACATATCACGGACTGGAGGGGAATTGTATGTTTAGTTTTCAAACTTTTAAAGATAAACGGTATTGGATTCTTCTCCCCCCATTCATAGTTATCTTTATAGGTATTTCTGTCTTTGCATCTAATTATTTTGTAGAGAATCCTATTATGGTTCTCATACTTTTACTGTTAAATGCAATCTTGTTTTGGGTAACATACCATTTGTGGACGTATATAGGAGATAAAAAACGCAGAGATAGTTAAAGTCTTCAGTTTAGTAATAGGGGGCATTAGTTGCATAAGGACTGTGCCTCAATCGGACCAAATAAATTTATAGAGGAGCAATACTATGCAACACATTTTACGAAACGAAACAATGAACAAACCAGCAACAGACGAAGAAATCACACGTGTCGAACAAACTCTTGGAAGAAAATTACCGACTGATTTCTTACAATTATTGAAGATTGCAAATGGAGGATTTGTCAAAGACACGCATCAAGTTTTTCCCGTAGAATTTTCTATTGAGAGCGGAGATCAGTTCATAGTGGTAGAAGAAATCATGGGGGCAAATGAAGAAGGTTTGATGTTAAGTGATTATTTCATAGGGGAATGGGAACTTCCCGAAGAGCTTGTCCTATTCTCTGGAAGCGGCCACGCATGGGTCGGATTTAACTATGAAAATCGTGAAATTCCAAATGTAGTCTACGTAGAGCCAGATAATGGTGATGGGAACAACTTTCATGTACTTGCTGACACTTTTGACGAGTTCATCAGCAAGCTGATAGTGGCTAAATGATAGTTCTGGAATCGGATGCCATTGCTTTATAAGCGATTTCGTCTATATCGCAATCGGACCAGTTTACTGAAGGAGTTCTAGGAGGGATGACGTGAGTTATAACTATAACAGTTATTTAAATGTGCTTAAGAGAGAATTTATGCTCGTCATAATGGCAGCGGTTTTGTTAGTTGTAACCTTTTTTATTTGGGTTGGTGTCCCAGTATTTATAATTGGTAGTGCTGTGGCAAGTCTAACAACTAGTCAATTCCTCGTTAATTTATGTATTTCATTTTCAGTAGCTATAATTTTTTCTTTATACTTTTTACCAATCAATTTAAAAGTTGCACAAGATATAGCAGTTACAAAAAAACGCAATCCATATAATTCATTTATACGAATAGAAATTATGTGGATATTAGTTATTGCAGCGATTCTACAAATAATTTTAAGTATCATTCTTCAATAATCGGGGGCAATTCTTGAAGAAGAATTTGCGCCCTTTTCAGCAATAGGGCCATTTAAATTACGAGGAGTGATATTTTGCCAAGAACAGCCATGGGTAAAGTTTCTTTAGCGATGCTAATATTCTTTGTGATTCAAGTAATTTCACTAGTTGTTCTGTACTTCACAGGTGGTTTTCTCGTTATACTTGTGCTTCTGCATTCAACGATAATAACAGCACCTATATTCTTTATTTTTGGCTTAATAGGACTTGTAAAAGAAAAAGGAAATAAGAAAATCATACCGTTAGTTGTACTTGTTCTAGGTGTAATCGAACTTACATTTTACTTGATCACAATTTTTGGATATCAGTTTGGTGGGTAACTGATTCAGTTCGTTAATCGGGGGCGTTTATGGAACACAACCGTTCAACAATAGGGCAAAATAATCGAATAAAATATGTAGAAAATCAGGAGGGATGTCAGTATGGGGTTTGATTTAATCTGGATTGCTATAGGAATTGCCGCTGCAGGGTATTTTATAGGCAATGGGCTTAAAAACTTTAAAAATCCTGATGCTAAAGACAGTCTTAGTGAACTCTTTGAAGATGATGACAATGAACACGAATTGATAAAGGAAAATAATGTTCATTACTTTATAGGGATTTCTAAAGAAGATGCGAAAAGCTTAATTCAAGAATATCCAGACATACCACACGTCCTTATAAATAATAAAATTTATTATCCTAAAGCAAAACTTCGTAAATGGTTATCTGAGTTGGGAGAATAGACTATATAGCACTCGGGTGCGATTGCTTTATAAGAGGTTGCGTCTACATCGCAATCGGGCCATTTTACAGTATAAGATGGTGATGAAATTAACCTTACAGTGTACGTATTCTGTTTGAGTCAAGGGAGTGAATAAAATTGGACAAAATAAAGAATGGCGTTTTTATTTTTTTAGGCATTAGTGTCTTGCTTGCGGGTGGATTTATTTCGAGCGGTCTCAGTGAGGTTGCTGAAAGTATTAATCAACAGGACACGCCAGTTGATGACTCACAGAGAATGATCGTCCAAGATGGAGTTATATACATGTATGACACAATTACGGGCGAAGTTTGGAAAAAGGAAGATAAAACCGGATCTAAGTGGGAAGAGGTCAAGAGAGCTTTTGAATATTAAATAACTAAGGATGCAAACGGGTGCGTTTGTGTAAGATCAAACGCCTAATTCCTCGTTCAAGGTACGTGGAGTTAGGCTTTTATCTTCCCAAGTCCTTAACATTTTATATCTCCACATTCTTGACGTTACACCACTGGTAACCCCATTGGCAACGAGTGGTAAAATCCGTGACAATTGCTGGTGAAAACTATGGCAGTAGTGGTACATTCTTATGGCTGTAATTAGTAGCTGTTTTTAACATAGGGATGCGTTTACCCAATAAGAGAACTTTTACAACAAATATAAAGAAACAACTCTAAACGGTGTCTCAGATGTATATCAAAACAGGAAGATATCGCAAAGAAAAAACAAGCAAAAGAGCAGTGGCCATCTAACCGCTGCTCTTTTGCTTGTTTGTTAAATTATTGATTACTTAGTAGGTTGTGCTTCGGCGTTAATTTCCTCTGTCAGCTGAACGAGCTGGTCAATAAGATCACCAATATAAGCAATCGTATTGCGTAACGGTTCGTCAGTGGTAATGTCGACGCCCGCCATTTTTGAAAGTTCAGCTGGTGTTTGTGTTCCACCTGCTTGTAATACTTTCAACCAATCATCTACTGCTGGCTGACCTTCATTCAGCACGCGTTTTGCCATTTCTGTTGAAATCGTAAGCCCTGCACTGTACGTATATGGATACAGACCCATATAGTAGTGCGGTTGACGCATCCACGTAAGCTCTGCGCCTTCATTGATTTCTACAGTATCTCCCCAGAATTCTTCTAGAACGCCACGCTTTAGCTCGTTTAAAATGGTTGCATTGACGCTGCCACCTGCATCGATTTTTTCATACACTTTTCGCTGATAAGCAGCTTCTAGTAAATGAGTTACAAAGTTGTGATAGTACGTACGTGAAATAATAGAAGAAATGACCCAACGTTTGAACTTCAGATCTTCTGAATTTGAAAGAAGATGGTTTGCTACGAGCATTTCATTCATCGTCGATGGAGCTTCGATGAAGTAGGTAGATGGACGTGAGTTGAACACGTTCTGGTTCTTATGAGCGTTGTAGAAATGCCCAGCGTGTCCAAGTTCGTGAGCAAGGACGAATACGTCTTCCATGCTACCTGTCCAAGAAATCAGGATATACGGGTGAGTGCCATAAGGACTGGAACAAAAAGCGCCTGTCGACTTGCCTTTGTTCTGTGCGAAATCCGTCCATCGCTCATCATATGAACGTTTCACCATATCTAAATAGTCTGGCCCCATGATGGCAAGAGCTTCGTTAATGTATTTTTTGGATTCTTCTACAGTGATTGTCGGCTCGTACGTTGCATCCAGAGGAATTTTTAAATCTGCGAACGTCATTTTGTCGAGTCCATGCACATCTTTTAGAAGGTTTGCATACTTACGCATGTGTGGAGCCAATTCTTTGGTGATCAAATCGATTTGGCGATGATACATCGACTGATCGACTTCCTGATTGAATAATAAGTAGTCTGTAATACTCTCATAGCCACGTAAATCGGAAGTGATTTTCTCGAGTTGCAAGTGAGAATCATACGTTTTAGCAGTTGTATGCTGATAGTCACGTAGTTTTGCAGAAAACGCTTCGAACGCAGCACGGCGTTTTTTCGTATCCGGCTCGGACTCCCAACCACCTTCAAATGAGACATAGCTGAGCGGATATGAATTTCCATCTACAACGAAATCGGGAAAATCCATATCGACCATTTTAGTCGTGTTATACAAGCCATATGGTGCATCGAAAGCAGAAGAATAAGCAGCGAGCGCCTTCTCGACTTCCGGGTGAAGGCGATACTGCTTCTCACGGATCAATTCTTTCAGATAATGGCTATATTCTTCTGATTGCTCCATTGCTTGCTGTAATACGTCTTCAGACAGCTCTAGCAATTCGCTCGTAACAAAAGAGAGTTGGCTTCCTACTTTAGCTGAAACCGAACCGAAATGGCTATCACGCATTTGTGCTTCGTCATTTGTCTGGTCAACACTCACTGCTAAGCTTGTGTACGTACCAAGTGGAATAATCTGCATGTAAATTGCTTCAAATTGTTTCAGTACAGCTACTACATCTTCAGCTGTTTGGATATTTGCTTGGAACTGTTTTGCGAATGCTGTAACGTCAGTTTGCAATGTTCCTAGAGCTTCGGAATAGGCAGCCTCCGAAGGGAATAGATCTTTCAAATTCCACGTTTCTTCTTGAGGTACTTCTGATCTTAGCGGTAATTGTTTAACCAATGAACTCTCTCCCTTATTTCGAATTCTGAACTAATTTTAGTATAAAACAAATAGACTGAAATGTACAAAGATTAAAGCGCGTGGAAATTAAGATGGAGAATGGCTCGAGAGAATGAAATCTACCATCCAGTCAGTATCTAATGGCCCGTCAAGTAGTGTATATTGCTCTCCATTTTGAGTGACAATCAAACTGTCTTCCACCATTATTGTTACAAGGTTTTCGTCGTGATCTTCGATACTAATTGTGAATTGATTGAAATTCAACTCATCTAGGAGTTCTTGTGAATCTTTTTTCTTTAATTCATAACTACTTAGAAACTCTAACAGATTGGCAATCTGTTCTTTGTCTGATGAAACCCATGCGGGCGGTGTCATGCCTGTAGTAGAAGGTTTTGTAAAAATAAGTTGAACCACATGTTCTTCAGGCAACTGCAGCACTTCTGAGAATTTCTTTGATGAGAATTCGTTAATGGAATGGACCATGGCATAAGCTCCTCCGACGAGTAGAAAAACTAGTAGAAACGCGCGTAATTTCATAGAATCAGCCTCCTTGTATCGTTCGTTAGTGTAGTATACGCATGCTCATGATCAGGTGGTATTATATTCCGACGCTAGTATATGTATGAGTCAATTGAATAATTCACAGAATTGTTATGATATACTGATAGGCAAATGGTGAAGGAGGAATTCAAATGGTACAAAAAGTTGAGCATGCGATTCAGGATCGTTATCCGGATGACTTTTCGTGGTGTTATGGATGTGGTCGGTTAAACAAAGAAGGTCACCAATTCAGAACCACTTGGGAAGGGGACCAAACGGTTACATATTATATGCCAGACTCTGATCACAAAGCGATTCCAGGTTTCGTTTATGGTGGAATTATCGCCTCGTTGATAGATTGTCATGGAACCGGATCCGCTTCACTAGCTCTTCATCGAAAAAATGGATTTGAACCTGATAACGAGGAATTTCCACCGAGGTTTGTCACAGCTTCCTTATCAGTGAATTATGTTAAACCGACTCCAGAAGGAACTACTTTGAAAGCGGTTGGCACTATTGAAGAAATACATCCAAAGAAATTCAAGGTAGCCGTTGAAGTTTTTGCGGGAAGTGAGTTATGTGTAACTGGAGAAGTTGTGGCAGTTGTCATGCCTGCCTCATTCGGAGCAAAATAAAATGAATCTTTTCTATGCTTCATTCGTAAAATTACTAAGATCGAATGAAGGGATGGAAACTTGTGGAAACAAAAGGATTAAAGATTCTCATACATGCCAGCGCATTCTTTGCACCATTTTTGGTGCCAGTTGCGATTTACATCTTGACGTTTTTTGTGGAGTTGGATGAACAAATAAAACGGTTGTCGATTCAAGCGCTTTTGTTCCAATTAGTCATGGGAGCATTAATCGTTGTGTCAACGATCTTTTCGTTTATCCTAATTGGAATACCGTTCCTGATTGGTTTCATCATCATGACAATTGTCATTCCGATTATCGCGATTATAAAAACGCTTCAAGATGAGCCATACAACTATCCAATCGTGGGACGTTGGTTCTAATAAGTTTACTGAATAGAAAAAAAGTAGTTGTGTTTCTATACTAGAAAAGTTATTATGTATAGAAATGCACACGTGAAAACCTTTCCCGTGAGATGGTTCTCTGGGAAGGGGTTTTTTTATAGTATTGAGTGAAAGCGTTTGCATGTATACATATACTTTGGAATACAGTACATTACCAATGATGAAGAGGAGGGAATGGAATTGAAATTACGTTTTAACTTGGTCACACAAATTTTTGTTGCGTTTGTTTTGGCTATTATTCTAGGAAGTATTTTCGGAAGTAAAATCGATTTCCTTCAGCCACTTGGGGATTTGTTCTTACGACTCATTAAATTTGTAATTGCACCTCTTATTCTTTCAACTCTAGTTGTAGGGGTTGCGAGTATGTCAGATCCGAAACAACTGGGACGAATCGGTATCAAAACGATTGTGTACTATTTAGCCACAACTGCCATCGCAATTATAATTGGTTTGTCAGTAGCGTTTTTGATCAACCCAGGGACTGGGGTCAACATTTCTACAGATGAGAGTAGTATACCTGAAGCTGCTATCGCAGAACCGCAAAGTGCGATAGATACCTTCTTGAACATAGTACCTACCAATCCTTTTGAGGCACTTGCTACGGGGAACATTCTACAAATTATTTTCTTTGCCTTGTTCATCGGCATTGCCATTACGATGATTGGTGAAAAGGCGGCGCCCGTGTTGTCCTTCTTTGAAGGATTTGCGGAAATCATGTACAAAATTACAGGGATCATTATGCGTGTCGCTCCATTTGGTATTTTGGGACTAATGGCGCCGGTCGTTGGAGAATATGGATTATCCGTTTTGCTACCTTTGTTAAAAGTAGTGCTAGCCGTATACATTGCGTGTATTGTGCATGCACTTGTTGTTTACTCCATTGCTGTGAAAACAATGGGCAAACTTAGCCCGATTACGTTCTTTAAAGGCATCTTCCCAGCTGCGCTTGTTGCATTTAGTACTGCAAGCAGTGCAGGGACACTTCCTGTTACTATCAAGAACACAACAGAGAATCTAGGCGTGCCAAAACGTATCGCGAGTTTTGTATTGCCGCTTGGAGCTACTATCAATATGGATGGAACTGCAATCTATCAAGGGGTTGCAGTCGTATTCATCGCACAATTTTTCGATCTTCAGCTGACGTTCCTACAGTTGCTAACTGTCGTTTTGACGACTGTTCTCGCATCAATTGGAACAGCTGGCGTACCAGGTGCAGGCATGATTATGCTCGCAATGGTTCTGAACTCCGTGAATATGCCACTTGAAGGAATCGCTCTCATTGCAGGTATTGACCGGGTGCTCGACATGATGCGGACGTCTGTTAATATCGTCGGAGATGCGTCAGCTGCGGTCATTGTAGCTGGATCAGAAAGAGAGATCAAACCGATTAAATCGACTGTCAATTCATAAAAGACTTGATACAAAAACGTCGTCCATTTCATATGGACGACGCAGACTGTAGACAAACTCCAGAAATCATGGATTTGCCTATAGTCTTTTTCTTTTACAATAGGATTAACTATGGAAAGTTGATTTTCACTGCGAGCGGACGCTTTCCGAGGGGCTTGCTCTCAGCCAATCGAACAACGAAGAGTTCGATTGGCCGTATTTTAGCGTACTTTGCTGAAATTAAGGCAGCACTCATCTCCCTCGCTTTGCTCTGTCCAGGGTCTTCGAAAACACGTGCTCCTAACGCTTCGCTTTTACTCGCAAAAGCTGTTCTTCGTCACAGCTTTCGCTAATCCCTCCGGAGTCGCCGCTCTCCGCTACAATCAACAGTATCTCCCAACTATCAAATGAGATGATGGCAATGATTACGAAAAAACAAATCAAAGAACGGGAACAGGTGGAGATGCTAATAATCTAACAGTTAGTCCCGCGAGACCATCTGTTCCTTAAATTAGAGGTAGTAATTGATTATGCCTTCATTTTTCTATTGGTTGCAGATCAATATTCCCTATTTGGGAGACCCAGCATAGATCCAGTTGTACTCAATAAAATGTCATTCAATACTCTAAGGCATCTTAGGGTTGTCCATCGGATACCATACTTCTCCTAGGCATCGACAAAAACGAGTTCAACTGTCTCTTTACATTTTCATAGAATTCTTTGGTCTCATATCGGAGTCTCAAGACTTCTGCTACATCTAGTTATTCTTACCAGCTTGACATGGAGCACTCCGATTGCATTCTTTGCTTGAATGATGTCAATGTGTCATAGGACATTCA
>NZ_JWIB01000005.1 GCF_000813425.1 Sporosarcina sp. ZBG7A
CTAACGCTTCGCTTTTACTCGCAAAAGCTGTTCTTCGTGACAGCTTTCGCTGATCCCCAGGAGTCGCCGGCCTGCACTTCAATCAACTGAATATCTTATGAGACATTCACAACATTCAAGCAAGGAATGCAGTCGGGATGCTCCATGTTCAGCTGGCAAGAATAACTAGATGTAGTAGAAGACTTGAGACCCGATATGTAATCAAAGAAGTATAAGGAAATATAAAGAGACAGTTGATCGCATTTTTGCCGATGCCAAAAAAGCACCGTGGTATGCGATGGTCAACTCTAAGTGGGTTTAGGGGATTGAATAAATGACATTTTATGAAGAACTACAGGATCTATTGGGGAAATTAATTGCTGCATCTAATTTACGGACTAGATGGTCTACGGAACTAACTGCTCGATCGTCAACATTTCCATCACCTCATTTGATAGTTGGGAGATATTGTTGATTGTAGCGGAGAGCGGCGACTCCGGAGGGATCAGAGAAAGCTATGACGAAGAACAGCTTTTGCGAGTAAAAGCGAATCGTTAGGAGCACGTGTTTTCGAAGACCCTGGACTGAGCAAAGCAAGGGAGATGAGTGCTGCCTTAATTTCAGCAAAGTTCGCTAAAATTGGGAAAATCGAACTCTTCGCTGTTCAATTGGCTGAGAGCAAGCCCCCTCGAAAAGCGTCCGCTCGCAGCGGAACTCAACTTTTCATAGTTATATCTATTGAAAAAGAAAAAGACTGTAGGCAATCCCAATGTTTACTGGAGTTTGGCTACAGTCTGAAAGGACCTTCCGCTGAAAGAAGGTCCTTTCTATTATGCTTTAGTCGTAACGAGTTGCTTGTTCACAGCTGCATGGACTTCTGTTGGAAGCCCCCATAATTTGATGAATCCTACTGCTGCCGCTTGGTCGAACTCGTCATCAGACGTATACGTCGCAAGTTTTTCATCATAGAGAGAGTTATCGGATTTACGCCCCTCTACAATGGCATGCCCTTTAAATAGTTTCACACGGACTGTTCCATTGACGACTTGTTGTGAGTCTTTAATGAACGCTTCCAAGGCACTTCGTAATGGAGAGAACCAAAGACCGTTATAGATGAGCTCACTTAACTTTTGAGAAACAATCGGTTTAAAGTGTGCTGTCTCTTTTACGAGAGTAATATCTTCAAGTTCCTTATGCGCTTTGATCAACGTCATAGCACCTGGACATTCATATACTTCACGTGATTTAATGCCTACGAGACGGTTTTCAACGTGGTCAATACGGCCAACACCATGTTTTCCGGCTAGCTCATTCAAGTGAAGGATGAGTGCATCTAGCTCAAAAGCCTTTCCATCCAAGCTCACTGGAACACCTTGTTTAAATGTAATTTCAACAACATCTGCTTGATCAGGTGCTTCTTCAATAGACGAAGTGAGTCCATATGCATCTTCAGGTGGTGCTGCCCACGGATCTTCTAGAATCCCACATTCATTACTACGTCCCCATAGGTTTTGGTCGATTGAATACGGACTATCCAACACGATAGGAACTGGAATATTGTGCTCTTTCGCATAGGCAATTTCTTCTTCACGCGACCAGCTCCACTCACGTACAGGTGCAATCACTTCTAATGTAGGATCCAATGCTTTGATACCTACCTCAAAACGAACTTGGTCGTTTCCTTTACCTGTGCAACCATGAGCGACGGCTACCGCATTTTCCTTATGTGCAACTTCGACAAGTTTTTTTGCAATAAGTGGACGAGACAACGCAGAAATCAGTGGATACTTTTCTTCATAAAGCGTACGTGCTTGAAGTGCAAGTAGTGCATAATCTTTAGCGAATTCCGCTTTAGCATCTATGACATAGCTTTCGATAGCACCCACTTGAAGTGCCTTCTGTTGGATGAAATCTAGATCTTTTCCTTCTCCTACATCTAAACAACATGCAACAACTGCATATCCCTGTTCTGTTAACCATTGAACTGCAACTGATGTATCAAGTCCTCCCGAATACGCTAATACTACTTTTTTCTTTGTCATAATTAAAACTCCTCTCACAAGTTATGTATCTTTATACATTCTAAAGTATATTTATAATAACATGTTGACTAGTAAATGCAAGAGAAATTACTGATTCTTTTAATAGACGAAATATTTAATCCGTAAATCCTGTATTCAATTGATTTTACTCAACAAAAAAAGCACGCCTTAAAAGATGGCGGCCACTGAAATTGTTTAATAATAGTTGGTTAAGCGTGGGAGACTGTAGATTTGCGCTCCAGGCGGAGGCTTTCAGCTCCAATCAATGGGGGTTTGTCATTCATCCATAAAAGGATGACCAATAATACTTTCTTAACAATAGAGAGCTCATCATCCGTGAAACGGGTGATGAGCTCTCTATTGTTTAATATGGAACATTGACCATCCAGATTTGGCTGAGATCGAACCCCAAGGAAATGTCCCCTTGGAGCACAATTCAACAGTCATCCCAGCATGATCAACTAGTTACCGATTTTTTCAGTGGCCTCTATATAGACGACCTGAGTACTCTATATCAACTTAACCCATGTGATGCCATTGCGTCTGCAACCTTTAAAAATCCTGCTACGTTAGCACCCATTATGAGATTTCCTGGTTTGCCAAAGCGATCTGCAGCATCAATACAACTTTCGTAGATTGAGCGCATTACAACTTTCAAACGCTCATCTACTTCTTCTGCAGTCCATCTGAGTCGCATGCTATTTTGGGACATTTCCATCGCTGAAACGGCCACGCCTCCTGCGTTGGCAGCTTTCGCTGGTGCAAATAGAATCCCGTGATCCTGAAATACCGTCAGTGCTTCGTTTGTACAAGGCATATTGGCACCTTCCCCAACGGCTGTGACGCCATTCTTAATAAGGAGATTGGCACTCTTTTCGTCTAGTTCATTTTGAGTAGCACAAGGAAGGACGATGTCACATGGAACTGTCCATATTTCTGAACAATCTTCATAATAACGAGCTTCGGGATGTACCTTCAAATAATCCTGAATTCGTTTGTTTTCGATTTCTTTCAATTGCTTCACACAATTTAAGTCAATGCCATTTTTGTCGACAATGTATCCAGAAGAATCACTACAAGCGATTACATTTGCACCGAGTTGCTGCGCTTTCTCAATCGCATAAATGGATACATTTCCCGAACCTGAGACCACAACTGTTTTCTCTTTAAATGACATGCCATATTCCTTTAACATTTCTTCAGTGAAATAGACGGTTCCATATCCGGTCGCTTCTTTTCGACCAAGACTACCACCGTGATTCGGATCTTTCCCCGTGAGTACACCTGCTTCATATCCACCCTTTAATCGCTTATATTGACCAAACAAATAGCCAATTTCACGTTTTCCAACTCCTATATCGCCTGCAGGCACATCTATATCCGGCCCAATATGTCGACTCAATTCCGTCATGAAACTTTGACAGAAACGCATGATTTCACGATCCGACTTCCCCTTCGGATCAAAATCTGAGCCACCTTTACCCGCACCAATCGGTTGACCTGTCAATGCATTTTTAAAAATTTGTTCAAATGCTAGGAATTTCATGATGCTGCTATTCACAGATGGATGGAAACGAAGACCACCTTTATACGGCCCTAGCTCACTGCTAAATTGGACACGGTAGCCTCTGTTTACATGCACTTTACCTGTATCATCTTCCCAAGTAACACGGAAGGTCACAATTCTTTCTGGTTCAGTCAGTCTTTCCAAAATTCCGCTTGTTATATATTCAGGATGCTTTGCGAATACGGGACGGAGTGAATCGAATATTTCACGTATTGCTTGGAGAAATTCAGTTTCATTTGCATTTCTTCTTTTAACTTGCTCATAAACCTGATGCACATAGTCATTTGAACGTCTTCGTACATCCACATGTTCTACATTTAATTTCGACATATTCTTCCCCCTTAATCCCGAATCTAACTTGTTGTATTTTATTAGTATACGCTAGAATGAATGTTTTTGAAAATACATTTTAATCTGCAAACAAAAACAGAGGTTCTATTCCCCTCTGTTTTGTCGGTATATTTATGGGCACATATTACTTTTTCACTATATTAAAATTATCCTCTAGCAGTAGCCAATTTTGAGGGAATGCTAGACCCAATTTCCAGTACATAATGCCACGAAGACTGTATTTTTTCAATAAGTCAAACTTAGCTTGGATGCTTCTAGCGTCTTCAAACCAAACTTCATGTTGAATACTATTTTGATCGATATACGTAAAAAATGGTGCTTGTGCAACATAGTCGTACGAAATGGCTTCGTTTTCACGTATCGCAAGTTCTGTTGCTTGTTTAGGGCTAAGTGCTTTTGCAGGTTGCCCGCCTTGCGTTGGGTAAGGTTTTGACCAATCGTATCCATATAAATTTTGACCTAAAAAGATTTTGTCTCTTGGAATTTCTTGTACCGCATACTTTACCACTCGCTCCACTTGTGGCAATGGACTCACGGCTTGCGGCTCACTGTACGTATATCCCCACTCGTAAGTCATTAGAGAAACGAAATCTACAATCTCCCCATGGGCTTTATAGTCATGTGCGCCGTAAATACCTGTTGTAACATCACTTACTTTAGGTGCAAGTGCGGTAGAGAGTGTGAGGCCGGCTGGATGAAAACGATCTCTAGCTCTTCTCAAGAAGGCATTGTATAGCTCGCGATCCTCAGGGAACAATAACTCAAAATCAAAATGTATATCTTTGTAGCCCACTTGTTGTGCCACTGCCAAGATGTTCGTAAACAACAAATCTTGAACTCCTTTGCTCACAAAAATATCGTGAGCAAGACCAGCACTAAATGCGAAATCTTCCAAGTTGCTAACAACCATCGCATTAAGCGCACCCGCGTTCGCAGCGATTGTAGGTAAATTCGCTATGGAAGGGGCTTTTAACGTCCCATCACGCATCACTTCATAACTAAACATAGCTAGATAAGTTAATGCACTAACTCTATTTTCCGTTTCTGCAATCATCACCTGCGAAACCGGAGTTCTTGGCTCTACGTAGAGTAAAGATTGAGTCGGAGTTTTAGGAGTCGGTGGGATGTATAGTCTTTGGCCGACCGTCAATGGCGCTGAAAGAGAAATTTTGTTGATGTTCGCCAGCTCCGATATGGTCATCTTTTCTCTACGTGCGATCTCATATAGAGTATCCCCTGGCTGCACCCAATAATAACTGCCCGTTATTGGAATCACTAGAGCTTGACCAACAGCCAATTTCCCTGCATTGACCAGCTCATTTGCATCGGCAATTTCTTCCCATCCAATTCCATATTGTTTCCCAATCGTAAATAAACTTTGACCTTTTTGAACAACGTGTATTTGCACTCACATGCACACCTTTCCATACAAATTCGTAATCCATTGTATGAAAGTAACTGTTCAGCTATTCATACAAAACATTCCACGGGATAGAAAGATACTTGAAGTACATACTATTTATGAACGAACACGATATTTTAGGGAGGACAACAATGACTACAAACCAAGACGGAACGACCCATCAAAACATGCACACAGGCACAGTTCCCCCATCCATGAACCACGGAGGACATGAACTTTTTGATGTGCATGAAGTACTATCCAGCACGATAGGAGCCCTCAATCAGGCGATTTTACTTCGACCTCACGTGAAGGATCCCGAGTTGTTAGATATTCTCGATCGGCAATACCGCTTTACGTTGGATGCATATAACATTACAGTCGAGAGTTTCAAATCAGGTCATGATCCATCTCATCCTACACAAAGCTATAAAATGAAAGGAGGAAATGATTTCATCTATGGTATGAAGCCGGGCCAACCCAAAAAACCTATGATGAATGCTTCAGAAATTACGGATGAAATCATTTCCGGTTTCTTATTGGGTTCCGCAAAAGCCGGAGCTTCTATGAAAACAATGGTGGCTTGTGAAGTGTGTAATCCTGTTGTCCGCAGGGTGCTAGCTGATTCAGTTCCAAACTGTATAGAAATGGCGTATGAATTAGCCATTTACCAGAACAAACATCATTACTATCAAGTACCTCAGCTGGCTTCACAGGATATGACGGAGTTGCTCAATGCATTTGCTCCAGCACAAGGTCAACCAGGTATGCCTCCTTTACAGTAAAGACCCCACATGCTTAGTCGTTCACTTTGAACCCACAAAAAATAACCGTATGCGCCTCTTTGGCGCATACGGTTATTTTGATTTTTTATAGAAGGAGGACGGTGGATCAGATATGAACGTGTGTTGCTCCTTTGTTATAGGATGAATCATCGTCAACTTAGTTGCATGGAGCCCAAGTCGTTTAATAGGGTTTGTTGTGGCACCATATTTTTTATCGCCTACAACGGAGTGTCCAATTTCCTCCATATGCACACGGATTTGGTTTTTCCGTCCTGTTTCCAATCTCAATTCAAGTAGTGAAAACTGTGCACTTGCTTGCAGTCGCTTATAACGTGTAATTGCTTTTTGGCCGCCATTATCCGTTGGGTTGGAATAGACTTTGAACGTTCTAGTCTCTTTCAGCCAAGAAACAATTTCACCTGTTTCGTTTCGCACTTTACCTTCAACTAGCGCTATATAACCTCGTTCTTGGACAGATTCTTCCCAGTTGTCCTGAAGGAGTTTTTTGACTTCCTCTGTTTTAGCAAACAGCATAACCCCTGAAGTTTCTCGGTCTAGACGATGGACGATGAATACACGATTGCTTCTATTCGCTTTCCGTACATATGTAGAAAGCTCACTAAATGCAGTCAGTTCTTTTTTATCTTTTGCAGCCATTGATAATAATCCAGCTTCTTTGTCAATCACAATGATGGCATCATCTTCATACATAATGGAAAGCCCTGTAAGTTCACTGTCATTTTTCGCAGCTTGATTGGTCATAATTTCAACCTTATCCCCAACATTCAACAATCGGTCATGTTGAGTAGTGGGTTCTCCGTTAACAGACACTTGCCCACGGGAAAGAATCCCTTTCACTGCATTTCTACTTTTTTGGACAGTCTCTAGCAGAAAAGGTAAAAGCGGCTGTTCCTTTTTTACTTGATAACCTGTTGCTTGCGGTGTTGCTTGTTTTGAGTTATTTCGCATAGTCACGTCTCCTTATTCATTCATTATGCGCAACCTTTAACGAAATATCAAACATCATTTAGGACAATGCTTTTAAACCTATGACGCCAATGACAATCAATGCAAGACTGCCGATCCTTGCTAAACTTTTGGATTCACCAAAAAAGAGCATATTCAGAATTACGGCGCCTGCAGTTCCAATTCCTATCCATACTGCATATGCTGTGCTCACTTGTAAATACTGGAACGATGTATACAAAAATACAAATGCTAAACCAAAACCACCTAAAAATAAGATACCTGAAGGAATCGTCTTCTTTTTACTATATTTGTTTAATCCGATGACTCCCGTAAATTCAAATATCGCGGCTAATGCTACAAATAACCATCCCATATTAACGATTCCTTTCTGCTGCTAGTTTTTCGTCATGTCCATCCGCAAGTTTCAAACCGATGACTCCTGTCACTAAAATGACGATGAAGAAAATTTTCCCACCACTTAACGTTTGTCCGAAGAAAAATACATCCATCAATGCAGTTCCGATGGTTCCGATAGCTGCAAATATGGCATATACAGTTCCTGTTGGTAATGTTGCGCAAGCTTTAGAAAGGAAGTGGAAATCGACGAATATAAATAACACAATCGGAATCCAGTGCCACCATACAGAAGCTACATTAAAACCGAAAATCCATACAAGTTCAAAAAAACTAGTTGCCGCTACATAAAGCCATTCTTTTTTCATTAGAAATACTCCTTCTCTCAGATGACTGACTGTCATTCATATTAATCCGTACTCGTACGAACTAAAAAATGTATACAACGACTGACACTATTTTGTTGCCAGTCGTTGGAAATCCCTATTCATTGCCTGGTTGTTTCGAATAACCAAGGGCATACGATAAAAACAACAACGTTTCCCTCTTTTGCTCAGTAGCGCGAATTTCTTGGTCAACGTCTTCATCATACAAGTAAATTTGCTCTGCAGCGGACTCAGTCAATCCGATAATGAGTTTTGCTAACTGATCTGGATGACTGTCGATGCGAATGACTCCTTGCTTCTGCACCTTTTCAACGAGTGCGCTTACCCATTGGTAAATTGGAGCATATACACTCTCCCACTCTTTCAAGTGTTCAGTTGATGCTAACCCTGAATAGATCATCGCCTGAATCTCGTGGTGTTCTTTATTAACTGCAAATATCGCATCTACAAATTGTTTCAGTTGCTCATCAAACGATGCAGAATCTTCAACAGCGTCTATCACCGTTTTCAGGGTATGCTGTACCATCACTTCTGCAATCGCAGGCATGAGCGATAGTTTAGAGGGAAAGTATAAGTAAAACGTTCCTTGTGCAATCCCTGCAGCTTTAACAATATGTGAAACTGTCGTTTTTTCTACGCCTTTTTCAGTAAACACTTGAATCGCAGACTGAACAATTTTTTCTCTCTTGTTCATAACATCCCTCCACAAATGACTGACTGTCATTCATTATAATCCAATCCACTGAGAACTACAAGTTCTTCAGCTGGATCAATACTCGCCACTTCACAAATTTCATCATTTCCATTCAAATGGAGTTTGTTGGTAGACATAGTAATTAAGCCAATTTGAAAATAAGAGATGTGTATGGGAACGCCACGTGTTCAGCGGATTCAACGAGCTATTGTCATTCGGGAAGTAATTCTTAGGAATATCAATTTCAAGTCCTTTTGCTGCATCACGCTCATATTCTTCCTGCAACGTTCCCGCATCGTACTCTAAGTGCCCCGTAATCATAATGTTTTTTGCATCGTTAGATAGCACGATAAAGGGTCCAACATCTTCCGAATATGCGAGTAGATTCAATGAGTCATGCTGTTCGATATCGTATTGAGATACTCCTGTATGCCTGGAGTGTGGAGCTGGAAACAGGTCATTGAATCCTCGTGCAAGATTGACAGTTGGATTTGTAACGAGATGATCAAAAATGCCAAAACACTTAGAAGGCAGTTGGTGTTTGTTCACTCCATAGTAATGATAAAGTGCTGCTTGGGCACCCCAACAGATATGCATAGAAGATGTTACATTCACTGATGCCCAATCCAAAATCTCCTGCATTTCTCCCCAATACTCAACCTGTTCGAATTCCATTTGCTCTACAGGTGCCCCCGTTACAATCATTCCATCAAATTTTTCGTCTTTCACTTGAGGAAATGTTTTATAAAATGTATCCAAATGGTTTTTACTAACATTCTTCGATACATACGTTTCTGTGTGTAAAAAAGTTACATCCACTTGAAGTGGAGTATTACCTAGCAAACGCAGAAGCTGCAGTTCCGTTTTTTCTTTTTGAGGCATTAAATTCACGACTAGTATGCGTAGTGGTCTAATGTCTTGTGAGGTAGCACGCTCTTCATCCATCACAAATATTTTTTCTTGCTTCAGTAATTCTCCCGCGGGTAACGCTTTTGGTATTGTAATTGGCACAATTCTTCACTCCTATTCAGCCCATCAAAAAACTTCCGCTTTCTAAGAGAGAGAAAGTGGAAGCTAATAGCCGTTCCTCTTATCTCTCAAGACAAAGTCTTGTGGAAGTAGCACCTTCCTGAATCTATCAGGGGTTGCTGAAACGTCAATGGGCCATTTCCCTCGGTTTCTCTCGATAAGCGTATTCAATTACTGAACAGTATACCATTTCTAAGTTGTTTGTATAGTCTAACATTAAACAAAATCGAGTTTACTCACGGGCTAGCAACTAGTTAGTCGTCATATTGGGCTCTGGAAAATCCTCTTCCTAGAATTTCAGATGCATTCAAGAAGATTACGAACGATGTCGGCTCTTGCTCCTGCACAATCTTTTTAAAGTAGATCGCTTCTGATTGCTCAACGACACAAAGGATCATGGTTTTCTCCTGATTCGAGTAGCCTCCTAAAGACTTCACTTTTGTTAACCCTCGATTGAGTTCGGTATTAATGAGTGCTTGAACTTTTTCTTCTTGTTCCGTAATGATCAGGATCAGCTTGGTAGGAGATGTTTGAAGCTGCACAAAATCGATTACCTTACTCGTCACATAGATTGCCATCATGGCATAAAGCGCGAGTTCCAAGTCAAAGACAAAAGCCGAGATGATGACGACAGCACCGTCAACAATTAGCTGAGCAAAGCCACTGGAAAAGTTAGTATATTTCTTCAGAACTTGAGCAATTAGTGCAGTTCCACCTGTCGAGCCGTTCCCCCTATAAACAATTCCTAGACCGATACCAAGCATAATCCCACCATAAATAGAACTTAATAACGGATTATGAATTGGGACATTAATATCTGTCGTTAAGAAAATGAAAAATGGTACAAAAAACGTCCCCACAATGGTTCTCCAACTAAAATCTTTTCCAACAAGGACAAGCCCTAAAATGAGGAGTGGTAAATTAATAAGCCACTGTACATAAGCGGGGTTAAATCCATAAAGTTCAAAAAGAATCGTGCTTATTCCCGAAACACCACCTGCAGCTATCCGTGAAGGTAATAGGAAAATAGTAAATGCAAGTCCGACAAACGCCGAACCCACAATAATTTGGAGATAGTCAAAAATCGCTGATTTTTTAAATTGAGTAAATGTCATCGTGTCCCTCCGTTCGTGCCAACTGTACTATTCTATCAAATTACGTGTACGTTGTGACGATTGACAATGAAAAGAAGGAGAAGTTTTTTCATTCTAAATATTCTATATTAATGAACTTTCGACAAAAAATCGACCATTTTTTTGCATTTTCCAACATAGAATTGTATGATTATAGAAGAATTCAGGTACCATTGAAGGAGGTTCTCTTATGAGGAGCTTAAGCGTTGTAAGAAAAGTTGATCATCTAGGGAGAATAGTTATCCCAATTGAATTACGTGAGACAATGAAACTTCCTGAAGGACAACCACTTGAATTTTTCACGGAGGATGAAACCATTATTCTTAGGAGCTATAAAATCCGTAAAGCTTGTGTGATTACCGGAGAAATCACTTCCGATAATTTTGAACTGTCAAACGGCATGTTCGTAAGCCCTGCGGGTGCTAAAGTTATTCTTGAAGAGGTTAAAGAGGAGTTTAGTATGTAAAAAGAAAGGGTTGCTGCCAGTGGAGTCTCTTCGACTTCTCAAGCAGCAACCCTTTCAATTTTCTTTTACGCTTCGGGATTATCCAGAAATGCTGTAATCTCTTCACGCGTTTTTCTGTCTTTACTAACAAATCGACCTTTTTCTACGCCTTCGCTGTAAACAAGAAAACTTGGGATACCAAAAATGTCGTGTTCTGCACAGATATCTATGAACTGATCACGATCTACATATACAAATTCGTACTCCGGGTAATCTACTTCAATTCCTGGGAGTAACGGATCGATGACTCGACAATCCGGACACCAATCTGCGGAAAACAGAAACACCGTTCGTTCCCCTTGTTTAAGTTCTTCAAATTGCTCTTGTGACTGTAACTTTTCCATTTAAATCTCCCCCTTATAGCATTTAGTATATCATTCCCTATGTAGTGAAGAGTCGATTTGGCTCGACCTTTTTTTTGGCGAGTCGCATTAAAAAAAAGCAGAGAAGAAAGCGACTTTCGCTCTTCCCTACTCTAACGTTTCTTTTGTTCAATGAGCACTTTTATTCTTTCGTCGGTTGTCCGTTCAAGTGCATAGGTGGGGGGATAATCCATCCTTTTTCTTTGTTTAGTTTCAATAGCTTTGCTCCAAACATGATTTTGTCAGCATGGAACTTGGCAAACATTGTCGCAATATCCTCACGCAAACATTGCCCCATCACTTGGCTACAGGAAACAAGCGCCTGGCCAACGTTTATGGAGATCGCTCCGCTGATTTCAGGGTCCATGAATCGTGCACCTGGAGGGATATCATCTGCAGAGCAAGTTGGACGGTCTGGTAGCGTTGGTGGCGGCATGATGCCATTTTCCTTCAGCACTTCTTCGATCTGCTTGTTATGATCTCTCATCATATCCACTGCTTCTTGCAAAAGCTTCTTTAGTCCTTCATCCCCGGCGTGGTTAATAAAGGTCTGATAAGCACTGATTAGCCCTTTGTTTGCTCCAACATAAGCCCAACTACCAATTATCTCTCCGTAGTGCATTGGCTCATCTTTCGGATTACCACTTAGAATTCCCATTCGATTCTCCTCATTTCTTTGAAAGTATTCGATCCTTCCTAGGATGAGGAGAATTTGAAAAGTTATTCATTGAGAATGGCCCATATGCACTTCAGATTTATTATTTGTAGATATTCCTTTCCCAAAATCTTTGTTTTGCTAATGCATTTATATAGTCTTGATTAAAATCATGCTCGTTCTTTTCGACAACAATGCCAGGACCTTCATGGACAGATGTCATCGAAATAAAACGTGATCCATTATTGGTAAAAGCAATTGGTTTAAAATGCTCCCACGGTTCTTCAATAAAGTTACGCATATTATTGTCAAATTCTGCAGGATGGGTCGATGTGCCGCCACCTACCAGCACACTGTCATACAAAACAGGTGATGCAGTTAAAAACGTCTGATTTGCAATAGCAGTTTTACCTGCCGTTCCTTTAACCGTTCCTAGTGTTCCACTCACTATATCGACCGTGACGCCCGCGTTACGAAGTGATTTAACTGCATTTCCAATGACTGTACTATCAAATCCTTCTCCGATCAGGATTGCCACTTTCAATGTTTCCGGAACGAAAACCGTATACTTCATGCTGAGTGCTTGTGAGGACGCTGTAACATTCGATGGGGTGCATTCTGGACGCTTTACTCCAACCGCAGTTGCAATTGCTGCTGAGAGTCCGCTATCGACGTTACAAAACATATCCACGACTTGTTGTCGCACAGATTGACTTTGTACTTTACCGACCTCAAAACTAAACGCATCAATGATGTGTTGCTTCTCATAAGGTGCCATGCTGTTCCAAAATAGACGAGCCTGGGAGAAATGATCATCAAACGATGGACTGCTGGCACGGATGACATGCCCTTCTACTTTTTCTTGGTAATGCTCGTATCCACCTTTGTCTACAGGCGTAGGTGAAGGTGTATTATTTGCGAGGGAGTTTTTATGATAGCTCACTTGCCCGACGTCGATACGCTGTCTGCTGAACCCGTCTCTTTGGTTATTGTGAAACGGACAGACAGGACGATTAATCGGGATTTCAGCAAAATTCGGTCCCCCTAAGCGAAGCAATTGCGTATCCAAGTATGAAAATAATCGACCTTGTAATAATGGATCATTCGTAAAATCGATTCCCGGCACTACATTCCCCGGATGAAAAGCCACTTGTTCAGTCTCTGCAAATACATTATCGACGTTTCGATTCAATGTCATCGTACCGATTAATTCAACTGGCACAATTTCTTCTGGCCATAGTTTTGTGGCATCTAAAATATCAAAGTCAAACATGAACTCATCTTCTTCTCTTATAAGTTGGACTCCTAGGTCATATTCAGGGTAGCTTCCGGCGTTGATCGCTTCCCACAAGTCTCGCCGGTGAAAATCGGGATCTTTTCCGCCAATTTTTTGTGCTTCATCCCAAACTAGAGAGTGTATGCCTAATCTAGGTTTCCAATGAAATTTCACGAAATGCGCTTTCCCTTCAGCGTTCACGAGTCTGAACGTATGCACACCGAAACCTTCCATTTTCCTGAAATTCGTGGGAATCGCTCTATCGGACATGAGCCACATTATCATATGAGCTGTTTCCTGGTTGTTGGCAACAAAATCCCAAAAGGTGTCATGAGCCGATGCAGCTTGTGGCATTTCATTATGTGGCTCGGGTTTAACGGCATGAATCAGATCTGGAAATTTGATGGCATCTTGTATAAAAAACACTGGTATGTTGTTTCCTACTAAATCATAATTCCCCTCTTCGGTATAAAACTTTACTGCGAATCCTCTAACGTCCCTGGCTGTTTCCTGCGAACCTCTGCTTCCTACTACAGTAGAAAATCGGGTAAACAGCGGAGTTACTTTTCCAACTTCTTGGAGAAATTTCGCTGTTGTATATTCTTTCATACATTTGTGTAAAACAAATTCACCATGGGCAGCATAACCACGGGCATGAACAACTCGCTCCGGGATCCTTTCATGATCAAAATGTGTGATTTTCTCTCTCAGGTGAAAATCTTCCAACAGTGTAGGGCCACGAACTCCAGCTTTCAAAGAATTTTCATCTCCGGATACTTTAAGACTTTGATTGGTTGTCATCGGTTTTCCATAGTTATTGACACGGTATTCTCCTAATTGGCGTTGTTTAGCATTTTGGTTATGCCTTCCAGGATGTTCTCCATTTGAATGTTTCACGCAATCCCCTTTCATCGATTCATCTCTCGCTCCCTGATAGTGTATGCAACCCCACTAAGGCGGGTTACCTAGAACATAGCTACATTATTTCTTGCTATACTAAGAAACACAGAGGAGGGGTTTGCCATGACACATTATTTTGCAGCTATCCATGTCCCTTTTGAATTAGTCAACGAAAAACTTACAGCTACTAGCGTACATTATGATCTTCCATCACATTATAAGGTTATTCCGCACCCTGAAGACCTACACGTTACATTACTTTTTTTCGGTGGACTTAGCCATTTCCAGCTTGCACTTGTGAAGCAAGAAATGCAGATACTCGCAGCTAGCACGGATATTTTCACAATTTCGTTAAATGGCGTATCATTTTTCGGGAATCCCGCTGGACCTCGTGTTGTATATCTTTCTGTTCAACAAAGTTTCCAGTTAAACGGACTTTACCAACAACTCTCTGAACGTCTGGAATCAGTTTTACAAAAACCGGCGACGTCAGACTACACGCCACACATTACAATTGCTAAAAAGAAAAAGGATAAATTCTCTATTCCAATCAAAGAGGAGCAATTTGAACCATTGGCTTTAGACGTATCCGGGATGATTCTCTATTCAATTGACCCTACAAAGTCTCCTAAGTATTCCCCGGAATACACGTTTTCATTTGGCCATTCTTCTAGTATCGATGACTAAATTCTGCACATACTGAAGTGGATGAAACCTGATGAAAGGAGCATGATTATGGGACGCGATGAACATGCAAAGGGCGGAAAGAATGCAGCCTCTCTACCGCAAACACCGAAAAACCAAAAACTCTCTGCTTCAGAAATGAGAGCAGAAATGGCACGTGAAATAGATAACATCGAGTCGCTCATGAAACAGCAAAAAACAAATAAGAAACGCACGTAAAAAACCGGCCTCCTGTTTATAATGACAGAAGGCCGGTTTTGTTATACCGTAAACTGATTCATATTTTTCTGTAACTTCTCCGCCAGTTCTGCAAGAAGTTGAGCACTTGTTGAGATTTCTTCATTGACTGCTAGCTGTTCTTCTGAAGAAGCCCGTGCCGATTCCGCTTCATCTGCAGCTTGTTGAGCTAGCGATTCAATTGAGGTGGCATGGTCAACCACATTTTGAATCATGGACTTCATGATTTCAATTGAACTTGAAACCTTACTTACTCGTTCATCCACGTCAGACGCTGCCAGTTCGATTTCCTGGAAAACTTCGCTAGTCCGGCTAGTGACGACTAGCCCCTCTTGCATCTGATTCGCACTCACCTCTGTTTGTTCAACAGCGTGTTTTACATTTTCAATCATAACTGCAATAAGCTGATCAATTTCAGCAGAGGAACGTTTTGACTGCTCTGCCAAGTTACGAACTTCTTCAGCTACAACTGCGAAGCCTTTTCCGTGCTCGCCTGCACGCGCTGCTTCAATCGCCGCGTTTAGCGCCAGTAAATTGGTCTGATCTGCTAAACCTGTAATCATTGACGTCACGCCACGTATATTTTCCGAGTGCTCTGCCATCTCAGTAATTGTTTGTGATGAGTTCTTCATTAATGAACTGATCGACGACATTTTGGTAGAGAAAGTCATCAAAGAGGTCGATCCTTCTTGGACTAATTTCGTTACTTGTTCAGACGAACGGAGCATCTCTTCGTTATCAGAAGAAATCGTATCCACAGTGTTTAGAACCTCACTTATTGCCACATTCGATTCGGATACGAGCGATTGCTGGTCGGTACTCGCCTGCAGACTTTGTTTAGAGATACTTGCAACCGTCTCCGATGCAGCCAAGCTTTCTTCTGCACCTGCAGAAAGTTGTTCAGCTTGAGCCGCAAGCTGATGGGCAGAATCTTGTACATGTGTAATAACAGATCGCAAATTACTCGACATTCCATTAAATGCGGCCGCCATATCACCAATTTCATCCTTGTTTTTAACCATCACTGGTTGTGCCGCTAAGTCGCCAGATGCAATTTGTTGAAATGCTTCTGTCATTTTCCCGACAGGACGTGCAATCATCCTACTAATTACTCGAGCAATCACAATTCCCGCAACTACAGCTAGAACCGCCATCCCAATAATCAGAAGTTTCACTGTCTGAATGGACTTTTCTAAGTCTTTTTCCGCCTTACCACGTGCTTTTTCCTGCGCTGTTATCAATTCGGAAATTTGACCTGTCATCACATCTTGATAGAGCGAAGCTTGTGAAGAAACTTCGACTCCACGCTCTTTCGACTCGATTTGATAGCTTTTGATTGCTTTATCCGTTAACTCATCGTAACTTGTCGAGGAGCTGAGAATATCGGCAAGCTGTTCTTTGTTTTTCTTGGTACGCAACATCTTCTCTAGCGTTTCGGACTTCTCTTTAAATTCTTTAATAAGTGTTTCTCGGCTTTCTAAATAGGAAATTTGGTCAAAAATCATATAGCCTCGTATTTCATTTGATTTTTGAGATTGTATGGCATTCAGTTGTTCCAGAAGCATTACTTTCTGGATACGATCATTGATAAGTTCTTTGTACTCACGATCTAATGTAGAAAGTGCCCAAAAGCTTGCTGATCCCATTAATGCCATAATGATTAATACAGCTAGAAAACCGAACCAGAGCCTTTTCCCAACAGTCATTCTCACAATATGTACCCACCTAACTATAGTCGAATAGCTTTAGTATATCCTACTCGCAGATAGGTGCATAGGTCTAGTTTTCATCGAAATACAATTAACCCTATAGTCCTTATTATTTCATTTTCCTATAAGTGACCATAAATCCTTCATCATGCGCATGAATAGAAGTGCCAATCCAACCTGCTCCTAAAAGTTTCTGTTGCTTGGCAGTCTCGCCCATCCCAACTTCAATCGTGTCATCATTCGCAACAGACACGTCAGCTACTAGATTTTTCATCATGATGTAACGGGTGAGTGTTTCATATTTCACACTAAGTGCTGCAATATGCATCCCCAATTCAAACTTGTCTTTAATGCTCGCAATATTGAAGGGTGCAACTGTCGTACAGACATACTTAAACTGATTTGTATCGACCTCTTCCATCACAATTTTCCCGAGCTGACGCTGCAATCCGTTCCCTTGAAAATCTGGATGTACATTAGTAATTTCTGAATACAAAACGGAACTCCACTGTTCTTTAGGAATGCCCGCATCTTCACCTAGGTGCTCAGGGTCTTCGCCCGGATCCATTAGCGCTCGAAAAGCTATGAGGCTCTCTTTTGCACGAACACCAACAAGCAATCCGTTTCCATCTAAAATGTATTCAAATTCCTCATCTGTTAACGGCTGCAAAAATGTTTTCTCGGATAAATGCTCGATGACTTTCGTTTGCAACTGCATGATTTCAGGTAAATCACGCTTCGTTAACTTGATGACTGGTAGTGAGGTTCCATCTTTCAGTGTTACCTGCTTCATAAAGACACCACTTTTTCACTGAACACAGTAAGTTCGGACAACACAGATTCGTCGATTTCAATACCGAGACCTGGCTTTTCGTTCAAGCGAATGAATGGAACATCGTATTGTAGATTCCCAACATCTTTGCTGAATTTAAGAGGCCCTGTCAATTCAACACTAGACATTGCTTTTTGAGAGAACGCCACATGGAATCCTGCTGCTGATCCGATGGAGGACTCCACCATTGAGCCTACTTGACAATCGATTCCCGCCATTTCTGCCATGTGCGCGAGCTTCATAGCAGGATACATCCCGCCACATTTCATCAACTTAATATTCACTTTGTCTGCTGCACGTTTTGCGATGATTTCACGCATTTCTCGTACTCCTCGAAGTCCTTCATCCGCCATCAAAGGCGTTGCACTCTTCGATTTCACTTCGACCAACCCATCGATATCATCTGCCTTAACGGGCTGTTCCAGCCAGTCAAGATGGCAAGCTTCTAACTTTTTCATAGCCTGCAATGTAGTCGAACTATTGACCCAACCTTGGTTGACGTCCACTCGAATTGCGATAGTTTCTCCTACACGTTTACGAACCGCTTGAATGCGTTTCACGTCTTCAGCAACATTTGTTCCGACCTTCATTTTAAACGATGTATATCCCGCCTCCATACGCTGAGCAGCCTCTTCTGCCATCGCTTCCGGCTCCCCAATGCTTAAGACGTGTGTAATCGGGAATTCACTATGATAACGGCCACCGAGTAATTGGTAGGCTGGTATTCCAAGACTTTTACCCACGGCATCGAAACAAGCGATGTCAATGGCTGCTTTTGCAGTTGGTACTCCGTAAATTTCTTTGTCCATCGTTTCATGAAGGCGTTCAAATTCACTCGGATTCAGTCCGATAACAGCTGGAGCTAACGTATGGCGAAGCACTGCGAACGTCCCTTCCCAACTCTCCCCAGTGACGTGATCATCTGCAACGGCTTCCCCATATCCGACGATTCCAGTGTCAGTAGTAAGCTTCACGATGATTGAAGGCATGTCATCATACGTTGCATAACTAATGACGAATGGCTCATGAAGTGGTAGTCTAATAGCAAAAATCTCAATTTCTTTAATTTTCATACAAATATCCCCTTCCTGCTTGGCAAGTTATTAATTTCATTGTATCATTGTCGTTAAATAGTCGCTAATTAAAAAGGTGGTTGAACATGAGAACAAAAGTCGCGATATTCGGATCCAAAGAATTTTGTCAACGTGCAATACAATTCACCGAGCAACGCAGTGAAATCATTTTAGATTTGTATCCATATACCATTCCTAGTGAAGCACCTGACCTTTTGAAAAAGTTACTTCCTTGTGATGCAATTCTTTTTTCTGGATCACTTCCTTATGTCGCCTCGACTGACGTACTAGCATCGATTCCTGTGCCTTCCGTCTATCTAAAACAAGACGAGACGGAGATCACAACTACACTACTGGCAATTTCATTAAAACAACCGTTGGAACTCGAAAATATGTCCATCGATGTTCGTGAATCCACCGTCATAGAAAACGTATTAGCAGATATAAAGGTTGGTGAACAGCGCCCTCTCATTTATCAATTAGAAGAAAATTATGCTTTAGACGAGCTTGTTCAATTTCACTCATCAGCTTTTGAGAAGAACCTTTTAAATGTCGCCGTTACTAGTGTTCATGCGGTTTATGATCGTTTAACAGATCTTGGAATCCCTGTTTTTAAAATGATTAGTGTAAAAAGTTCATTCTTAAAAACAATTGACCGTGTTTGCCAAGAAGCACTTTTACAAAAAAGCGAGACGGCCAAAATCGCTGCAGGTATTTTAGATGATTCCATTCTCACACCTGAAATGAAAGACGCTTCTAAAAAACTTGCTCACTTTTTGCACGCCCATTGCATACATGCAGAAGAAGGCATCCTATTTTACACAACTCAAGGTGCCATTCAGTCGGCTTTGCACATACCTGAATTCCAACTACTCGCCGCACAAGTGGGAGGTCAGTTGGCTTTCGGAAGCGGTCGTACACTTACCTCGGCAAAGGAAAACGCTCTGAGTGCACTCCGATATATGCGAACCGAACAGAACGCGGGTCCCTATTTGTTGGACGAAAAGAAAGAATTGCATAGTCTTCTTCACTCAACTGGAAGTGCTGTTGAATTGAGAGTAATTGAACCTGTCCTCGCAGAAATAGCTGAAAAAACAGCTCTAAGTCCAGCTGTGTTATCAAAGCTTGCCACATTCGGGCAAAGTCAACAATCCACTCAATTCACTGCAAATGATTTAGCGAGTCACCTAGGTGTTTCTCGCCGAACTGCAGAACGGACCATTAAAAAGTTACTTTCGAGCGCGTATGCAAACACAGTAGGCGAAGAAATGACATATCGGCAAGGAAGGCCACGAGCTGTTTATGAGTTGAACTTTCCGGTGTATTAAAGAAAAGGCTGCCCAGTAAATCAGTTAACACCTGATTCCCTGAACAGCCTCTCTTTTTTATGAATGGACGGGCACTTGTTGTTCTTGCTGCTCTTCCAATGAATCCCCTAATAATTTCTTTTCCTCTTCGTCCACACGTTGTCTTTCCTCTGCTGTCATTTTCACAATAGAGAATCCAGTCAACGCGTAGATAATTGATAGAATTGGAACGACAAAGTTAATAATCGCGTAGGGACCGTACTCTGTCACTCCAACACCAAGTGTTCC
Organism: Sporosarcina sp. ZBG7A; assembly: GCF_000813425.1. Classification (GTDB taxonomy): domain Bacteria; phylum Bacillota; class Bacilli; order Bacillales_A; family Planococcaceae; genus Sporosarcina. Next base: position 20,520 of record NZ_JWIB01000005.1, read on the forward strand.
AAGGATGAATACTCCACACGTATTCCATGGGATGAATACTGATGTTAACGTCCCTCCATCTTCTAGCGCACGAGATAAGTTTTTCGAACTGAGACCTTTATCTTTATAAGCTTTACTGAACATACGTGAAGGTACAACAATTGAAATGTATTGTTCAGAACATGTTGCATTCGTCATAAAGCAAGCACCAATCGTTGAGATGATCAATGACGATGTCGACTTTACAACTTTCAAGAGCTGATCCATGATTGCCTTCAGCATACCGGAATACTCCAAGATTCCGCCGAACGTCATTGCAACTATTGTCATCGATACGGTATACATCATGGAGTCCAGTCCACCCCCGTCAAACAAGTTGTCGACGAGTTCATTTCCTGTTTTAATGGAGAACCCTTCTTGTAATGCAACTAACGCTTCTGTAACCGAGCCATCTTGAATGAAAATCTGGCTCAGGAACCCCATTACGATTCCGACAATAAGTGCTGGAACAGCTGGAACTTTTAGTGCCACCATGACAATTACAGAAAGTGGTACGAGTAATAGCCAAGGTGAGATAAGGAAACTTTCCTCCATGACTTTTGAAGTTTGAGCGATATTGTCCATATTGAGATTTCCATCTGCGAAACGTCTACCGAGCACCGTGAACACACCAAATGCGATGATGAGCGCTGGAATCGTTGTATATAACATGTGTTTAATATGATCAAATAGATCCGTACCGGTTAGACCGGAAGCTAAGTTTGTCGTGTCTGAAAGCGGTGACATTTTATCCCCAAAATAAGCACCAGAAATGACCGCTCCTGCAACCATCCCCGCTGGAATGCCCATGCTGAGCCCAATACCCATTCCTGCAACACCGATCGTCGCCATAGTAGACCATGAACTTCCGATTGCGAGTGAAACGATCGAACAAATGATCATAATTGCTACTAAGAACCAAGCTGGCGTAATTAGTTTTAGGCCGTAAAAAATCATCGTAGCGACAATTCCTCCACCCATCCATGAACCGATCGTGAGTCCGACAAGCATGATGATTACGACTGCAGGAAGCGCCAGACGAATCCCTTTATACATCATTTCCTCTATTTCTTTCCAGTTGAATCCATATTTCCAAGCGACAAGTGATGCAATTGAAGTTCCAACGATTAACGGCATATGAGGGCCCTGTTTAAGCCAGACCACTGTGACAAGCATGACGCCAATCATAATTACTAACGGTAGGATCGCCATCCAAAAATTAATCTCACGTTTTTCTCTAGTTTTTCTCTGTTCCATCTGGAACCACCCCCAGCAAAATGTCAGACTAGCACTAACTGTCGCTTAATAGTCGTTAATCGAATAATAAACTCGCTTTTCTGCATTGTCAATAGTTTTTCTGTAAACGGTTACAATGGTATACTAGGTAAGGCAGAATGATTCTACACTTATGAGCTCCTCCTTCCCAGATATTGATAATGATTTGGGTACAATTCTATAGAACAAAGGTGGTTACTTACTATGAAAAAGGAGCATAAAAAGGAGACATTCTGGCACTTTGTACGCCGATATTTATTTATCGCGTTTGGTGCAGGCCTTGCAGCAGTTGCATTGGAGTTATTCTTAATTCCTAACTCAGTCATTGATGGTGGGATTATCGGAATTTCACTGATCATCAATTATTTAAGCGACATCCCCTTCGGAATTTTAATTCTGATTTTCAACTTACCGTTTGTATTTTTTGGGTACAAACATATTGGGAAAAACTTTTTCCTCTCTTCCTCGTTTGCTATTGTATTTCTAGCTGTCATCGAATTTCCATTGAAAGCAGTCGGTCCATTTGTAACAGACCCACTACTTGCGACAGCGTTCGGAGGAATACTTCTTGGAGCGGGTGTTGGGATTGTCATTCGAAATGGTGGCGCACTGGATGGAACAGAAATATTGGGGATATTGTTGACGAAAAAAGTTCCTTATTCAGTTGGTGAATTCGTGATGTTCCTTAACATCTTTATCTTTGGTTGGGCAGGATTTGTGCTTGGCCCTGAAAAAGCAATGTATTCCATTTTGACCTATTACATAGCGGCCAAAGCGATCGATGCTGTTATTCAAGGGTTTGACGAGACGAAAGCAGCGATTATCGTTTCGGATGAATACGAAGAAATGGCTGCTGCGATTGGCAAGCGCTTAGGACGTTCCGTGACGAAGTTGCACGGTAAAGGTGGATATAGTGATGATGAAAAAGATGTTATTTATGTAGTGGTGACGCGTCTTGAGTTGACGAAGTTAAAAGAGATTGTGCATGATATCGATCCATCTGCATTTACGACAATTATGGATACACAAGAAACTCACGGTTCACGGTTTAAGTCAGCAATCCATTAATAGCATAAAGGGCTGTCCCAAGAAGTCATATACATGACACTATGGGCCAGCCCTTTAATTTTGTATTTATAAAAGAAACTCGCGAAAACTTGAGATCCTGTAACCGAATCACTTTCGATTTATATGAAATAGTACATGTTTTTTTAATGAACTGCCTTCTTTAACTTTCGGATGATCAAAATTCTCAATAAAATTCATACCAATTTTTCTCATCACGTTTTTTGAAGGTTGATTGATATCAGCCGTAAAACTATAAACATCAGTGAAATTTAGTTCGGTGAATCCATATTCTAAACAGGCTGCCGCTCCCTCTGTTGCATATCCTTTTCCCCAAGCTTCTTTTTTAAGTCGCCACCCAATTTCTATGCAAGGTGTAAAATCAGCGTCAAATGTTGCCCTATGAAATCCTATTAGCCCAATAAACTCCTTATTTGTTTTTTCTTCCACGGCATATAGTCCAAATCCACATTCTTTAATTTCAGATATTATTGCTTGATAAAAAGCATTTGTTTCTTCATATGTTAAGCTCGCAGGAAAATATGTCATAACTTCTTCGTCTTCATTGAGTCTTCGAAATGGTTCTAGATCTGTTTCTTTCCAATCCCGTAATATTAATCTTGCAGTTTCTAAATATATCATTTCACACCTCTTAAGTTTTTCAATCTAGCCCTATTGTAGCGCAGCCTTTCCCCCCTCAATTGAGGATGATTGCTTAAATAGATACTTCAATTAGTTAAGGAGCAAATCCATAAAAAATTAACGTAAAAATAAACATCGAAATGAAACTAATTGCTAGTAATAAAGCCAACCACAATAGATAGATGATGACTCTTAACCAAGTTTTAGCAACTAGCCTTTTTGCTATTCTAAACGAAACGTAAGCAATAATTACAAGCGAAGGTAAAATGTATAAGAAAGAAAATAACCCTACCCAATCACCAAGACTTTGAAAACCACCGTCCATTACAGGTCCATCATATAGGTGATACTTATCCGTTATTTTGGAGATTCCTGATAAAAATACGATAGAAAGCAAAGCGAAATAAAGAAGAATTGTAACCCTGATAGTTCTTTTTTCACCGAATAAAACAAAATACATAAAAAGTAAAAATAGGATCAAGACAATTATTTTAAACATATTTTCACCTCGAATGAAAGAGTCATTTATCCAAAAAAATTATTATTTTTGTAAATTTGAAGGGTATGGGTGCAACCTCTTACACAGAAATTGCCTCCGATAGTATAAGAAGAATCTTTAAAATTGGAGAGTTAAATCATTTCAAATCATTTAAAGTCTCATTCAATATTTATCTGATTTTCTCCGCCAACTCTAAAATAATTCCCTCTGGACCACGAACGTAGCATAACTTATAACTTTCTTCATATTGCTCTATCTCACTAAAGATTTCAGTGCCATTCTTTTTCAATTTCGCAATAACAGCTTCAATATCTTCAACATTAAAGCAAATATGTCGAATACCCAGCGTATTTGCTAAAGGTTGCTGAATATCATTTTCATCTGACGGTGTATAGAATTTGACTAGCTCTATCCATGTCTGACCATCTGGCATCCCCAGTCCTACACATGCCGTTTTAACCCCATTAAGCCCAACTATTCTGTCCAACTGTTCTCCATGCAACTCCCATTCCGCCTGCACTTCAAGTCCTAAATCGAGAAAAAACGCTTTGGTCTCCAAAAGATCATTTACATTTATACTCACATGATCTATTTTATTGATTTTCAAATTTCACACCTCCAATGTTCCCATTATTTTCAATATCCGTATTCATGTAAGGTTTATTAGTTTGAGGGTAAATATTCTTAATATCTTCCTTCTCATCAATATCCCTTTAAAAGAGATGTTCAACAATCAATCTTGCACGATTACTGAATTGGTGAAGATCCTTTAAACCAAAATTACTCCCGATTACGGATACACAACAAGTAATTAGTCATTCGCACTTTTTTCTACTAGCTTTTTCAACAGTTCTTTAATTTCTTCATTTTGTTGAGTCCCTTTTCTAAGTTGCGTGTCTATTGAAAGAAGAAAAATTATTGTAATAGTAAAACCTATAAGAAGACCCACTATAATCTGGCCCTATTGCTGCACGGTTTTGTTCCATTAACGGTTCAGTTAATATAATAAAAAATTAAAATAAAGTCCTAATATCTTCCCATCCATATACAAGTTCGGAAAGTTCCTTACCACCAATCTCTACTTCAACAGTATCTATTTTTCTTCCCCCAAGTGATTCATAAAACTTACGAGAATTATTATCTTCCAAAACAAGAACAAGCATTGAGTTCAGTCCAACTTCAATAATATCATTGATGATTGGCTTAAAAAGAGCTGTTCCAATTCCCTTTCCCTGATAATCTTGTAAAATATAGATGGCGTATAACTCCCCATCATACCCTTTATATTTACCGCTTCTTTCTTTACCTCCTTTGGCAAACCCAACTATTTCTCCACCGTTGTTTTCCGCTACATAAATATCCCCATGGGGAATGGCATTGGTCCACATCTGTTCACGACTTTCATACGAAAGGCTCGTTAAATATTCATCAGGCACTATGTTTGCATATGTTGTTTTCCAACTGTCGACGTGTACTTTAGCTATTCCGAAAGCATCTGTTACAACTGCTTTTCTAATTTTATAAAGATCGTTATCCACTTATTTAATCCCCATCCATATTCCACAAAATGGTTCGTTTGAAGCTCAGCTGTTGTTACACAACTGCACCCTATAAACGAAGAGTGGACACGCTTGCTCATTAGCGCTTTGGATTGTCTGCCTTTTTTACTGATTAAGGTTATCTATTTTCTTTTCAATTCTATCGAGTTGCTGTTTTCGCTTATTTTTAGAACGAATCAATAATACAATCAAAGCTATAATTATCACTGTAAAACTTAGTGAAACCAGTGTAAATACGATATCTCCTAAGTTAACCGTGCTATTAATTGAATCTAATTTAATTTTCCTCTCCTCCTTTTCAACTTCTAATCATCTGCCCGATTGTAACGCAGTCCTTATGCAACAACAGCCTCAGATCGACGTCAATACACATAATTTATTCTCTAATGCTTTTAACTTTATCAAAAATATATAGTATCCCAATAATGATTAAAATTACCATAGCTACGATATAAAAACCTGATTGAAAGGTATGACTTAGGGATGACATGCTGCTTACTACTACACTTCCTAAAACAAAAAACAATATTACCATAGACAATACTCTGTCCTTCATATTGAGCCCCCCCCCATAAATTTCAATCTTATAGTTACATAGTGGCCAAATTGCGATATAGATGCTAGAGCTTATCAATCAATCACAGCATTTTGCTGAAAGTCATAAAAGAATAGAATTTACAACTGCATAGTTATAGGTCAACATGTAATTTCAACCCATCCTGTTTCATCCAGAAAGTCTTCTCTCGACAAACTACAGCCAGTTATAAATTGGCGATATGCGGTAATCGTACCATCGTGCGAAACTACATAAATTTTATTTCTTTTCAACAACTTCAAACTCGCTATAAATTCGTGAGCAATCTTATTGTATTCACTTTCCGGCATAGTATTAATACCTTCGCGCCATAATAAAGAAGACACATTTTTATCAAGTTCTAGGTCCGGATAATCTGTTTTTATTGTTTCTAAATCAATAATTTCATCACAAGGCAATGTCTTTCCATTTGTACGCACAGGGAATATTCGTGGAGAAACTAATGGACTTACAATCTTACGACAGTCAATATTCTTAGTCCAAATCTGTGCAGTTTCTAAGGTTCTTCTTATAGGGCTAATAAAAATAATATCCTCATCCGTTAGAAGGAACTTTTTTCTTAACATCTTCGCTTGATTTATTCCTTTTACTGTTAATGAAGGATCCTTTAAGTGCAAGCTATTTGGTATGTCTAGTGTGTGTTCACCTTGGCCATGACGAATAAATATCAACTCCACTTGATCACCACCACTCATTGTTACAATTTAAAATAAATTGTTCATATCTTAGCTTATGTCCCTTAACTGCCTCGTTTGCCGTATTTAAATTATCTACCTGCATACCCACCTTCAGATTTGATGACTTGACCTGTAATCCACTCCGACTCATCACTAGCTAAAAATCTTATTAATTTTGCGGCATCCTCCGGTTGTCCAACACGCCCTGTAGGGAAGAAGTGTGATAATGAACCTTTTAATTCTTTATCCATCCAGCCTGAATCAGTTGGCCCTGGGTCAATTGAATTGACGGTAATACCTATGGGGGCGAGTCCTACTGATAATGGTTCAGTTATTGCAATTAGCATACCTTTCGAAGCAATATAGGCTAGATTATTGGGGTCTGGCCCTTTTGAGACAAAATTGATAATTCTTCCACCACTTTTACTGGGAAAAGCCATCTCAAACCTTTTAGCAAATTCCGTGCTTAGTAGAATTGTTCCACTGTTGTTTATCTGATAATGTCTATCAAGAACTTCTGCATTCATGGTACGGAAGTTAACTGATTTTTGATAGGTGGCATTGTTTACTAACACACTTGCCGTACCAAGAGTCTTTTCAGTACAATTTAAAATCTTTGTTGGTGCTTCTGGTTCTGACAAATCAGCCTCCATATGATGGCACCGTACTCCAAAATCTTTTATCTTGTTACGTAATACATATGGATAATCTTCTTCTGCACCATTACCTTCATTTTTGTCATAATCGCTCCAATGGGTAAAAAATATATCTGCACCTGCTTCTGCAAGCATTAAACAAATTGCAGAGCCAATACCTTGAGAACGACTTGCACCAGTTACAATTGCTATTTTCCCATTTAAAATGCCCATATTTTCCTCCCCATCTTTGTTCCGAAAACTATTTGTCTCTTTTACTCAAAAGGCGCAGGTACATTTTTCAGATTCCCCGCCGATGATGGAGCAAGACAATTTCCACTGATTATATTTTTGCGGGTTATTGAAAAAATCAACGTAATTGTATCTTCCAATTAAGTCAATTGTCTTCTCAGTTTCACTAAATTCGAGTACAAACATTTCTCCACGCTTGCCTGAGTCCGAAGCGGTATCAATAATAGCTATTCGATTTCCCCCCCAGTTGAACAACACTTTCTCCAATCGGAAAATCTAAAGGCGGTGGGAAGTCAGATTGAAAAGATGGAACTGGTTTTAAAGCAATTATTATTAAACATATTAATATAATGTTTTTATTTTGTTTATCGACCATCAACATCCCTCTTTTGATCAATTCTCTTTGTCAATCTTGCCCTGTTTGCTGAAATTAGTATTCTTCATATCCATTAAATTGTATCAAATTTCCACTTCCATTATTGCACTTTTTTCAAAATAATCAATTTCCGTTGCAAATGCTCAAACTTTAAAACTACATAACTAACTGTGCTGCTAAACATTCCAGGCGAAGACTTTTTGAAGGATAGAATTTCAACAACTTGTATAGATGCTCTTTCTGATATGCATGCTGATAACTATGTATATCAGAATGGAGAGTTATTATGCTGAAAAGCTCTGTTTCAGTTGGTACGAATCGATTGCTTTGGGTATTGTTAGGCTTGTCTATTTTTGACGCTTTTGCAACCGATTTCGGATTACGTTTTGAGCTGATTGTGGAAGCAAATCTAATGATGGATTATGTATATGAAAGTAGTGTTATTGGATTTTACTTTGTGAAGCTCAGCCTTCCAATTAGCCTATTTACTCTTCAATCGGTAGTTGCTCGTTCTAGATTCGTGCAAAGACTCCTCCAATTTACCATTGGTCTTTACGCCGTAATATCTGGGTTGCATGTTTTTTGGTTAGTGCTTCAATTTTCATAAAGAATTTCCCTTATTTCATCTAAAATCGTGTTGGTGCTATACTGTCAGTACAACGACTTTGGGAAATGGCGGGTACATAGATGAAACAAACAATAGGAATTCTCGCACATGTGGATGCGGGGAAAACGACATTTTCAGAACAACTTCTTTTCTTGACGAAACAGATACGGGAACGTGGTCGTGTGGATCATCAAGATACTTTTTTAGATAATCATTCGATTGAACGCGCTCGAGGAATTACTGTGTTTGCAGAACAGGCAGAGATTGAATATGAGGGTAGCTCATTTACACTAATCGATACTCCAGGTCATGCCGACTTCTCCCCTGAAATGGAGCGGGCAGTACAAGTAATGGACGCAGCGATTGTATTAGTTAGCGCTGTTGACGGTGTCCAAGGTCATACAGAAAGAGTCTGGCAATTGCTGAGAGATGCTAAGGTTCCTACATTTTTGTTCATTAACAAGACAGATCGTGAAACAGCTAATGCAGCTGCTGTTATGGTCGACCTTCAGGAATCGTTGTCTGCAGATTGTTTTGACCTGGGTCAGATTGATAATGATGGAACGATGTCAGAAGAATTGGCAGAGTGGCTTGCGGAGCGTGATGACTCTTTACTGGACCGCTATTTGGAATCAGGTTACGATGCAGATTATTGGATGAAGACGTTGAAACTCCTTGTACAGAACGGAAAAGTTTTTCCAAGCGGACAAGGATCTGCATTGAAGGACATTGGCATCGATTCTTTCTTTTCTACATTTGTAACTCTCATAGATCGACCAGAAACGGATAACGATAGTAAGCCATTTACTGCATCTGTATATAAGATTCGCCATGACGAGAATGGTCAACGCATCACGTTTCTAAAAATTTCAAGCGGTACTCTTCATGTGCGTGACGAATTGATGGTTGGTGGTCTGATTGAAAAGGTTACACAAATCAGGATATATAGCGGTACTAAATTCATCCCAATCCCCGAAGCAACTGGAGGAGATTTAGTCGCTGTAACAGGTCTGACGAATGCATCTGCTGGAGACACGATTGGTCTCGAAGACGAACGTAATCCATACAGTTCGAAACCTGCACTTAAAGCCGCTGTCCAGTATGATCCCTCCTATTCCAGTAAAGACGTGTGGAACGTGTTCAACATGCTCGATGCTGAAGATCCAACATTACATGCAGTATGGAATGAGCATAGCCAAGAAATCGAAATCCGGGTCATGGGTGTAATCCAGCTTGAAGTGTTGCAACATATTGTACAAGAGCGGTTCAATATGAAGGTTACTTTCGGAACTCCTACCATTCTTTATAAAGAAACGATTGCTTCGACGGTTACTGGATACGGTCATTTCGAACCGTTAAAACATTATGCCGAAGTGCACGTGAAAATGGAACCTGCTGAGCGCGGTTCTGGCATTCACTTTAGGTCACTTTGCCATACGGATGCCCTTACTCCTGGACATCAACGTGTCATTGAAAAGCATTTATTTGAACGCGACCATCACGGGATTTTAACGGGTTCCCCGCTTACCGATATTTCAGTCACGTTATTAACGGGGCGTTCCCATAATGAGCATACCTCTGGCGGTGATTTCAGAGAATCCCTGTTCCGCGCACTCCGACAAGGGTTGGAGCAAGCAGAAAACCTACTACTTGAGCCTTACTACTCTTTTAAGATGAAAATCGATAGTGACTACATTGGACGAGCATTGACGGATATACAAACGGCTCATGGAAGTTTTCATGCACCTGAAACTTCAGGCAACCACACGACTGTCACTGGACGTGTCCCTGTTGCAACCTTCATGAATTACAGTAAGGAATTCGCTTCCTACACTGGAGGCAAAGGAGTTCTTATTCTGACGTTGGATGGATATGGCCCATGTCATAATCCAGTACAAGTGATAGAAAGGATCGAGTACGACAAATCGGCTGATCCGGAATACTCGTCTTCATCGGTGTTTTGTGCAAAAGGCAAAGGGTACGTGGTCCCCTGGCAAGAAGCTAAAGCTGCCATGCATTGTGAAGTTGAGTAGAAAGGAAGATTTTTCATGAAACGAGTAATTGTTACTGGCTATAAACCCCATGAACTTGGTATTTTCGATGCGAAGCATCCTGGGATCAATATTATAAAAAAAGCATTGGCAGATAGACTCGAAGGACTTGTTGAAAACGGACTGGAATGGGTCATTATTAGTGGTCAGCCTGGGTGTGAAACCTGGGCTGGACAAGTTGTGGATGATTTGAGAGATACTTTTCCTAGTCTTCAACTCGCACTCATTACCCCTTTTTTAGAGCAGGATAAAAACTGGAATGATGCGAAAAAGCAAGATTATGAAGAACTCCAGCTCATAGCGGATTATCAAGTGAGTTTGACGAAACGCCCATATGAAGCACCCTGGCAATTCATCGAGAGGGATAAATTTTTACTAAGAAATTCAGATGGATTGCTCGTAGTTTACGACGAAGAAAACGATGGCTCGCCGAAGTTTATGAAGCGCATGGCCGAAAAGTTTGCCGAGAAGCAGTCGTATGAAGTCTTAACGATTACTGCAGATGATTTACAACTGATTGCAGAAGACATCCAACGTGCGGAACAAGATTCCTTTATGGAATTTTGACAAGCAAGTTGTATCATTTTTAAACAGAGAAAAGGCAAAGCGCATAAGCACTCTGCCTCAGAATGTAGACAAACTCTAGCAAACATGGGGATTGCCTGTAGTTTTTTCTTTTACAATAGAATTAACTATGAAAAGTTGATTTCCACTGCGAGCGGACGCTTTCCGAGGGGCTTGCTCTCAGCCAATCGAACAACGAAGAGTTCGATTTGCCGTATTTTAGCGCACTTTGCTGAAATTAAGGCAGCACTCATCTCCCTCGCTTTGCTCAGTCCAGGGCCTTCGAAAACACGTGCTCCTAACGCTTCGCTTTTACTCGCAAAAGCTGTTCTTCGTCACAGCTTTCACTGATCCCTCCGGAGTAGCCGCTCTCCGCTACAATCAACAGTATCTTCCAACTATCAAATGAGGTAATGGCAATGATGACGAAAAAACAAATCAAAGAACGGGAACAGATGGAGCTGCTTACAATCTAACTGTTAGTTCCGCAAGACAATCTGGTCCGTAAATTAGAGGCAGCAATTAATTTCCCTTCATTTATCCATTGGTTGGAGATTTATATTCCCTATTAAGGAGACCTATCATAGATCCTGTTGTACTCAATAAAATGTCAATCATTCAATGCCCTAAGCCCTCTTAGGATTGTCAACGCATACCATACTTCTCCTTGGCATCGACAAGGACTCGTTCACTGACTCTTTACATTTCAAATTGGCTTCTCAAGTCTTCTGTTACATCTAGTTAGTCTTGCCAACTGGAAATGAAGCCCCACAATTGCATTCTTTGCTTGTATGATGTGAATGTGTCATAGGACATTCAGTTGATTGAAGTGCAGGACGGCGACTCCTGGGGATCAGCGAAAGCTGTCACGAAGAACAGCTTTTGCGAGTAAAAGCGAAGCGTTAGGAGCACGTGTTTTCGAAGACCCCGCAGAAGCAAAGCGACGAGGAGGCTGAGGGCAAGCCCCCGGAAAGCGCCCGTCCGGAACGGAAATCAACGGCCTGTTACCATTGATTTTCAGAGTCAACGATGCAAAAAGACAAAAGGGATGGAAATCAGCTCGATTCCCATCTCTTTTGTCTAGAGTTTAAGGCAGAGCGCATATGCACTTTGCCTTTTCTTTGTTTAATTACAGAATTGAAGTAGTCATAAGGATCATGGACATGAAGAAAATGGTCATGTAATTCACGGAGTATAGGAACATCCATTGTGCCCATTTGTAATCATTTTTCATGAATAATCCCGCTAGAGCAAGGATGAAGAAACCGATGTTCATAGCGGTCGTTAACAACATGAATCCTGTACCGAAGGCTGCCAAGAAAAATGGTAATGGCAACAAACATGCAGTATAGACGATAGACTGACGCTTGGTCATAGGAATTCCTTTAACCACCGGGAGCATCGCAACTCCTGCAGCACGATATTCATCCACTTTCTTTATAGCGATTGCGAATGTGTGAGGCATTTGCCAAATGAACAACACAATTGCCAAAACAATCGGTACCATGTGATAAGACGGTCCTACTGCTGCCCATCCGATAAGTGGAGTGACTGCGCCTGACACACTCCCGATAACTGTATTGAGTGTGTACTTCCGTTTAGACCACATCGTATATAAGACGACATACGTAAACCAGCCTATAAACCCATAAATTGCAGCGCCTGGTGCAGCAGCATATAACAGGATTACACCTAATACAGACAACCCAATCCCAATTTTAAGGATGGTAGCCATAGAGATATTGCCGGTTACTGTAGGTCGTTTTTGTGTACGTGCCATTACCCGATCCAGGTCAACTTCGTACCAGTTATTTAGCGTAAGTGCCCCCGCCATTAGCATCGTGCTACCTGCCATCGTTAAGAAGAAAAGTGACATATATTCCGCAAATGTACCACCATAGAAATAGATAGCAAGCCAGAATCCTGCAAAAACAGGAAGAATATTCGCTATTAACACAGGGCCTTTAAATAAATATTTTAAATCACTAGCAAGCGTCGACGCATGCTGTTCTTTTTCGAGCGTTCGCTCCATTGTTTTTTGCATAAAGTCGCATCCTTTAAAGAATGATAAGAAGTTAGAAGACAATATTTCCTTCATACTACTATATCACCTTTTGGACAGAAACAGTAAGACATGAATTGAAGAAAATGTGACATTTCTCTATAACCCTGTATCTTTCAACGGTATGCAATATCTTCCAGATTTGTTTAGTTAACGAAAACTATACGTTACAGTAACAGTCGCTTGTATTTCTAATGTTCCCGGCTCAATTCGAGGAGCCGAGCTCATTTTTGCCATTTGAACAGCGAATGGTCTCGCTTCACTTTGTACACCTTCTTGAATAGTTACAGGTACAAGATTCAGTACAACGTCAGCCGCTTGTGCAAGCGCTTGAGCATGTGCTTGAGCATTTCCAACCGCTTTACTTAATGCCTGTTCATAAAGATCTGATGAATTTTCGATTCCGAATTGAATTGAAGAAACATCAGTTGCACCTGACTGTACCGCAGCGTCGATGACTTCCCCAACAGTCGAAATATTTTTCACAGTTACACGGAGCTGATGCTGCACTTCGTAATTTCGAAAACGTTGTTGACCGTCGATGTAATCATATTGGGGAGATACTGTATAAGATAAGGTCTGAATTTCGTTGTCCTGTATTCCTAATGTGGAAAGTCGATCAATTACTGACTGCGATCGTTTAGTATTCTCGGCTTGGGCATCAGCTAATTGTTCTGAATGCGTTGTAATTCCAAGCTGGACCGTGACTAAATCAGGTTTTCCCGTTACATTGCCAGTTCCTGTTACAATCATCGTCTGACGTTGTTGCTCACTCATGTCTTTTCATCCTTTCCATGTCTTCGCATACCTGTTTTCTGTGTTCATCTATTCTATTCAACTCTGTTGAAATCCATTTTCCCGATTCGATTCAGGGAATAAGAAAAATAATTGAAAGGAGTCGTTAAAATTGAAAAACACTACTACTGTTGCACCCACAGATTGGGGTAAATTAGCGCGAAATATTTTAGTTCCCGTAATTGGAGGATCAATAACTGGTTGGCTATCGAATCGAAATACTCAAAAGCAGTATTCTCAACTGAAAAAACCGTCGTTCAGCCCGCCCCCTTCTGTATTTCCAATCGCATGGACTACTTTATATGGAGTGATGGGCTATGCCAAATATCGCGCTGAACAACATTCAATTCCTAGGGAAAAAAGAAAGGTGCTGACTCCCTATGAGCTACAATTAGGTCTTAACTATATTTGGTCCTTTCTCTTCTTCAAATGGAACTTGCGTGGAACTGCTCTTATTGAAATGACAGCTTTGTTTGCCATGATTTCGTTAACCGCTTATGAATTCAACAAGGTTGACAAAATGTCAGGGAAATTACTCGTTCCTTATATGGGCTGGGTTTCGTTTGCATGGGCTCTAAATTATTCAATTTGGAAACTGAACAAATAATGAATACAAGCTTTTTCATCTTGTAGGATAGGTCCCCTTCATTTTTGGGTATAGAACGCATAAGACAACTGCACTCATTATTGAAAACAAGGAGTTATGCTTATGAAATGGCGAGGACGAAGAGAAAGTACGAATGTAGAAGATCGACGTGGTAAAGGTGGAACAGCCATCATCGGTGGAGGAATAGGAACCGTTGTCATTGCACTCGTTGTTCTATTTCTAGGCGGTGATCCCTCTGAACTGCTTGGTACTCTCTCTGGTGAAGAGACGACTCAGACCCAACCTTATGAAGAAACTGCTGAAGAACGTGAGCTAGCAGATTTCGTCTCAGTCGTTCTTGCTGATACGGAAGATGTGTGGTCTGAAGTATTTGCTGAAGAAGGCAAGACCTACGAAGACCCAACACTGGTTATGTATACAGGTAGCGTCCAGTCCGCTTGCGGTTCAGCCAGTTCAGCAATTGGCCCTTTCTACTGTCCAGGTGACGAAAAGCTCTATATCGATTTAAGTTTTTATGATGAACTAAAATCGAATTTCCAAGCCCCCGGTGACTTTGCGATGGCTTACGTCTTAGCACACGAAGTCGGACACCACGTTCAAAAGCAGCTTGGAACAAGTGATAAAATGAATGCTCTTCGAAATCGTTTAAGTAAAGAGGACTATAACAAATACTCCGTGAGACTTGAATTGCAGGCCGATTACTATGCTGGCGTCTGGGCAGGTCGTGCGAAACAAAAGAATTTGCTAGAAAAAGGTGATTTGCAAGAAGCATTGAAAGCGGCGAGTGCTGTTGGTGACGATACAATCCAAAAACGCTCCCAAGGATATGTTGTCCCTGAAAGTTTTACGCATGGAAGTTCCAAACAACGTCAAGATTGGTTCTATAAAGGTTTTGAAACTGGAACGATTGAAGGCGGTAATACATTTGCAGGATTAAATTTCTAAAATCCTAACTAAAAACGTTCGAACCTGTCAAAGTAAAGACAGATTCGAACGTTTTTTATCGACTGGGTTTGACGATGTGTGAATATGGATTATGAGTTCCGTCCAGTAAATCTTTAATGATTGAAGCTCCCGCCATTGAATAACATGTCCCATTGCCTTCAAATCCAAGCAAGTAATAGACATTGTCTTGATGAGGCGCAGCCCCCATAAATGGTAATCCATCTTTTGAAATGCCGAACAACGAATTCCATGCATCATCAATTTGTAAATCTAAGTGTGGAAACATCTCTTTTATTTCACATAAAATTTCCTGACCTTTTTGTTGGATAAATTCCGGATCATCGTACAACTCACTCGATTCTTCGTCTAAACCTCCTGCAATCATTCTGCCACCTGGAGCGGTTCGGAAATATAGATATGGCTTTTTTGTTTCCCACACCATAACGTTATCTTTCCAAAATTCCCCTTCTATCGGTTTTGTCGCAATCGCAAATGTCTGATTGATTTGCGCTTTGCCGTTCAGCTCGCTGTATAGCTTGCTGTACCCGGTTGCGAGAATAATCGAGTCGAATGAAATCTTAGCACCAGATTCCGTCATGATTGCACTTTCAGACAAGGAATCCATATTAACTGATGTATGTTCGAAATATGTAACGCCCATTTTTAAATTTTCTGTAGTCAACGCTTGTATGAATTGGTAAGGATTCACTTCAGCATCGTGCCAAGTACGCAATGCTGCTGGTTTGTCAATTCCATATTCCTCAATCAACTTCTTATGATCTAAATACTCTGCTGGGAAGTCGTATTTTTTTAAGTAGCTATACTCCCTTTTCAATTTATCTACATCTTTAGGTGTTGATGCATAATAAATACTGTCGCGCAAACGATACCCAGTGGTTTCAGGTAATGTTGAAGCAACCTGTGTTAGCTCATCCATCGATTCCAAGCACATTTTGTAAAATGATACAGCGTCTTTTTCACCGATCCTATCTACAAATTCAGAGAGCATCGTGTCACTTGCATACTGAAGAAGTCCAGTATTGGCAGAACTACTTCCTCTTCCAATTTCGCTACGGTCAATAACCGTCACCTGCTTGCCTGCAGAAGCTAGCTTATACGCAGCTAATGTTCCAGACATTCCCCCACCTATAATCACAATATCTGCGTTGAGATTTACTTCAAGTGAAGGGAATTGCGAAGTTGGTTTTGCTGTTTTATCCCAATATGTTTGTCCTGTTGTCAGTTTCATAAGTATCTCCCTCTAGTTTCACGTTCAACTCTAACGACTATTCCCGCTTATGGAGTGATCACAAACCTGGAAAGATAAAAATAATTACTGAAACTTTCTACGTCTCATTGACAACTGTTCCACGACAATCGCTACAATCGTCCCTGTAATTAATCCATTTGATAATACGGAAGCGAGAACTGCCGGCAATTGAGCAAAACTTGTTGAAGGCACAAACATAATTCCTACTCCTGTCATCAGTCCAATAGCTACGGCTTTTCGTGCACGATCTTTTTCAGGATCCTCATCTAGTTCTGAAAATGCCATTGACACCATCTTTGTGAAGATAGCAAACGTCACGGCATATGCAACAGGTGCCGGCAACGCTGCAAATACTGCCATTATAGCTGGGAAGAACGTAATTGCAACAATTAAGGCGCTCCCTACGATGAATGGCAAAATGGATGCCATTCCCGTTGTTCCAACAAATCCTGCAGCACCCGAAATTGGTACTGGACCAATTGCAGAAAAAACACCTGAAAGTAGATGGTTAATACCTGAAACAAAAGAGCCTTGACGAACACGATCTTCTACTTGCATGGAAAACTTTTGTTTAAGCAAATTTTCCATGACACGAATGGAAGCTAGCATATTTGCGATTAACAACAGTGTTATGAAAACAGCTGTGACTGCAACACCACCATCCCAAACAGGTGGTCCGTAGACAAACATTTTTGGCAGTTCAATGATATGGTCGGAGACGATTCCAACGCTAGGAGCACGACCAAGAACTGCAAAAATCACCCAACCAACAACAATAGAAAGCAACACAGCATATTTGGATACCCGTTCTCTTTTGTTGCCCATCGCAACGAACGTGATGATCAGCACAAGTAAACTACCTAAGACAACACGCAAATCAATTACATCTTCTGGAGTTTCCACACCTACCATGCCTTTTATAAACGTTCCACTCAATTGCATTATTAGCAACATCAAATACGTAAACGTGATAGCAGGTGTGAATAGTTTCTTCATCTTTGTGATGACGCCTGTTGCTGCGAGGATGATAAACAATACCCCACTGTACAGCATGCCACTTTGGAGTGCCTGCAATGCATCATCGGGAGTGCTGTAAAATACACCAACCATACCGGCGTATACAACAAAGATTCCCCACCACAAACCAGCTGGTCCTTCATTAATCGGCAATTTATGGCCGATCAATGCTTGTAATAGACATGCAACTCCTAATACAAAAATAGTCCGTTGTAAAAACAGGGCGGTATCCCCTGAATCCATTCCAAATACGTGGGCAATTGCAATCGGTGCAGCGATTGAAGAAGCCATTAAAAATACTGCCCATTGTATGCCTCCTGCAAGTTGTTTCATATGCAATTCCTCCAATAAATCCGCTCAAATTTTTCGTTTCTCAGTATACCATGCAATTTGCCCTTTCGTTAGGTACACTTTAGATATGTATAGGTAGTTACTGCTTGAAATGAAGCGGTTGTGGGTACAAAATAAGTATAGAATGATCGAGAGGATGTTTGCTCATGGAATCCCAATTTGACGAAATGCGTCAGCGACTTCAACACATTGGTAATTTGTCCAATTATATTGAAGAGCTATTCACCAAACTTCCAGGTAATTTAATTTCCGAAAAACAACGAAAAAAAATGATGGAAATTATGATGAATGACGATGAACTACAAAACCTGTTGGAAGGTCTAAAAAATCCACGCCCCCCTCGTTTTGTATTAGTCGGTAGGACAGGCGTCGGAAAAAGCAGTCTTATTAACGCGCTGAGTGGTCGTTATCTAGCTGAAGTGAGTGAAGTGGAAATTGGCACGAAGGAAGCAAAGCGCTATGCCTATGAGGCAGATGGGCATGTTTACTTTGAAGTGATTGACACTCGCGGTATTGGAGAATCAGAATCATTCGATACAAAAGCTGAGGATACATTAAAAGACGTCATACAATCATTCGAGCCGGATGCCGTCCTATTTTTACAAAAAGCGACGGAACGGGCTCATATCGATAAAGATGTTGCTGTGACGAAAAAAATCATGAAAAAAGCAGCCGAAGGACTTCCACTGATTGCAGTCATTACACAAGTAGATGACTTGAATCCCTCTCGTGTGAAAGAACCTGAAAACTATCCTGCAGCAAAAACTCAATTGATAACCGAAAAAACCGAGCAACTAAAACGGATTTTTGAACAGAATGATCTGGCAGCTTCCGCGTTTCTACCCGTTTCATCCTACATTGAATGGTCTGATGTAGAGGATGACAATCGCTCAATCGAATTTGATGGACGTTATGGAATCGAGGAACTGATCGATTTTTTAGAAGACAGCCTGGACATCCGGGCAGCCATACATCTGGGGTTATCGATTCGACTGAACACCATTTCTGAACGAATTGCATTGCGTTTCATAAAAGTCTTCACTGCGTTAGCTGGAACGGTCGCACTGAGTCCGCTAATTGCGACGGACATCGCTGTTTTGCTTGCATTACAATCGATATTGCTCATGATTATAGCCTATTTGTCTGGTCGTGAACTTGACTTTAAAACTGCGCGCGAAGTTCTCGTATCTCTAGGTGGTATTGGCGCAACCGGTTTTACATTGCGCATGATTGCCCAACAAGGGAGTAAATTTGCGAATCTCGTCATTCCAGGTGCCGGTTCTGCAATTAGTGCAAGTATCGCAAGCGGAGGTACGTATGCGATCGGAAAAGCCGCTGTTGCTTACTTTTTGCGTGGAGCTGATGAAAAAGAGTTAAAGGCCATCGTGAAAGATGCACGTCATGAATATGAAGGAGATATGTAAAAAAGGATGAGCACAATGCTCATCCTTTTGTTTGTTAAAACGTGATTGTTTGAGGTTCTTCACCTTTTTTGTTCATCACCCGAATGGAATCCGGTACTACTTTTAAAATGACTAAGTCCGGATCTTCTGGTCCAGTGAACCAAGGTTTCATGTGTTCATTCCAAACCTTTTCCTTTAATCGCTCTTCATCAGAAATCGTGACAGTCCCTGCTATTTCTAAAAAAGCATCCCCATATCCTTCGTCATTGTACCCAAGTAAGATATATGTGTTTGGATTCTTCTCGAGCTCTTCCACTTTTTCAGTTTTTTTAGATGTCGCTGTATAAAGGCTGAAGTCCTCATGATAAAACGTCATATATCTGCTAAAAGGCTTGTTCGCCTCTACAGTTGACATCGTTCCGATATGGCTGTTGTCCAAAATGTTTTGTGCAGTTTCTTTTGCATTCATGATACCCTCTCCTTTTTGTTCAGTTAACTTTAGTCTTCCTTCAATCGACCAAAACTAAACATGGAGCAGTAGTATTGTCATCATTTAGAAGGCGTAGCAAGAGTGATGACATAACCGATCCCAGCGCCAATAATTGCTGGTAAAAGCCAGCCAATCTGTTGCTCATACAGCGGTAAGTGCTTAAGAATGTCCACAACTGGTACAACTACGATTCCGCCACCGGCAAGACCATCAAAAACACTAACCAGTGCCGTACCAAATAAGGCAAGCACGTAAACAATTGGTCTTCTGCCAAAAGCATTGTCTACAAAGGATAACAACATTAAAACAATAGCGAGTGGATAGATCATCAACAGAACAGGGATAGAAAGTGAAATTAATTGAGTCAGCCCTACGTTTGCAACCACGGCACTAAACACTGCAAAAATCACGACAAATGTTTTATACGATAGAGCCGGCACTACTTGTGAGAAAAATTGAGCACAAGCAGAAACGAGACCCACGGAAGTGGTCAAACAAGCGAAAAGTATTGTAATGGCTAAGATAACAGGACCAAATGAACCATACAGCAATTCAGATGCAAGTGATAAAACGATACCTCCGTTTTCTTGAAGCCCGATTGCTTCGAGGCTTGTTGCCCCGATGAATCCTAAAGATATGTATACAAAGCTTAAGCCAATTGCAGCGAC
Source organism: Sporosarcina sp. ZBG7A (assembly GCF_000813425.1). GTDB lineage: Bacteria > Bacillota > Bacilli > Bacillales_A > Planococcaceae > Sporosarcina. Next base: position 40,943 of record NZ_JWIB01000005.1, read on the forward strand.
ACTTCCAGCTACAATCATGGACTTCATAAGGCCTTTAGAGGTTTTTACACCTTCAGCATGAATGGCCGCCGTAATGACACTACCAAAAATAAGCGCCGCGATGACATCCATCGTTAAATATCCTTCAACAAAGCTTTTGAAGAAAGGATGTGTGCCAAACGTTTCATCTGGACGATTAATAGCACCAATTGGATCTACAAAGCTCTTGATAGCAAGAAGTGCAATTACCAAGAACAAAATTGGTGTTAAATACTTACCAATACGGTCTACAAGTTTTGCAGGGTTTAATGCCAGACCTATAGTAATCGCAAAAAACAGAATACTAAATACAAGGAGTGGCCATTGTGCAGTAGCTACTTCACCAGACAAAAATGGTGAGATACCAATTTCGTACGAAACGGTAGCCGTCCTTGGAATTCCAAAAAAAGGACCTATTGCCAAATACACAATCATAGTGAATATTAAACCAAAAGTGGGATGAACACGATCTGCGATTGAGCGTAAATCACCACCTGCGTGTGCTATTGCCAAAATCGCTAAAAGCGGTAGGCCAACGCCTGTAATTAAAAAACCAAACATTGCTAGCGCCAAATCGCTTCCTGCTAATTGACCTAGTTTTGGGGGAAAAATAATATTTCCAGCGCCCAGGAACAAAGCAAATAGCATGAGACCGATTATGAAATTCTTTTTAAACGTCAATACTGTCACAACTCCTCAAGGAACTTTACATAAATGGATTCGCCGATCTATTCTCAATTAGAGCGTAACAAACATTCAGCGAATTATAAAGGATTTTGTCGAAATCTTATTGGATATAGGTAAAATGGAACCAATTAGTTGCCTTCTAGAACCCTGCTCGTTAAAATGCTTTATTGGTAATACTATTACGGAGGTCATTTAAAATGAAAAAATTACTACTTGTAGGGGCGTTGACCATCATGCTAGCGGGTTGTACAAGTAATGAGCCTGCACAAGAGCCTGATGCACCTGACGAAAACACAAATTCGTTGGAAGAGAACTCAGTCAACACTGCCCCAGAAGACAATAACGCCGCGGAAGAACAAGCTTCTGAAACAGATGCAAAGAATAGTGAGCTTACAACCTACGAAGAGTACAGCAAGATTGCAGAAGTTGCGGATGTGAATGATCTCAAAGGAATAGTGGAGTCCGATAACCCAGGAACTCGCGTGATTCTCTTTGAAGATGAAAGCGGCAAAAAAAAGGTAAAAAGTGTCTATGTCAAAAAAGAAAATCGTTTGAAAGTGATTTCTTTAGACGACGACGGTTTGTTATATAATGACATCCTTAAATAACACATAGGAAAGCCCATTCGCTCTTAATAGCGAATGGGCTTTTTAGCATCTTATTTCAAATACCGTCGAGCTCCTGAGAATTCGGTGCGATATGGCCCTGCATCTATCGATATGATTTCGACTGTTTTCTTCGGATTTGGGGAATGAATCATTTTACCATTTCCGATATACATTCCGACATGATGTACGGACCCTTCACCTTTATTGTAAGCAAAGAACAAAAGGTCACCTGGTTGAAGTTGACTCTTCTTCACAGCTGTTCCATGTGTGGCTTGAACACTCGCATCTCTAGGAATATCGATGCCATGCTGTCTATAGACTGAGTACGTGAACCCTGAGCAATCCAGACCAAACCCTGAAGTACCAGCCCATAAGTATGGTAGTCCGTTAAACTTTTTCGCAGTTGTTATTATGTCCTGCGATGTTGGTGCAGGAAGTTTACTACCTTTTTGAAGCACATTTACATCTTGTTTACGTACATATTTGGCCCCATCTGTTGCCGTCTGAACTTTTACCCAATCCCCTTTTTCTTCGAGAACTGGAAGAATCGTGTTGAAACTAATTTCCATGAACGGTGTAGCAGTGGTTTCATCGTGATATAAGTTTGCAATTGGCGCTTTCACCATAGCAGTTGCACACTGTCCATAATCCGCATATGACTCTTTAATGTGAGACACAGGAACCCAACCTGGATAGCCGGCTTTGTTTTTAGGAGAAAACTGATCTTTTACAGCTATTTGCATCCATTTCCCTGAAGTCTTAAGTACAACTACCTCTTGTCCGTAGAGCGCTTGTGTTTCTGTTTTACCGACTAACCATTGTTTCTGTGGGATCGTCATCGTTTTCGTCCATTTTCGAATATCCGTTGGTGCAGAAACAGCTGGTCTGTCAATGAGTCTAGCTGCATTAGGTGCTTTCCATAGAGTCGTAACCGCCACATTTACATGATACGTCTTTTTCGCCGCGGGGTTAAAACACGTTAATGCTTCTTGAAATTCCGGATTCAATATTCGCGCAAGGAAAATTCCGAAATGGGCACGTGTTAATGTCATCGTAGGTTTGAACGTATGATCCGGATAACCGAATGTGATGTTGTTGGCAAATAGAATACTGATTGATGGTGCAGCAAAGCTTTTTACATTCACATCTACAAACTGAGACTTCTTTGAGCTGTTAGGCTGTTGTAGATCGAAAGCACGCACAAGTATAGCTGCCATTTCAGCACGTGTTAACAAAGCATTTGGATTGAATTCCTTTTTCAAATTCCCAACCATAATGTTTTCGTCTACAACGGTTGCAATGATGTCATAACCAGCAGATCCTTTTATCACATCTACCACCTGTGGGTCTGGACGATTTGTTGTGTCGAGTTTCAGAGCACGAACGAGCATTTCAGAAGCTTCTAATCTTGTAATGGATTGGTTGATGCCATAAGCAACAGAAGGACCTGAAGTGACAATTCCTTTTTCAGCTAGAAATTCAAGTTCAGCTTTTGCTGCATATTGGTCACCGACGTCACTGAACACCTTCCCTGCCGATGCTGGATTGGCAATTGAAAACATGAGCACAACGATAAGAAATGGGAATAGGATTTTCTTGATCATTAGAAGCCTCCTGATAGGTTTTATACCTATACCGTACACGAACCAGAGGCTTCTGTATAGACATTTTTCAGAAAACAATCATTTCATTTTCATTCTAAAATCGCAAGGAGACGACCCACTTCTCTTACTCCGATTTCTTGCCATTTTGATTTATCTGGAATTCTTCCGTCCTTATCGAGAGGTTCCTGGAATTGGTTGAATGTCGATGTCAAAAGTGAATTTTCTTCCGAGTCAAATCCAACATTGATGACATGCTTAATGATATAAGGCGTTTTAAACTGAATGGACGCATTGTCTTGGTCCAACATGCCTGCAATGACATCAAATGGTGCACGGATATAAATAGTCTCCCCTTCTTCCCGGTTCAAAATCCTGTCAAAATATCCGGTGTGGTAGTCCCAGTTCCCTCCGAGATGATAGCCAGATTCTTCGAGTCGATTTTGCATGACACCAAATTGTGTCTTTCTACCTTCAAGCCCTGTCTTTAAACGTATCATAATGAGCACTCCTTTTTCGCAAGTTACTCTTAGTGTCACCTTCTAAATTCGTTTCATACTCACGATGGAACTGTAAAAAGAAACTGTGCTATAATTATTTTGTGACCAGGTATTGATACTGACTGCTAACTAAAAAATATAATAGAACGATTTCAAGGGGGCCACTGAATCATGGAAGATTTATTGAAACTTAAAGGGAAAAATATTGTTGTTATGGGTGTTGCGAACGAGAGAAGTCTTGCTTGGGGAATCGCGAAAACACTTTTTGAGGTAGGTGCAAATGTAATTTTCACTTATCGTAAAGAGCGTTCACTTGCTAAGCTTGAAAAGGCACTTGAGAAGAATGAATTGACGGCTCGTTTGGTTGCAGAATGTGATGTGAACGAGGATGAAAGCATTCGTGTTGCGTTTGAAAAGATTGGTACTGAAGTTGGTGTAATTCACGGTGTGGTTCACTCTGTCGCATTTGCACACGCGGAAGATCTGCATAATGATTTTGTGGAAACTTCACGTGACGGCTATGCGTTTGCACAAGATACGAGTTCGTATTCACTTGTTGCCACTGCTCGTGAAGCGCGTCGTTATATGACCGAAGGCGGTTCAATTATTACCATGAGCTATCTTGGAGCTGAACGAGTTTTGGATGGCTATAATGTGATGGGTGTTGCTAAAGCAGCGCTTGAGGCGTCTATGCGTTATTTAGCACACGATCTTGGAAAAGAGAACATTCGTGTGAATGCGGTGTCAGCTGGAGCGGTTCGTACGTTGTCTGCTAAAGGCGTTCCTTCGTTTAATACGATTCTTCATGAGATTGAAGAAAAGGCGCCGTTACGTAGAAACATTACGTTGGAAGAAGTGGCGAAGATGAGCATGGTGATGTTGAGTGATTTGTCTAGTGGTGTAACTGGCGAAGTGGTTTATGTGGATGCTGGTTATCACATTATGGGGTAATTTAAAGATTAAAAAGGCTGTTCAGATGTCAGTTTTACTGATTTCTGGACAGCCTTTTTCTTGAAAAGAGTAAAATTAGACGGTGTTGATTTCCGTTACAGGTGGACGCTTTCCAGGGGGCTTGATTTCAGCCTCCTCGGCGCTTCGCTTCTGCGGGGTCTTCAACCTTTGCTTATCCCCTAGGAGTCGCCACCTTTCACTCCAATCAACGAAGTGTTAGAGAAATCATCTAGTTCATTATCACTTCAAAGAGGGCATGAAGATAAACTCATTGACCCATTTTCATAAATTTCTTTGTGCCTTTGTTTAGGATTTCGTCGTAGTCGATGTAGGCGAATACGTCTTCTTCTATGGAGTTACTGAAGTTTTTGAGTTCTGCGATTGTTAGTTCTTCGATGCCTTTTTTCTCTTGTTCGCAATAGATGATGAGGCGACCGACGATGCTGTGGGCGTCTCGGAATGGTGTGCCTTTGCTGACGAGGTAGTCGGCGACTTCTGTTGCGTTCAGGAATCCGGCTTTGACGGCGTTACGCATTTGGTCGGCGTTGACTTGCATTGTGTCGATCATGCTGGACATGATGTCGATGCAATCGATGACGGTATCCACTGCATCGAAGAATTGTTCTTTGTCTTCTTGCATGTCTTTATTGTACGCGAGTGGCAATCCTTTAAGTGTTGTTAATAACGCAAATAGCGAGCCGTAGACGCGACCCGTTTTTCCTCGGATCAGTTCGGCAGCATCCGGATTCTTTTTCTGCGGCATAATGCTGCTGCCTGTTGAAAATGCATCGGACATCGTAACGAATTTGAATTCTTGGCTGCTCCAAAGAATTAGCTCTTCACTTAAGCGGCTTAAGTGCATCATTATAATGGAGAAATCGGACATGAGTTCTAATAGATAGTCTCTGTCGCTTACGCCGTCGATATAATTGTCCACAGGCTTTGCGAAGTGAAGGAGTGCTGTTGTTACATCACGGTCAATTTCATGTGTGGTTCCCGCCAACGCACCACAACCTAGTGGGTTTTCATCCATAAGTTCCGCAGCGTTTTCAATTCGTTTCTTATCACGTGAAAACATTTGGACATATGCACCAACGTGATGGCTGAACGTGATAACTTGTGCTCGTTGGAGATGTGTATATCCAGGCATAATGACATCATTTGCTTGTCCTTTTGCAGTTAAGGAATCCATCAGGTTTTGCAGCAAATCTGATACTTCCTTCGCTTTAGCTTTTGCATACAGTCTCATATCGACTGCGACTTGGTCATTTCGGCTACGTGCGGTATGCAGTTTTTTCCCTGTTTCTCCGATTCGCTCAGTCAGTTGGACTTCGACGAACGAATGCACGTCTTCATAATCCCCTTCTACTAATAACTTTCCAGAAGAAATATCATTTTGAATCTCTTCCAATCCATTGAGGAGCAGTTCTCCCTCTTCAGGTGTCAACAAATCACAGTGGACCAGCATAGCCACATGTGCAAGACTCCCAGCGATATCCTGTTCAATTAAACGGTTGTCTACAGGCAAAGACGTATTAAATTGTTCCATGCGCTCGTGTTCTTTAGAAGAAAATCTTCCACCCCAAAGTTTCATGTAGCTCAGCCTCCATCAGTATGTATAATTATTATAATAAATGAATTATAATTCATAACTATCCTTTTTGCAATCTTCTCTACCCAGCTTCTCAGCTTGTATTGTGTTTGTCAAAGAGGTATACTTATTGGTACGCAACTAATGTGAAGCGAGTGATAACTATGTATACTATGCTGATTAATGACCAATCCTATAAATTTTCTATCCAAACCCCTGACCAAAATACGTCAGGGGTTTTTGTTTCCCCTCTGCAACTTTATAAATTGGAGGTTATCTGATTATGACGAACACGACACACTCATTATCTTCCCTAATTGCAATCTGGGTTAGTCTAATTAGCAACATCTTCCTTACCATCATAAAAATCATTGTAGGCTATCTATTTCATAGTCCAGTTTTGTTAGCAGATGGCTTTCACAACGCTGGCGATGTGGTAGCTTCTGCGGCAGCGTTAACCTCGATGCGCTTTTCCAAACGTCCGCCAGATGAAGATCATCCATATGGGCACGGAAAAGCAGAAGTTATCAGTTCCGCTCTCGTCGGGCTCATTTTAGGAGCAGCTGCCATTTACATCGCTATAGAAGCTATCTTCGCATTTTTCGAAGAGCCTGCTAAAGCGAGTGTTCTTGCATTGATCACCGCGATCGTTTCTATGCTTTGGAAGCAGGCACTCTATTTCTACACGATGCGAATCGGAAAACAAGAAAACAGTAAAGGCCTCATTGCTACAGCATACGATCACCTTGCGGATGTGTATGCTTCTCTAGCAGCTGTCGTCGGAATTGGGCTTGGACTAATCGGTTACCATTTTGACATTCCTGTTCTGTCCTATGGAGATCCACTTGCTGGACTAATTGTTGCCATTCTGGTGCTACGACTCGCAATCCACATCGGAAAAGAAGCGCTCGATATTTTAATGGAAAAAACCGTGAGTGAAGAACGGCTGTTGTTGTTCAAACAGTTAATAGAAGAATTCCCCCAAGTAAAACGGGTTGACCGTCTACGGGCGCGTGAGCATGGACATTATGTACTTGTGGATATTCGTATAAGTATTCCAGCGGAGCTCACGATTCAACAAGGACACGATGTGACAAGTGCTCTCAGGAATGCTATCAAGGACGCAAATCCCGATGTCGGTGAAGTCTTAATCCATGTTAATCCATGGTACGAAGAGATCGAGTGACTGTGAGTGTTCATATAAGGTATACTGAAGGGTATTGAAGGAGTTGGATTGAATGATAACTAAATGGATGAAAAATTATATCGCAGAACATGAGTCACAAGAAGGACTTCCGTTAAATCCACAGCAAAAGGAATTTCTAGAGAAGAAAGAGTTGCTTTCACCAGATATGAAAGTAATTGAAGCTCCCGCCTTCTCACCGATGTATAGTCTATCGAACAAAGAAACAGATGAGCCATTAGAAACACCTGCAAATACAGGCAATCTCGCTGTATCATTAGTGAAGACTCAACCTACTGCTTATCTATTTGCCGAAGACCCATCATTTGCGACAATTGGGATCGATGGAGTTGTTCTTGAAATGGATGATGTCTTCGAAACCGTCACTGCGTTATTCGGACTCCAGGTTCAGAAAAAGCATGGTGAATGGCTAAAGAAATATATCGATGCACAACTGGGAACTGCACCAGGTACACGCAGTTTAATGTTCTCAGCTGATGATGGATTGTGGGACGTAAATATCGCACTAGATTATGTCGATGGTTTTTCTGATACAAACACATTCGATGAAACGCTTAAACTTGTATACGAATTTGTCTTTAAAATGCTTGTCGCATTAGAGGATGAAGCGTGAATAAGGCAGCAGTCAATCATCTATACACGTATAGCCGACACACCGATGAAATAGAGTTGTGTCGACTTGAAATGCGCGCATTTTTCAATAAAGACACGCACGAGAATTTCATCTTCAGTGAAACCTGCATTGATCCTAGCCGAAGCCCTTTCATGAAAGAACGGCTGGATGTACTAGTTACGTGCAATTCCGTTCAGGAAGTTGCAGACTATGTCACTACACTTACAAATGACGGACAACGTTTTCTTATTCGTTGCCTCAATACAATAGCACTTGGTGAAACAGCTAAGATTGCTCATCCCGATCGGCGAAAAGTGGAACGGTCAATTGGAATGGCCATGCAGGGAGAAGCTGACTTGTTTCAACCCGATATTTTATACGGTGTTGTTCAGATAGGCCAGCAGTACCTGTTTGGCTATTTGACTGAAAGTATATCAGTATGGAGAGAGCACGTTAAAAAGCCTGAAATGTATTCCACTGCACTCAGCACACGTGTCGCACGCGCGGTTTCAAATATCGCCGTACCACATCCTGAAGGCGTGAAAGCGATTGACCCATGTTGCGGTATCGGTAACGTGCTAGTTGAAGCGTTATCAATGGGAATCGACATGGACGGACGTGACATTAACCCACTTGCGGTGCTCGGTTCACGAAAAAACATCGCACACTTCGGATTGACTGGTGATGTGACGCCTGGACCAATTGAAGAAGCCCCCGGCCATTATGATGCCGCAATCATCGATATGCCGTATAACTTATATACACACGTCACTCGAGACCAGCAAGCATCGATTTTGCAGGCAGCCCGCACACTGACAGACAAACTCGTCATCGTCACGATAGAATCGATGGATGATTTACTGATAGATGCAGGTTTTGAAATATTAGATCGTTGTATTGCTAAGAAAGCACACTTTGAACGGGAAGTTGTTGTGTGTCGGTAAAATAGATTAGATTCAACAGCAAAACGAGCCTACCTAGGTATTTAGGTCGGCTCGTTTTGTCGTTTTCAGATCGAGCAGAACACTGTGTAAGAATGATATGTGGCCCTAACGAACGGACCCTTCTCATCTTTCACAGGTACCTTTATGAGATACTAGTTCAAAATCGTTTATAGGTTGTATTCAAACAGGTATCAAAATAAAAATAGTAAGAAAAGGTTGATGTAAATTATTCCGCAGCTCCATCTTTAAGCCATTTCGCAGTCACTGTGTCTGCGTGTAGCATCTCTTCTGGTGTTCCTTCAAAAAGGACATGACCTCCCTTTTTCCCTCCTTCTGGACCCATTTCGATGACCCAGTCACTTGCCGCGATAAAGTCCAAATTGTGTTCGACGATGATAACAGAATTCCCCTTGTTGACAAGGTTCTGAAAGACGTCTAACAGTTTGTCATTGTCTCTAGTATGCAATCCTAAAGATGGCTCATCCAGTAAATAGATTTGTCCTTCTTTTTTCAAGTGACTTGCAAGCTTGAGTCGTTGCAATTCTCCTCCACTTAGAGAATTTGTTGTCTGTCCTAATGTCAGATACCCTAATCCAACGTCTATTAGGGTATTTACCTTTTTCACGATTTTTGGCATTTTAAAATAGTTATTCGTTTCGTCTATCGTGAGATCTAAAATTCCAACTATGTTTTTACCCTCGTATTGATAAGACAAGGCTTCGTCTGAATATCTCGTACCTCCACAGGCTTCACATGTAACGGTCACTGGATCCGCAAATGCTACATCTGGCGTGGTAACTCCTTTTCCATCGCAGACAGGACACGCTCCTAAAGAATTAAAGCTGAATAACCCCGCTGGCTGTCCAGTTGCTTTTGAAAAAATCGAGCGAATGTCATCCATGATTCCCATGTAGGTAGCAAGTGTCGAGCGGCTAGAAGTTCCGATACTGCCCTGCCCTACAGCGATCGTTTCCGGATACTTTTCTGTGAATGCTCCAAATAGTAAGGAGCTTTTACCGGAACCCGAAACTCCACATACAGCGACTAAGACATTTTCAGGGATCTCAACACTTACATTTTTCAAGTTATTATTAGTGGCATTTTGTATCGTAAAATACTTTCTTTCATTTCTTGGATTTTTATTTACAGTAAGCTTATGATCTAGTGTAGTTAAGATGGAAGCTTTTTTTAGACCTTCCAGTTCCCCTTGATAGACTACTTCTCCACCATGTACGCCCGCTCCTGGACCCATTTCAATGATTTCATCCGCTACTTTTATGACAGATAAATTGTGTTCGATGACAACTACGGTATTATGGTTATTTCTCAAGCTTTTCAGCATTTTGGTTAACATATCAATTTCTTCGGGATGAAGTCCAGCACTAGGTTCATCGAAAATATAGGTGATGTTATTTAGACTGCTCCCCAAATGACGAGCGATTTTGACTCGTTGTGCTTCCCCTCCGGACAGTGTGCCCATTTTTCTCGCCAAGCTCAAATATCCTAATCCTAAGTCAATGAGTTGTTTTACATTTGGAATCGCTTGTTGTGCAATCGATTTTCCTACTGGGTCCTTTATTTTCGACAGTTCACCCAGGAGTTCTATCAGTTCTAACTGGTCGTATTCTGCGATATTGAAGCCATTTATTTTGCATTCCAGAACTTTAGGGTTTAGACCTGAACCTTCGCAGTTCGGACATAATGTATGCGTGGACACGGCTAATACATCATCTTGAGAAGTCTGTTTTAGCTTGGTGACATCTCTATTTATATAAAGACGTGTGAATCTCGGCAGTAACCCATCCCACTCATGATCATGAGGACCGTCTTTCGTATGGAACGGCGCAAATACCCGTTCACCTTCAGGAGGACCATAAATCAATAAGTCGTACTTTTCCTTGGAATAGTCTTTAATCGGTTTATCAGGATCAAACAATCCGCCAGTCATCATCCATCTACCTTGCCAACCTGAAGGTGATAAAGGCTTAAATTTCACTGCATATTCTCGAAGTGACTTATTCAAATTGATAATCTTATTCAAGTCTGGGGCAATGACCTCTCCGTACCCATTACATTCCGGACATTTACCGAACGAACTCTGGCTAGAAAAATCGGTGGCAGAGCCTATCGGTGGACTGCCGATTCGGGAGAATAACAGTCGGATCAATGGATGGATGTCCATATAAGTTCCCACTGTGGAGCGTGAATTGCCGCCAACAGGCTTTTGCTCTACTACGACAACTGGGCTCAAGTGCTGCATCAGGTCAGCATGAGGTCTTTCATATCTCGGCATTTGATTTCTGACATATAGAGGATAGTTCAAAGTCATTTGTCGTCTGCTTTCCGTTGCTAATGTATCAAAAACAACGGAGCTCTTGCCTGATCCAGAAAGACCAGTAAATACATTAATCCTTTCTTTCGGTATATTTAAGTCCACATTCTTTAAATTATTTTCTTGTAGTCCTCTTAAAATGATTTCATCTCTTGTTTCTGACATTTCGTGATCCTCCCTTGTACGTTAAATCTTTTCACCTTGCACGTTATGTAAAAGTTCACAAAAAATAGTCCTTCTCAATATACCAAGGAATGCTTCTTGTAATAGGTGGTTTCCCTGTTTTTTTGAACTTACACTAAACACGCTTATAAATGCTTATTCATGATTCAAGCCTGATATCCTGGGATCACAACTACCTGTTAAGATGAAAACAAACTCTTCCGAAAGTAGATCAATTGTACCTAAAGCCACGGAAGTAATAAATCACTTAAAATTAAAGGAATGGATGAATTGTGCTAATTTAAATCCATCTACATTTATCGAATTGTCGAAGGTCAGGCTATTGTATGGAAGGGAGTAAGCCGGGAGGCAATTCACTTTGCCCAGATGAAAGATAGATAAGAGGAATCTATAGGTAGCGGCAAAATAATGGTGATAAAATAAAAGAACAGCTCTGTACAGAGCTGTTCTTCAATGTCACATCCTTCATAAAATTGGACGTTCGTTATTTTAGTTACGCTTAAAATCCAAGAAGTGGCAAAGGTAAAATGCTGCAACTTCGATAAAAAAGTTTGTCATTCCGAAATAATGAATACGCCACCACAATGAGAAATCGGATAAAATTCACACTGAACCTTTAGTAGAGAACTAATTTCATCATAAACAAAATAATATTCATCCTCATCCCAGTATTCAATACTTTCCTGACGACATGTATCTAATTTCTCCCGAGTTTCAAAGGAAATGTCTCCGATGAATATGTTACCGTCCTTTTTAAGAAGAGGAATTAGGTCCGTTATAAATGATATTTTTTCCTCGTCTGTTAAGTGGTGCAATGTGTAAGTACTTATAATAGAATCATATTTATTTTCAAGAATCTCAGGAGGTAGACCTACTGAAATATCCCACTCGTACAAGTTGGCATTAGGCATTTTAGATTGAGCAATGGAAATCATTTTTGATGAAAAATCTACTCCATCAATTTGGTGTCCATTTTCATAGAGTTTACTTGTTAAGACACCTGTTCCAAATCCAATATCTAGAACTTTGGAATTCTCCTCTTGCATCACTTCATTGAAAATCGTATTTAGTATTTTCTTATATCCGGCGAATGGATATAGATTATTCTCTTCACTGACTTGAACTGTTTGATCATAGTTATCCGACCATAAATTAAACCCTTGATTTGTTAACATGAATGCTCCTCCAATAATTATCAAATTTACGAGCATTCAATGAAATTCTTCATGAATTACTCGTAATGTCCTCCAATAAAACGATTTTCCTGATTATAAGTAATAATATTTTCCATTGTAATCACACCTTTCAAAAGTATATTTAAACTCTAACACGGATATCTAAATATTACATCAATTAAAGAGTGATAAAAAATGTATATCAAATTGACTTTGTATTTACTGCTATCTGTTACAAGGTAAGTTTATCCGTTACCTCCAATAATTATGAATTTCTCTTCGACATAACCTCTGCAATTCTATGAGAATTGAAGTCCTCTTCCTCATTCAATTTATCAATAATGTTAAAGTAGTCTTTTTTATTTCGATTTTGGCTTAGTTTATATGCTGCTTGGATTTCTTGTATTTTGATTTTAAATCCGACAATACCATTTAGTTGTTTTTCTAACATAGAATGTGAAAGTCTATCCCATAAAACCGGTTCCTCACGATGTTTTTCGTATTTTTGCAATAGCATTGTCAAGTCCTCTTTCAACTCTTCCTTGTCCAAAATACTGACTTCGCCATATACATGAACAGATTGATAGTTCCACGTTGGGACATTCTCCCCTTCATACCAGGAAGAAGAGATATATGCATGGGGCCCCTGGAACATAACCAGTACTTCATCGGAAGTATCGAATGTTTTCCATTGAGGGTTTCCGTAAGAGAGATGCCCTGTTATAAAGTAATCATCTCCTTTTTTTGCTAATTGCATCGGCAAATGAGTAGCAATTGGTTTCCCTTGTTCTGTTGTTACGACTGTACCAAATGAGTTTTTTTGAACAAAGCTTGAAATTTCATCAAAATTATCGACTTTAAAGTAATTCGGAATATACATGATAAACCGCCTTTCTAGAATTTATAGTAGTGTTTTCGTCATGATAAAGTCCATCTGTTCTTCATCTCCCATGACAAAAGTGTGAGTTCCACTCTGGATAAATCCCTGTGTGTTATAAAATGCAATCGCATTCTCGTTCTTTTCCCACACACCAAGCCAGATTTTCTTTTTCCCGCATTCTTTCGCAATTTCCTGAGCTTTATTTAGAAGACACTTTCCAAGTCCTCGTTTTTGAAATTCACTTTTGATATATATCCTCTCAATCTCAAGTGAATCTTGATCTACGACTTCAGACTGAGCCTCATCAACGTTTAACTTTAAATATCCAGAGACCTCATTATTGAAATAAATGAAAAAGAATTGTGAAGATGTATTAGATAATTCCTTTTCTAATTGTCTTAAGGTAAATGCCTTTTCCATGTAACCTGCAAGGTTCTCTGGCGAGTTCTGTTTGCTGAATGTCTTTTCAAATGTCTCAACGCTAATTTCCTGAAGGCTGTATAAATCTTCTAAAGTACACCTTTTTATATGTATAGTCATATGAATTTAATGCTCCTTTCATATTCAAATAATTTACTATCACACTTCGCTAGAGTTCTCCACTATTCTAAGGATGTTTTATGGGTATACGGGTACTTGCACGCCTATCCCTATTTAGTGCAACTCTTAAACCCATCTCTCCATTTCAGTATCCTGTTCGATGAGACGTAGGCTTTTTTAAGCAAAGGTGACTTCCGTTAGAGATAATAGTAATATGATAATTGACATTTTAAAAGACACAGTTGTAACAAAATAGACATGACAGAGGTTGTTTAAAATGAAAAACATTATCTTTGCTTTAGAGAGCCATTCATCTAAATACAAACAGATATATAATCAGTTTAAATTATTAATCGAGAATGGGGATCTGCCAGCAAATGAACAATTACCATCCTTACGTCAGTTAGCAGAATCCCTGCAAGTCAGTCGCAATACGACTTTAATGGCTTATGAACAGCTTGCTGCAGAAGGCTATATCCGTGGAGCAGAAAGAAAAGGCTACACAGTTAATGAACTAGAGCCGTCCTTATTCCAAGAGGGATACATTTCTATCCCTACTAATAGTTCTGAAAGTCAAACTGAGCCGAAGACAACATTTTTAATAGACTTTAAGGCAGGCGCTGTCAATCAGAAAAACTTCCCCTTAAAAGCTTGGAGAAGAATTTCTAATTCAGTATTAGCACTTCAGGAAAGCTTTCAATATGGGGATCCCTTTGGTGAAATGTGTTTGCGTGAACAAATCGCCACTTATTTGTTTGAATCTCGCGGGGTAAAAACAGATCCGAACGCAATTATCATTGGTAGTAGCACTCAGCAAATGTTGGTTAATCTTGGACATATCCTGAAGAATGATTTCGGAAGCATGATTTTGGAAGACCCCGGGTATGACGGTGCAAAAGCTGCCTTCCTATTTCATTCTTTCTCACTTGAAACTTTACCTGTTGATGAATCAGGTGCTGATTTTTCACATTTAGAAAATATGGTGTCACGTTTAATTTATGTAACGCCCTCCCACCAGAGTCCAATGGGTGTAAGTATGTCTATTCAACAAAGACAAAAACTCATTCAATGGGCCAATAATAGAGAGGGATATATTATTGAAGACGATTATGATAGTGAGTTTCGTTACACACAACAACCATTTCCAGCACTAGCTTCCATTGATTCAACAAAAGTCATTTACCTGGGCAATTTTTCAAAATCCTTTCTTCCAGGAATCCGCTTAAGTTATATGGTTTTGCCACAGTTGCTTTTATCCCATTATAAAAAACAATTTCAGCATTTCGAGAGCACCACTTCCCTTCTTAGCCAACTTTCAATGGCTAAATTTATGGAAGAGGGTGAATGGATCCGTCATATTAAACGAATGCGCCTTGTTTATAAGCGCAAGATGAATTGCTTAGTTTCTGAGTTAAATAAGCAATTCAAAAACCATATTTCAATCATTGGAGAACAGTCTGGTTTATACTTATTAGTTCAGATACATCAAAAACATTCTGAGAGCTGGCTGATTGAACGTGCTGCCGCGGAAGGCATTAAAGTGTATCCTACATCCATCTATTTCATTGATAACTATCCAGAAATGCCTATGATAAAACTTGGCTTTAGTAATCTAACCTGCGATGAAATACAGAGAGGCGTGAAGATTTTAAAAGAGGCTTGGCTATAAAAAAACATCCCCGCGAGTGTCAGTTATATCAACCATCGCGGGGCATTCATTGAATTATTAAACATTAGAATTGCCAGATTGTATAGTAGCCTTTACTCATTTATACAACCCGAATATTGAATGATTTCTTCTTCCTTTGATTAGTTTATATCCTCTAGAAAAAATCGCTTTTTATCTGTTTTCAGAACTAAACAGGTATATATAACAGATATTAAAAGCATCACAATTGCTAATGAAGCAATGACAACTCGTAAAGACAAAACATCTCCTAAGACGCCGATACCAAGTATAAATACAACCTGCACCACGCTTTGAATGAGCTGATAGATACTGGTTACTCTCCCCATTACCGCAACTGGCACATTATTTTGATAAAACGTCATGATCCCTGCATTTAAAAACACGTTAAAGAACCCTAAAATCAAAAAACCAATCACTATTGATAAAAATGACCATGAGAACGCATAAATCACATAGCCTATTGTCATCATAATTAGCCCTATAGAAATCATATATCTCAGAGAAATTTTAGTTGCAAAAATTGATAATAATATAGCACTGAGGACAGATCCTATCCCCGTTATACTCACAAGCAAGCTATAGTCAATTTCAGAAAGACCAATCACCCGCTGAGTAAAGACGACTTCTTGAGTATCCATTGTAAAAGAGAAGATCATAATTATGGTGAATCCAAGATAAATAGCAGATACATATCGATTCGCAACGAAAAAGTCTTTAACAACGATGAAATCACTCACTACTTGCGAAATCGTCAACGCAGGAACCTTATTTTGATCTATATTTTCTTTCTCTGAGAGCAATAACAGCAACATTGCCGCTACAACGAATAATACAGCGTTGATCCATAACGTAATTTCATAAGATAACCAAAAGAGCAATGCGCCTCCAATGGCTGGACCAATAATGAAAGCGCCTGAACTTGCAAAAGAACGGATTGCGTTAAACCGCTTCCTTTTTTCGATTGGCACCACAATGGTTAAATAGGTCGTAGAGGCTGGATGAAAGAAAGAGTTCGCTATACTGAGCACAATCAAGATTCCATATACAACTACCATATTTGGAGCAAAAGGAATGAGACTAATGAATACAGCCCGAATTACATATGTACTCATCATAATTTTCCTCTTACTTCTATAATCGATAAAACTTCCTGTCCAAAATTTAGTGGCGATATTCGTAAGTGGACTAATAATCCAGAGTCCCGCAACAGCTGCTGCAGAACCCGTGAGTTGAAATACGATAATATTAATCGCTATCAGGTAAATAAAGTTACCAATATTTGAAATCGCTATTGACGACAACAATATGCCAGGGTCTTTCCATTCCTTTAATATCCCCAACTTAAAACGACTCCTTCGTGCAGAAATCTATCCACTATACGAGTTAATCTCTTCTTTCTAACACGTTTTTTATAGTATCCAAAGAAACTGGGCCCTTCTGCATGGGGCGAGGACATAATCGATTATATTTGTAGACCTTCTCGTTAATTTTCTCTAACCGACCTTCTAAATCTACCGTTATATTCGCCTCATAAAAATCAGCAAGAAGGTGAACATCTTCTCGAATTTCCTGTTGTAAATTCAGCCAATGCGGCTTGTATCCCGCGTCCTTAGCAATTCGTTGAAAATGTTGAAACGTATCTCCTGAGAAATATTCTTGACTCAAAGGTTTCCCTTTTCCAGGTAGATTGTCCATCCCACCCTCTTCTGCGTGCTTCTTAATGATGTCTCCCATCAAGTCATTGTACGGTTCTTGGAAATTGTCTTCTTTCATCTTTTCCATACTCCTTTCATCAGACCTGTAATAGTTTCTATCACTTGGCCAAAATGACACCCTGTACCAATAGAGAAGTCTAATTCACCATATCTACTTCTAGCTACTCATACGCTGACGTACTTTTTCACTCGCAATCAATGCATGTTTTAAACAGATATTTGCTTGCTTATAAGCATGGAGCTCTTCATAAAATGCTGCCCATAGTGGAGCGTAGTACAATGTAAGTGAATAATACTCTTGCTGCTTGAAATAAGGGAAAACGAGTTCTTCAAGGTCTTTTAACTTCATGATTGTGAAGTTCCCCTCACTTGCACATTTCAATAAAAGCAACTGATAGTGATGATGAGTCACATTAAATCGCTCATTCGGGTATTCGATGAATAACTGATATAGCGTTTCTTCATCCCGTTCTTGATAACTAGCACGCATCCAATTAATAACGGTATGTAAATCTTCGCCAAAGCTATTCGCTTGTTCATAAAAGGACATAGCTTCCTTAAATAATCCCTGGCATTCATAGCAGTAGGCAATGTTATTATAAAGAGAACTCCATTGCCTAGGTGTTTGAATCGCTTCAACATTTCTCAACAAGTCCTGCCCTGCTTCAAACTCTACTAATGCCTCATGGAATCTATGTAGATCATTCAGAATAACTCCCTTCATTGAATACAACTTTAATTGAAACAAAGGTTTAAATTGGTGAGAAAAAACTTGTGTCGCACTATTGATGTAGTCTAGTGCTTGTTGGAATGAATAATAGCGATGATGTGCAAATGCCAAGTGATAAAAGTAATTTGCTTGTTCAAAACGATTGGCAGTATTCATATAATTACTGACATGTTGATGGTCTTCTCTAAAGATAATCTGTTGGAACTCTAAGAAGGATAAATGAAGATTCGTTGTGATAGCAATATACATTTGGGTGATTCTGTCTTGATGCCAGGTGATAAATGGTTCGATTTTTAATAGTAGCTCTCGAGCTTCGTTTATCGCATCAATAGAAAACAAGTACCGACTATAAACCAGTCCAGCTAACAAATCGATCTCTTGTTGAAAAATCTCCTTATGACAAGATTCTAATCTAGTTAATTCGTTTTCCGTAAGGCTTTCATTTGATAATAATTTTGCATATATTGTTTCAAGGAAAGAATGCTTTATCTCCAGATTCCCTTTTTCTTGATCTAGGTCAATCCCTAAGCGGGCTAATAACATTTCATATACTTTTTGTTCAGCGATGACAACCCCATTTTCTATACGACTCAAGTAAGACGGTGTGCAAATTCCCACTGATACATCATCTTGCTTTAATCCTTGTTTCTGACGATGATACTTGATCAACCGTCCCCAGTTCTTTACTTCATGATCAGTCAAAATTGTCACCTCCACTTTTATTTTATCACAATATTCCATCTCCTTATTGCGTATATGATGATAAACACTAGTATTCATTTATCTATTTCCATTGAACTTACACAAATAGAAAAAACCATTATTTATGATCGTTAACTCGAACAAAATAATGGTTGTTAAGTTTACCGAAAAACCTTTGTCCTGCATCTGAGGGTATCCATCCTTCATCATTAGGTACTGATATTTGGTATTTCGGTATGGTTTTAAAGAAGTCACAATAGGATAGTAAAGTATTCGTCTTGTTGATATAATGGGAATTATATGAAATCTCTTTCATTCTTACTACCCTTCTTTTAGATAGCAATTCTAACGTTAAAGGTTTTTGTGTTTTTACGTATAAAGTTGTTCTAATCAAAGGAGGAATAATACGAGTGTAAAACTACCCTGTGAACATAAATTTTCAATTTTAATTACAAAGGGGTAGTAAGAATGAAAAACCAATCGTTTCGTTTTCTTTGGATCGGCCAATCAATGGCTAATCTAGGGGATGTTTTTTATATTGTCGGGATCATTTCTGTTTTATATTCACTCACGGAGTCGCCTTTTGCTTTAGCATTAGTGCCTTTCATCAATATGTTTGGTCGTTTTATAAGTGGAATGATTTCTCCTTGGTTGCTGAATCGTTTTCCTTTAAAGACGTTGCTCGTTTACTCGCAAGTATGTAAGACCGCGCTGTTAGTTGTCCTATCGATTTTGTTAATCTTTGAAACAACTTCTGGGCTGTTCATCATTTTAATGTTTGTGGGTTCGATTGCCTTTCTAGATGGCTGGGCAGCCCCAGCAAGTCATGCTATGCTACCGCGATTAGTACCAAAAGAACAACTCGTGAAAGCGAACAGTTTCTTCTCGATTGTCTCAGAAACTGTGAATTTAGGTGGCTGGGCACTAGGAGGGGTTGCCGTCGCATTAACAAGTGGGCAATTTGTGATTTTTGGTACAGTTGGGTTGTACATCATTGCAACGCTGATGATGTTCGGAATTTACGATCCCACGCCATTCCGAAAAAAGGAAATGGAAGGTAAACGAAGTAGTGAGCTTACAGAAGGATGGCAGATTATATGGAGAAACCCGCTTTTCAGGAGTCTACATGTGATTATTATTTTTGAGGCAATCGCCAATGTTGTATGGATTGCTTCTATCCTTTATATCTTCGTGTCAGAAGTTCTCGGTCAAACGGAAGCTTGGTGGGGATACATTAATACAGCCTTCTTCTTAGGCATGATAATTGGTGGAGTCATCTGCTCTCGATTTGTACGTGGGATTGAAGACAATCTACAACGGTTGCTTATTCTGTTTTCATTCGGCATTAGCGTGGTCACTCTCCTTTTCGGAGTAACATCCATTCCTTGGATTGCTATTCTACTTGTTATAGGTAATGGAATTGTTCAGCAATTGAAAGGCATTGTTAGTGAGACAATACTTCAAAAATCTGCAACTACTGAGGAGCTTCCTAAGATTTACTCCGTTCAAAGTGCTTTAATATCACTGTTATTCGGTATTTCCTCATTAAGTTTCGGAGCGATTGCAGAGCTTTGGGATGTTAGGATTACATTTATTCTTGCAGCAATTTTGTTAGGACTCGGTGCTCTATTTGCATTAATTCGCCGTCGGGATTTCATCATGACAACTGAATAATGTTCTTGAAAACCTTACCACATTAATGAACTAACAAAGACTCTCTACAAAGTGATGATATATTTTCAAGTTGATGATCGTAAATGGAATCCAAGATAGGATTCAGATATTCAATCTATTGAGATAAAATTAAAAGGACGGCAATTGCCGTCCTTTTGCTATCTCTATTCCTCTTTAATTGTCCTATTGAAATTTAGATGTAGCTAATTATTATGTCGTTTGTTAACTTCAATCTTAATGAACTCCGGCAAATAGCTGGGAGTACATCCTTTTGCTACTTTTTCATCTTTGTAAAGACCCGTTTTCTCACCAAGTTTCATACAACGAGCACGATTCTTTTCATCATAAACGCCTATCCAGCCTGCGGTGAAATTCATAGCCCATTGAACTTCCGGTTCTTCCTGCATAATAGTAACTTCTAATGCAGATAACAAGTCTGCGGTGTTATCAGGCGGTGTTTGTCCAGTCCATCTCAAACGCCCTTGATAATACCAGAAAGCTCGCCTTTGAAGAGCAGAAGGACTATTCTCCCATGATTCCATCAATGCAATTTTCTTCTTGTCTTTGGTGAGCTGATTAGCCATTAACCAATCCATTAAGTTATTTCGCTCATCAAAAGTGTGAGTCTGCATATCCTTATCAAGCATATTGAGCACTTCTTGTGAAAGAAGTTTTTTGTCCATAATTAAGATTGCTAATAGTCTGGGCAAAAACTCTTCGGTTGACCAAAGTTCCATAGCTAGTTCGTGATCTTTTTTAATGTCCTTCGCGATTTTTCGTAAGTCGCCTAGCTTAGTGTTACGATTGATCTGAGATAGAATATTTTCAGCTTTTGAAGAACGATTTATTTCTGTATCTTTTTTTCCATCCATTTTATACACCTCCTATATTAAGTCCCTAGTTGTTGAATAGTTGAATAATAGAAATGCCGCATATTCAAGAAGCGTTCACGTCTGTAGAATAATTTAATCCTAACTTCATTCATTTGGATATAGATTCTGGTACTTTCCTACTGTATGTTTAATTAAATCTTTTAAAACGTTGGTATCGATATCAGCTAATTTATTTACATAAATACAAGCCTTACTCTTCGTGTGTTTACCGAATTTTTCTAACAGTTCTTCCCTTTCTTCACTTTCATAGTCCATATAAAGACTAATCTTTGCCTTTCTTGGTGAAAAACCCACTAAAGGCGCATCCCCTTCGCGTCCTGATGCATATTTATAGTGATAGCTGCCAAAGCCTATTATACTAGGACCCCACATTTTTGCGTCGTAACCAGTCACCTCTTCAAAGATTTCTAATAACTGATAGGCATCTGCCTTCTTCTTCTCATTTTCCACACTTTCAATAAAGCCCGTTACACTATTGTCGTTTTCTTTCATCTTCGGTTCATTCATATATACAGTCTCCTCTCCTATTCTCTGAAAATATACTTGTTTACACTATTTTCATCACTATTAAATTCATTGGCTCGTTTGAAGGGTAGCAACGATCGAACAACAGCACACGATTACTGATGATACGTATTTCTAAAACATTCGATAAAATTGTTTGATATTTATTTAAGCAATCCATTTATTAGTTCTGAAAGTCGTTTAAGACCTTTTTCAATTTCCACTAAAGATGCATAGGAATAAGACAAGCGAAGATGTTGCTGTTCATTTTTATCATAGACACTCCCAGGATTTAATAGAATTCCTTCTTGAAGGGCTAACTCAAATAATTTTTGTGTTGAAATACCAGAGTGTAATTGAAGCCAGATATAAAATCCTCCCTTTGGAATACTCCATACTGCGATATCAGAGAAGTATGTATTTAATATCTCAACCATATAATCCCTTCTAGATTTCAGCTCTACTCTCACCCGGTTTAAATGATCCTCATATAATCCACTTTTCATCCACTTATTCACAATAAATTGCGATACGGAACTTGATCCGTAGTCTATTTGCATTTTTATATCTGCTAGCCGCTCTATAACTGATTCTGGACCTACAATCCATCCAATACGCAACCCCGGGCTTAATGATTTGGAAACACTTCCAATGTACAACACGTTCCCTTGCTTATCATTTGCTTTCATAGGGTTTGGGGGAGGAGAATCCAACCATAATTCTCCATAAACATCATCTTCTATAATCGGGAGAGATTCTTTTTGGCAAACCTCTAAAATTTGCTGCCTTCTTTTTTCGTCCATTAAGGTTCCCGTTGGATTATGAAACGATGGAATCATATAAAATAGCGAAGCATGATGTTGTCGTTTTATACGACCAATTGAGTCAAGTTTACTTCTTTCATTATCTTGAGGTATTCCTAACAATTTCATGCCTGCAGATTGAAAAACATGGACTGAATTTAAGTATGAGGGGGTTTCATGCATGATAACTGAGCCGCGTTCTAATAAACCAATTGAAATTAACTGAAGAGCTTGCAGTGCCCCTGAGACAACTAATATGGATGCAGGAGCAGCTTCAATGCCTTTCCTTTTTAAATTCTGGCTAATTGTTTCTCGCAGTTCGAGACTTCCCTTTGGCTGTTCATAGCCTAGAGATAGAGTTTCACACTCGTTAACTTTTAAAAACTCCTTCATTTGCTCAATTGGGAGTAAATCTGGGGAGAGCTCCCCTGTCCCAAGACGAATAATAGTAGGATTCGTTTCTGCTTCGTTAATTTTTTGAATGATGTTGATATTAGGCTCATGGATACCTGCGCGAACATAACTAATCCAATCAGGAGGCGGTGTGGAAGCAAGGAGACTCCATGTATTATTGATCACCCTTGTACCACTTCCCGCATTAGATTCTATCAATCCATCGGCTGTCAACTCCTCCAGTGCAGTGACTATAGTGCTTCGGTTGACTTCATATTGTTTAGCTAATATTCGTTGGGATGGTATTTTCGTACCGATTGTCCATTCCCCATTTAAGATTTTCTTTTTCATATAATTAGAGATTTGCTGATATAGAGGTATTGCGATTGATTTTTGTGGTTTCCATTCCATTTCCAATACATTCCTTCTCTACTGGTTATTCTCTTCTTTCTTTAATTGTATCAAAATGGTTGGGTTCATTTCCATCCAACTGGTTGGAGACATATAAAGAAATATTCGTTATTCTTACTATACGATTAGGAGGAGAGCATAATGGAACCATTACTTCACGGAATGATGCTGGCTTTCGGTTTAATTTTGCCTTTAGGCATACAAAATGTTTTTATTTTTAACCAAGGGGCCACTCATAAAAAATTTACTTATGCATTGCCTGCTGTTATTACTGCCGGTGTTTGTGACTCATTACTCATTTCATTGGCAGTCGGTGGTGTATCTATTATTATTTTAAGCTTCGAGTGGCTAAGAACAGTCATGTTTTTAATTGGGTTTTTCTTCTTAACCTACATGGGATGGTTAATGTGGAAAGAGAATCCTGAACTAAAGAAACAACAAGAATCCAATCCTTTCTCTGCAAAACGTCAAATAGTATTTGCAGCTTCTGTCTCATTATTGAATCCTCACGCCATTCTGGACACAATAGGGGTGATTGGAACAAGTTCACTAGTCTATACAGGATTTGATAAATGGATTTTCACGTTAACCTGTATCCTGATTTCTTGGATTTGGTTCTTTTCATTAGCTATTGCTGGAAAAAAAATCGGTCAAATCGACACCAGTGGAAAATTGTTAAAGCGTATGAATCAAATTTCCGCTCTGATTATTTGGGGAATGGCAGTTTATATGGGGTATCAGTTATTTGTAACAGGAGAATAAAAAGATTGTGCAGAGTTAAAAAACGAATACTCAGATAAAATTTTCTGAGTATTCGTCGATGTGTAAAACCTATTCAATTTTAACCCCTATATAATTACAAAATCATCTTTTCATATCGAAAGTGATTACTAAACATTCATATGATCCGATTGCAATCTAGACGAAATTGCTTAATAAGCAAACGCCCTCGATTCTGGAACTGTGTAACGCCATTGATTTCCGTTCCCGACGGACGCGTTCCGGAGGGCGTGGCTTGAGCCGCTTCCTTCGCTACGCTCCGTCCAGGGTCTCAAGGCACACGCTGATCCTCCCGGAGTCGCCGTCTTGCACTCCAATCAACTTAGCGTGGTATGCAAGAATTGCACCCGTTTGCTGTACTAAGGCTATCTACTTAAGCTTTTCATCTATCCAATCTAGTAATCCACCATGAGAAATAGAAATCATATCAATCTTGCCTTCATCTGAAATAATTGCAACCCCGCTGATTTTGAATGATGTCGTCACATCTGCTTTGTCTTCATATTTCACTTGTCCAGTGAAACCATACGCTGTAGGTGAATTCTGATTCTCAACTTGTGATGCTGTAATATCAGAGATAGTCAATCGATAATCCAATCCAAAAACGTGTGCTGCCATTGCAGGGGTATTTCTGACAAAAGAGTCAAATCCAGCTTTAGTAAAATAAGATAAGTAGGCATCTTCGAGATACGTGATCTTCTCTGCCTCATCTGGTGATCTGTCCGTTCCCACATATCCTTCATAGGATGGATCGGTCTGTTGCTTATATATGTCTTCAGCAATTTGCAGGTATTCTTCGTCAGGACCCGTAAACTCGTGTTCAAGAACAGCTTGAATGGCACCTATGTGGGGATCCTTCTCCACAACTCCCGCAGCTAAAGGAGTAGGAGGATCTTCGGTTTTCCCTAAACTTAATACGAGGAAAGAGGCTATTGCTACCATTGCGATAAAGATGAAAATTGGTGTTCCATTTCTTTTTTTTCTTCTTACTTTATCTTGCAGTTTGTGCAGACTATCTCTCCGTGCTTCGTTGGAACGTTCAATATTCTTCATTCTCTGGAAAAGTTCATCAAATTCTTTTGATGGATCCATTTATAAAACCTTCCTTTCCGTCAAATTCCTTTCTTAATGCCACGAATCCCCTGGTCATTTTCGCTTTCACTTTCGCTTCCGTCCACCCTAATATATAGGCCGTTTCTTTAATAGAACATTCATTTACTTTTCTAAGAATCAGTACATCTCTATAGTCATTTTTCAATCTGCATAAGGCTGAATATAATTGAGTGATTTCCTCTTTATTCATTGCTGTGCTCTCAGGAGATGGACTTTCAGAGTCAATCTCGTTTTCATTTCCCAAACTAATAAATCGGATAATTCTTTTCCTTCTAAAGTGGTCATAGGTCACATTTCGAGCTATTTTCAAGAGCCATGTTAAAAGTGAAGCTTGGTTTTTAAAATGATCTAGCCTCTTTATGGCCCTATAAAACGTTTCCTGCGTCAAATCTTCAGCAGTTTCTTTATGTCGTACAAGCAGAAAAATAAAGCCATAAACCTTGTCGCTATACTCCAAATAGACTTCTTCAAAATCATCTACCAAGATTTTCAACCTCCTTAACAGACATAGACGTATGATTTAATGAAAAGTATCGTTTTTAAATTAGAACATAAGTGCTTTTTATTAGATCGCTCACTTTGATCAAATGAGGACTTGGTCTTTTGGACTTTTTCAACGTTCGCATTTGCAAACAGAATGATGCTCAAA
Organism: Sporosarcina sp. ZBG7A; assembly: GCF_000813425.1. Classification (GTDB taxonomy): domain Bacteria; phylum Bacillota; class Bacilli; order Bacillales_A; family Planococcaceae; genus Sporosarcina. The sequence continues at coordinate 66,827 of NZ_JWIB01000005.1, forward strand.
TAAATATTTTATCAATTAATTGGTCTACAAAGGGATTATTCGAGACTCATGTCTTTCAGTAAATCCGAGTTTGATTGAAATCCATAATGTTCCTACTACCTCTAATTAAAAGTTAGAATAATTCAATAAGAAAAATTAAAAACGCAATCCTCATAATGGACTGCGCTCATTTCTGAATAAAGATGTGTATACAACGTTCTGTAGGTTACACCGATATCATTATATCTACATACCTATGTTTCCTAACGTGGTTATAAAACAATAAAATGGCCCGTTTCTTGAATGTATCCTTTATTAATCTACTCTCCGTTGCCTGGAGCGGAAAGCAACAGGTTTAACAGATGACCGATTCTTAAAAACCCTTTACACTTCCTATTATTCCACTGATTTTTTCATGATCTTCTTAATCAATCTAATTTGGCCACGGTGGTTTAATTCATCCTCCATGACATGAAACCACTTGAAATAGTTGTTTGTAAGCTCTCCGTCCCAAAATGGCCGTTGTTCAAACAACCATGTATTGGGCAATGTTCGGAATGTCTCAATCGTCTTTTCTCTCGTATGTTCCAATTGTTCTAAGTAGAATTCAGCTGATTTCCCTTTAATTTGTTCCCTTGCTGCAGCACCAAGTTCCAAACCTGGATTGAGCATTTGAATATCTTCTTCCGTATATTCACGTTTCTCAAATGTATCGATTTGATATGCCTTTTCGACAGAATTCATATGCTCTAGAAGCATACCGATGGAGTTTGCTTCATCATTGATGAGGAAATCCAGTTGTTCAATTGTTAACTCTTTTACTTCAGCTAATGTTGTTACTCTTGTATATTCCATCATGGACAGTAACTTACCAAATTCCCATTCCACGCCTTCTTTTTTATCAATTACATATAATTCCTGGTTGCTCAAAGTAATTTCCCCCTAATGATTTTTTTAGGTCCACTCTTACTCACTCAAATGAATTGAAGTTATCATTTAAAAATCTCTTTAGAATTAACAGTATTATTGTAACATTTTCAACACTGGATTATTAGATAATATTTCCATTCACTATCAAATAGTTCAAAAATACTCACTATAGAGTCATAATTTAACTTATCGAACTCATTCGTCTCTTTGAGTTTAGTTATTCTACAATTTCTTTACTACAACTATCTAAAATACGTTTACAAGAGACATTTTATAAGTGTTCTGCATTTAAAGGTAGACTATCTTAACTCTCCCAATAGTTCGATAACAACAAAAAAACGCATAGCTGAATGAGCTATGCGCCAGACTGTAGACAAACTCCAGAAATCATAAGGCTTGCCCACAGTCTTTTTCTTTTACAATAGAATTAACAATGAAAAGAGTTGATTATCGCTGAAAGCGGACGCCTTTTGAGGGGCTTGCTCTCAACTACAATCAACAGGACTTCCCAACTATCAAATGAGGTAATGGAAATGATGATGAAGAATAAAGTTAATGAACGAGAACATATGGAAACGCTTACGATTAAACAGTTATTTCAGCAAGACCATCTGGTTCGTAAATTAGATGTAGCAATTGATTCTTCCCTCATTTATCCATTGGTTACAGATTTATATTCCTACTTGGGAGACCATGCATAGATTCTGTAGTTCTCAAAAAAAATGTCATTTATTCAATACCCTAAACCCACTTAGGGGTGTCCATGGCATAACATGCTTCCCCTTTGCATCGGCGAAACGCGTTCAACTGTCTCTTTACATTCCCCTAGACTTCCTGGATTTCATATCGGTGTCACAAGTCTTCTGCTGCATCTAGTTATTCTTACCTGCTGGACATGGAGCGCTATAATTGAATCCTTTGATTGAATGCTGTGAATATCTCATAAGAAATTCAGTTGATTGAAGTGCAGGACGGCGACTCCTGGGGATCAGCGCAGCGCGAAGACCCCGCAGGAGTGAAGCGACGAGGAGGCTGAGGGTAAGCCCCCGGAAAGGGACCGTCCGGAACGGAGATCAACGGCCTGTCATCTTTCATTTCCAGCCCTTTTGTCTACAACCTGACGCATTGCTGAATGAGCAATGCGCTTTTGGTATATCTAGAAGCAATTTCTATCTTCATGTCAACAAATCATTTACTTTTTAAGAACACTAGTAAGTAATCACTTGATACTACTGGATATAAACATGGAGGCATCTTGCTTCATGAAAATACGACTTCCATGGTGGAATGTTCGAATTTCAGCTGTCTTGAATCCAACTTCTTTCAATTTGTTTTTCAACTCTTCCTGTGAAAAACCGTTATGAACTTTCGGATGATCGATTTGTTCGTTTTTATCAAAATCTACAATAATCAACTTGCCATCCTTATTTAGAATATTGAATAGTTCTGTTAATATCTTGTTAGTGTCTGGAATATGAAGTAAAACTAGTGACACGACAACAATATCTGCATTTAGTTCTGGTGTTTCTTTAGTAAAGTCTGAGTAAAGGACTGTTGCATTCGGAATTCCCTTTTGCGAAATTTTTCCTTCTGCAATCTCCAACATCTGTTTAGATGAATCTATTAACAAAATAGAATCGACTACCTCTGATAATTCTAAACTGATTAGACCTGTACCACTTCCATAGTCGATTAAAGATTTTGTTTCACTATTTTGTAATTCCTTTTTCACTTCCTGAACGATGATTTTAGCTAGTTCCATTCTATCTTCTGTATCGTATCTTTTTGCCATTTCTTCAAAGACATTCGTATCCATAGTTCACTCTCCTATACTAATAAGTCCGCCTATCATAACAGATGTTATAGCCAATGGGACAGCTTCACGTTTGCATCTTTCGAAATGGATCTATTCCTTCGTCTTGGAGCGATAAAAAAACGCACTGCTAAGAGCAATGCGTTTTGGTCCTTCATTCCATTATTCTTACTTAGAAATCTCCGCCACATAATCCGCCACTAAACGTGCGCCATAACCCGTTGCTGTCTTCGGATAATAACCGGAGTTTGATGTCTTTTGCATCATTCCCGCCATATCCACGTGCAACCAGCGTGTATCCTTGGATACAAAACGACGCAAGAAGAGTGCTGCTGTAATCGAACCTGCAAAGCTGAGTGAACTGATGTTATTGAAATCTGCATAATCACTTTGCAAGGTTTCATCGTACGCATCGATTAACGGCATTGGCCATACCGCATCTCCGTTTTTCGCACCAATTTCTTTCATCTTAATAGCAAGTTCATCATCACCAAACACACCAGCGATATCAGATCCTAGTGCATTTTCGATTGATCCAGTTAATGTTGCGATGTCCACTACATAAGCTGCGTTCAGTTCGCCAGCTCGAAGCAATCCATCCGCTAAAATCAAACGGCCTTCTGCATCCGTATTACCGACTTGGACCGTATAACCGTTTTTGTATTGAATGACTTCTCCTGGCAACACAGCTGTATTATCTGGAGTATTTTCAACCATTGGAATGAGCGCCACAACGTTGACATCAGCTTCACTTTCTACAAGTAGTTTCATAGCTCCTGCAACCGCAGCTGAACCACCCATGTCCATACGCATATCACTTAAATCTTTCCCACTCTTCAAGCTGATTCCGCCCGTATCGAACGTGACGCCTTTACCTACTAGTGCAACTAAAGGTTTCGATGGATTTTTGCAATAAGTGACTTCTACAAACGATGGAGCATATCGGCTTCCTCTGCCAACAGTAAGAACGCCATTCATCTTCATCTCTTCAAGCTTCGCTTTGTCATGAACGATGACTTTCGCATCGGTATCTTGGAACACTTCTTTAAGATGCTCTGGATAGGACTCTGGGTTTAATACATCTGATAATTCATTCATCAGATCACGTGAATACGAAACAGCTTCAGCACGTTGCTCTCCAGTTTGAACAGCTTTCTCAGATGCACCTTCAATTGTTAATTTAGTACTGAACGGTTCTGCATTCGATTTGTATGTTAGGAACTGATAAGCTCCTAAATGCCAGCCTTCTACAAACGCCGTGATCGCTTGTTCTGTTTCTACATCTGAAAATTGCTTGCCGAGTGCACTAACTTCTAGTGTTGCTGAAGATACTTTCGCACGGCTCAATTCTCTAGCTGCAGTTCCCGCCATCGCACGAACGGTTTCCAGACAACCTGTTTTCCCGTCCTTTACGGACATTACATACCATTGTTGCCCTTCTGAAAAGACTGTACTTCCTGATCCTGTTTGTAATTGGTTTACAAACATTTTTAGCCCCTGATTCTGTTGAATTACCGCATCTTGTGAAAATAGCAACTTCACTTCAGTCATTATCGTTATCCCCATTCTTCAATAGATTCGTTATGTACTAATAATCCTTCACTAGTGTACCATGTGAAAACAGAGGATTCTAATAATTGATAGCATACAAAAAACCATCCCGAGTAAAGGAATGGTTTAACTATTAATGGAGCCCATCGCTCCTGTATCCTGAACGTTTTCAAAATTTCCAGCACCCGTACGTTTTTTAATCTCTTCATCTGAAAGGGGTGGTGTCACTTTGCCTTCTTCCACAGGGGTTTCATCTAGATAATGAGTTTTCTCTAAAGCTCGATTTTTAGCATCCATCTGCCGTCCATATTCTTCCGCCTCGTCTACAGTCATTTGACTATTCTCAGGTGTATTCAACCAAATCTCTCCCTTCTGAATCACTTACTTTTTTTTAAGTATTCCCTAGAAAGTTTGACTAAAAACATCCGAAAGACTGAAAAAATGATTTTTTATAGGTTGCTGTGATACGCTCTAACTAAGTGGGGTGAAGAAAGATGAAAATATTAGTCGATGCCGATGGATGTCCCGTCGTTGACATCACCATTAGTACTGCAAAGGTCCATCAAATCCCTTGTTTGCTTATTTGCGACACCGCTCACGAAATGGTTCGCGATGGTGCTGAAACAATCGTTGTTTCAAAAGGAGCGGATGCGGTAGACTTTGTTCTTGTGAACCGTATTCAACCCAAAGACATTGTCGTCACCCAAGATTATGGTCTTGCTGCCATGGCGCTAGCTAAAGGAGGGCGTCCGATTGACCAAAATGGAAGATGGTACACGGACGCAAACATCGATCAGCTGTTGTATTCCCGGCACTTTGCTCAAAAAGTTCGCCAAGCGGGAGGTCGCTTAAAAGGACCTAAAAAACGCTCCGTTGAACAAAACGAAGCGTTCCAAAGTAGCCTTTCGAAGCTTATTTCGCAGTAACAATTATGCGTTTCGTTCAGGCTTGTACTCATAATCCTTTAACTCTCTGCATACCATTATTTCGTTAAGGTGTAATTTGAAGAACACAAATATCCGAATCGGTCTCTGCGAACAAACTATGTTTCTCGTTAGGGGCCATTTGAAGGATATTTTCCTCTGACACCGTAACTGGAGTGCCTTCAACCGTAAAACGAACTTTCCCTTTTCTAACGATGATTAGAACTTCTCTGTCTGAATCATGCTCAGACACTTCTTCTCCTGCGCGTAGCTGGATATTTAATACGTTGGCATTTGGAATCGCACATACTTGTTCTACAGATTTCGCTTTACTGTCAAGTTTCCTTAGTGTTTCAATCAGCTTCAACATAATCCTCTCCTTTTGTTGGTTTGTGTTAGACGATAAATAGCCATTTATTTTTCTTCCATAGTTACTTGCATTTATCCTTGTTCTAGTTAGAGTACAAGACTCTTCATAGCTTTCTCATTTATTGTTTAATAACGTTTACACGACCTTGTTTTAGGAAATTAGTGAACTAAAGACAATAGGAGGTCCACACATGCCCCAAATCGTATCCGTAAGCACACATTTACCACCTAATCTTATTAAACAGGAAGAAGCCGTTGAATTATCACGTTCGGTTTTCAGTGGACGTTTCAAAGATATTGAACGGCTGTTAACTGTGTTTCAAAACGGTGATATTGAACAGCGTAATGTCTGCATGCCCCTCGACTGGTATGGACAAGTCCATGATTTCGAAGAGCGTAACGAGTTGTACATATCACATGCGATTGAATATGGCACCGCTGCAGTCACGGCGTGTCTCGAATCCAGTATGCTAGATCAGAAAGTAGACTACAAAGATATTGATGCCATCATTTTTGTTTCGAGTACGGGCATTGCTACCCCTAGTATCGATGCACGCATTATGAATAATCTACCCTTTCGCGATGATGTAAAACGTATTCCTCTTTGGGGGCTTGGCTGTGCAGGTGGCGCTTCAGGGCTAAGTCGTGCCAATGAATTCTGTATGGCATATCCAGAAGCTAATGTACTCGTCCTTGCGATTGAATTGTGCAGTCTGACGTTCCAGAAAGACGATTATTCAAAGAGCAATCTCGTTGGTGTTTCGTTATTTTCAGACGGAGTCGCTTGTGCACTTATTGTTGGTGATCAATCCAAGTTACGTTCGAAACAAGTTCGCCCATCCATTGTTGCGACGACCTCAAAGCTAATGCCTGATTCTGAAGACGTTATGGGATGGGATGTAAAAAATAGCGGATTGTACGTCGTCTTCTCCAAAAGTATTCCTGTCATCATCAGTGACTGGCTTGGGCCGTTTGTTCATCAATTTTTAAACAAGTATAACCTCACAGACAAAGTCATTTCCCATTTCGTCGCCCACCCTGGCGGAAAAAAAGTGTTAGAAGCGTACGAAGAGGCGCTCAACTTCAATAGTTCAATGACTGAGATATCAAGGAATGTATTACGGATGAATGGAAACATGTCGTCCCCCACAGTTCTTTACGTATTAAAGGAATTCATGGAAGCAAAGCCTGCAAAAGGGGAATACGGTGTGCTCGCTGCCCTCGGTCCAGGATTTTGCGGGGAACTTCAATTGCTGAAATGGGAATGAGGTGGATACATTGTTCTTCTGGATTGTAATTTCAATCGTCATTCTTCAACGACTTGCGGAGTTAGTCATTGCTAAAAACAACGAGAAACGGATGAAAGCTCAAGGGGCATACGAAGTCGGTGCGAGTCATTACCCTGCTATTGTTCTTCTTCATACTGCCTTTTTTGTTTCCTTACTAGTAGAAGTACTCATCCGAAAACCAGTATTATCGCCAATCTGGGGTATTTTATTGACGATATTCTTGTTAACACAGGTGTTGCGGGTTTGGTGTCTTTCTTCACTCGGAAAGTATTGGAACACTAAAATCATCATCCTTCCAGGTGCAGATGTTGTCATGAAGGGACCTTATAAATTCATCCGACACCCTAACTATGTCATCGTTGCGACAGAAATTCTTGTCCTCCCAATGATATTCGGTGCTTATTTCACAGCAATTGCCTTCACCTTATTGAATGCCTGGATGATGTCCGTCCGCATCCCACAAGAAGAACAAGCCTTGAAAGATGCGACGAACTACAAAGAAAAGTTTTCATTGGAATGAACAAAAGCAGTGGCTCAAGTTTTGAGCCGCTGCTTTTTGTATATTATGAATGGGACTCTTTTGTTGAGTCTTCATACGTTAATGTTTTGCCAAACACACTGAACAAAATGGTCAAAACCGGTGAGAATAGACAGAAGAACGCAAATCCGAAGTAATCGACTACAGGTACACCTAGTACATCCGCAATGAATATCCCGCAAACACTCCAAGGTACGAGTGGATTGACGACAGTCCCTGCATCTTCCATGACACGGCTCAAATTCTTACTCGCAAGCCCTAACTTTTTAAACTGACCTTGAAACGCTTGCCCAGTTAGTAAGATTGACAAATATTGTTCGCCTATCAGTACGTTGATGCTGATCGCCGTTAACGCAGACGCCCCAATTACTGAACTTGCAGAGCGTAAGGATTGCTCCACCTTCTCAAGTAAGGTTTGTACAATTCCTAGCTTAAACAACAACCCGCCCATAGTAAGAGCTAAGATGACGAGCGTAATTGTGAAGAACATGCTACTAATGCCGCCACGAGTTAGTAAGCTGTCTACCGCTTCGACGCCTGTTTCGGACTTGAAACCATCAAAGAGGATTGCAAAAACTTGTGAGACACCATATGCATGTAAGGCACATCCGATCGCGACTGCTGAAGCTGTACTTGCCGCCAACGTTAAAAGTGCCGGGACTTTCATCAACGTCAAAACAATAAGTACTACTAATGGCAAGAATGATATCCAGTTAACGAGCCCGGTTTCCGCTAGTGCCTCCTGAAACGACCGGATTGTATCCAATTTAGCATCTCCTGCTGAGGGTGAAAGAATCGCAAATATCCCAAACGATAGGACAAATGCCGGAACGGTCGTCCACATCATATTTCGAATATGAGCGAACAAGTCGACCCCGACAATCGATGAAGCCAAGTTGGTCGTATCGGATAAAGGAGACATTTTATCCCCGAAGAATGCACCTGATACAATCGCTCCTGCAGCAATGGCTGGAGATAGACCGAGTACTCCTGACATACTGAGCAACGCTACACCAACCGTCGCGACAGTTGTCAACGAGCTACCGATTGATATCCCGATAATCGCGGTTACTGTGAACGCAATCGCGTAAAAGTAAGACGGGGTAATGAGTTGAAAACCAGCATTGATCAAGCTTGGAATCGTTCCGCTCATCATCCAACTACTAATGAGCATGCCGATGAAGAAGAACAAAAACACTGCGCCCATACCTGCTCCGGAACCTTCTGTCATTCCGTCTTGGATATTACGGTAAGATACTTTTTTGACTAATCCATATCCGATTAAAAGTAAAATGGATGCCAAAATCGGTAAATGTGGAACAGCTCCAAATCCGATAATACTTGCACTAATCATGCAGATGATCACGGCAATCAGTGAGATGGACTCTGTGAATGTAGGTTTGAGTAATGGTTGAATGTGAAACATGACGGTGTCCTCCTCGGTTTTTGCGTACAAAAAAACTCCATTCGTTCCCTATAACAGGGACGAAGGAGTTCTCCGCGGTACCACCCATGTTGACAAGCTGACATCGCTTATCCACTTCATTGGATTCAAAGATTGCTTGTTGACGTAATTCATGAACGAAGTGCCTGGACTTACACCGTCTGTCCAGTCTCTGGTTGCTGCTTGCTTTGTTCACTACTGCATCATCACTTTGAATGGCTATTTACTTTTCGGTTTGAATGATTATTGAAATCTTACCATGACTTTTAAGTTTGTCAAGTTATACAATATTAAATCATAGAATCAATATTTCACACTGCCGTTGTTTTCCGCTTCAGGTGGACGCTGGCCTACAGGACGTAGGTCATGCAACCGTTGCGGCAGGACGCCGCGAACTTAGGTTGTTCTCACTAGTGATCCCTCCGGAGTCGCCACCTTCCGCTTCAAACAACTAATGTAAGGTTTACAATAAAGTGAACGAACCATCAGATAAAAAATTTATCTAGGTTCACAAGCGACGCCATCTTTGTCTCCATCCATTCTTTCACTGTAGGCGGGATGTCCTTTTTTTACACCAGTTGGATAGACTTTCCGAAGCTCTGTACAATTTGCAAACTGTTCAATAGGCTGTGTGGAGGGCTTTTTCATATCGGGCTTGGAAGAGGACTCACTCTTTACAGGATATGTGTCACTGTCAAATCCACGATCAGTTGCATAATCTTCTAACGTCCAAATTCCAACGCCTTTTTTCTTTGCTTCGTTTTGAACTTTTTCATATTCATCTAGATGGCGCGTGTTCGGTGGATACACATAAGCAACTCGGGCGAGTCCTTCTGATAGTAGCTTCTCTTGAACGCTTTCCCCGTCTATGTAAATATAGGCAAGTAATCGACCATATTTATCGTACTTCTGCCCAATATCGAGCTCAATTTCCAGCTTTCCACTATTCATCAATTCTTGGTTACGTCGCTTCGCTTCTTCTCCGAAAGGTTGTTTCCCTAGTCTCGGATGGTTTGTCTCTGGTGTATCGATGAGTAAGTAACGGACATTCGTTTCTTTCCCCTCATACATAATCTTAATTGTGTCGCCGTCTATCGTTTTGACTAACTCAACTGGGATCAGACCGTCACGTGTAGGTGTTGCCTCTTCTTCTTGAAAGAAAAAATAATAGGCGCCTGCCAGTAATACAGCCACAATCAGTGCGGATAGACTCCCTTTTCCTTTACTTTTTTTACTCTTTCGTTGTGCCATAATTATTCAGTCCTCACTCGTTTGTTCATTCCTCCTAGTTTACCAGGTTGTCAAACGAAAGAAAAGCAGCTGCCCCACAGGACAACTGCTCAATCAAATAAGTCAATACTCACTTCTTTGTTCATTCAGAGGTTTCATAGTCTTTATATAATTCGTATAAGGATATGAGCCAAATCTATCATAGTCTTTATTCAATTTTCCCAATCTATATTTTCTCTTTTGTTTGACCAAAGGAAACTAGGTGTGAGTCTATTCTTCAGCTTAAATATTAATATGATTTACCATCTTCATTAGCTCACTTCTTTAACAGCTTCCGTTTGTTGTGTTGCAGCAAGTCTCGTCCTTTTTTGTAGATTCTAGGTTTATACTGCACACTCCGGTCTCGGGCAAATCTAGTTCCACATTCTTCGCGGATTCAAAATCTCCTGTCAGATAGGCTACAACTGATCGTACTTGTTCATAACCTGTCGCCATTAGGAAGGTTGGAGCACGTCCATAGCTTTTCATGCCGACGATGTATAGATTTTTTTCTGGTTGTCTCAACTCCTCTTCACCATGTGGTCGAACCGTCCCACAGCTGTGGAGGTTTGGATCAATTAGTGGAGCTAGCATACTAATACTCTCAGTTGCTGCATCAATATTTAGCCTTACTTCACTTAAGAAAGAAAAGTCAGGGCGACTCCCCGTATTGACAATCAGCTCATCTATACCATTAATTGAAAAGCTTTCTCCATTTAAGTCTCCATTTAGCTTTAAAGAGCTTTCATTTTTCTCTACACTATGGATTCTAAAAGGTGTGTAAATCTGAACACGTCCTGAATTTACCAATTGGTGGATCCGGGTTCCAAGTTCACCACGTGCTTGGAGTGCGTCCTTCTCTTCACCACCATATGCTTCTTCCACACTATTTTTACGAAGAATCCATGTTATTTTTAGATCAGAATGTTTTTCATTCAACTCAGATAACTCCAGAATCGTATTGATTGCGGAATGTCCGCCCCCGATGACTGCCACTCTTTTTCCAATAAACCTTTTATACTCATTACCATTAATGTTTGGAATGCCATAAAATATCTGGTTTTCAAAAGACCTCTCTTCCTGCGTCCAAATACCAGTGGAATTCATGGGATTCGGTTGTCCCCATGTTCCTGTAGCATCGATGACTGCTTTCGCTTCGATCTGCTCTGTTTGACCCTGAGTTTCAATATACAGTACAAAAGGAATGTTCTCCCTATTGGCTGATTTCATTTTATCAAGCCCTTTTCTACTAATAGAAATCACCTTAGTATTCAGTCGAATTGAAGGTCTGATTTGTGGTAATTCAGCAACTTGTAGTAAGTAATTCTCCACTAACTCTTTGCCAGTTGGGAGCACCTCAGGAGTTGGTGCATCCCATCCATTTTCTTCAAGTAACTCTCTGGCTACCTTATCGATATTATATTGCCATGGCGAAAACAAACGAACGTGACCCCACTGTAAAACATGATGTCCTACACGTGGACCGGCTTCTAAAACGATAAAATTCTCTCCTGCCTTTGCTAGGTGGGCGGCGGCGGCTAATCCAATAGGACCAGCTCCGATGATAGCAATTGGCAGCGACGAGTGTTCTTTTTTCTTGTTCTTAGTAGTTATTGGTAATTCAGTATTTGAACAGCATGCAGTTTGATTTTTCATGATAATACCTCCACATAGTATGTAATAGTTTAAATTTTTGTTAAAATTCGAGTAGAACAGGGATTTCACAACAACTCCCACACATTTATTAATAAAGGATGTAAAAGTAACAGAAAATGGTCTATTTAATTGTTGGTTCAAAAATTTCACTTTCAATTCCATTCAATATCTGTCATAAGTGTATAAACATAAGCTTATATATCGTACACAAGGAAAACCGATACAAGTCTCCGTGGGCGGTTTCTTATTTACCCGTTTTAGCGAACAGTTCAATCCTTGCGCCTATTTCATCTCGTACACGCAGGAAGAATGCCCACTTCTCTTCATCTGTTCCTTCTGCTTTTGCAGGATCATCAAATCCCCAATGCTCACGATGTACATGAGGTGGTGTCATTGGGCATTTGTCAGCAGCATCCCCACAAAGAGTGACAACAAAATCTACATTATTTAAGAGTTGAGGATCTATAATATCCGAGGTTTGTCTTGAAATGTCAATCCCAATTTCATACATAGCTTTCACCGCATTCGGATTTACTCCATGTGCTTCAATGCCTGCACTAAGAACTAGCCAATCTTCACCAAGAAACTTTTTCCCCCATCCTTCAGCCATCTGGCTTCGGCATGAGTTACCTGTACATAAAAAATAGATTGTTTTTTTCGGCACTACTGTGCTCCCCTTTCTTTTTTCATATTAGACTACCAATAACCACAAATAGAGGCCCATTAATGTAACAAACAAAGTAGGAATTGTTAAGATGATACCGATTTTGAAATAGGTTCCCCACCGGATTTTCACACCTTTTTGTGCTAGGACATGCAACCACAAAAGAGTTGCGAGTGACCCGATTGGTGTGATTTTCGGACCAAGATCAGCTCCAATCACATTCGCGTAAATTAAAGCCTCTCGAATTGGACCAGAAGTCGTTGTCTCAGCAATCGCCAGCGCATCGATCATGACAGTGGGCATATTATTCATGATGGACGAAAGGAATGCTGCTATAAACCCCATAGACATCGTGGCGGTAAATAAGCCTTGGTCGGCAGCCCATTGAATCACATCCGCCAATACACTCGTCAAGCCAGCATTTTTCAAGCCGTACACAACGACATACATGCCTATAGAGAAGAATACAATCGCCCAGGGTGCACCTTTCAACACTTGTTTCGTCTGAACCGCTGAACTCTTTTTTGCCATGTACAAGAAGAAAAGGGCTACGATTCCTGCAACAAATGAGACTGGTACCCCGATAAATTCGCTTGTGAAGTAACCGATTAGTAAAATGCTAAGAACAACCCAAGATAGTCGAAACATCTTGTGATCTTTTATCGCTTCACTCGGTGTTTTTAGTGCAGAAACTTCATAGTCGCCTGGAATACTTTTACGGAAGAATAGATATAACACTAGAATACTTGCCACTAAAGCAAACAGATTCGGAACGATCATCTTAGATGCATACTCTACAAATCCGATATCAAAAAAGTCCGCGGAAACGATATTCACCAAGTTACTCACAACAAACGGTAAGGAGGTCGTATCAGCTATGAATCCACTAGCGATTATAAACGGAAAAATCATTTTCTCACTGAAATTCAAGTTCCGAACCATCGCTAGAACAATAGGTGTCAGTATTAATGCAGCGCCATCATTTGCAAATAATGCTGCAACGATAGCACCTAGAATACTAACGTAAACAAACATACGGACTCCGCTTCCTTTAGCGAATCGCGCCATATGAAGAGCAGACCATTCGAAGAAACCGATCTCATCCAATATTAAGGAGATTATAATAATAGCAATAAAAGCAAGTGTTGCATTCCATACAATACCCGTTACATCGGCAACATCTCCAAAATCAACTACACCTAGGAGTAAAGCGATCAAGGCACCGATACAGGCAGACCAACCAATAGACAAATTTTTCGGCTGCCAAATTACAAATATGAGTGTCACAACAAATATCAATGATGCGGTAAAAACTGAAACCAATGTACGTTCCTCCTTAATTGCAAGAAATACGCAATCCTTGCGCTTCCAAGTCAACAACCAATCCATTTTGTTCAGGTAAATGATTTAAGATACTTTGAACAAAAGGATAGTCTTCGTGCTCGTTGTTTATCGAGTAAAAGATCCATTGTCCTCTACGTTCTTCTTTCACCAATCCAACATCTCTTAGCTTCCTTAGGTGCTGGCTGATAGCAGGTTGACTCATCTTAAAGATTTCAACGAATTCACACACGCAACAATCATGTGTTTGGAGCAGCTTCATCATTGTTAAACGAGTTTTATCTCCAAGCAACTTCAAAATTTGTGATGCTTTATGCAATTCTACTACCTCTGATTCGTTCACCTATCATCCCTCCATGTCTTTTCTACACTATATAACCATATGCTTATATAAGCAAGTGTATGGTTTTAAAACCACAAAAAAGGACCGACACATGGCAGCCCTGAAAAATCCAAGGTCTTTAACTTTAGAATTATATCCACCTTGTTAACATTATTATTTGTATCCTCACCAACATCTCATAACGTTGCAGACTGAACTACCATTGCTCCTATTTATAGATTTAAACATAATCCTTCTATCTTGCTTTTGCTTTATACAAATTACTATTTGTTACAATGTCCTCTGAACTGTGAAGCAAAAGAAAAACAGCTGCCCTATGGACAGCTGCCTCTTCGTATTTTATCGATCCCAGTGACGGTGTTCTGCCACTGCATTCACAAACTGATGTACAAAATCATTATTCTTAGACGAGATAACCCCTGCAGTCATTTCCACGTTGGAATTGTCTACAAATTCTTGGCCTTTTGATAAAATCCCGATCGGTTTAAAATGCTTATACGTTTCGTTCAGGAAGTCGATCGTATCCATTTTGAACTTCTGAGGATTTTCGGCCTCTCCACCTGCAACGACAATTGCATCATACAGAACAGCGTGCATCGTCAAGAACGTTTCGTCCACTTCTGCTTCCAGCCCATTGGCGCCAGTTACCATACCATATTTTTCGCCAATCAAATCCACATTCATGCCTGCATTTAAACAAGCTTCCACGATGGTTTCCACTTCAGAGTCATCGAATTGGTTACCAATTAGGACGCCTACTTTACGCGTATCCGGCAACTTCGCTTTGTTCTCTTGGCTCAATGCAGGTGAACTTTTCGTGACCGTGCTTTCCTCACTGGCATTTGGTGCATGTACACCTACTGCATGAGCAACAGCAGAAGCCAATCCATTATCTACATGTCCAAACATATCCACGACTTGCTGACGTATGTCTTTGTTTTTCACTTTTCCTACTTCAAAGCTAAACGCATCTATAATATGCTTCTTCTCTACAATCGACATACTGTTCCAGAACAATTTCGCTTGAGAGAAATGATCTTTGAACGAATCACTACGGGCTGCGATTTTGCGTCCGTCCACTTTTTCCTGATAGTGAACGTATCCTCCCTCTTCTTTCGTAGAAGTAGATGGGGTATTGTCTGCCAGCGAATTTTTATGATAAGCCACCTGACCTGTATTGATCGTCTGTCGGCCATAACCATCTCGCTGATTATTATGGAATGGACAAACCGGTCGATTGATGGGCAACTCATGGAAATTCGGTCCACCAAGTCTGATTAGTTGTGTATCTGTGTACGAGAACAAACGACCTTGCAACAACGGGTCATTTGAGAAGTCAATTCCCGGTACAACGTGTCCTGGATGGAAGGCAACTTGCTCCGTTTCCGCAAATACATTATCTACATTCCGATTCAACGTCATTTTCCCGATGATTTTAACGGGAACATCTTCTTCTGGCCATAGTTTGGTAGGATCTAAAATATCGAAGTCAAAGTCGAATTCCTGTGATTCCTCGATAAGCTGAACACCAAGCTCCCATTCAGCATAGTCTCCATTTTCAATGGCTTCCCATAAGTCTCTTCTGTGGAAGTCCGGGTCTTTCCCGCTGATTTTCTGAGCTTCGTCCCAAACAAGGGAATTTACACCCATTTTCGGTTTCCAGTGGAACTTGACGAAGTGGGATTTGCCTTCTGCATTCACGAATCGATACGTATGTACACCGAATCCTTCCATCATGCGCAAACTACGGGGAATTGCTCGGTCTGACATATGCCACATGACCATATGGGCAGACTCTTGGTTATTCGCAACAAAATCCCAAAATGTATCATGTGCCGATGCTGCTTGAGGCATCTCATTGTGAGGTTCCGGCTTTACAGCGTGTATTAAGTCCGGGAATTTAATAGCATCTTGTATAAAGAAAACCGGCATGTTGTTTCCTACAAGATCATAGTTTCCTTCGTCTGTGTAAAACTTCACTGCAAATCCACGAACATCCCGAACCGTCTCTGCAGATCCTTTGCTTCCTGCCACTGTTGAAAAGCGAGTGAAAACAGGTGTTTTCTTACCTGGAGTTTGTAAGAAATCCGCTTTTGTATACTCACTCATTGATTCGTATAATTCAAATTCTCCGTGAGCTGCATAGCCTCTCGCATGGACGATCCTTTCTGGGATCCGTTCATGGTCAAAATGGGTCATCTTTTCACGGAAATGGAAGTCTTCCATGAGTGTTGGTCCACGTTCTCCTACTTTCAGGGAGTGTTCATCTTCTGACACTTTCAAGCCTTGGTTAGTTGTAAGTGATTTGTTTTTATCGTCAGTTCGAAATGTCTCGAGTTGACGGTGTTTTTTGTTCTGTTCTTCATTTTGTTTTTGCAAGCTTGTCCGCCTCCGTTCAAGAATATCAGTCACAAGTCTATTCCCGAACAGTGGCATATTAAACTGTTACTCTAGAAAAAAAGTACCGCCAATATATCCCACATAGACAAATGCAATTCCCAAAATGATAGAACCCATCAGATAACCCATTGACTTCCCTAATTTTTGAAGACGCGCCATCCCTAATATTTCTTTCAGCCAAGTGGAAAATGTCGTCAATGCCCCTGCCACTCCGGTTGCGAGCAAAAAAGTTAGTGATGGAGAAAGTTGCAACCCAACCACGAGACCGATGAGGAGGCAACCAAGCAAATTGACTAGAAGCGTCCCATATGGAATAAGTGAATTCGTATTCAATTTTTTAGATACAAAATAGCGAATGATTGCACCTGTGAATCCCCCTGCCGCAACAGCTACTAAATCTATCCACGTCATCCTTGCTGTCCCCTTCCGCCAAGTTGAATTCCGAGTGCACCTGCGAACAATCCGAATAGTAGACTGCAGACCACATATAACAACGCCATTCCTATGTTAGATTGCATTAGCGTCAACGTCTCATAACTAAAAGCCGAGAATGTTGTAAATGAACCTAGAAAACCGACCGTGATCGCGTCATATGTCGTTTTGTTAACGAGTGTCCAGTGAAGGGTTCTTTCAACAAGAAAACAAAGAATGAAGGTACCAACAATGTTCGCCACTAATGTCCCTACAGGAAATCCATTTGTCATAGGCACGAGCATTCCGATATAAGTTCGGGCTAACGCTCCTAATGCGCCAGCTGCACCTATTGCTAGTATCGTTCTCATAGGTCAGCCGACTCTAACATTCGCTTTTCCAGCACGGGTTGTAATGCCAGTCGCTTCGTTGCCGTTGCAAATCTGATTTCGATAGACTCCGCACTCACATCGACGATTTCTCCTTTACCAAAAACTCGGTGTTTGACAAGTGTACCCGTTTCTAACAGTTTGAGATCTCCAATTCCATTCGGATTAACCGCAACAGATCTTGGTGCTGATTTAGTCAAGCTACTCGTTTGTTTCGTGGAATCGGTGCGCTTCGGTAACAAAATCCCTCTCACTTCATTCACAAACTTAGAGTCCTCCTTCGACTTCCCGTCATCTGAAGAACAAGACAGCAATTCAAGGCGTTCTTTTGCTCGGGTCATGCCAACATAAAATAAGCGTCGTGCTTCTTCTAACAACAGTGTATCAGTGAGGTCTTCCTCCGATGGAATGGTGCCTTTTACAAGGTCAATCATAAACACCCGTTTAAACTCCAATCCTTTAGCACTATGGAAAGTCGATAGCGTTACTGCTTGTCCAACAGGCTCTTGTTTTGCTTCCTGCACGGCTTCTTCAAGCGTTTTCAGCTGTTCTGCGAACTCAACCATACTCCTCGTCTGTTCAGCAATTCCTTCTAACGTATCTAAAATCCCTTTTAAACTGTCTGCACGGTAGCCGAACTTCGTCGACATACTCACTAGGCTTTCTTCGTAGCTGAGTTCGTAGCGGATCATGCGGATGATTTGTGCAGGTCTCATATCCGGTATCTTTTTGTACACATCTCTATATGCATCGAGTTTCCTCACCTGGCTGTCTTTTAAAACCGCCATCTCTTGGAATGCTTCGAATACATTCCCCTCGATTGTACTTCGTTCAAACTGCTGTAACGTCGACTTCGATACAAATAACTGCATTTTCCCTGCAACCTTTGCAAAAATATCTTTTCGCTCCAGGTTAAAACTGAGCCGCATGAAGTTAAGGATATCTTGAACAACCCAATGGGAGAAAAACTTATCATCTGCATCTTTCATGTAAAACGGGATGCCCCGACGGTGGAGTTCATTAACAAATGGAGTAGAGGACGCGTTATTCCTGAACAGGATTGCCACTTCACTTAAATCCTCTTCAGCAAGAAGTTCGTACGTGACATATTCCAGTTGTTGCTTCGGATCATTTAAACGCCGTAGCTGAATCGCTCCTCTTGACCCGTTTTCCGTATGCATCTTTTTATCCCATCGTTTTTTGTTGCGTTTGATGAATGCTGCGGAAGTTGTCACGATTTCAGAAGAGGAACGATAATTTTGCTCCATATATAAAAGCTTAGCTTCCGGATACACGAGCTTGAAGTCCATTAAGTAATCAGGATCCGCGCCTCTCCATGCATAGATCGATTGGTCATCATCTGCTACGACACAGAGGTTTCCATGCATCGCTGTCAGGTGTTCCACGATTTTGTGCTGGACGAGTGAGGTATCCTGACTCTCGTCGGTCAGAATATAGTCATATTTCGTTTGGAATTCTGCACCGAGATCTTCATCCGTTCGCATAGCTTGTTCAGCCGCCAATAAAAGATCATCAAAGTCGAGCAATGTGGTTTCGACAGACGCATTCTTTACCGTTTCATACTGACGTGCTATTTTCGCCGCTTGCTCAAATGGCTCATCCTTTTCCGTCCACTTTTCTGTAGGGATCATTTGGTTCTTCATTAAACTAATATAGGTTGATAAAGAGTTCAGCTGATCTTCTGTCGCAATTTCATTCAGCACAAATCGACATGCTGCTTTCAAAGCATTTTGTTTAGGATATCCTTCCAGCAATGTGAATTGTCGCCCTTGCTTTGCTAGCCATTTTTTAGAAATCGTAAAGGCTAAGCTGTGGATTGTGGAAAAGTCTGCAGCAGGTAATTCCGGAAACAATGCAGAGAACCGTTTCAGCATATCCCTCGCTGATGCTTTGCTGAACGTGATTGCTTTAATACGTTTTGGTTTAATCCCAAGTTCTTCTATTAAGTAACCGATGCGCATAATAATGGTCGTCGTTTTTCCGGAACCTGGACAAGCCAGGAGAAGTAGTGGGCCTTCTGTTGTCAGTACCGCTTGTTTTTGCACGTCATTCAATTGGATATTTAGCTGTCTTTTTTTACGTTCAAAAAAATCTTCCATGCACATCAAATCTCCCTTAATAATACGTTCCTTTAAATTTATCATAAAACGCGGTATATGAAGACTAGAACGAAGTAAAAAACCTCCGCACAATTTCTGCAGAGGTTTGTAGGTACTTTATAGTAAAGCTAAAAGCCACCTGTTTCTAGACGATCGTTTTGCAAATCGATTTTCTTTTTATCACTACCTGTGTATGCAGTCGACGCAACTTCGCCGGTTCGCCGCTGACCGTCCTTGTACTCCGTTCCAGCCATACTACCTGTCTGTTGTTTTGCTCGACTCTCTTTGCCTGTTTGCTTTTCAGTCAATGCCGCCACTCCTTTTCTAAGGTGTCTAATGCTAGCATGTCTCAAAAGCATTTGGCTTAGTCAGGTGAAATATTCCTTTTCAGTACAAATGATTACTTAGGATTCCCGATTTCATTGAATGGATAAAAACGGAATTTCACTTTGCCAACTACAGATTCTTCATCTATACTTCCGAAAATTCGACTATCCATACTGTTTACACGATTATCTCCCATAACGAACAATTGACCTTCAGGGACGTTTACTTCGAAGTCCTGTGTCAATTTCTGCCCTTCTGGAAGTGCTGCTTTGTTAGAATCCAAGTAAGGTTCTTTATACTTTTTTCCATTGATCGATAGCACATCATTTTCCATTGTTACCGTATCACCTGGCAGCCCGATTACCCGCTTAATGAAGTCCTCTTCTGCATTTGGTGCATGGAATACGATCTTATCAAAGTGCTCAAGTGATGATATTTTTGAAATGACAACCCGATTATGATCGTGATACGTCGGCTCCATCGATTCTCCTGACACAATGACGGGTGTAAATAAGAATTGGCGTACGATGAATGCTACAAGTACTGCTACAATCAAGGACTTGCCCCACGACCAAAATTCTTTCTTTGACTCTGCTTCCATAGTTGACCCTCCGTTTTTCAATTTTCAATCACATACCCAAGTGAGCGCAATACATTGTCGATGAACGACTTTGTATATAATAAGACTTCTTCACGTTCCGGTTCATGATAGACGTCATGATATAAATGACGCCACTCCTTAAACTGGAATTCACTTAGATTTTGACGTTTCATCCACTTCTTCGATTCAGCAGTATCTGTCATCCGATCCTCTCCACCAGTGTGTAGGAGCAACGGTACATCTTGTATCAATTTCTCTGTCTGAAGAGTGCCTTTCATGAACGATGTGAGTTCCTTATACCAACCACCAGTCATAACCGATCTCACGTCGGAAGCATGACGGGTTTTTGGACGCTCTTCAGGGTTTTTAGTGAGCATGTCATATGTGACACCATGATCCAATTTCATAGAAGATGCTAAACGTGTCAGAATCGATGAAAATTTAGGTGGATGGTGGATCAGCGAAAGCCAAGGTGAACTGATGATAAGCCCTGCGCATTCAATGCGTTGCCGCTGAAGTAAATGAATCATAACTGTAGCGCCTAAACCATGTGCCAGAACTAGGACAGGAACACTTTCCTTTAATCCCGCATCTATCATTTTTTTTGCAAACTCTACATAGGAATCGAAAGTCTCATCATGAGGATTCCCTTTCTCATCTGGACCATGACCAGGTAAATCCCCCGTAATTACGTCAAATCCTGAAATTCTTAATCGTTGAATCAGCCATGCATATCGCTGATGGTCTTCGTACGCGTTATGTACAATGACAATGACTGCTTTTGCTTGTCCGTCTGCTTCCCATTTCCACATAGCGCTTCCCTCCATTTATTCCAATACTTTAAACTCCTTTTTGTACAAGGTCCTAAAACTTTGATAGGATTATTATACATCAATGTACAACAAGGAGGGCATTTTCATGATTGTTCCATATAAGGATGTTTGGCCAAACATCGATGAAACCGTATTCGTAGCCGATTTTGCTGTAATTAGTGGAGATGTCACAATCGGCGCTGACTCTTCCGTTTGGTTCAGTACCGTCATTCGCGGCGACGTTGCGCCAACTCGTATTGGTAAACGCGTCAGCATTCAAGACTTATCTTGTCTACATCAAAGTCCTAACAACCCGTTAGTCATAGAAGATGACGTCACAATCGGTCATAAAGTTACGTTACATAGTTGTACGATTAAAAAAGGGGCACTTGTGGGGATGGGTTCAATCATACTCGATGGTGCCGTAGTCGGAGAAGGTGCATTTGTAGGTGCAGGCAGTTTAGTTCCTCCAGGGAAAGTCATTCCACCTGGTATGTTAGCACTCGGTTCCCCTGCAAAAGTAGTTCGTGAAGTAACAGACGCAGACCGGGAAGATATGGAAAGAATCGTTGAGAGCTACGTAGAAAAAGGTCAGCATTACAAACAACTTCAAAACTAAGCTGTAAATAAGAAAAGCAAGGGCGCTTAAATCGGCTCCCTTGCTTTTTTGTACTTATCCTTTAAGTTGAGTAACTTCTTCTTTCAATGCAGAAGCCTTATCTGTACGCTCCCAAGGTAGATCGATATCCGTTCTACCAAAGTGACCATAAGCTGCTGTCTGCTTATAAATCGGACGACGTAGGTCGAGCATCTTGATAATCCCAGCTGGGCGGAGATCGAAATGATTTCTGACAAGTTCAACAAGACGACTCTCAGAAATATCACTTGTCCCGAATGTATCTACAGAAATCGAAACAGGCTTAGCGACACCGATTGCGTACGCTAACTGTACTTCACAGCGATCCGCTAACCCTGCAGCGACAAGGTTCTTCGCTACGTAACGTGCTGCGTATGATGCCGAGCGATCGACTTTAGTCGCGTCTTTACCAGAAAACGCTCCGCCACCATGACGCGCATAACCGCCATAGGTGTCAACGATAATTTTACGTCCTGTAAGACCTGCATCCCCTTGAGGACCACCGATGACAAAGCGTCCTGATGGGTTGATGAAATACTTTGTTTCATCATCCAGCAAGTTCTTTGGAACGACAGTGTCAATGACGTGTTGTTTCACTTCACGCTGTAATTGCTCAAGTGTCACTTCAGGATGGTGCTGTGTAGAAATAACAATCGTATCGACACGGATTGGTTCGTTCTTTTCGTTATATTCAATCGTTACTTGTGTTTTTCCATCTGGACGTAGGTAGTCGAGTGTCTCTTCTTTCCGTACTTTCGTCAGTTGACGGGAAAGTTTGTGAGCCAGGCTAATTGGTAGAGGCATCAATTCTTCTGTTTCGTTGCATGCATAGCCAAACATGAGTCCTTGGTCTCCAGCACCAATTGCTTCTAGCTCTTCGTCATCCATCAAGCCTTCACGTGCTTCAAGTGCACGATCGACACTTGCTGCGATGTCAGGCGATTGTTCGTCAATAGATGTTAGTACGGAAGACGTTTCGTAATCGAATCCGTATTTCGCGCGTGTGTAGCCAATTTCCTTTACAGTTTCTCGAACCACTTTCGGAATATCGACATACGTAGTCGTCGTAATTTCTCCAATAACGAGAACTAATCCTGTTGTAATTGTCGTTTCACACGCTACGCGAGCGTTCGGGTCTTCCTCGATAATCGCATCCAGAATCGCATCTGAAATTTGGTCACACATCTTATCAGGATGGCCTTCTGTTACCGACTCAGATGTAAACAGTCGTCGATTTGTCATATGATTTCCTCCTTCAGCCGCAAGTTTCCTTACAGCGAACTCGTGATACGGTACTCTCGTTTTCCCAGTTTTCGTCCCGCGCCTGAAGAGAAGCGTCGTTCAACGTTCACAAGGATAAAGGCAAACATATAGAAAAAGCCCTCCACTCACGTATTGCATACATGAGGAAAGGCATGAGTTTCATAGGCACCTTTCACTCTTATCGTCCAGGGTTTCCCCCTGCTTCAGGTTTGGCACCTTTTCATAGACAAGGACGTCCATGCAGGTTGCCGGGCATCATAGGGCCTGTCCCTCCGCCGACTCGGGATAAGAGTATCCGTTCATCTATCTATGCTACGAGAAAACGCAGTTCTTGTCAATTTTTTTGTAGCTCTCACTTGAGTTTTGAATTAGTATAGTTTATTATTCTTAATGTGTTATACTAATTCAAAATAAGACAGCCCCAACACGGGCAATAATGAAAAGGACGGTATCTACCTATGATTTCAGCGAAAATAGATAATGGACTCAAAGAACTTCTTTCTGGTACTAATATTACATTACAGCCATCTGTACCTGTATTAGTCGAAAAAGCAGTTTCCCGAGGTGAGGCTACGCTTTCAGCAGATGGAGCCGTTACAGCGCAAACCGGGAAGTATACCGGCCGTTCCCCTAAAGACCGTTACATAACTGAAGAAGCTACTTCTAAAGATAAGATTGACTGGGGCTCTGTTAATCGTCCGATTTCAGAAGTTCACTTCGACAATCTATATAAGAAGGTTTTAAACCACCTTCAAGCAAAAGAGGAACTATTTGTATTTAAAGGATTTGCAGGAGCTGACAAAGCTTCACAACTTTCGATTCAAGTTATCAACGAATTTGCTTGGCAAAACCTTTTCGTTCATCAGCTCTTCATCCGACCTACTGAAGAAGAATTGAAGATGCACGAAGCACAGTTCACGATCCTTGCAGCACCATCATTCAAAGCTGATCCTGCTGTTGACGGCACGGATTCAGAAACATTCGTCATCATTTCACTTGAAAAACGCATTGTGCTAATCGGCGGTACTGAATATGCCGGAGAAATGAAGAAATCGATTTTCTCTGTTATGAACTACTTGCTTCCTGAAAATGGAATACTTTCTATGCACTGTTCAGCAAACGTTGGTGAAAAAGGCGATGCTGCACTATTCTTCGGATTATCAGGTACTGGTAAAACAACACTATCTGCTGATGCAAACCGCAAACTGATTGGTGACGATGAGCATGGGTGGTCTGATCACGGAATCTTCAACATTGAAGGTGGATGTTACGCGAAGTGCATCAACTTATCACCAGAAAAAGAACCTGAGATCTTCGGTGCCATTCAATTCGGTACAGTTCTAGAAAACGTAGT
This sequence comes from Sporosarcina sp. ZBG7A, assembly GCF_000813425.1. Classification (GTDB taxonomy): domain Bacteria; phylum Bacillota; class Bacilli; order Bacillales_A; family Planococcaceae; genus Sporosarcina. The sequence goes on from NZ_JWIB01000005.1 coordinate 91,250, forward strand.
ACTCGATACTGAGTCACGCGTTGCTGATTATGATGATACTACATTAACTGAGAACACACGTGCAGCATATCCGATTGAGAATATCGACAACATCGTTCTTCCATCAGTTGCTGGACACCCGGAAACCATCATCTTCCTAACTGCTGATGCGTTCGGTGTGTTGCCTCCAATCTCGAAATTGACGAAGGAGCAAGCAATGTATCACTTCCTAAGTGGATTCACATCGAAACTTGCTGGTACTGAGCGCGGAATTACGTCACCAGAAGCTACATTCTCTACATGCTTCGGTTCACCATTCCTACCACTACCTGCAACGGTTTATGCTGATATGCTCGGTAAAAAAATCGACGAGCATGGATCTCGCGTATTCCTTGTGAACACTGGCTGGACTGGCGGCGTCTATGGCGTTGGTAAGCGTATGGACTTGAAACACACACGTACAATGGTTCGCGCAGCACTATCCGGAGAATTGGATAACGTGGAAACCGAAACGTCAGCGACATTCGGACTTCAGATTCCGAAACAAATCGAGGGTGTTCCTAGTGAAGTATTGAACCCACGTAACGCTTGGAGCGATGCATCTGAGTATGATGCTAAGGCGAAAGAGCTTTCTCAACTATTCAAAGACAACTTCAAGAAGTTCGACCAAGTTTCTGAAGAGATCATTCAAAAAGGCGGTCCGATTATTTAATAGCATCAAAAAAGGAACCTTCCAGACTGTAGACAAACTCCTGAAATCATGGGGTTTTCCTACAGTCTTTTTTCTTTTCAATATAGTTAATAGTGAAAAGTTGATTTTCGCTGCGAGCGGACGCTTTCCGAGGGGCTTGCTCTCAGCCAATCGAACAACGAAGTGTTCGATTTGCCGTATTTTAGCGTACTTTGCTGAAATTAAGGCAGCACTCATCTCCCTCGCTTTGCTCAGTCCAGGGTCTTCGAACTTCGCTTATCCCTCCGGAGTCGCGGCTCTCCACTACAATCAACAGCATCTCCCAACTATCAAATGAGTTAATGGAAATGATGATGAATCAAATCAAAGATCGGGAACAGATGGAGCTGCTTACAATCTACTTGTTAGTTCCGCAAGACCATCTGGTCCGTAAATTAGAGGTATCAATTTATTTCCCCTTCATTTATCCATTGGTTGGAGATTTATAATCCCTATTTGGGAGACCTAGCATAGATCCAGTTGTACTCAATAAAATGTCATTCATTCAATATACTAAGCCCTCTTAGGGTTGTCGATCGCATACCATGCTTCTCCTGGCATCGGAAAAAACGTATTCAACTGTCTCTTTACATTACCAGAGACTTCTTTGATTTCACATCGGTATCTCAAGTCTTCTGTTACATCTAGTTAGTCTCGACAGCTGGACATGGAGCCCCACAATTGCATTGTTTGCTTGAATGATGTGAAT
>NZ_JWIB01000050.1 GCF_000813425.1 Sporosarcina sp. ZBG7A
CCAGAGTTTATGATCACAATGCAGGGTTTATGAGCGGAAATCTGAGTTTATGATCACAATCTGAAGTTTATGAGCAGAAACCAGAGTTTATGAGCACAATCCAGGGCTCATAATCACATTCCAACACCACTCCCTATCCCGTGCCTTTAATTCAAGACTTCTTTTTTGCACTGGGGGGAGGTTTCCCTTATGGTTAAGGGACTAACCCACGAGGAGATGGCGCACATGGAATCCGTTTATGAGTTTACTGTACAGAAACCTGATGGAACCGAGCAATCGCTCTCTGAGTTCCAAGGAAAGCCGTTACTCATAGTGAACACTGCGAGCAAGTGTGGCTTTGTGAAGCAGTTTGACGAGTTACAAGAGGTCTATGAGATGTATAAGGACCAGGGACTGACCGTTCTAGGCTTCCCATCTGATAACTTCAACAATCAAGAATTTGATAGCAGTAATGAGGCTGAGGAGTTTTGTCGGATGAACTTCGGTGTGTCTTTCCCGATGTTTGCAAAAGTGGATGTAAAAGGTGATAGCGCAGAGCCGTTGTTTCAATATCTTTCATCGCAAAAGAAAGGGATGCTTACGGAAGGGATCAAATGGAACTTCACGAAGTTTCTTGTAGACCGACAAGGCAATGTAGTCGATCGCTTTGCCCCGCAAACAGGACCTTTAAAAATGAAGGATGCAATTGAAAAGTTAATATGACAGAAAAGGGCTAATACTTTTACTTATCATTGCTTCCTTGACACACCTTAACGCCGCTGATAACCTATTATCTAATATTTAACCGAAACTATAAGGGGGCATCAGGCATGTGGGAAACTAAGTTTGCACGTGAAGGGCTAACGTTTGATGATGTATTGTTGATACCAGGAGCATCTGAAGTGTTACCAAAAGACGTATCATTGTCTGTTCAATTGACGGAAAAGATTAAGCTTAACGTTCCGTTGATTAGTGCAGGAATGGACACGGTCACAGAATCTAAAATGGCGATTTCTATGGCACGTCAGGGCGGTCTCGGTGTTATCCATAAGAACATGAGCATTGAAGAACAAGCTGAGCAAGTTGTCACAGTAAAACGTTCTGAGAATGGTGTCATTACAAACCCATTCTTCCTGACTCCTGAACATCAAGTATTCGATGCGGAACATTTAATGGGGAAATATCGTATTTCCGGTGTACCGATTGTAGATACGCTTGAGAATCGGAAGTTGGTCGGAATCATTACAAACCGTGATCTTCGCTTCATCCAAGATTACTCGTTAACAATTGACGATGTGATGACGAAAGAACAACTCGTTACAGCGCCTGTTGGTACGACGCTTGAAGATGCAGAAAAGATTTTACAACAGCATAAAATAGAAAAACTTCCGATTGCCGATGAAGACGGAACGTTACGAGGGTTAATCACCATTAAAGATATTGAAAAGGTGATTGAATTCCCGAACGCGGCGAAAGATCATCATGGTCGACTTCTAGTTGGAGCAGCTGTTGGTGTTACATCGGATACAATGGTTCGTGTTCAGAAGCTTGTAGAGGCTGAAGTAGATGTCATTGTTATCGATACAGCACATGGTCACTCTAAAGGTGTTATTGATATGGTGAAAAAGATTCGGGAAACGTATCCTACCCTCGATATTATCGCAGGAAACATTGCAACTGCAGAAGCGGCTCATGAATTGTATGAAGCAGGAGCAGATGTGGTGAAAGTCGGAATTGGTCCAGGTTCTATCTGCACAACTCGAGTTGTTGCTGGTGTAGGGGTTCCGCAAATTACAGCTGTCTATGATTGTGCAGCTGAAGCTCGGAAGCAAGGCAAGACGATTATTGCCGACGGAGGCATTAAGTTCTCGGGAGATATCGTCAAAGCACTTGCTGCGGGAGGACATGCGGTCATGCTCGGTAGTTTACTTGCTGGAACGACTGAGAGCCCTGGAGATACTGAAATCTTCCAAGGTCGTCGTTTTAAAGTGTATCGTGGTATGGGTTCTGTTTCTTCAATGGAACGCGGTTCGAAAGACCGTTACTTCCAAGAAGACGCGAAAAAGCTTGTACCCGAAGGAATCGAAGGGCGCATGCCTTATAAAGGTTCCCTCGCTGATACAGTTCATCAGTTAGTTGGAGGCATTCGTTCAGGTATGGGATATTGCGGAACGAAAGACTTGCACACATTGCGTGAAGAAGCACAGTTCATCCGCATGACAGGTGCAGGACTTCGAGAAAGCCATCCTCACCAAGTTCAGATTACGAAAGAAGCACCGAACTATACAATTTCATAAAACTAGTTCTTCAGGAACTTCAGCACCTTTCTTCTCGTCTTATATGGGCGGAAAGGTGCTTTTTTTTATTTTGTATCCATCCCTTCCTTTAGGTATGATAAACTATGGGAGTAAATCGCGATGACGGAGGTAGAAATGTGAAGAAGATGAAGAACAGATGGCTGTCTGTATTATGTTCGGCAGTCTTGCTCGTAGCAGTATTTGGTGCAACAACACCCGCTCAGGCGGAATCGGCGCTTGGCCTCCATGTGGATGCTGCCATTCTAATTGACGCGGATAGCGGAAAGATTTTATATGAAGAAAATGCAGACGCTCCACTTGGCATTGCCAGCATGTCAAAAATGATGGTCGAGTACCTTCTATTCGAAGCAATTGATGAAGGATCTATTACTTGGGATCAGGAGTATAAAGTAACAGATTATACATACACGGTGTCTCAAAATCGTAAGTTGAGTAACGTGCCGTTACGACGAGATGGTTCGTATACAATTAAAGAATTGTATGAAGCCCTTGCAATTTATTCCGCGAATGCGGCAACAATTGCGATTGCTGAAACAATCGGTGGAACTGAAAAAGAGTTCGTAAAGCTCATGAACGAAAAAGCAAAAGAGCTTGGTTTGAAGGACTATAAGTTTGTCAACTCAACAGGGTTGAATAATAAAGATTTACTAGGCATGCATCCAGAAGGATCAGGTCCTGAAGATGAAAACGTAATGCCGGCTAAATCGGTTGCAAAACTTTCATATGCGCTAGTTAATGATTATCCTCAAGTTCTCGATACTACAAAGATTCCAACAAAGGTATTTCGTGAGGGTACTTCAGACGCGATTAATATGATCAACTGGAACTCTATGTTGCCAGGTTTCTTATATGCCTATGAAGGTGTAGATGGTTTGAAGACAGGAACAACCGACTTTGCAGGTCATTGCTTTACAGGAACTGCAATTCGTGACGGTAAGCGTGTCATTGCAGTTGTTATGAAAGCTGTTGACACTAAAGGTGAAGGATCCTATAAAGCTCGATTTGACGCAACACGTTCCCTATTCGATTATGGTTTCTCACAGTTCTCTGAAGTGGAGTTTGTTCCTGAAGGCTACCAGTTCAAAGGTGAAGAGACTCTGAAGGTTCTGAAAGGGAAAGAGAAAGACGTTGCTGTTCAAGTAAAAGAACCGATTAAAATGATGGTTAGAACGAGTGAAAAAGATCAGTATACACCTAAATTAGTCATCGATAAGAAGAAGCTGAAAGACGGTTCTCTTCAAGCACCTATTAAAAAAGGTACAGTTGTCGGGCACGTAGAGCTCGTGAAGAAGGATGGCTCAAAAGACTCTGGGTTTATCAACGGGGAAAACGTACAGTCCGAAGTGGTAACAAAAGAAGCTGTTGAAAAGGCGGGTTGGTTCTCTCTAGCAATGGGAGGCATCGGCCACTTCTTCTCAGGTCTTTGGGATAGTGGGACAGGCTTCGTAAAAGGCTTGTTCAACTAAAAAAAGCGGAACAGACGCTATCTAGCGCTGTTCCGCTTTTTGTATGCCCCAGACGTTCATGAGTTTTTCAATGCCTCGCTCTATTTGGTGTTCGCTCAATCCACCAAAGCCAAGCAAAAAGGATGGTGAGCCTGTAGCATGTCCGGACTTGTAGTCTTGCAAGCTGTAGACACGTATACCCGCCTGAAGAGCAAGGTCAGCTAGTACAGGTTCTGTTTGCTGTTTATGTACAGTTACGATGATGTGCATTCCAGCTTCGTCTCCTGAATAAGAGATTGCAGGTTCATAAGGAGTAAGGGCTCCCGTAAGCAGTTGAAGTTTTTTCCGATACACTTTGCGCATCCTATTCAAGTGTCTTGAAAACTGTCCTTCTGCCATGAAGCGTGCAAGCATGTGCTGATCGAGTCGCGGGACGGTGGAAGCGTATTGGATGAACGCCCCTTTATAACGCTCCAGAAGCGCTTTTGGGAGCACCATGTAGGCGATACGTAGCGATGGCATGAGTGATTTAGAGAACGTACTCAAATAGATAACGTTTTCCCCACGATCCATTCCTTGAAGGGAAGGAATCGGCCGCCCCGCATAACGGAATTCACCATCATAGTCGTCTTCGATAATAATATGTTCCGGATTGGCGGATGCCCAGTTTAGCAATGCGGCTCTGCGTGGTGCAGAGAGCACGGTACCTGTAGGAAACTGATGGGAAGGTGTGACATATGCAACTGTTGCCAACGAGCGCTGTAGTGCATCTACGTCCATACCATCGTCGTCCACGGATATGGGAATCGCTGGCCTTAAGTGATGGTCAAATACGTGATGCGTCAGTGGGTAACCTGGATTTTCCACCGCATATACGGCTTCTTCACCGAGAATCCGGATAATGAGTGGAATGAGTTGCTCGGTTCCCGATCCAACGATGATTTGTTCAGGCGTGCAAATAACACCTCGTGAATGATACAAATACGTGGCAATTTCATTGCGCAGTTCCACATCACCATGAGGATCACCGAGTTGCAATAAGTGAGCGGCGTGTTCGTCGATGACGTCTTTCGCTACTTTCCTCCATTTCGAAAAAGGAAACAATTCAGGATCCACCATTCCGGGTGAAAAGTCGATTGCTGCTGTGGGTCTTACAGGAGTGAGCACCTCCTTCACTTCTGCAGACTCAGTATAGGCGAGTTCTTCGATGTCTTGAACGTAGTAGCCACTACGAGGGACTGCCGTGATATATCCTTCGGAAACCAGCTGACCGTAAGCAAGTTCAATTGTTGTTTGGCTGACTGAAAGAAATTCACTGAGCTTCCGCTTAGACGGTAGTTTTTTACCGACAGGAATCCGCTGATCCGTAATATCCTGTTTCATTTGCCGATAAATTTGTTCATAAAGAGGAATTGCATGGGATTTATCCAATAAAAGTAACCACTCTTCCATCAATATCCTCCATTCTGACCCTGTCGATTTCTCATACATATAAAATTTGTAAAGGTTATAAGTGAAGTATACCGTAAGCAGATGAAAGTGAAAATGACATCTATTTTCTAAATTCAGCCTTTGCTTGCCAAACGTTTCGGCGTATAGTAAAGTTAAAGTAATTTCAAACGTAAGACGATGAAGGGAAGTAGTAGCAGCTACGTTTTCTAAAGAGAGCCGACGGGTGGTGCGAGTCGGTGAAAACAACTGTGAATCCATCCTTGAGCAGCCAAACTGAACAGAAGTAGGTTTGTGCCGGCACCGGAGCCGTTATCTTCCTGGAGTGAATCGGCATTGTGCTGATTAAGCTGGGTGGTACCGCGGGTAGTTCTCGTCCCTATTGATAGGGGATGGAGGGCTTTTTTTGTGCTCGAATTTCGGAAATCGTTACAACCAATTGAGGAGGAATCGTAATGTTAGACAGAAAAGTGTTGCGTACAGACTTTGAAGGTGTGAAGAAAAAGCTTGCCATGCGTGGCGAGGATATCTCTGAGTTGGACAAGTTCCCAGCGCTCGATGACAGACGCCGTGAATTATTAGCAAAAGTTGAGGTGCTAAAAGCGGAGCGTAACGAAGTGTCTCAGAAAGTGGCGGAGATGAAGCGTAACAAAGAGGACGCTGACGAGCTTGTTTTGAGAATGCGTAAAGTCGGCGAAGACATTAAAGCATACGACACGGAATTGAATGAAGTCGAAGAACAATTGGATTACGTCCTAATGCGCGTTCCGAACATTCCGCACGAAAGTGTTCCTGTTGGTGACAGCGAAGATGATAACGTGGAAGTTAGTAAATGGGGAGAGACGCCAGAGTTTTCGTTCGAACCGAAGCCGCATTGGGAAATCGGGACGGACTTGAAAATTATTGACTTTGAACGAGCAGCAAAAGTAACGGGAAGCCGTTTCGTATTTTACCGCGGCATGGGCGCACGTTTAGAGCGTGCACTTATCAATTTCATGATGGATCTGCATCAGGATGAGAATGGTTATGAAGAAATGTTACCGCCGTACCTTGTGAATCGTACAAGCTTGACGGGGACAGGGCAATTACCGAAGTTTGAAGAGGATGCATTCCTCGTTGAAAAAGAAGATTACTTCATGATTCCAACTTCTGAAGTACCAGTAACGAACTTTTATCGGGATGAAATCCTGAATGCTGACATGCTTCCGAAAGGCTTTGCAGCGTACAGCACAAACTTCCGTTCTGAAGCAGGTTCTGCGGGCCGTGATACACGAGGATTGATCCGCCAGCATCAGTTCAACAAAGTGGAGCTAGTCCGTTTTGTGAAGCCTGAGGACTCGTATGACGAGTTGGAAAAACTGACAGGACATGCGGAAAAAGTGTTGCAATTGCTTGAGCTTCCATACCGTAAGTTGAAAATGTGTACAGCTGATCTTGGATTCACAGCCGCGAAAAAGTATGACTTGGAAGTATGGATCCCAGCACAAAACGCGTACCGTGAAATTTCTTCTTGTTCAAACTTTGAAGATTTCCAAGCGCGTCGTGCTAACATTCGCTTCCGTCGTGAAGCAAAAGGTAAGCCGGAGTATGTGCACACACTAAACGGCAGTGGTCTTGCAATTGGACGTACAGTTGCTGCATTGCTTGAGAACAATCAGCAACAAGACGGTTCTGTATTGATTCCAAAAGTATTGCGTCCATATATGGGTGGAAAAGAGTACATTACAGTTACTGAATAAGTGTGAACGTAAAAAGCGACATCGGAAGTCATTCTGCTTCCGGTGTCGCTTTTTTTTTCGCTTGTTTTTTCTTGTCACGCAACGCCCTGAAGAAGTTGGTAAGGAGTGCACCGCATTGTTCCCCTAGGACGTCTTCACGGACCTCACATTCGTGATTGAACCGTTCGTCGTTCAACAATCTATAGAGGGAATCGACACACCCTGCTTTCGGGTCTCGAGCGCCATAGACAACTGTAGGGATTCTCGATTGTAAAATAGCTCCCGCACACATCGGACAAGGCTCAAGCGTCACGTAAAGAGCGGTCTCTTCTAGTCGCCAGCTCCCAATGACCTCACATGCATCTTGAATCGCAGAAAGCTCCGCATGAGTGACCGCATTTTGCGTCGTCTCCCGTAAATTATGAGCCCGTGCAATCACTTCACCTTGATATACAATCACTGCACCTATAGGTACCTCACCGAGCGCTTCCGCTTTTCTTGCTTCCGCTATCGCCAACTCCATAAAGTACTGATCTTGCTCGTTCACATTCATACTCATCGCTCCTTATCCTCAGTGTATCACGCTTTTAAACAGAATGTTCCACGTGGAAAAACTGTCACACCCAAATGAGTGCCTCCTATGATAAACTAAAGGGACGACATTAAGTGAAAGACAGGAGCGTTGGTCATGACCATTCCATTCATTGCAGTAGAAGGACCGATCGGGGTTGGAAAATCGACGTTGTCCAAAGCGATTTCAGACAACCGCCAATTCCAGCTACTCATGGAAATCGTGGATGAAAATCCGTTTCTTAATAAATTTTACGACGACATCGAAGAGTGGAGCTTTCAAACCGAAATGTTCTTCCTTTGCAATCGATACAAACAGCTCGGCGACATTCAAAAACACTATCTAGCAGAAGACAAGCCTGTCGTCGCAGACTATCATATATTTAAGAATCTCATTTTTGCACAACGCAGTCTTTCTGAAAGCGATTATGCAAAATACGAGCAAATCTACAACATCTTGACCGCAGGGATGCCCGTCCCGAACGTCATCGTATACTTGCATGCAAGCCTCGACACACTCATGAAGCGAATTGCAATGCGAGGTCGTGACTATGAGCGGGGGATGGATCCAAACTATTTGCGCCAGTTGTCCGAAGACTACGATACATTTATCAATCGATTCGAACGGTTGCATCCTGAAATTCCAGTCTTGCGTTTCAATGGAGATGAACTCGACTTTGTTGCGAACTCCCGGGACCGCCAATATATCCTTGACGCAGTCAATGCCGTCATCCAGAAAGAGGTAGTTTAAGTGAACTTACGTGAAAAATACGGAATTCCGCAAAACGCGGTCATTACAATCGCTGGAACAGTAGGTGTCGGAAAATCGACGATGACGACAGCACTTGCTGAAGCGCTAGGTTTCCGCACTTCTTTTGAAAACGTAGATCAAAATCCGTACTTGGATAAATTCTATGAAGACTTCAAAAAATGGAGTTTTCATTTACAAATTTACTTCCTGGCAGAACGTTTCAAAGAACAGAAGCGCATCTTCGAATATGGTGGCGGATTCATCCAAGACCGTTCGATTTATGAAGACACAGGAATCTTTGCCCGCATGCACATGGAAGAAGGCACGATGGATCCTGTTGATTACGAGACGTATACAAACTTGTTTGACGCGATGGTCATGACTCCCTATTTCCCACATCCAAATTTGCTTATTTACTTGGAAGGTCCGCTGGATAGCATTATTGACCGCATTCATGAACGGGGCCGTGAGATGGAGCAAGAGACGCCGATTACGTATTGGGAAGAAATGCATGCACGGTATGAGAAGTGGATTGACTCATTCACGGCTTGCCCGGTGCTTCGCCTAGATATCAATGACTACGACCTAATCACGAACGCTCATGAAGTGGAACTGATCGTCGAGAAGATTGGCGGCATTCTGTCTCAAACAGAACCGCTTCGTAGCTAACAAAGCAAAAGACCTTTTCCGGCAGCGAAAACCTGTCAGGAAAGGTTTTTTTCATCTTTTATCGAATGGAAGAATAGAGTATTCCTATCCGTGAACAAGCGTTATTGACGCGTTGAAAATGATTCACGTATAGTGAACCCTATAGAAAATTCCATTGTGAAGGAGCGATTCCCTGTGACTGCGAACGAAAAATCGACGATTGCGTATGCCAATGAGCTCGAGCAACGCTATTCCGTGGCAAGCCGGCGTGAAGAGTTTTACGTACAAGAAGGCATTATTTACTTTGACGGCAACTCTCTTGGATTACTATCAAAACGTGCAGAAAGCTCATTACTCGCCATTCTGGATTCATGGAAGACCCATGGCATTGACGGGTGGATGCAAGGGGAGCGTCCTTGGTTTAACTTGTCCGAAGAATTAGGAGCGTCTCTTGCTCCGCTGATCGGTGCGGAAGCTGAAGAAGTGATTGTGACAGGTTCGACAACCTCGAATCTCCACCAGCTACTCGCAACATTTTTCAAACCCTCAACCGGTCGAACAAAAATTTTAGCCGATGAATTAAACTTCCCGACGGATATTTACGCGATAAAAAGCCAGCTAGAGCTGCATGGACTAGATCCTGCTGAGCACCTAATTCAAGTGAAAAGCCGTGATGGACAAACACTACGGACTGAAGACATTATAGAGGCGATGACCGATGACGTTGCCGTTGTGATTTTGTCCGGCGTTCTCTATCGTAGCGGACAAGTACTCGACATGGAGAAGGTAACAGAAGCGGCTCATGCACGAGGGATTTTAGTTGGCTTCGATTTGTGTCATTCGATTGGAGCGATTCCACATGCACTGGATGATTGGAGTGTTGACTTCGCATTTTGGTGTAATTATAAGCACTTAAATGGAGGTCCGGGCGCAACGGGCGGCATTTACGTTAACAAAAAGCATTTCGGTACACAACCTGGACTCGCAGGATGGTTCGGTTCAGCGAAAGACCGCCAGTTCGATATGGAGCATACGTTTACGCCTGCAGAGGGTGCTGGGGCACTTCAGATGGGCACACCTAACTTACTCAGTTCCGCACCGTTGATCGGTTCACTTGAACTCATGAACGAAGTCGGAATGGCCGCAATTCGTGAACGGTCACTGGCCTTGACGGGCTACTTACAAGAGTTAATTGAAACGGAACTTGAAGAGTATGAATTTACGGTAACGAGTCCGAAAGTTGATGCGGAACGCGGTGGTCATGTATTCATCGTTCATCAAGAAGCGGCACGTATTTGTAAGGCGCTGAAAGCAAATGGGGTTATTCCGGATTTCCGCACGCCGAATGGAATCCGTTTGGCACCAGTTGCACTGTATAACACGTTTGAAGAAGTGCTTGAGACGGTGAACATTTTAAAGCGTATCATGGACGAAGAACAATATAAGCAATTTGAAAATAAGCGAGAAGTCGTCGCGTAAACGGGAACTGGGGGATTTGTGATGAATAAAGGGATTTCAGATTTGAATTTGGATCAAGAGGACATTCATACTGATTTTAAAAAGGATATGACGTACGGGGAATACTTGCATCTCGATCAGATTCTATCCAGTCAAGAGAGACTGTCAGGGCATCACGACGAAATGTTGTTCATCATCATCCACCAAGTGAGCGAACTGTGGATGAAGCTAACGTTGCACGAGCTAACGGCAGCCATTGACGCAATCGACAAGGGTGAAATGCAGTCCGCATTCAAAAAACTAGCCCGTGTGACGAAAATTCAATCTCAAATCATACAAGCATGGGACGTACTTTCGACAATGACGCCTGCTGAATACTTGGAATTCCGCGATTCACTCGGCAAAGCATCTGGATTCCAGTCTTATCAGTATCGTCTAATCGAATTCGCACTTGGCTATAAGTCTTCTCATATTTTAAAGATTTATGAGAAGGACGCGGAAGTGCATGCGATGCTAAAAGACGCGTTGAACCAACCGAGTATTTATGACGTGGCGATTCGGGCATTAGCAAAAGCTGGTTTTGCGATTAATCCGGAATTACTAGACCGCGACTTCAGTGTCACGTATGCAGGGGATCCAACTGTTGAAGCAGCTTGGGAAGCAGTCTATCGCGATGTCGATAAATATTGGGATTTGTATCAGCTTGCTGAGAAACTTGTGGACGTTGAGGATTGGCTACAGCAGTGGCGGTTCCGTCATATGAAAACGGTAGAACGAATTATAGGATTTAAAACAGGTACAGGCGGATCGTCTGGTGTGAACTACTTACGCCACGTACTCGATCATCGGTTCTTCCCTGAACTATGGGATTTGCGAACTAAATTGTAAGAACGATAGAGAGATGAAAGAGGGGGAGTTGTATGGAGGAGAAGGGACGAACTGAACAATGGTCCTCTAAGTTAGGATTTATATTATCATCTGCGGGGGCTGCGATCGGACTCGGGGCCATCTGGAAATTCCCTTATGTGACGGGGATGAGTGGGGGCGGTGCATTCTTCCTGCTGTTCATCGTCTTCACTTTGGTCATTGGTTTACCGATGCTACTTTCTGAATTCATCATCGGGCGCGGAACTGGTAAGGAAGCGATTAGTGCGTATAAAAAGTTAGCACCGGATAGTCTGTGGGTGTGGATCGGCCGACTGGGTGTCTTAGGATGCTTCCTACTGCTTTCCTTTTACAGCGTAGTTGGCGGATGGGTGCTCGTCTATAGCGGACTTGCAATCCCAGGTCAGGTAATCGGGGATGGAACGAACTATGGCGAGCTATTTGGCACGGTCACCGGTTCTGTTTGGATTACGTTGCTCGGATTACTGCTATTTACGGTCATTAACGTCATCGTCATTGCATCAGGGATTCAAAACGGCATTGAGCGTGCCAACAAATATATGATGCCACTGCTATTCGTCTTTTTCATAATCTTAGTAGTGCGTTCACTGACATTAGATGGTGCAATGGAGGGCGTAAAGTTTTTCTTAGCGCCGGACTTTTCGAAGATAACGGGTGAGTCGATTCTCTATGCACTTGGACAGTCGTTCTTCTCGTTAGCCGTCGGGTTTTCGTGTATGGTGACGTACAGTTCGTATTTGAAAAAAGACGTCAGCTTGCGGTCATCAGCAGGATCTGTCGTGGGCATGAACATCTTTGTTTCGTTACTTGCAGGACTTGCGATTTTCCCGGTTGTGTTTGCGTTCGGGTTAGCGCCTGACGAAGGGCCGGGATTGCTGTTCATGGTATTGCCGGAAGTGTTCGGCCAAATGCCATTCGGGGAACTATTTTTAGCATTGTTCTTGCTTCTGTTCTTATTTGCGACATTGACGTCATCGTTCAGTTTGTACGAAATCATTGTCGCTGCACTGACGGCAAATGGCAAACGTACACGGAAGACAGTTGCTTGGCTTACGGGGCTCATCGTGTTCGTGGCGGCGATTCCATCCGCCATGTCATCCAGTTTGCTGGAGTCCTTTATGATTAATGGCAAAAGTATTTTCGATAGCACGGACTATCTCGTTAGTAACATACTTCTGCCACTCGGAAACTTACTCATTGCAGTGTTCATCATCCACAGGATGGACCGTGAACTTGTAAAACAAGAATTCAACTTGAGTACAAATGATTCTCCTGGATTGTTCCGCGTATGGCTCGTCTTGATGACTGTTGTCGTACCACTGACAATCGTAGCTGTATTTATAAATAATCTTTGATACGTGTAACTAGAAAGGATGATGGGCATGAAGAAGTTAACACAATGGATTGACATCACACAGCCCCTCAGCAATTCGATTGCGGAATGGCCAGGGGATACTCCGTTCAATTATGAGCTGACGTTTACGAAAGAACAGACAGGCTCCGTGAATATCGGTCAAGTCTCGATGAGTGTCCATACAGGGACGCACATTGACTCTCCGTTCCACTATGATAATGACGGCAAGCGTGTGCATGAACTGGATTTGTCCTTGTATATCGGACCTGCTATGGTTGTCGACGTCACAGGCCATGCAGAAATCGGTCGTGCAGAGCTCGAGAGTTTTGACTTTAAAGATGTGGAGCGACTCCTTCTTAAAACAGGAGGTCATCCTGATCCGAATACGTTTCCGGAAGACTATCCCGTATTGAAGGCAGACATCGGTCCATTTTTGAAGGAGCGGGGAGTTCGGTTAATTGGTGTCGACGTCCCATCCGTCGATTCAGTCGACAGCAAAACGATGGATGCGCATCACTCGCTTTACGATAACGGCGTGAACATTTTAGAGAACACCGTATTGTCTAACGTGACGCCTGGAGTGTATGAGCTGATTGCACTTCCACTTGCACTGGAAGGCTCCGATGGTAGTCCGGTGCGCGCTGTGTTGCGTTCGCTGGAGGGATAACAATGTATAAGAGCTGCTTAGAGGAGAACTTCTCCTTTTAGCAGCTCTTTTTGAATGGTACAAGATGTAGCAAGAATTGTAGAAGCGAGCAAATATTTATGTTATATAAATTGTGTGTTATCGGAATGTGGTGAAGCTGATTGTCGTAGATTTAAAAGTTAATATAAATTGAAAATTTAAATATAAAACTTCAAAATAATTGGGAATTTGGTACAATAGGTTTAAACTGAGGAATTCAATGTACTGCAAACGGGTCACTATCTAGTATGCAAATTGTTGCTTTGCGCTCCAGGCGGAACGCTTTCCGAGGGGCGTGGCTTGAGCCTCCTCGGTCGCAAAAAACGCTCTCTGCGGGGTCTCAAGGCACACGCTGATCCCTCCGGAGTCGTCCGTCTTCCGCTCCAAGCAACGGCGAGTACTATAAATAAAGCGTCCATTCATCAAACGGGCCATTTTGAAGCAATTAGGAGGAAGAAAAGTGAATGTGAAAACTGAAACAAACAGTAAGTCTATTGTTTCTTTAATTTTTGGTATCCTATCAATTTTGATACCACTGGTGGGGTTAATCCTAGGCATTTTAGGCATTGTAATTTCAAGAAATGCTACCAGAGAAATTGCAGTAACAAATGAGAACGGAAAGGGTTTAGCAGTTGCTGGTCTAACTTGCAGCATTATAGGTATAGGACTCCAAGTTATCATGATTGTGTCTTACATATTATTTTTCCTTCTTTTTAGCGTAAGCTCTTTTGAATTACACTAATGATAATGGGTTAAGTTTCATCCGTTAACGGGGGCTTTTGCGTTATAAGCGATCTCGTCTATATCGCAAACGGTCCAAATTGTTACATTCTGATTGACAAAATAGTATAGACAGAGGAGTGGCGGGACATCAGAAGAAAGTATGGGGTGATTTCATTTCTTTTGGCTGTATTTGGAATTCTTTTCTTCAATTTAAGTACCTTGGGAAACAACGGTATTCTCAATCTCTATTTTTATGTTGGAATTTTATTTTGGATAATAAGCTTGATGCTAGGTATTAAAGGTATTAAAGGTATTAAAACAAAAGAAAGTGGATTCTTCAAGTATGTTGGAATCGGATTGATTTCATTTCTCGTCTTAGGCTATCTCTTGTACGTTGCTATAATGATAACTTACGGCTCCATAGCATAAAAGCAGGTTTTTTAGATTATATATACTCACTATCGGGCGCAATTCTGGAATTAGGATTATGCCGTTAAAGGGCCAGCTAGTTGCATAGAATAATCTAATAAAAAAAGAGGTGTGAAGGTATGAGTGCTGTTGATTTTGGAGTAGATATCATAATCTTTATTATTATCATTTACTTAATCTCAAAAGTCGCCGATTTTATTAAATATACGAAAGCTAAATTAGAAGAAATGGACAAAAAGATAGATGAGATTAGAAAGTACATAGACGACAAGGAATAGGTATCGTAAATAAACGGAAATCTTATTCAATCGGGGGCAATTCTTAAAGAAGAATTTGCACCCTTTTCAGTCATAGGGCCAGTTAAACGCAATAGTTAGGGAGTTTGCTGATATATAAACACCTCTATTGACACACTAATTCGGTGCTATAGAAAAAGACAGATTGAAGAATTAGATTAACGAGAGGGTGCAATAGAAAATGGTTTTTAAAATTATCCCGTTGTCATCTAGCGACTTCACCGAGAACTCAAACAAACTAAGTTCCGAAATAATTAATGAAAACACCCTTAAGTTTCATGAAAAAAAGGCTTCTGAAGATACAATTATGCACAGAGTCGGGATTGCCACAGCAGATGGAAAAATAGTTGGCTTTGGAATGGGAGTGTCTGGGTCTTGGGATCCTATTCTGTTACCTGGCCATTTTGATATTTCGATTCGAGTTGATAAGAATTGGATAAATCAAGGGCTTGGGAGTATGTTATTTGAAAAAGTGACAAGATTTGCAAAAAACAATGGTGGAACCGTGGTGCAATGCGGTATAAGGGAAACAGAGCAAACAAATATTGCATGGTTGGAAGAAAAGGGCTTTACTAAAGTATTTCATACCTTCGAATCGCAACTAGATTTATCAACGTTTAATATAGATCATTATAAAAGTATTTTTGAGGATGTCGAATGGAGTGGTGTAGAGTTCAAATCCTTTGCCGAGTATCCCCAAGACGATAAATGGTTGCAACGTTTTTTCGATTTTTGGTGGGAGTTGGCTATGGATGCTCCCGGAATGGAAGGGAAAACCAGACCGGATTTTGAGGTCCTAAAGAATCAATTCCAGGGGATTGACAGGGAAGGATTCATCTTGGCTATTGAAGAGGACAAATGGATTGCAATGTCGATGATTATCAATGAGTCCAATGAAATCTTTTATAATTCATTAACAGGTGTCCAACGGGGGTATCGAGGAAAAGGAATTGCACTTGCTGTGAAGCTTAAGGCCATTGGTTATGCCAAACAAAAAGGCGCAAAGCTTATTCGAACACATAATGACTCAAATAATATTCCAATGCTAAATATTAACCAAAAGTTAGGATATGAAAAACAAACTGGAATTTATTTTTTTGAAAAGCAAATTTAAACAATTACAATTTTTTTGTTTATAAGCTGTAATGCAAACGAGGACAGTTCATTTGAACGAAATACTGGAGAACGTATACCAACTCTCAGGCGTGGTTTTACTGATCTGTGGCATTTACTATTATTTTCATTTCAAAAAGATCAAGAGAGAAAGAAAACTGACTAAAGTTGAACTTTTCTTCTACGTAGTAACTCGTATTGCATTTTTATTGTTTGCTGTTAGTTCTTTAATAAAGTTTCTAGATAATAGTTATTAAAGAAAAGGGAGCAATTCTGAAATAACGATTATGCCGTTAAAGGGCCATTTTATTGATTAACAATAGCTTTAAAGTGAGTTTTAGTCTTTTGGGTTAGCCAGCAACTTTAGCTAAATATGAAAGAAGGCTAGGTGTTCTATGTATGGATATAGGTCCAGTAATAGCTTGTCTTTTTACTAGTGCCCTGCTTTTCT
The DNA here is from genome assembly GCF_000813425.1 of Sporosarcina sp. ZBG7A. Classification (GTDB taxonomy): domain Bacteria; phylum Bacillota; class Bacilli; order Bacillales_A; family Planococcaceae; genus Sporosarcina. The sequence goes on from NZ_JWIB01000050.1 coordinate 16,294, forward strand.
TATTTAGTTACTTGATATGGAAAAAACAAGAATTCACTCTCATTGCAGGCTTCAATGAGAACACTTTTCGGGGAGATAAAAATAAGTTAGCTAATTCCGTAGGTTTTTTCCTTATGACTAGTGGGGTACTTATTCTTATTTTGCCGTTTGGTATTGGATTAGTAGGATTAATTGCAGGACAAGTGATTTCTATTTTGATTATATTAGGCATTGTTATACTCGTATTTTACATTAATCGACTAAGTAAATCGGTTGCATAATTATGTTTACCGCAATAGGGGGTAATTGTCGTAAAACTAAAATATGTCTTTTCTAAAACAAGTGGGCCACTTTGCAAGTTATTGAATGGATATTTTGGGCTAATGTTATAAAATGATGTGCTATTCTTCGATAAGGAGAGTAGCTCTTTTTATTTCAATGAATGATTTTCAAAAAAAACTAAAAAGGAATCAGTGCAGAAAAAAATTTCACTTTAGTTGTAAACTTTTTTTAGGCAATAGACTCTTTATTAGTGAAGGGCGTTAGAGAGGAGGAGCTATGGATTCACAGTTTTTGTTGGAACTCTATAATGAACAGGCAAAAATGATTTATTTTTATTTAAAGAAGAATGGTTGCAGCCATGAAGATGCGGAAGATATTGTTCAAGAAAGTTATATGAAATATATCGCTTATAGCAGTGGAGTTCCAACCGACAAAGCCCTCTCCTATATTTTCACTATTGCTTTGAATGAATTCAGAAAGAAGTTGAAGAAAAGAGGAAAAGAACATGTGATTATGGTTGATGATCTTCATTTCTGGAGCAACTTTGCGAATGACCAAGACACGGAGTCTAGTGTATTGGATATAGAAATGAAAAAGGAAATCACCCGTACATTGGAGCACATGAAGGAAGTCTATAGACAACTGCTTGTTTTAAAATACGAGCTGGAGCTTAGTTACCAAGAAATTGCTCTTTTATTAGGAATGAAAATAGAAACAGTGAGAACTTATTTATTTCGGGCAAGAAAAGAATTTCAAGAAATGTGGAGGACGTTACATGGATGAATTCACAGAGGATATTTTTGACGAAAAAAAGATAAAAAAGGCGATAAAAAAAGGCAAAAGAAAGACGATTTTAACGATTGTTTTCGTTTCTGTTATTGTATTTGTTAGTCTCAATATAGTTAACTTTGCCACCTATGCCTACTTTAGTCAAAAGGCGTTTAAGCAATGGGATGCATACGTCCGACTTAGTACTCCAAATGGTTATATTAGTGAAACTGTAGATACAAGAGGACTTTTAGGAGGGGAGAGCCAATATAAAGTTTCTAAGGATATGAAAATCAAGTCACTCGTGTTCGAACAAAACCAATACAAATTTGGCGCAATACCTTCTACATCAATTTCAAGAGGAGCTGGTGGCAGTATTGGGATCACTGGAGAGGATTGGCAAATTACGTATAAGGAGAATGGTTGGCGTAATCTAATGTTTTTCCATCCGAATGTTACGTATCAAAGATACAAACATGATGAAGACCTAATTAATCAAATGGGTGGAGATCGAATTTATGAAGTTGCCCTCTCTTTCGACAAGCCATACAAACAGAGTGAACTCCCTTTGTACGAACTACCAGCAATGACTTGGTTTTGGGTGAATACCTATAGCGGTAGCCAACTAGAAACATTCCAGCAAGAGTCGAAAGAAAACGATTGGTCTTCAACTTTTATTAGAGAGAATGAAGCGCTAGGTTTTTCTACAAATTCTCCTGTTTCTTCAACTATTAAATTGGATCATGAATATAAGAGCTTTTTAAATCTCTTGAAAACGAGTGTGTCTCAAGAACATAGAAAGGCCTATGACACTATGAAAAATATAAATAGTGGGGACCTAGAAATTTTAGGAATCGTCATCTATGGTACAAAAGATGAACTGGCAGCCATCATTAAGAATCCTATCATTAAGGCTTCTTCCTTAGGAGGGGTCATTGACAATTATTAACCAGTTGTTGAAACGAATATAATTAGTGGTCTATCCACATATCCATTAATCCCATCATAATTTCGCTTCCTTCCTGATAAAATTACCTATGCCGCGTGAGCTAAACATAGATGTAATCTCCGGTTTCAATTCCCGAGTACGCAGTGGATCGTCCCTACATTCCTACACGGTTTATTAGGATCTTTCCTTGGAAAGACTAAAATAAAAAAGGGGCGGGCTGCGAATGCAGGTAAAGCATGTGACGAACTGGGAAAATCGGAAGGAGTTCCGGACAAGGAATCTATGGGCGGGAATTTTATTCGGCCTGGGGTTTGTGGCGTTTATGGATGAGACGGTGTTTCATCAGCTGCTACATTGGCATAAGTTTTATGATCAATCCACGGTGGCGGTGGGGCTGGTGTCGGACGGGCTGTTTCATGCATTCAGCTGGTTCGCGACAGTAGGCGGCTTATATTTGGCAGCGGATTTGAACAGGCGAGATGCGCTGTGGCATAAGATGTTCTGGGGCGGCAAGCTGATAGGGGGCGGAGCGTTCCAATTGTATGATGGGACGATACAGCATAAAGTTTTGCAGATCCATCAAATCCGCTATGATGTCGATATTATTCCGTATGATCTCGTATGGAACGGAACTGCGGTTATCATGATTGTGGCGGGTCTTCTGCTGGTGCGCTCTGCTGGAAGGGATGCGCGGGATGCCGGGCAGGTGCAACCTCATGTCACATGATTCGTTTTTCGTAGTGACGGATTGGCTATTCGGGATTCCTGCGCTTTTAGGAATCGTGCTGTACCTGTTCGGTGTCTATCGGTCCGATCGGCAGGAACGTCTCCGCAGATGGCCAAGAATCCGGATTGTCTGGTGGATAACGGGCGTGCTCCTCTCAGCGGGTGCGTTGGTCGGTCCGCTTGCTGCATTGTCGCATGAAAACTTTACGTGGCATATGGCGGGGCATTTGCTCCTCGGAATGCTCGGTCCGCTTTTATTGGCACTAGGGGCGCCAGTGACACTGTTGTTGCGTGCGCTTTCTGTTCGGCGGGCGCGGCAGATAAGCCGCTTGCTGAGGAGCCGGCTCGCCGGTTTCTATATTCACCCAATTACAGCTTCCGTGCTGAATATTGGCGGTCTCTGGCTGTTGTATACGACTGGATTGTTTGCAGCGATGCACCATCATTTGTGGCTGTATGTCCTGATCCATATCCATGTGTTTGCCGCGGGCTATCTGTTTACGGTGTCCATGCTGGCGATTGATCCGGTATCGCGTCGGTTCAGTTATGCCTACCGCACGGTTGTTTTCATTCTGGTGCTGGCGGGACATGGAATCCTTTCGAAGTTCCTCTACGCCTATCCACCGGTCGGGGTGTCGATCGAAGAAGCCCGTGCCGGAGCGATGCTGATGTATTATGGCGGGGATGCAGTCGATTTGGTAATTATTGTGTTGCTTTTCAGGGGATGGTATTTGTCGGCTGCGCCTGTCAGGCATCAGATCCTAACATAATTCAAATACGATTCAAAATTGTTTTAGAATTGTTTTTGGACTTAGTACTTTTCTTAAAAGATGCATTCGCAATAGCAACTCAACCAGTAACCGAAGTTCCTAATATGAGAGGCATAACACAAGGCGACCTTTCAGATATTTGTGGTGAGAGATTTTGTTGGCTGGTTGATTTGTTCGGTATATCGTGGCAGCTGGATTTGTCGCATTAAAATAAATTAAATAAAAACACCCGATTTTTGTACAACTCCTAAATACTTCAGAGTTGTGCAGGGCCGGGTGTTTTTATAGTGGTGATCAAGGCTTTAGCTATTATTGTGTTTTTGATTCGCAGTAACAATAAATGAAAAAAGCAATTCGTTCTATTTTATCACTCACACATGTGCAGCGGCCGTTTGAAAAAACTCCTCATACAGCGAACGGAGCACATCTGTTTCATCCTTTTTATGAACCCCGAACACAAGGCTGACCTCGGTCGATCCTTGGTTAATCATTTGAATGCTTGCGCCAGTTTTCGCAATCGCTGTGGCGGCACGGGCCGTTAACCCAGTTGTATCCCGCATACGTTCCCCAACAAGAACAACCATCGAGTAGTCACGACGGAAATACGCATCGTCGGCTTCAAGCTCTTCTTTCACACGGTGTAAAATGCGCGCTTCTTTTTCTTCATTTAAGAACGTATCCCGAATAATGACGGACATGTTATCGATTCCTGAAGGCGTATGCTCGAATGGAATTTCTTCTTCCTCCAAAATCTGAAGGAGTCGTCGACCGAAGCCGATTTCCACGTTCATTAAGTATTTATCGACGAATAGTGTTGAGAATCCGTCATCTGCAGCGATTCCGACAACCGGTTGAGTACCGCACTCCCGCTCTTTCACAATCATCGTGCCACGAGCACTCGGATTATTTGTATTTTTGATGCACACCGGAATGGAGTGCAAAAACGCAGGACGCAATGCCTCGTCGTGGAATACGGTGAAGCCTGCGTATGAAAGCTCGCGCATTTCACGGTACGTCATCGTGTGGATTGCACGCGGTTGGTCGACGACGGTAGGATTGGCGGAAAACACCGAATCGACATCGGTGAAGTTCTCATACAGTTCAGCCCTGGTTGCTGCAGCGAGCAGGGAACCCGTGATATCTGAACCGCCACGATTGAATGTACGGAGTGTTCCGTCTTTTGTGTAGCCAAAGAATCCCGGGAACACGACAATGCCTGATCGATTCCGTAATTCAGCAAGGAGTTCCTCACCTTCAGGAAGCGCCTGCACTCGTTGAGGACGTTCATTGACCAGCAGGCCGCCTTCTTTCGGACAGACATACGTTGCTTCCATGCCGATGGACTGCAAGTACGCAGCAATGAGTTTCGCATTGTTGTCTTCACCGGACGCTTTTAGGCTATCCATAAAAAGAATTGGATCTTCTTTGTCGAGAGAGAGTCGTTCACGCAAGTCTTTTTCAATTACAGAGTTCATCGTTCCATCTAGACCTAGCTCTTTTGCAATCTCTTCGTAGCGTGCAAGGACTTGTCGGAGTTCAGACTCTGCGTCTTGCCCTATCAGTGCTTTTTCTGCCAGGAGAATGAGCAGATCCGTCACTTTAGTGTCTTCACTGTGTCGTTTACCGGGTGCGGAAACAACAATAATTTTTCGGGATGAATCGGAAAGGATAATGTTTGCTACTTTTTTGATTTGTTGAGCCGATGCAACAGACGTTCCGCCAAATTTACAAACTTTCATTTCACCAGATCCAATCTTTAATTAATTATGACTTGTGTGATATATTGAATAACAATACCACGATAGGGTTGTCCTGTGAAGACTTTATCTTTATACTGTCTTTATGGTGAGGACAAATGTTGTTACATAGTGTACATATAGCGAGGGGAATCGTCAAATGAGAAAAGAAATCGGAATTGGCTTACTAGGTTTCGGGATTGTCGGAAGTGGCGTTGCAAAGATTTTACACAATCATCGTGATGACTTGCAGCATAAGCTCGGTGTACCTGTACGCATTAAGCGTGTGTTGATAAAAAATAAAGAAAAAGAACGGAAAACCGAATTACCGAAAGAAGCATTCACGGATCAGTTGGATGACTTGCTGAATGACGAAGCGATCGATATCATCGTCGAGGTGTTTGGTGGTACTGACGATGCGAAAACAGCTATTGAACGTTCTCTAAAAGCAGGAAAAGGCGTTGTCACAGCCAATAAAGATGTGATGGCGGTATATGGGAAAGAATTACTTGCGTTAGCAGACGAAAACAGTTGTGATCTGTTTTACGAAGCGAGTGTAGGTGGTGGCATTCCACTAATCCGTACACTTGAGGATGGCTTAGCATCTGATCGGATATCGTCACTTCTAGGCATCGTAAACGGGACAACGAACTTCATCCTTACCAAGATGAAGGAAGAAAAGAAGACGTATGAGGATGCACTCGCTGAAGCAACAGCACTTGGCTATGCAGAAGCGGATCCCTCTGCGGATGTAGACGGTATTGACGCTGCGCGTAAGATGGCAATCCTCGCATCACTTTCGTTTTCTTCTGAAGTGCAGCTCGATGATGTTTTCGTGCGAGGCATGAGTGTCATTGAAGATGGAGATATGGAGCTTGCAGAGCAATTCGGGTATACCATTAAGATGGCAGGATCTGCGAAGAAGGATGAAAACGGTATTGAAGTGGCGGTTGAACCTGTTTTCGTGAAAAATGAACATCCTCTTGCTTCTGTTAACAACGAGTTCAACGCTGTGTATGTTTACGGAGATGCAGTCGGGGAAACGATGTTTTATGGACCTGGTGCAGGTTCGTTGCCGACTGCAACGTCTGTCACGTCGGATATCGTAGCGGCTTGCCGCAATCTATTGCTCGGGGTGAATGGCAAACGAATTCATTCCTTCCAATATGAGCGCAAAGTGAAGTCGGATGATCAGAAGTTTGCAAGCTATTTCCATCGAATTTCCGTCCAGGATGAAGTCGGTGTGCTGTCCCGCTTGTCTTCTATATACAGCCATAACAAAGCGAGCTTAGCAACGGTGATTCAACATGCGGATCCGAAGCGCGAAGATGCGGATTTAATCTTCATTACACATGCGATATCCAGAGACCAACATTTGAAAGTCATTGAAGAATTGAAAGTGGCACCAGAAGTAAATTGCGTACTAAGCCACTATCGAGTAGAGGGGGACTGACCGATGAGACGATGGAATGGACTAATTGACGAATATCGGGAATGGCTTCCTGTAACGGAGCAAACACCCGATCTAACACTACAAGAAGGTAATACACCACTCATTCACTTGAAAAACTTATCTGAACAGTGGGGTGTGAATTTATATGTGAAAACGGAAGGTGCCAATCCGACGGGATCATTTAAAGACCGCGGGATGGTAATGGCCGTTGCAAAAGCGAAAGAAGAAGGAAAAACAACACTTATTTGTGCGTCAACAGGCAATACCTCTGCATCAGCAGCCGCTTACGGTGCACGCGCAGGAATGCGTACAATTGTCGTTATTCCGGAAGGTCGGATTGCGCTTGGGAAATTAGCGCAGGCGAAGATGTATGGCGCTGAAATCCTTGAAATCGAAGGAAACTTTGACGAAGCGTTGCAAATGGTACGAGAAGCTGGCGGAGGCGACATCGCCCTTGTAAATTCGGTCAATCCGTACCGGTTGGAAGGTCAAAAAACAATTGCCTTTGAAACAATTGAACAACTCGGATGCGTTCCAGACATTTTTGCGTTGCCTGTTGGAAACGCCGGCAATATTTCAGCTGCTTGGAAAGGTTTTACGGAGTACGCGGAGAAAAAAGGTGGAGACAAGCCAAAATTACTAGGCGTGCAAGCAGATGGTGCAGCACCGATTGTTTACGGGCGCATTTTTGAGGAGCCCGAAACAGTAGCGACTGCCATTCGAATCGGTAATCCAGCGAGCTGGCACTTAGCAGAAACAGCCTTGTCGGAATCAGGCGGTCATATTTTATCGGTAACAGATGAAGAGATTCTAGAAGCGTATAGCCTGCTTGCTGCAACCGACGGTGTGTTTGCTGAGCCGGCTTCGTGTGCGACAATTGCAGGACTGAAAAAGCGCATAGAATCGGGAGAAATCAAGAAAGGAACAACGATTGTAGGAGTCTTGACCGGGAATGGGTTAAAAGATCCTGAAACCGCAATTCGAGTCAATGATGGGAAGCCATTCATGACACGTGAGGAATTCGAAGCATTCGCAGCGGACTTGCAAAAGGAGGCGAAGTAAATGGGCAATACTCCATTTACCGTGACTGTTCCTGCAACGACTGCAAACCTTGGGCCAGGCTTTGATAGTATAGGCATTGCGCTGTCGTTATATATGACGGTGAAAGTAGAACCTGCAGATCGATGGATGGTCGTCTATGAAGACGAAGGGATGCAGGGAATTCCAACTGATGAAGACAATCTAATCGTCCAGACTATCGGAAAAGTAGTACGTCGCGCAGGACGTGACATGATTCCATGTACACTACGCGTGAAGTCCGATATCCCTTTAGGCAAAGGATTGGGTAGTAGTGCCGCAGCGATTGCCGCAGGAATTGAAATCGCTGACCAGCTACATGATCTTAAGATGAATCAGAAAGAAAAAATGTGGTTTGGTGTCGATATCGAAGGTCATGCCGATAACGTGACAGCGGCGATTGCTGGAGGCGTGACGATCTCTTTTTACGATCATAAGTCATTGGAAGTCATGAAGTTCGACTCCCCTCCCATTGGAGGCGTAGTACTGGTACCTCCCGTCGAGCTGAAAACCGATCACTCCCGTGGGCTCCTCCCGCGTCAATTGGACCACAAAAAAGCAACAGAAGGAAGCGCTGCAAGTAGTCTTATGGCAGCAGCCCTTGCAAAGGGGGAATGGTCGCTCGTCGGACGCATGATGGATCGCGACATCTTCCATGAACCCTATCGGAAAAAGATGTTTCCTGATTTCGATGCAGTCCGTGAAGCGAGTCACGCACATGGCGCATATGGCATGACGCTGAGCGGCGCAGGTCCATCACTGTTTGTTGCTGTGCATTCAGGCCGTGAAGAAGAGGCAGCACGTGTATTGGGAGAGAAATTCCCTTATTATACATGTATCGCCGTCACACCTGTTGCAGAAGGTGCAACGGTAAGTAACTAATCATGAAAACAGAGGTCACATTTGCTTTATGCATAGGTGACCTCTGTTTTTTTGTGTTCAATAACTTTCTTATTAAAAATAAATCTGTTTGTATATCAATTATTTATTCGTCTTAAGTTACCAACGAAAAATCACTTTGTTGGCCAATGAATAAATTATGTATTGATATGTTTGTTTTTCTGTTTGACACAACTGAGAAAAAAGAATAGTATTCAAGGTATCAAGCAAACAATATATTTAACTGTTTGCTTAAAATTGAACAATGAAGAGGGGCGTTTGTATAATGGAAAACTCGGATTTATTTTGGAATGCCTCATTAACTGAAATGAAAAATGGATATTTTGAAGACCAACATTCCTATACGTGTTTGCTATGTAGTGAACGAATTGATAAAGGAATTGTCTATCCTGATGGAAATACACTTTATGAAGCGGAGCGGTACATGCGTCTCCATATCGAAAATGAGCATCACTCGGTATTTGATTACCTAATTGGAATGGAGAAAAGGCTTACGGGTCTCACTGATCATCAAAATCAGTTATTGCGCCTTTTTTATGAAGGCAAAGGGGATAAAGAAGTTCAGCATGAAATGGGGATCGGGAGCGTCTCTACGGTACGACATCATCGATTTGCATTAAAAGAGAAAGAACGGCAAGCAAAGATCTTTTTGACGATGATGGAACTGCTGAAAGAAAAAGATGACCATACACCGGCCTTCATACCTCCGCATAAAACGGCTAAGATGATTGACGATCGGTATGCGATTACTGAAGTGGAGCAGCAGGAGATCCTTAAGAAATTTTTACCTGATGGTATGAGTGGCGGGCTAACGAAATTTCCTCCTAAAGAAAAACAACGATTGGTTGTCATTAGGGAAATTGCAAACTCGATTGACAGTCAAACAACCTATTCAGAAAAAGAACTTAATGAGCTATTAAAAGAAATTCATGACGACTATGTCTTAATCAGAAGATATTTAATCGAATATGGATTTTTGGATCGAACTGCAGATGGAAGCGAGTATTGGCTGAAGAACTAACAATGGAAAGTGAGTGACAAGATATGGAACGTAAAAAAGAGCTGAAGCAACAATACAAAGAAACCGCTATTGAAGCGGGAATTTATCAAATCAAGAATACAGCGAACGAAAAAGTCTTTGTAGGAAGTACTAAAAACTTCAAAACACTCAATGGGGTGAAGTTTCAATTAGAAACAAATACTCACACGAACAAACAGCTTCAACAAGAGTGGGACCATTTTGGAAAAGATGTGTTCAATTTTGATATATTAGAGAAACTGAAAAAGAAAGAGGATCCCTATTTCAACGAGAAAGAGGCACTGTTGGAACTGGAGACGAAGTGGTTAGACCAACTTCAACCTTACGGAGAGCGTGGATATAACAAGAAAAAACCCCTTTGACACAGGGCTCGCCAACTATAAAAAGCTGTCCATGATTAGGATTTCCTTGTCAATGGACAGCTTTTTGGGTTATAGAATTATAAGTGAGGTGCATTACTGTGTATTTTGCGGTGGGGACTTCAGAAGAAGCTAAAGAAGCCTTATAGGCAACCAACTGTAGCAGATGTATTATTTACTTTAATATTTTCAAGTCATATGAGTAAACTTTTTTGTTTTGGGATTCTTTTATGATTGTATCAAGACCATGGATATCAATAGAATCCGTTAAAATCCCTTTCTCCAGTGAATAAGATTCTAAATAGTATTGTTCCTTTTTATCTGGGCTATATCTCAATACATATAGATTTCCTTCCTTAAAGTATGTTTCTTCATTGTGGCGAACTTTAGAGTTACTGACTTTATTAAGACTAAATGCTTTTGATACAGCAGTTGAATTTATATTAAAAGAATATATTTCACCTAATCCGTTAGCATAATATAATTTGTTGTTATGGATTGTTGCAGAGTTTTTATAATTATAAGGAATAGTAGCTGTTAAATCTACATTACTGTAGTCAATAAATTCAAATGTATCTTGCTCCATGGTTTTTTTATTAATTCTATAAAGCGATACTGTTTCATTAGTATCATTAATAATTGTAGATAAAATTAAATAATAATAGTTTTCATCGGATAAGATTGGTGCGAGAACTTGCATATTTTCAGTAGACTCGGATTGGATAGTAGTTATATCAGTAATCTTAAGTTCCTCATCAAATGTTACTTCCTTTAATTCATATTTATTTGTTTCAAAATCTTGAGTGAGTATATGAACTGAGTTTTCAGTAGTACCAGATGCAACGATATAATAAGGTATACTATCTACATTGAAACCTTTAGAATCGCCATATCGAACATCTGAACTGTATCCATCTTCTACGAACCCACTGTTATATATACTGAAGAATAATTCTTTTTCTGATAGATAACCAGTTCTTTCACCTGTATATTGTGGAGTGTCCATTTTAAATTTTTTAATAGTGTCGCTTATAATATTTATGTTATTTTTATCTTCTAAAAGTATCTGATCTTTGCCTACAGCGACGCTTCCTAGTTCAAGTCCTTTCATAGCAAGTGCTTGAACTGAATCATCATCCTGTACAAAAACGCCATAACTTAATCCTTTATTATCAATATCCTGGTCAGCTGTTGTTGATAAATAAATGATTGCTTTAGTGTTCTTTAATAATTCCTTTTCAGAAATTTCATCTGTTGAAAGTAACGAAGTATCAGGGATATTTTTTTCTTTTGAAAGACTAATGACTAAAATAGCGATAAATAATAAGACGGCACCTATTAATATACTTTTCTTCATAGTCAGTACCTCCAGATTAACAAATAAGACCGTCTCAAATTATTTAGACGGTCTTGTTTGAAAGATTAAATGTTTCTTACTAGAGCAGTACCCTTGGCATCTCTAACATCACGTGGGTAAACACCTAATCCACCGTCTACATCTAAATCTAACGAGCCATATAGTTTATAAGCAGACCAAATTAATTTGGAGCAGTTTTTAGCTCCAGTATGACTCGTCGAACGATTTGTAGCAAAATTATAAGAATATGATTGTCCAACCTGAGTATTCGCCCAGTTTGCAGCGTTATTACGATTTGTAGTAGATGTTGTGACCGATTTAACCATAGCTCCAGAGCTATCTACTTTACGTGCAGTAGTTGAAATTGTTCGAACGCCAGCAGAAGGAACAGACTCTACAATTGTTGTTGAAGAAAAGTACATACCAACATGACCATGATCTAAATAAGCAGTTTGTGAAGGTGTGTAATAGAAGTTTCCTTTTGTACTAGAACCCACACTTACAGTTCCCCCAGAACCTCCATAAATAGACATATCAGAGCGGGCTAATTTCTCCTCTTTACCCTTGTCTTGATCATTTTTTAGCTCCGTATAAATTTGCTCAATAATACTTTGTTCTGACTGTCCTGTATTAGATGCAATCATTCGAACATCCTGTAGCAATTCTCGTTTCGAGATATCAGGCTGTAGTTTTAAAATTTCATTTAGACTAGAACTAGCTTCTGCAGAACCTGCTTGGGTAAATAACATAGTTGTTGTTAAAGACAGGGCTAAAATAGTTTTTTTCATGCTTAAAACTCCCTTATATTTATTTGTATTCGCCTTGGCTCTAGATAACAAATAAAATATTACTTTTACAACTTCCAATTCCTTAGTTACGTACTCAATAGAAATTTTGCAACAGTGGTATTTTAAAGTGTCCGACAAATGATATCTAATTTACGTGTTCGGTTCTTCTTTGTAAATACGTTGAAAAAACGGTTTAAGTAATCGTAATATTCAGTCTTTTACTTGTGTAATGTATCCAAAATAAGCATTTAAAATAGGAAAGGTACTATTTTAAGGATCATTTACAAGGGTTTTGTACTTTTGTTTCGAAGATATTAACCACCACCAATAAACCATATATCTAACATCGAAATAATTAAATCTAACATGGTTGGCACCTCCTGTCTTTGTAAAAATATTTCCACTCTATGTAATAATACTTTTATTAGGATAGAAAGGTTTTAAAAAAGTCGCAAATGACTATTATGGGAGGGATAATAGATGCAGACAAACATAGGCTCAACTATTAAAAAGATTAGAAGTGATAAAGATTTTTCACAGAAATATGTAGTAGATGGAGTAATGACGCAAAGTGCTTATTCGAAATTCGAGTTAAATAAAACAGATATTACTTACTCGTCTTTAGCTAATATACTTGAAAATCTAGAAGTAACATTTGAAGAAGTCTTATATATTCAAAATGGTTTCAAGCATACTGAAAAAGATGCGATATTCAAGAAATTTATTTCAACTTCTTACAATAATGAAGAAAATATAAAAGAGCTATTTAATATGGCAGTAAGCTATTTACACAAAAAAGACGACCAATTAATTACTGATATTAAGTCTTTATGCGAGGCTTTTTTAATACTCCTATACACTGCTGATACAAGAATTCTTCAAACAACTGTCTCAAGTGTATGGAGAAGACTTTCAGATGGAAATCAGTTTTACTTTTCGGATTTATACTTATTAAATTCGATTTTTTATTTTTTTCCACTTGAAACAATGCTTGAAATAAAAAAATTAGCATTTAAAAGTATTGAACGGTACGGGGATTTTCAAAACATACAGCGTTTAAAAATAAACTTCTGTGTAAATATTTCGCTAATGCTAATTAAAGAAAAATGCTATGTAGAGGCATTGGAAGAGATCGAAACAGCTATTCTATTATCAAAAAAACAAAAGGCGTATTTACAATTAGCGGTTTGTTATGTACGTAAAGGTATATGTTTAAACTGCTTAGATAATAACGGATTCCCATGGGTTCAAAAGGGAATCGAACTACTAACTGTTTTAGAAGAACATGAGCTATTACAAATGGCAACAGTCGAAATTAATCTATATTCAGAAGTTTAATAATGTAAACTGGACACCCTGGCGTTTTCAAGGAGGACGAGATTATCATCTCGCACAAGTATGGATTATTTATCCTGAAAAGCAAGGGCGTATTTGGTTATCTACAAAACAAAAAAGCTGTCCACGATCAGGTTTCCCTTTTCGGCGGACAGCTTTTTTCTATATGTTTAGATCTAAAAATTATGTATGGAGGAGGTAGAGGGATTCGAACCCCCGCGGGTTTTGACACCCCTGTCGGTTTTCAAGACCGATCCCTTCAGCCGAACTTGGGTATACCTCCGTGTTAGACAAGTAATAATATATCAGGCATCAGAAAAGAAGTCAACAATTTTCATTGAAAAATTTATCGCGGAATACAAATAGGTGAAAGTTGATTTTTTTACGGGCTACTCGTATAATAAAAGTTGCCGTGCTAGGTGGGGAGGTAGCGGTGCCCTATAACTTGCAATCCGCTCTAGCAAGACTGAATCCCTTTCCTGAGGCCGTCCGTATTGTAGGGTCTGCCTTTTGCACGTAGTGTTGACATTTGGGTCCCGCGCAATGGGAACCCATGAACCATGTCAGGTCCGGAAGGAAGCAGCATTAAGTGGAATTTCTCATGTGCCGCGGGGTCGCCTAAATCGAGCCAACGACAAGAGTAACGCTTATGTGCGGCGGTCGAAGGAAGGTGCACGGCGTACATAGCAAAGCCTCTCATCCTGATGTGGATGAGAGGCTTTTGCATGTTTTTAAGCAGATTTTTTCGGTTCTATAATATTTGTTGG
>NZ_JWIB01000051.1 GCF_000813425.1 Sporosarcina sp. ZBG7A
TGCTTTTATGATCACTTCTCGCGCTTTATGATCACTTTCCCACTTTTATAATCACTTTCCACGCTTTATGAGCGCTCCCCATCTTCCGTCTCCTCATCCTTCACGGGTTTATCGCCATGAATGACTTCATACAGTTCATCTTCCACTGAAATATCTGCGAGTCCCACTTTTGAGCGATAAGCTGCACGAATGATCAGGTGCCCCGCGACTGGGGCTGTGAGGAATACGAACACGATGCCTAATAACACGCGGACACTGACGAAATGATCATGGAACAGAAAGTATAGGAACACGCCGATCAGCGTCAGCAATACCGATAGAGTGGAGCTTTTCGTCGCTGCGTGGGATCGTGTATAAACATCAGGTAATCGGATGATCCCGAACACACTGATGACACTAAAAATACTTCCCAACAGGATAAGCAGAGCGCCGATGAATTCACCGATCTCGTTTTCGTTCAACGATAACCCCCCTCTCAATATATTTTGAAAAGGCGATTGTGCTGATGAACGACAAGATCCCGAGAATCAGAATGACTTCCAAGTATGCTTTCGTTCCGTAAACAACGGATACGACTCCGATCATCGCAATCAGATTCACACCGACAACATCCATTGCAATCACACGATCCGGCATGGAAGGACCAATGATGAGCCGGAGAACGGCGATCGCAATTGTTACCGCGAACAGCACTACAGAGATTGCTAGCATTGTCTGAATCATTATCGGGTCACCTCCATAATCGCTTTTTCGAAGTTCTTCAATTGTTTGATCAACCCATCACGGGATTCTTGGACGTCCATCGCATGGATGTACAACGCATCACTTTCCGGAGTCACTTCCATTACGACAGAACCTGGCGTCAATGTCAGCAACATCGAGAGCATCGTAATTTCCACGTCACTACGCAATATAGTTTCATACTTGAAAATTCCTGGTTCGATCTTCAAACGTGGACTTAAAATCTGTTTCAACACGACCGCACTCGATTGGATCAATTCCGAGACAAAGATGAAGAATAACCGGACGACAGCGTAGACACGACGTAAGTAGAAGCGTGTACCGAAAAAACGGTGCATGAAGAACAGGATTCCGATTCCTACGAGAAAGCCTGCGTAGAACGTGGAAAAACGCAATTCGTCTTCATCGATGAGCAGCATCCATAAAAATGCAATGAACAAGTTTAATAACAGTTGACCTGGCATTCTCCCGTCCCCTTTCCTCTGCGCTATTTTTTCAGCAACGCTTCTTTGTCTAAAACAGCTTCAATATATGTTTGCGGATTGACCAATGTCGACGCTGCGTCATTCACAAATGGCGCAATTGCGTCCGCTCCTATCCCGATTGCGAGCGTCAAGACGCCAAGCATCACAATGGGTAGCAGCGTACGTTTCTTCAACACAACCTGTTCTTCGCTGCCGATGATCGCTTCCCCCATGAAACAGTTGAGGAAAATGCGCAACAACGAATACAACACAAACAAACTCGACAGAAACGCTAGTGTCAGCAACACATACGTTTCCGCTTCGATCAGACCTTCACCGAGCAACACTTTTCCGATGAATCCACTGAATGGTGGAATTCCGGTGAGCGATAGCATGACGATGAAAAACAGCCAGCCGAGTGTAGGATAATTCCGTATCAACCCACTGAGTTCTCCGATTTTCGCCTTACCTGTCAATGAAATCATCAACCCGCCTGCTAAAAACAGCATCGCTTTTGCAACCATGTCATGTAACACGTAATAGATTGAACCTTGTAACGCAACTTCGTTTCCAGCAGCAAGTCCGACTAGGATGAATCCCACCGCAATGACCACGTTATAGGCTATGATTTGCTGGATATTACTCGATGAAAGTGCACCGATACTTCCCCCAATCAACGTCAATGCAGCCATGATTCCGATAATTGACTGAGTAATTTCTGGAGAATGATGGAACACAAGTGTGAACATACGGATTAGCGCATAAATCCCTACTTTCGTGAGCAATGCGCCGAACAACGCTGCGATTGCTGCAGGTGGCGCGCTGTAGGAACCAGGCAGCCAGAAGTACAATAACAACCCCGCTTTCAAACTGAAGACGAGTAAAAAGATCAGACTAATCACGGTTAGTACTGGACCTTGACCATTTTCAGCGACACGCTCCGCTAATTGTGCCATGTTGAGTGTCCCTGTTGCGCCGTACAAATACGCAATCGCGAGTAAGAAAAACCATGAGGCTAGTACATTAATTGTAATATAAGTAAATGCTTCGACAAGCTGGACTTTGCGTCCTCCTAGAATTAGGAGTGCATACGACGCAAGTAACATCACTTCAAAACAGACGAATAGGTTGAAGACATCTCCCGTTAAGAATGAGCCATTGACGCCTGCTAGCAAGAAAAGCATAAATGGATAGACATACATCTTCTCAAATGCTTCTCCAATCGTCGAGAACGCATACAGCAAAATAATACTTGTTACTGTTGCAGCAGCCGTAACTAGTAACAGCGCGAACGAATCTCCGACAAATAGAATACCGTATGGTGGTTCCCAACCACCAAAGTCCAATCGCAGAATGCCTTCAGATTGGATCCGCAGCAACAAGTACACACCGATTCCAGCAGAACTTGCAGTTGCTAAAAAGCTGAGGGTGCGCTGCAGGATGAACGAATTCCGGAAGAATGTCAGTACAATCGCAGTGAGTAATGGAATAAGGACAGGCAATACGAGTGCATTAGTCATCCAACTCTCTCCTAACATCATCCAAATTATCAGCACCCGTTTCCCGGTAAATCCGGTATGCGAGAACGAGGAGGAACGCGGTGACAGCAAAACTAATAACGATTGCGGTCAGAATGAGTGCTTGCGGAAGTGCATCCGTATATGTCGAACCTTCTTCTGTCAGTAACGGAGCTCCCCCTTTTTTCAATCCGCCCATCGTAAGGATCAGTAAATGGATGGCATGAGAAAGGATTGCAGTCCCTAAAATGATCCGCACAAAATTACGCGACAGCAGTAAATAGACCGCCACCATGACGAGAACGCCTACAAGTAATGTAATTAAGGTCTCCATTCAACTCACATCCTCACTGATCGTCAAAAGAATCGTCACGACGACACCCACAACGGTTAGCGCAACACCAGCTTCAAATAGTAGCACCATCGAAAGCTCCGTTGCTCCGAAAACCGGCAACGCAAATTCCCCTTTTGCCTGGTTCAGAAATTGATTGCTAAACAGCATAGGGACTGCACTACTAGCGACCGCTAGAAACACTCCAAGTCCAGCAATTTTCTTGAAATCGAACGGAATTCCTTTATGCACCGTCTCAATATCGTACGTCATATACAGCAACAGCAACGCCGAAGCGAGTACGAGCCCGCCAGAGAACCCACCGCCCGGGTCGTTATGCCCGGAGATGAAGAGCTCAACACCGAACGTTAAAATGATGAACACGACAATTTTCGTGACAGTGCGCAAGATGACGTCATTGATTTTCATTGCCGTCACCGTCCTTTTTATCTTTTAACTTGATCAACACATAGACACCGAGTCCACCGATCAACAGGACAACAATTTCAAGCATTGTATCGAATGCACGGAAATCCCCCAAAATCGCATTGACGATATTGCCACCGCCTGTGAGCGTTTTGGCGTCTTCAAAGTACTTGGAAATCGGGTCAAACAGGCGATTCCCTTGAACCATAAGCGCTGTAATGATAACGATTAGTCCTGATGCAACCGCGATGAATGCATTCAAAACCTTTACTGGACGACGCGGACGCTCTTTCTTCCAATCTGGCATAAAGCGGAATGTCAGTAAAAACAACACAGTAGTTACCGTTTCCACAACGATTTGGGTAAGTGCCAAGTCAGGTGCCCGTAAGACGACAAATAGAAATGCGACTGTAAATCCAAGGACACCATTCAGTAGAATCGCGATCAACCGAGAATTCACGAATAGTATCGCAACTGCTGCAGACATCATGACCATCACGAGAATGTATTCATTGACCGTTACGACTGAATCCTCTGAAAAGTTAAACGCTAGACGCCATACAAAACTCAACGCAGTTCCCATCATAGCGATGAAAAACAGCAGAATGTACGTGAAATAACGATGCAAATGCCCCGTCATGTACTTATTCGTCAGGTGGTAGGAGTTGCCCTCAAGCTGGATAAGCAACAACGCATAGATGTTATCGATCTTCCAACTGAACGGCGCAATTGTATAGATCCTTCTCCACTGACGTAAGAAAATGTAGAGAATCGTACCAATCAGTATGATACCAATCGTCATCCAAAGTGCCGGATTCAATCCATGCCACGCTGCAATGTGCGGGACAAGTGATTCAGGATTTCCAAACGATGGATAGACCGCCGCCATTGCTGGCTTCAAAATCCATTTCCCCAGTACGTTCGGGAAGAAGAACAATCCTACAATCATTACTCCTAAAATGGATGGCGCAACTAGCATCCCAGGTCGCGGATCATGCGCTCCTCGATCGACCCATGCAGGCTGTTGCTGCTGGCGGCCAAAAAACGTTTGAAAAACGATAATCATGCAATATACGAATGTAAGAACACTCGCTACCCATGCGACAATCGGAATCCAAATGTGGACACCTGGTAACGCCAAGTGTTGCACAGCGAGACTCGCTTCCAAAAAGAGTTCCTTACTTAAAAATCCGTTAAACGGAGGCAATCCCGCCATTGAAAAACTACCTGCAAGCGCAATAGTAAATGTGATCGGCATGAATACAGCAAGTCCGCCGAGTTTCCGAATATCACGCGTCCCGAGTTCATGGTCTACGATTCCGATGATCATGAATAACGCGCCTTTAAATGTGGAATGGTTAATCAAATGGAATAGTCCTGCAAACGCCGCAGCGGTATAGATCGTTTTATCCGCCCCTGGTATGTCCAACATGGCGGCTGAACCGATTCCAAGTAAACTCATGATCAACCCAAGTTGGCTGATCGTTGAATAGGCGAGGAGCGCTTTCAGATCATTTTGGCGAACTGCGTTGAATGAGCCCCATAACAAGGTCAAAAGCCCAACGAACGTCACCGAATAGAACCAAAGTTCACTTTCACCAAATACAGGAATGAAGCGGGCGACAAGATAGATCCCAGCTTTGACCATCGTAGCTGAGTGTAAATAAGCACTGACCGGTGTCGGCGCTTCCATCGCGTCTGGAAGCCAGATATGGAATGGGAATTGTGCAGATTTCGTAAATGCTCCAAGTAGAATGAGGAGCATCGCTGGGATGAAAAGATCGTACGTCGGTAATGTTCCCGCCATACCAATCATCTCTTGGATACTATAAGTCCCCGTCATTTGGTGCAACATAAGGAATCCGACGAGCATACCAATTCCACCTGTTACTGTGATGAGCATTGCCTTTTTCGCACCAGCTCGAGAATTTTTCCGTTGATGCCAAAAAGCGATGAGCAGGAATGATGAAACACTCGTTAACTCCCAAAATACGTAGAGTACCAAGACGTTATCTGAAAAGACGACACCGAGCATGGAACCCATGAACAACAACAAGTACATATAAAAACGACCGAGTGCTTCTCGTTCAGATAGATAATAAATGGAGTACATGACAACGAGCGTTCCCATGCCTGTGATGAGCAATCCCAAAATCATACTGAGACCGTCTAAATGAGTGGTAAAGTGGATATCGGCAGCGTTTAGCCACCGGATGGTGTGGAATAGGTTCTCGCCTGAAGCTAGACTTGGAATCTGAAAACTAAGGATGACAAACAAAATCAACGGAACCGGTAATACCATCCAACCGATTTTCTTACTGCGTACATATGTATAAAGAAACGGGACAAAAAGCGATGCCAGAAACGGCACCAATATAAGTATCGGAATAATCATTTCGTCGTACCCCCAATCAAAAAAGAAAACACGGGTTCTATCATCAGAGTCTTCTAACGGACGGTGAAAGCTTGGAAATTCGTAGCAGTACTTGTACGGGGTTTTCAAGAATCCGCAGAAAAGTTTCTGTGACGGCTTGACGCGGATGGAAAAGCCGGCGATAATGAGTGCCATGTGAGTACAGTGAACAAGCCCGAAACTATCTTTTAGTTTCAGGACTACCGTTCAAACGATGGCGTTTGTGTTTTGGTTTCATTATAAAGTATACACAACATTTACATCAATCGCACTTGAGACGGTGCGCACGAGTGTGAGATCGCCTAGTATTCGGATTCTATGGAGGTGGAGGACTACATGGGAAAAGTGAAAGGACGCATGGATGAAAGCATCCTCGTCTGTGTGTATTATGGACCTAACGGAGAGCGACTTATTCGTCGTGGTCATCAGATGGCAAGCGCGATGGACTGCCCTCTTTACATTTTAACAGTCGATCCACGACCATTAGATGATATGGATGCAGACAAATCGGATTACATTGACAGATGGCGTGAGCTTGCGGATGAATTCGATGCAGACGAATTCATCGTACGGGATAACGAAAGTAGACCCACCGCAAAAGTGATTAAACAAGTCGCACACGACCGGAATGTCACTCAAATTATTATCGGGCAAACAGCCCAAAGTCGATGGGAAGAAATTACGAAGGGGTCGTTCATGAACGTCTTGTTGCGTGAAATTACATTCGTAGATTTCCACGTCGTATCGGTCGCACGTTCCATTAAGCATGATGTCGAAGGGTTGTTCGAAAAAGGATTACGAGCCTATCTGACGGATGATGGAGAGGGCTTCCGTATCACGTTCAACTATACAAAAGACGCTCGATTTGAAGGGATTTTCTTTAAAGAGACCGGAACTGATTTCAATAATGGCATTTTTAAATTCATGCATGACGGAAAGATGTGCCAGGTGAGAATTACAGATGATCGTGTTGAGGATCCATCTCTGGTCAGTTGTAAAATCGATGCATAACCAAACCAAAGGTAAAAGCAGAGAGTGCTGAAGCGCTCCCTGCTTTTTGTTTTGTCGCTATAGTATTCTTACTCCGCAGGTTCTCCTACAATTTTCACTTCGCGTTCGAGATCTACTCCGAAACGCCTTTTCACTTCTGCTTGGACCATTTCAATAGTTTGAATGTAGTCCGTTGCAGTTGCGTGGTTTTTGTTGATGATGAATCCTGCGTGCTTGGTTGAGACTTCTGCTCCACCGACTCCTTTTCCTTGAAGCCCGCTATCCTGGATCAGTTTCCCAGCGAAATACCCGGGAGGACGTTTAAACACACTTCCTGCTGATGGATACTCGAGCGGTTGCTTCGACTCACGCAAAAATGTCAATTCTGCCACTTTCGCATCAATCGTCTCTTGGTCACCAAACTGGAGGTCAAAGTCTGAAGACAGAACGAAGTACCCTTCGTCTGCGATAATGCTTTTCCGATAACCGAGTCCAAGTTCCTCTTTCTGCAAAACAAAGATTTCACCTTTACGATTCATAAGGGTAGACTTCACGATGATGTCTTTTATCTCCCCGCCGTATGCTCCGGCATTCATGGCCATTGCACCTCCGACAGAACCCGGAATTCCACAAGCAAATTCAATTCCAGTCAATCCAGCGGCTGCAGCTGCTTTGGACACATCGATAATATATGCACCGGCTTCAGCATGGACGTGCGTTCCATTTACAGTAATTACATCTAATTTCACAGGATGCAACACGATGCCACGAACTCCTCCGTCGCGAACTACCATGTTAGATCCATTTCCAAGTAGCAATAACGGGATATCATGTTCATATGCGTAACGGACAGTTGTTTGCATTTCATCAACCGTTTCAGGAATTACCAGTAAATCAGCAAGTCCGCCTAATTCTGTTTTTGTATAAGCTGAAAGGGATTCATCCAGCAAAAGCTGTCCCTTAGTAATCGTCGTTTGTAAATCAGCAAGCCATTGTTGCTTAGCCATTCCACCCAACCCTTTCGAATGTACGTACCACTCTTACAGTATGCTGTGATTATAGTGATTTGACAAGAGGTACGTACATGTTTTCTATATAGTTTCATTCTACTTGTTATACATTAACAATTGATGAGAATCCGTGTATTTTCAATCCATTCCGTTAAATCTTTTGATTTCTGGCGAAGATGGACTTATATGAACTTAATGAACACGGAGGGAAATCACTATGTTGAACTCACTCTGGCTTGAAACAGCCTATCCTCGCGACACCTATCTCCCGCCCTCTTCAGATACGACATGCGATGTTTGTATTATAGGAGGTGGATTATGCGGTCTCACAGCAGCATATTTGTTGGCAAAAGCCGGTAAAAAAGTGTTATTGCTTGAAAAGGATCGAATTCTTGAAGGAGCTTCCGGAAATACGACTGGGAAACTAACGACGCAGCATGATTTAGTCTATGCAGACCTCCTGAAGACATTCGGCGAGGAATCCGCAAAAGTCTATTATAAGACGAACGATGCGGCAATTCGGTTCGCTCAGTCTATTGCTGAAGGTGACGAACTGCGTTCAACGAATTCTGTATTGTTCGCAAGTACTGACAGTGGAGTGGCAGCTTTAAGGAAAGAAGCGGATGCCTATAAAACACTTGGCATTCCATTTGATCGGCGTCTGAATTGTGAATTACCACTCTCCGTTAAAGAAACACTTACACTAAGTAATCAGGCACAGCTCCACCCTGTCAGATATGGTCAGCATATTGCAAAACTTGCTGTTTCTGAAGGTGCACAACTATGCGAAAAATCCGATGTTCGCTCTATGGACTTGAAAGAGAAATCTCTACAACTCGCATCTGACATCGTTATTAACTTTGATGAGCTCCTGTTATGTACACATTATCCAATTGAAGCGCTACGTGGTATGAACATTTTGAAGCTGGAAGTAAAACGCTCCTATCTGATATCCGCACCTGCTGATATGCCGTTGCAAAGCCAGTACTTATCTGTAGATGAACCAAAACGCTCAATTCGGACTGTATTCATCGACGGTCGTCCTCATTTTTTACTCGGGGGTGAGGATCATAAAGCAGGTGTCACGAGCGATACAGACCTCCACTACAACCGACTGGCGGAAGAGTTGCAATCTGTCTACCATCTAGGGGAACCGGTCCATAGCTGGTCTGCACAAGATCCGTCAACTCCGGATTTAATCCCTTATGCAGGACCGATTTCAGCCGCAATGCCATATGTTCATATTTGTACAGGCTTCCGTAAATGGGGAATGACAAATTCCCTCGCAGCTGCCCAAATTGTCACTGACCAGATTACAGGTCAACCGAACCCTGCCATCTCGCTATATGCACCTGATCGCACTGGCTTCGGTACACTTTTACTACAGGCTTTGAAAACGACGGGATTTGTATTAAAGGAATTTACCGGCGGTCACTTGACTCGTACGGATGCTCCTATTTGTACGCACATGGGATGTCGCACCCGTTGGAACAAAGGTGATGAAACCTGGGATTGTCCATGCCATGGCTCCCGTTTTAGAAAAGATGGTTCTGTATTAGAAGGTCCCGCAACACGTCCACTCGATTTGAAAAAGGACTAGCGTTAAATTGTGGAATCGGCATTATGAACGGGAGTATCGGCAACCCCGACGGTTGAATCGGTATTATAAGTTGCGGAATCGGCAATACCAAAGCTTATATCGGAAGTTTCAAGGAATTAATCGGAATCCGAACACAATTCAACAGATACTTCCACTAAAAAAAGCTGTCTGGTGAGTGAACACGTCACTCTCCAGACAGCTTTTCATCATTTTCACTTAAATGCTTCCGTCAATACCGGAACGATTTGTTTCTTACGAGATACAATTCCGTTCAAAATCGCCATGTCATTCGCTGGTACTACCTTAAACGCAGTCATTGCAGCAAATGCTTTCTCACCGATCGCAATTGCAATTGAATCGTTGTTAATAATATCCGTAATGACAAATAAGAATAAATCAAGTTTCTTCACAGATACTACTTTCGTCAACAGTTCTGTCAACTCTTCCTTGCGATTCAACACATCATTCAAATCGACCGCATTGACTTGAGCGATTTCCATCGTCACATCGGCGACCTCGAAAGTTTTCGCGTCGAGTGAAATGAGTTCTTCCAATGTTTTGCTGCTGAGATCTGCACCCGCCTTAAGCATGTCCAATCCGTAAACGTTTGCGTCCACGCCTGCGATTTCTGCAAGTTCGTCAGCTGCTTTCCGGTCTTCTTCAGTAAATGTTGGAGATTTGAACAACAACGAATCAGAAATGATTGCCGATAACATAAGTCCGGCAATATTTTTCGGAATCGCTACACCGTGCTCTTTAAACAACTTGTTTAAAATCGTCGCCGTACATCCAACCGGCTCGGCACGATAGTAAAGGGGTTCGCTCGTTTGGAAATTTGCAATCCGGTGGTGGTCAATGACTTCAAGCACTTGAACGTCTTCAATATCATCTGCACTTTGCTGCTTTTC
Source organism: Sporosarcina sp. ZBG7A (assembly GCF_000813425.1). Lineage (GTDB taxonomy): Bacteria > Bacillota > Bacilli > Bacillales_A > Planococcaceae > Sporosarcina. The sequence goes on from NZ_JWIB01000051.1 coordinate 10,401, forward strand.
GTTATGGTCGACTAAAATGACTTTTGACGCTTCTGTTGCAGCGCGATCGATTTGTCGTGGTGCTTCAAAACCGAACGTTTCCAATGCAAACGCAGTCTCTTCAGAAACACTGCCAAGTCTTACAGCTTCTGCATCCACTCCGATTTGTTGTTTCAAATATGCGTATGTGATCGCAGAAGCGATTGAATCCGTATCGGGATTTTTGTGACCAAATACAAGTACTTTGTTCATAAGTGAATTCCTCCTAATGTCTTTACCTATTGCATCTTTCTTATCTTACCATCACGACAAGGGCGGCGGAAACAGAAGCATCCCGATTTCATCTTTATTTTGCACAAAATCTGCAATTGTATAACGGTCCAACACCGCTAAATACGCGTGCAAAGCTTCCTTCAAAACCCCTTTCAGCTGACAAACAGGTGCAAGGACACACTGATTCGATTCCCGATTAAAGCATTCCACCAATTGAAAATCGTCTTCCGTCTTGCGAACAACATTTCCTACATTAATATGTTCTGGTCGGACTTTCAAACGGATCCCGCCCCCTCTACCACGGACTGTTTCAATGAAACCCGCCTTGCCGAGTTCATGCACGACTTTTGTTAAATGATTTTTTGAAATCGTGAATGCCTCGGATATTTCTGCTACAGTTGATAATTCGCCTTCTGGCTTGGCAGCCAAAAAAATCAAAACTCGCAACGAGTAGTCTGTATAGAGCGTCAACCGCATCTCGTTCACCATTCTTTCTATAAGATCCTACGTTTTTGTCCATTCATTGAATGAAATGTGACTAAAATTCGAACTGTCTTTAAAGATGTATTTTTTATATAGCTTTTCTAATTCATTAGGATTATGCTTAATTCATCAACTACGAGAGGTCGTGTCAATTATGTTATCCCAAGAAAAAATTGATATTATTAAATCCACTGTACCTGTTCTAGAGCAACATGGCAAAACAATCACAACAGTTTTTTACAAAAATATGTTCGAGGCGCATCCAGAGCTACTGAACGTGTTCAACCACGTCAACCAAGCACAAGGTCGCCAACAAACCGCACTTGCAAATACTGTACTCGCAGCTGCAAAACATATAGATAACTTGGGTGCAATCATCCCTGCAGTTGTTCAAATCGCCAACAAACACGTATCTCTCGGTATCCTTCCAGAACAATATCCAATCGTCGGTAAGTATCTTCTTGGAGCCATCAAAGAAGTACTTGGAGACGCAGCAACTCCTGAAATCCTTGGTGCGTGGGAAGAAGCATATGGCATAATCGCTGACGCATTCATCGGCGTAGAAAAGTCCATGTACGATGAGATGGCAGCTGAAGAAGGCGGCTGGAAATTGTTCAAAGGTTTTGTCCTTGCTGATAAAATCAAAGAAAGTGAAGTTATTACATCTTTCTACTTCAAACCAGTCGACGGTGGTAAAGTGCCAACCTACAAACCAGGTCAATACATCAGCATCAAGCTTGAAATTCCTGGTGAGAAAAATACGTTGATCCGTCAATATAGTCTTTCCCAAGCGCCGAATGGTGAGTCATTCCGTATCTCTGTAAAACGCGAAGCGGATAACAACCCAAATGGGAAAGCATCCGTTTTCCTTCATGACCAGTTAAACGTTGGTGATATCGTTGAGCTTAGCGCTCCAGCTGGCGATTTCTACCTAGACGTAGCGAACACTACACCTGTCACACTAATCAGCGGTGGTGTTGGAGTGACTCCGATGATGGCAATGTACGAAACAATTGCAACAACTACACCAGAACGTCCTGTAGCATTCCTACACTCTGCTCGGACTCGCAGCCACCAAGCATTCGACAAAGTCGTTCGCGAAATGGACGAATCTCTTGCAACTTCAAGCTATGCAGCGCTTTACTCTGAAGAAGGTGACGGGTTCATCAACCGTGAATTCCTTGAGAAAAACGTTAAAGAAGGAAGCGACGTTTACGTTTGTGGTCCGACTCCATTCATGCAAGCAGTAATTAGTGAATTGTATGCAATGGGTATCGACAAAGAAAAAGTACACTTTGAATTCTTTGGTCCTGCTGTACAACTAAACCTTGCACATGCTTAATAAACAAAAACAAGCCGTCATCGCTAGTGCGATGACGGCTTGTTTTTCTATTTTATACTGTGCAGTGCCTTTTTAGGTAATCTGAAAGATGCGATGAGCAACGTAAGCATGAGGAACAGCCCAATATTCCCTATAAACGGATACAAAAAGTCAAGTAATGCTGAGAATCCGAAGAAACTGAGTCCAAAACCAATGACGAGTACGACGAGTACGAACACGCGGAAACGCGGAGTCCCTCGACGCACAAACCGTGCTCCAAACGAATAGAACATGCTGACTGCCGTATTGAAAATCATGCCATACATAACAACCGCCATCAGGATGGCCAAAATTGGTGAAATGTCATTGATGATTGCAAGCATTGGTAAGTCCGCATCTTTTACAACATCGATTTTCGAGAAGATGGCTAAATGACTGAGTAAAATCATGATTCCAAGCCCTAGCCCGCCAACAAGCCCACCAAGCGCTGCTGCTTTTTCATCTTTCTCAGCTCCGCCCATGACGAGTGCCATTGAGGCCCCCACAGCCATATTGAACGATACGTAGTTAATTGCTGAGAACCACCAATTCGGCAAAGGTGTTTGGACTGACGTTGCCACACTGTTCAGGCTCGAGAACGAGTCCGTCATGTTTGTGAGGCAATAGACTGAAACGATGACGACCGCAAGTATGAGGAATGGTGTAACACTCCCGATAACAGCCACGACACGATCGACTTTTAATAATACCGTTAAAAACACCAAAATAACCATAAGCAAGCTTCCTACGAAAGGCGGGAGTCCAAATTGCTGATTCAAGTTCGAACCCGCACCTGCAATCATGACTACGCCTACTGAAAATAACGTGATGACTATAACGGCATCGACTATTATTCCGAGGTATTTCCCACTGATTGTATAGACGGCTTCTTTATGAGAGGTAGTTTGCATCCGACTCCCTATCCGCGTAAGGACCATCCCAAAATACGCAAACAGGACAGTGGAGATGATGGCTCCTATAATTCCAAGCAATCCGAAACTTGTAAAATATTGAACAATCTCTTTCCCCGAAGCAAAACCAGCTCCGACGATAATTCCAATAAATGCGCTTCCCATCTTTAAAACTTTCAAGCATTTTCCCCCTAATTCGTATACACGTTGGAACAAACGGTTTATTTCTTTCTCTTTAAATCTTCTGAAATTTCCTCAAGAATCTCTTCCAGTCTTTTCAGTCTAGCTGAATTGTCTATTGCATTCCGTACGACAAAATAGAGCATAAACGAAAACAGAACGAAGGTGATAACGAGCACCAACAACCATTCACCCAATGATCCAGCCTCCTGTCTTGCCACTTTTCAGGCTATTCTAGCTATGTATACTACTTCGTTTAATTTACCACTCCTTTAAAGCGTTTTCAACTCACCGAAAAGAAGACCCACAAAGGGGCCTTCTCATAAGTACGTCTATTTTCACTTATTATGCTTCTAGTAACTTGAGTGCTTCACGGTTAAACGCAGGGATATCTTCCGGCTGACGGCTTGTGACAAGTTGGTTGTGACAAACCACAACTTCTTTGTCATGGAATTTAGTACCTGCATATTCCATGTCAACGCGAATTGACTTATACCCTGTCGCGTCACGACCTTCCAAAGCCTTTGCAGTAATCAGCAGCTGTGGTCCGTGACAAATCGCAAATACGGGTTTGTCTGCATCCATGAAGGCTTTCGCGAAGTTGACGAAACGGTCATCTGCACGGAGCTGATCCGGAGAAAAACCACCCGGGATGAACAATGCATCGAAATCTTCCGGCTTCACTTCGTTAATGCCTTTGTCGATCCTGACAGGCGTACCTTTTTTCATACCTTTAACGACAGTGCCTGCTTCATTTTCTATAGTAACTACCTCATGACCAGCATCTTGGAAAGCCTTCGCTGGGTCTGCGTACTCTGAGTCCTCAAACATATTTGTAAGTACAGTTGCAATCTTAGCCATTTTCACATGCACTCCTTTTAGTTAATTAAGTTTTGTCTCTCCTTCATTATTTTCCACATCTCTTCCCAAACTAAACCTACGGACGGAATTTAGAAACAAATGCATTGTCTTTTTCATAAAATCGCCAAGGATAGTGCGCTGCTTCACCAGCATTCGCTATGCCGATACGCGAGCTTGTTACAACTTCACCTACCGCATCTGATTTTGCGATGAACAAAGGTCGATTTGTCCAATGATGACCGTAATAATTCATCGTGATCCCAAGTGCTTTAGACAATTTCCCTGGTCCGTTTGTCCAATCTTTCATAGTGAGATTTTCTCCCCTACGTTCGCGCATGAATTCCAATCCTTCAACCGGCTCACCTGCGCGAATTAGAATCGCATGTGGTGTCCCAACCGGTCCACAGACAACGTTCATCAAGGTATGCGTATGCATTTGATAGGTATACACACCTCCCGCCTCTCCAAACATCACTTCCGTTCGCTTTGTTCTACGATTTTGAAAGCTATGTGCTGCCTGATCTTCAGCTCCATGATAGGCCTCTGTTTCTACAATGCGTACAACTACAGGACCTGTCGGGAGTTCATGAACAATCAGTTGGCCAATTAAGTCTCGGGCAAGTTCCAATACTGGGCGTTCAAAAAATTGTTGCTCAACTGGCTCGTGGATAAGTATCACTCCTTCTATCATTCAACAACTGCAAATTTTACAAAACTCTGTTCGCCAGTTGAAAATGGATTCAATGTATTTAAAGGTCTACCCATGTTTCATTATTTACAATCCATCCACGAAGCGGTTCTGGAAAATACAAACGGACCTTCCTGACCGAAAGGTCCGTTTTTTACAATGAATGATTTTCCGCAAGCCCTTGACCTGCAGCAAATTCTTCATAGATCTTATGAGATTTCAATAACTCCTGGTGCGTTCCAACCCCTGTAATTGCACCCTTTTCCAAAAAGATTAATTGGTCCGCATCGATGACAGTTGATAACCTATGCGCAATTATCAATGTTGTACGACCTATCATAAGTCGTTGAAGTGCTTCCTGGACATGTGTTTCAGATCCACTATCCAAATTTGAAGTCGCTTCATCAAGCAAAAGTATAGACGGGTTATGCAATAACGCTCGGGCGATGGCAATTCTCTGTCGTTGCCCACCTGAAAGTTTCATGCCTCGTTCTCCGACAAGTGTGTCGAATCCGTCTTCCATCTCTTCGATGAACCCAAGCGCGTTGGCCGCAGACGCAGCGTTACGGATTTTATCCAACGATGGGCGCTCCGACAGTCCATAGGCAATATTATCGACAATGGTTCCACTTAGTAAGGGACTCTCCTGTGAGACATACCCTATTCTTCCACGCCAGTCCGATAACTCAATTTCTTCAACAGGTCGATTTCCAAGGTAGATCGTTCCGGACATTGGCTTGTAAAATCGCTCAATCAGAGAAAATAATGTCGTTTTCCCGCCACCACTCGGACCGACAAATGCAGTAACGGTGCCCGGTACAGCACTAAACGTCACGTTTTTAAGAACGGGCTTATCGCTATCGTAAGAAAACGACACCTCTTGAAATGCAAGTACCGATTCCGGATCTCCTGTTACTCCTTCAATACGTTCACTATCCATCCCTAAGATCTGTTGGATACGCTCTGTCGCTCCGACAGCTTTTTGGAAGACCGTAAACACTTGAGCCATCTGCGCAAACGGGACAATAATTTGGAACATGAGAAAAATTATTGCGACAAGTGTTCCAGCAGAAAGTGCACCGTTTGAAACTTGGGCACCGCCATATCCTAGGATCGCAACTAAAATCCCCATCATAATCAGTGTCATGACTGGTGAAATCACTGCTTGAATTTTCGCTTCACGCAGTCCAAACCCGAATAACGAACGAATGGCCACAGATCCTTTTTCCTGCTCATACGGTTCTGCACGATATGCTTTTACAAGTCGTATATCCCCAAGTACGCGACCTAAGAGCCCTGAGAACTTCGCCATTTCAGCTTGAGTGGCCTTGGCAATTTTGTGCATCACACGGCCTAGTGGAAAGATAATCGCCATACTAATCGGAATGCTAATGAGCATGATGAGCGTCATCTTCCAGTCGAGGTACAAGAGAATCGCTATTGCTCCAATGATGGAAATGATACCAGTTATGAGCGATACCAAATGGTCCGCAACCAGTTGCTTCAATATCGTTGTATCTTGCGTAATCCGGCTCATCGTTTCACCGGTTTCAGTTTCATCATAATACGGAACCGGTAAACGAAGCACTTTACCCCAGAGTCGGGTTCGCAAGTCCGCAACAATTGTTTCCCCAATATAGGCAAGCATGTAGTAAGACACCCCGCCAAGCACTGCCTGGATCACAAATACAGCAAATAGGAAAATAGCTGTTTTCCAGTTAAATAAGTCAGTTGTTAAAGAATCGACGAGTTGTTTCGTCACCAGCGGGATTGCAAGACTTGCTAGTGTTGAAAAGAGTGCCAATACTAAAGCCGCGACTGTGACTCCTTTCGGCCAATCCAACTGTTTTAGCAGGCTGACAAACTCTTTCAATGACCCTTTCGTTTGTTTTGTTTCTTGACCCGATTCCATGTTATTCCCCATCCATATTCCTACTTTCAATTATAATTTGCTCAGTTTTACCACTGGATTTTTGTTCGTTCCGTTCCTGAAGGATCCGACCGATTTCAAGCCAATCCGATTCTAACGACGGTCGATGCGATGGACGATAAAATATGGAAGCTGGATGAAAAGTAGGGATGATTGTGTAGGTTTCTTCCGTCCATCCATATTCTACATCCTCTAGTTCACGTAAAAAACGCACGGGCTGATTCAACGATTTCCCATGCAGTTCCGTTACTTTAGCCTGTTTGCCGATCAACCTCTGCAAACTCACGTTACCAAGTGTAACGATCAGTTCAGGTTGAACGTTCGCGATTTCAAAATCGAGTACAGGTGCATGTGCAAGGATTTCGAGTTTGGTAGGGGGACGATTGTATTTGCGTTCTGTCAACGTCCCATCCCGTTCTTTTCGTTGACCATAACGATACGGACGACTTCGAACTGCACTCGTTATATACACATCCTCCCTCGTAAGCCCGATGGAAGCAAGTGATTTCATAAGCTCTTTTCCCGCTCTTCCTGTAAACGGAATACCACCCAGTGCTTCCGTTTCTCCAGGTGCTTCGCCAATTAGCATCAGTTTAGGTTGACGTGGACCCTCGCCATACACAAACCCTTCCACCGGGAATCCTTCAATCCGCTTCTTCCCAAGGTCCGCGACAAACTCAGGTATTCTGAATGAATGCATTTCACTCATGCTTATCACCTCATCACTCAATTTACTTATAGCATAAGACATAACGTACCAAACGTGATTGCTCTTCGATATAACCTACCACAATTCGAGCGATATTAATTAGCTGAGCGCTTATTTTATCGTTTCCGGAACTTTCTCCTCGATTGCTTTTTCGATTCTTCGATAGCTCTCTTTTTTTGTTTTATCTTAACTGCTGCAAATATCAGTAGCCCCGTAATTACAATCACACAAAGATAAATGCCGAACCAACTGTACGAAATGAGATAGACTGCATCCCTCCAGTTGTATCCTCTAATACTGACTTGATCTGGATGTCCTTCAGGATAGCGAATTTTCACTAATTCTAAGTTTTTTTCGAAATCATTAGCTGATACTTCTTTCGTCATATGAAAGGGTTCTCCGTCTACAATGAAATTGAATGACAAGTAATAGTTTGTTTCTGCATACCGTCCATGTCCTATGTCAATTCTGCTGTCAGTAATTTCTGCAATTCTATACGTCTGTTCCCCAACATTTTCATGAATCCATCGAAATAGATCACTGAACAAGAACACGTAACAAGCTAACATCGGGGCACCCAATCCAACTGCCAATAGAATTTTCAATAAGGAGCCAAAAGAGTGTGTGAAGGGGTTGGTAATTTTTAGGGAGACAACCAATTTGGATAACTGATAGACGAGGTAAATTATCGGGTAAATGACTGTCACTACAAGCATAATCCAATGTTCTTTATGAGCTTCTCTTCCATCTAGTTCCGTATAGAGTACCCTGCCTTTCATAACGCCTTGAATCTTGTCACCGGGTTTAAGTGTTTCATATTCTTCTTTACTCACCTCTGAATAGGTGCCGATCATCTGTTTCATAGAGACTTTTTCTTCGTTCCCGTTACTGAGCATAACTAAATATTGGTTCTTCCCTAAATAACTTCTTTCAACCTGTTTTCCTGTAACTGCAACTTCTACTGGGCTAGTTTGTTCGCTTTGGATTGTCTTTTGAAAATCTCGTAATTCAACGATAAACATCATAGTTGAAAATAGAAATAAGAGAAAGCCTATTACCGCCCATGCTACGTTCTTCACTTTATCCAAATTACACCTCCACAATAAACCATTGCACTAAAAAACACTGTGGAAATTCCACAGTGTCTCTTCTACGTTATTCAAGTTCCATTTGTTTCGTTTCCGTACCTAGAAATATAACAGCTAGAACACCAATTAAAATAGCTACACAGAATATCCCGAAAATCAGCCCGAATCCGTAGCCAGCTGTTAGCATGGAACCGACCAATAAAGGACCAAAGATTCCACCGATTCGACCGATCCCTGCTGCCATTCCCGTTCCAGTTCCACGGATTGACGTTGGATATTGTTCTGGTGAATACGCGTATAGCGCACCCCATGCACCTAAGTTAAAGAATGATAGCAGTGCACCGAATAGTAACAGCATTGCTAAAGAATCTGCATTTCCAAATGCAAACGCACTAAGGGCTGTTCCTATCAAGTACGTTGCGAGGACAAACTTGCGACCTGTTCGCTCAATTAACCATGCCGCTGAGAAATAACCTGGCAGCTGCGCTAGCGTCATCAGCAAGACGTAGCCGAAGGTTTTGATCATCGCAAAACCTTTCAAGACCATCACACTTGGTAACCATAAAAACATTCCATAATAAGAGAAGACGACTGTAAACCAAACAATCCAAAGCATGAGGGTTCTCCTTCTATAAGGTTTTGCCCACAAAGCTGTTATTTTTTCCCCGACAGATTGCCTCGGTTCTCCGGCTTGTACAAATCTTGGTGAGTCCGGCAAGTTGCGTCTCAGGTAGATTGCATAAAATGCAGGCAACGCTGTTATGATTAACGCCGCTCTCCAACCGTACGTCGGAATGACAAAATATGCGATTAAAGCAGCGATAAGCCATCCTGCCGCCCAAAAACTTTCCAATAGGACAACGATTCTTCCACGCTCCTTCGCTTCCACACTTTCTGAAACTAATGTAGATGCAACTGGTAGCTCACCACCGAGCCCTGCTCCAACGAAAAATCGTAATATAAGAAATGCTGTAAGAGTTGTGGTAAGTGCAGATAACCCGCTTGCCACCGAGAATAATACCAGCGTTAACATGAATACTTGCTTTCTTCCGATTCGATCTGCTAACAGTCCAAACCCGATCGCTCCGAACATCATTCCTAATGAGTTAATACTTCCAACCCATCCAATTGCTGCAGGAGCCAGATTCCATTCTACCGCGATTGCTGCAATCACAAATGAGAGAATTCCTACATCCATTGCATCAAACATCCAGCCAGTTCCTGATATTACGAGTAATTTGTTCCGTGAAATAGGTCGCGACTTCTGAGGTTTCGAAGATACGCGTTCCATAGTATTTGCCATTGTCTTTTCTCCTCCAATGTCTAAACAACTGTCATGACACATGTCATTATACAATCGTTTAACGAAAGCGTAAAGAACAATTTAAACACCTCTTAACGGACGGTCAACACTCCATTTTGTAATTTAGCTGTAACTCCGATAAGCGTTTCCGACAACTGGTACGACTGATCCCCCACAATAAGAACCGTTCCTGCATGTGCGATCCCGATGACAATGGATCCTTCTTCTTTTGTACGGACAATCGTTTGTCCACCGCGTTTAGAACCACATTCCCGAATGGATACGTGTCGATCTGCTACAAGCTCCCCACCCCGGCAAATCCCTTCTGCTAGGAGATCCAACTGTGCATGGACATTGCATTGAGCTAGGCCGTTCCCAGTGATTTCAATAGTTCCCGCACAATTCAGGGTACTGCTTACTGCATAGGGTATACGTAAACGGCCTGAAGTTACCGTCACCTTTGGAAGATGACTTGCTACCATTTGATGGGATTTTGAGATCAGTTCAAGAAACTCCATTCCGTCTTTTACTCCCGGATTCATCGTGTTAACAAATATACTGTACAAAGTTGTTTGCAACTCATTCCAGTCAGTATCTGTTGCAATCGGTTCTCTACGCTGTGAGAATGTTTGAAGCTGTTCTTGGAAAGAAGTGTACTTATCTCCGAATCCGATACGGAACAGTTTCTTCAGATCCTGTCCATCTAACGTAGACAATTCAACCTCTCGCAACGCTCCAATATCTTGGATGAATGACCCAATCTTGTTGAAAATAGGAAGAAGTTTCTCCAATTCAGCTGCATATTTCGCATCTGGGGATTGTTGTTGTCCCACTTCAATCGTCGACGACGAAACGTTGCCTGCTACATGGACAGACTTTCCCGCAAACACCTCTGCTTTACTTACTTCTCCATCAATTCCAACAGCTCCTGTTACTTCCATGAGGCATCCCTGGCTGACGTTTCCTTTCACAGATACATCACCATCGAAATGGATATTCCCGCTCGCAAAATTCACTTCATCCATTTCTAGTGAGTCAGCGATATCTATGAAAATCACATTATCGGTGCGTTCTAAGACAAGATTCCCGGAACAATTCGCAAAGATATGGTTTCCTGTTTTCGTAACATTCTTGCCTAATCGGATTGTGGCATTCTGTCCGTCTTCTGCCATGATTTCATTACCAAACACGTCTTCACCGGATTGGCCAGGAATTGGAGGAAGGACAGCAGCAACAAGTTGACCATTCTGAACAAGTTGCACCGAGGCTCGCTCCCGGTAATTGACTTTCCCTTCGTCAGCGAGTGTTATGCCATCCACGTCAATTTGAACCTCAACATCTCCATCAAGTCCTGGTTTTGGAAAAATCCCACGTGCTACAATGGCTTCATATGGTACAACCGTCTCACAGGCTTCCCATAACACACGTTTGTCTAATGGTGCGCTGATTCCTAGTTGTGTGCATGCATCCCGAATCATACGTTGAGAACAATCATTAACAATCTCATGGATTTCTTCAGCTACTACCGTCAAATTATGCTCATACCCCGAGTCTTTTACAGTGCGAGTTACTTTTTTACCTGGTGATACGGTTAACAGCGCAAGTGCTCCCTGTTCCCTTACTGTGATGGATAACTGTGCTCGGGTCAGTTCATCAATTGTTCGAATATGTACAATATCTGATTCCGAAATTTTTCTTCTTCCGTCTATTTTCTCACCATTCACAATTACCGATACACCATTACCTGCTTCAATTGAAGGATGAGATTTCGCAGATGCTTCATGCACCTCAACTCGTCCGCCTTGAATTTTGACACCAACTTGTCCAGATTCGCCTACTAGCAAATCTGTAGTAGGTGCATTGTATCGAACTGGAGTCACGGTCACTTCCGCAAATCTGGATGCCCCGGTGAACTCACTAGATTCAGCAGTCTTATTCACATGGATATGTACATCTGACAAGTCGAGGCATAAGATGTCAATTGCCGTCTCTACAGCTTGTTCAACCGACTTTCCACGCACCGTAATCGCTTTTCCCATACCGTCTCCCACTCTCTTCGTTCTAATCCTTAAAGTGTAGCATAGCAAAGACTTCTCCGGCAGACACAAAAGACCGATTCCATGTGTGGAATCGGTCTTTTTCATGTAATTATAGTCCTGCTTCGACTTCTTTAATCATTTCTTTCATGGACTTCAATCCGCCACCAGAAAGGTACCAGTATTCTCCATTTAGATAAACGATTTTGTCGTTTTTAAATGCATTTGTTTTCTTCACAAGATCGTTTTCAATTGTCTTTTTAGCATTCGCACCCTTACCGACTGCCGCATCACGGTCAATTACGAATAGAATGTCAGGGTTTGTTTCAAGAATATATTCAAACGTAATGTTCTGTCCGTGTGTAGAAGCTTCAATTCCTTCATCAGCCGGTGTAAAACCAAATACATCGTGAATCAAACCGAAACGTGAGCTTGGACCGTACGCACTTACTTTTCCTTCAGATGCAAGAGTAATTAATGCTTTGCTATCTGATTCAGAGGCTTTTGTGTTAATGTCTTCAATTTGCTTATCTACATCAGCGAGTTCTGATTTCATTTCATCTTCTTTGTCGAAGATTTGAGCGATAGTATCCATGTTCTTCTTAAATGAATCCATGTAGTTTGCATTATCGATTCCCATATAGATAGTTGGAGCAATTTCTTCGAACTGATCATACAAGTCAGCTTGACGTCCAGAGATGAAGATCACATCCGGCTTCAGAGCGTGGAGCGCTTCGAAGTCTGGCTCTTTCAAGCTACCAAGATTTGTGTAGTCGTCACTAGCGTATTTCTCCAAGTATGCAGGTATATTTGATTGTGGAACACCTGCTACTTCAACACCAAGCTCGTCTAACGTATCCAACACACCGAAGTCAAATACTACAACTTTTTTCGGAGTGCCTTCCAATGTTGTTTCACCAAGCTCGTGCTTGAATGTCATTTCTTCTGTTTTTGCTTCTTCACTGCTTTCAGATGCTTTATCTGATCCTGCGTTGTTTGCTTCTGGTTTCTTATCTTCATCCTTAGATCCACATGCTGCAAGTACGAGCATCAATGCAAATGCCATAAATAATACGGTAAGCTTTTTCATGTTTTCTATACCATCCTTTTCGTTTATGAGTTGAAGTACACACAGATGCGACAATTGTTCATCTGTTGGATCGGGATATCCATGTCATAGATTTCCCGAAGTGATTCAGAGTTGATAATGTCATTCGTCGGACCATCTTTCACGACGCGTCCTTCTTTTAAAGCGACGATGCGGTCTGAGTAGACAGAAGCAAAGTTGATGTCGTGAAGAACGATGACAACCGTTTTACCCAATTCATCTACAAGGCGGCGTAAAATCTTCATAATTTGGACGGAGTGCTTCATATCCAAGTTATTCAACGGTTCATCCAACAAAATGTAATCTGTATCTTGCGCAATAACCATTGCGATGAACGCACGCTGTCTTTGACCGCCAGACAGCTCTTCTAAGTACATATCTTGCATACTCATTAAGTCCATATAGTCGAGTGCTTGGTTTACGATTTGAATGTCTTCAGCTTGCAAACGTCCTTTGGAGTGTGGAAAACGACCGAACGATACGAGTTCACGGATTGTTAAACGTACGTTCATAAAGTTCGATTGTTTCAAAATGGACACTCTTTTAGAAAAGTCATTGGATTTCATCTTTTTAACGTTGTTGTTATCGACGAGCACTTCACCTGTGTCCGCATCTAGCAGCCGGCTTACCATGGATAAAAGTGTCGACTTACCTGCCCCGTTCGGTCCGATGAAAGAAGTGATTTTACCTGGATGAATGTCCACGCTCACTTTTTCAACGACTGCTTTATTCCCATAGGCCTTTGTCAATTCTCGAACCTGGATCATGCAGATCGACTCTCCTTTAATAGTAAGTAGATGAAGTACGCTCCACCAACGAAGTTAATGATGACGCTAAGTGTTGTGGAGAATGTGAATACTCTTTCGACAATCCATTGTCCGCCAACTAGCGCAATGATACTCATGACTGACGCACCGGCAATTAGAATGGAGTGCTTGTAAGTTTTGAAAAACTGATACGACAGATTAGCAACGATGAGGCCGAAAAATGTAATCGGACCGACCAGCGCTGTCGATACAGCGATGAGAACTGAAGACAAAATGAGCATCGTTTTGACGATCTTATCGTGATCGACACCTAGGTTAATGGCTGTATCGCGACCGAGTGACAGCACATCCAATTCGTTGAACTTCCGCCATCCAATGATGAGTGTAATAATCAGAATCCCGAGCGCCCACCAGACAAGATCCCCGTTAATGTTATTGAAGCTCGCAAAGGATTTGTCTTGTACCCTTAAAAACTCGTTAGGGTCTATCAGTACTTGCAGAAACGTTGAGATACTCTGGAAGAAGGTTCCGACGATAATCCCAACGAGTAACAGAAAGTAAATCGGACGCTTTCCTGCTTTAAACAAGAACTGATAAAGCAGTAGGGCGAAGATAACCATAGCCCCAACTGATAACACAAAGTTCACTTGCTTATTAACAATTGTGACGTGTGTTGACCCAAGGAAAAAGATAAGCACGGTTTGTAGCAAGATATATAAGGAATCGAGCCCCATTATACTTGGCGTCAAAATACGGTTGTGCGTTATTGTTTGGAAGATGACTGTTGAATAGGCAATTGCTACACCAGTTAATGCCATCGCGACGACTTTAATACCTCTACGCGGCAACGCATAATCATAACTTCCATTTAGTCCCTGGAACAAATACAATCCGCAGAAAACGAGAGCAGCAACAGCGAGTATAAGCAATTTTGTACGATTACGCATAGGCTTTCCTCCTAAACAACATATAGAGGAATATCGCGCTGCCGATGACGCCGACCATCAAGCTGATTGAAATCTCATACGGGTAAATAATAACCCTTCCGAGAATGTCACACACGAGTAAAAAGATCGCGCCTAGCATCGCTGTATGTGGTAATGTTTTTTCCAAATTGTCACCTTTGACGATGGAAACAATATTAGGGATGATTAATCCTAAAAACGGAATGACCCCCACAGTCAAAACAACCGTAGTCGTAATGAGCGCGACCAATATCAGCCCGATGTTCACAATCCTTCGATAAGCTAGCCCCAAGTTTTTGGAGAAATCTTCACCCATTCCAGCTACCGTAAACCGGTTTGCATAGAGGTAGGTAATGATGAGAACGGGGATACTTATGTATAGCAATTCGTAACGGCCTTTCATAATAAGAGAGAAATCTCCCTGCAACCAAGAGGACATGTTTTGGATCACATTCGCTTTGTAAGCGAAAAAAGTGGTGATCGACGATAAAATATTACCGAACATGAGACCTACAAGCGGTATGAAAATGGCATCTTTAAATTTAACTTGGTCCAAAATTTTCATGAACAACAGGGTGCCACCTAGAGCAAATGCAAATGCGACGAGCATTTTCTCAATCGTTGACGTGTTTGTAAACAACAACATCGAAACGAGAATCCCAAGCTTTGCGGCATCTAATGTACCCGCCGTAGTAGGGGATACAAATTTGTTGCGGCTGAGCTGTTGCATGATCAGACCTGTAATACTCATCCCTGCACCTGCCAGCAAAATCGCAAGTAATCTTGGTAACCGACTAATGAGAAAAATTTCAGTTTCCTCAGAGCGGAAGTCCAGCAGGTCCTTTGGTGAAATATGGCTCACTCCCACAAATAGAGAAAGTAGTGAAAGGAGAATTAGCGCGATTATCAAGTAACGTTTCTTCATGAAGAACTCCGATATCTAGATATTTGCGGGCTCGAGTCGTTTAAATGAAAACAATTATCAGTTAGCCGCAATTCCCATTATAGCAAATGCAAATTGGAAGTCAACACATAACTGACAATGATTCTCACTAATTTGTGAACTTGATGGGGATGGGTTTGTAATGAGAATGAGAGGTAATCCAGGGATCTCAAAAGAGAAAACAAAACAAAAAACAGGTAGAAGGATACCATGCGCTTTCCTCCTACCTGTTATAATGTCGACACTATGTGTTCGTTCCATTCATCTTGCTATCCTTACTCGCCGACTTTGTTTCCTGACATATCATAAGCGTTGTTTCGAACATCGTCTGGAATAACGATTCCTTCAAGCTCATTGACTTGGCTCATTTTAGCGTTGATATTTTGGATGGTGACAGTTCGATAGCCCGCTATGTCCATGATTGCATCCAGTTTCATGTCAAACGAATTCGTATAGTACGTTTCTTTGTCAATATGAAGTGTGAGTTCGATCTTTTTCACTTCTACATTCTCCATCGTCCCCTCTTCTTCACCTTCCATTCCTTGACTACCCACTGCAGTTTGATCCATGAGTTCTTTCAGGAGTTCCCCAAACTTATCGCCTGAGGCGGATAAGTTCAAAATATATTCGTCTCCTTGTTCTTCAAGTGTGAATTCTTCCGTAAATTCTTTGAACACCTCCAAGTCCATCATTGCGTTGGAACTGTCCATTCCAGCTAAAACCTCATCTTGCATTTCTGCAGGAACGAGGATCCAATCGCCTTCCATTTCTTGCGTCTGAATGTATAGTTCATCTCCTTCACCATACATCTCGATATCCATCGTGCCCTCAGCATCTCCTTCCACTACCATTTGCTGATGAATCGACAACGGTTCTGTAACCATATCCATTGTGATAGCGATATCATTTTTCATGCTCAAATTTTCTTCACCTGTTGTCTTCATGTTTTGTTGAATCGAAAAATCCGCATGCATACTGCTAATCGATTCCGAAGCTTCTAATGACTTTTGATAAACTTCTTGTGCTGTAGGTTCGTTTTTTTCAACTTCTTTACTTGCATCTTTATTCGCATCTTTACCGGTACCTGTAGTATTTGTATTTGCATCTACCTCTGCATTTGGCTCTTCTCCTGATCCACACGCTCCAAGTGCTAGCACAAGTAAGCCTGCTGCAATCCCTTTTGTCCACTTTTTCATGAAATCTTCTCCTTTTTATGAAACTTCATTACATATTAGTCTACGACAGCAAATAGGTTCGGTTTCATACTTTTTCTAAAAACTCTGAAAATCCTCCTTTCTGTCCATACCCTATATTCCTAACAAAAGTCCTGGATTGTAGAATATTCCGAGAGTTATGTCGAACTTTCTGATTAAACCGTGTATACTAGCACTAAAATTGCAAAAAGGACGGGTATGATGCTAAAACAATTCTTCTCTTATTATAAACCGCACAAAAGACTGTTCATGATCGACTTTTCAAGTGCTGTATTTGTGGCATTACTCGAACTAGCATTTCCACTCGCAGTCCAAGGATTTATTGACGAACTTTTGCCTACCCGAGACTGGGACATGATTACTACGATTACTATTTTATTACTCGTCATCTATCTATTTAGTACATTCCTTCAATACCTCGTTAGCTATCTTGGACACAAACTGGGCATTAATATCGAAACGGATATGCGCGAAAAGCTGTTCAATCATGTTCAAAAACAGTCGTTCCGATTTTTTGACAATACAAAAACGGGACATATTATGACGCGGATCACGACTGATCTTTTTGACATTGGAGAGCTTGCCCATCATGGACCCGAAGATGCGTTCATAGCAGTCATGACCATTGTAGGAGCATTTATCCTGATGTACTCTATCAATCCTGAACTCGCTCTCATTGCAATCGTTATGGTGCCTTTCCTCATTGTCCTCGTTGCTTTCTGTAACAAAGCCATGAATTCCGCTTGGCTCAATATGTATGGAAAAATTGCAGAAGTAAATGGACGTGTAGAAGACTCAGTCTCAGGATCACGTGTCGTAAAATCATTTACAAATGAAAATTTCGAACTGGCTCGTTTCCAGAAAGACAACGGAAACTTCCGGCTTGCTAAATTAGTTGCATATAACGTAATGGCCTGGACGACTTCTTCCATTTATATGATGACGCGTCTGCTCACACTCGTAATTTTAGTTGTTGGAGCGTGGTTTACCATCCAAAAGACGCTCTCTATTGGGGAATTGGTTAGTTTCATATTGTTCGTCAACATCCTCATTAAACCAGTTGATAAAATCAGTGCATTGCTAGAACTCTATCCAAAAGGGATGGCAGGATTTAGCCGTTTCCAAGACTTGCTTAACCAAGATCCAGAAATCATTGATATCCCTGATGCGATTGACGTCGCACACTTAAATGGAGATATCAGCCTTTCAAATGTCACATTTGGTTATGATGGCGGAAAGCCAGTGCTCAACAACCTGAGTTTGTCGATTCAATCTGGACAAACCATTGCTTTTGTAGGACCTTCAGGTGCTGGGAAAACTACGATTTGCTCGCTGATTCCTCGGTTTTACGATGTGAATGAAGGACAGATTACAATCGACGGGATGGATATCCGTAATATGAGTCAACGTTCGTTGCGCCGTCAGATCGGCATCGTCCAACAAGACGTTTTCCTCTTTACTGGCACCGTTAAAGAAAACATTGCTTACGGAGATTTAAATGCTCCAGATGAGGCGATCTACGAAGCCGCCAAGCGTGCTCATTTAGAAGACTTCATCGCTAATCTTCCTGATGGTTACGAAACGCAAATTGGTGAACGCGGTTTGAAATTGTCTGGTGGACAAAAACAGCGTCTCGCAATTGCGCGTATGTTCTTAAAAAATCCACCGATTCTAATTTTGGATGAAGCAACTTCTGCGCTAGATACTGAGACAGAACGTATTATTCAAGAATCGCTTACAGAGCTTTCTGAGAATCGAACGACTCTCGTCATCGCCCACAGACTCGCGACAATACGCGATGCAGACCGTGTCGTCGTTGTGACACCTGAAGGGATTGCAGAAGATGGCGGGTATGCTGAGCTAGTTGCAAAGAATGGTATTTTTTCAAAATTACACGCAAATCAATTTCAACAGGTTTAAGAAAATTGGAAACGGGCATACTACTACTATCCCACCCCCTTTCTCTTATAGAAAAAAAAGAACGGCACTGCCAATACTGGCGGTGCCGTTCTTTTTCTTTTAATGACTGATAATGAATTCCTCAAGTTTCTTTCGTTCGCGCTCGTCCATCTCTACAACCATCAGAGTGCCGTCTTCTTCGTACTCTGTAGATTTCACATATGTTTCCTCGTTCAAATAGGAAACCAAATCTCCACGATCAAAAGGAATGAGGAGTTTACACGTAATATGTTTTTGATAAACTTTTTGCTCAATGAGAGTGACTAACTCGTCGATGCCCACACCCGTCTTTGCTGAAAGCCAAATTTGGTCATCTTGTACACGTGGATAATCCACGTCACTTGCAAGATCCGCTTTGTTGTAAACGTACATCGTCGGGATATCTTCCACACCGACTTCTTGGAGTGTTTTGTTCGTGACGTCAATCATATGACGGTACTCTGGATTTGAAACATCTACAACGTGCAGAAGCAAATCTGCTTCACGGGCTTCCTCCAATGTAGAACGGAAGGCTTTCACTAGATGGTGAGGAAGTTTTGCAACAAAACCAACAGTATCAGTTAGGATGAATGGTTTACGATCCATCAGTGTAACGTTCCGGACTGAAGTGTCGAGCGTTGCAAATAACATATCTTTCTCCATCACGGTCTTTGCTTCATCACCATTTGCTTCAGATAAGATTCTATTCATTAACGTCGATTTTCCAGCATTCGTATAGCCTACGATTGAAACGACAGGCGTTCCACTACGTTTTCGTTGCTTCCGCTGAACATCGCGCTGTTGCTTCATGCCTTCTAATTCTTTCCGCAACTTTGCAATCTGCTCTTCGATTTTACGGCGATCGAGTTCCAACTTCGTTTCACCGGCACCTTTGTTTTGGAACCCGCCACCAGTACCTCCACCTTGCCGACCAAGGGAAGCCCGTAATCCGACTAGCCTTGGTAATGAATATTGCAGTTCTGCTAGTTCAACTTGCATTCGCGCTTCGTGGGTTCGGGCTCTTCGCGCGAATATGTCCAATATGAGCATTGTCCGGTCAATGATTTTCACTTCCAGATCGCGTTCCAAGTTACGTAATTGCGAAGGGGACAGCTCATCATTGAAAATGATGAGATTTGCTCCTGCTTCGTCTGCAAATAATCTTACTTCATCAATCTTCCCTTTTCCGATATAACCTGTCGGATGCTTACGCTCTAACTTTTGGACAACATTTCCGACGACTTTCACCCCAACAGCTGCCGCCAGATTACCAAGTTCCTCTAGCTCGTATTCAAAATGATCATCGTTCTGTTCTTCTACCCCAACGAGTATC
The DNA here is from genome assembly GCF_000813425.1 of Sporosarcina sp. ZBG7A. Taxonomy (GTDB): domain Bacteria; phylum Bacillota; class Bacilli; order Bacillales_A; family Planococcaceae; genus Sporosarcina. The sequence goes on from NZ_JWIB01000051.1 coordinate 30,470, forward strand.
GCGGTTTCTATTATCTGTTCCATTTCATCCATTCAAACACCTTCTCCCAATCATTTACCTTATTATTCAGCTTGCCCCGTCACAACAGCATGCATACGGTTCCGTTCGTCCGGATTTTCTATAAAGCGCAGTCGTACGTCATTCAACATAAGACTTTCCTGATCTTCGGGTTGTACTCCGAGAATCCTACACCAGCGCTCGAGCGTACGTTTAGGTTCTCTAGTAACAAGTCCACATTCCAAAATTCGTTCGGCATCACGATCATCAGTAATTGCACCTTCTGCACGTAATGCAAGGCGACGACTCTGTTCACTTTCTTCCCATTGAATGAAAAACGGGGCAGGAAGATCAGTTAAATCCTTCTCATCCACAAATAGCATTTTCCATTTCTTAAGGGTTCCTGAAGAGGTTAAACGAGAAGCATCTAGCACACCAGAAGTATGCATCCCCATTCTTTCAAGCTTCTGATTAAGAGTTTGTATATCGTCGGTTGAAATGCATAGCGTCCCCCAGCCCTCTCCATACGTCGCTAAGTCGTTTTTCAATAGCTCGATTAAAGGATGAGAGGAGAAGTCTGCTACCTCCTCGTTTTCAATTGCCAACCACTCGATATAGGCATTTTGCAAGTAAAGGAGTGCATTGTATGTCCCCCATTGTTCGTGTCTTCCACCAACAACTGTACCCGGATACTGTGTAGCAACTACTTCAGGTGTGCGTTTTGTAAACCAAACAACATGATCGAGTTTCATAACCAGTTCCCCCTTTACTAGTATCATACCCCACCCGCAGAAAGAAACCATGAAAAAAGCCGCCCACTTTAAATGGGCGGCTTCCTAATTAGCTATCGCGTTTCAACAGGTCTAATGACTCTGTAAATTCACGCTCAATTTCTTTGTTTTCTTTGTAAGTTGCAAGACTAACAAAATACGTAACGAGTAGACAAACTATGAAACCAGGGATGATTTCATACAAAGTGTCTGATAGTGCTGGAATGTTCCCCCATACGCCAACAACAATTGCACCTGCAACCATTCCGAATAATGCACCTTTAGCTGTCAGTTTGCGCCAGTAGAGGGACAAGAGAATGATTGGTCCGAATGCGCCACCGAAACCAGCCCAAGCGAATGATACGAGCTTCAAGATGGATTCGTTGTTCGGCCAAGCGAGAACCATTGCAATGAGTGATACAACAAGTACTGCCATACGTCCAAGGAATACGTATTGCTTATCTGTACCATCTGTCTTGTAAACAGCCTTATATAAGTCTTCAATCAACGCTGAAGATGTCACGATAAGCTGTGAAGAAATCGTACTCATAACTGCTGCAAGAACAGCTGCAAGCATGATACCTGCAATGAATGGATGGAAAATAATTTGCCCGAGTGCAATGAAGATTGTTTCAGAATCCACTAACTCTGCTCCAGGATTCTGTTGGTAATAAGCAATCCCGACAAGCGCTGTTGCCACTGCACCGAGTAAGCTTAAAATCATCCAACTAATTCCGATGCGACGTGCACTTTTCGTTTCCTTAACGGATTTAATGGCCATGAAGCGCACGATAATATGCGGTTGACCGAAATAACCAAGTCCCCACGCAACGGATGAAATGACCCCGAGAAGTGTTGCCCCTTTCACAAGGCTAAGCATATCCGGATTCACTGCATGGATTGAATCGACAGTTTCAGGAATTCCACCCGTTACAAACACGGCAACGACTGGAACGAGAATGAGTGCTAGGAACATGATAAGGCCTTGCACAAAGTCCGTATAACTTACCGCAAGGAATCCACCAAACAATGTGTAACCTACGACGACAACCGACACAATGATAAGTCCAAGATGATAATCCAATCCGAATGAACTGAGGAAAAACTTGCCTCCTGCGACCATTCCGGAAGATACGTAAAATGTAAAGAAGATAAGAATAATAAATCCGGAAGCGATTCTTAAAAGTCTCGATTTATCTTTCAATCGATTTTCGAGAAAACTTGGAATTGTGATTGAATCGTTCGTTACTTGGGTATATACACGTAGACGTGGTGCTACAAAGTACCAGTTCAGGTAAGCTCCGGTTGTTAAACCGATTGCTATCCAAATCTCTGGCAACCCTTTGTCATAGATTGCACCAGGCAATCCGAGTAGTAGCCATCCTGACATATCTGCAGCACCAGCACTGAGCGCTGTAACTGCCGGTCCGAGTGAACGGCCACCGAGCATGTAATCTGTTAAGTTAGATGTGCGGCGAAATGCGTACCATCCTATGAACACCATGGCCGCCATATAAAGCACAATCGAAATCAGTTTGTAACCATCAGCTGACATAGTTCAATCCCCCTTTTTCTTTTCTAAGTAACCGCAAACGCTTTCATTATCTTATGCAAGCCCGGTCAAATCCATTATAGGCAAGTTAGGTGTATTGCGCCATACCTATTTTCGATTTATTCCCCGGGAAATAGCTAGTATTCGACAGGAGGAATTCAATTGGATCACGAACGTTTTTTAAATGATGCCATACATCTAGCAACTGATAGTGTCTTTCAAGGTGGAGGCCCATATGGTGCTGTCATCGTACGGGATGGTGAAATCATTGCGAGTGGCGTCAATTCGGTAGATGTGGATCACGACCCTTCTGCACATGCGGAATTGGTCGCAATCAGAGAAGCATGTCGAATCCTTGCTTCGACGGACCTCTCAGATACAATTCTTTATGCAAGTGGCGAGCCGTGTCCGATGTGTTTAGCTGCGTCCTATCAAGCTCGCATTGGGGAAATCTATTACGCTTGTAGTAAGAAAGAAGCGATGGAAATCCTCCCGAAACCCGATAAAGTGGAACACTTTTACAGTGATCAGGATAAGCCAGGTGCAATGCGGGACGTTCCCTTTATGCATGTGCAAACAGATCATAGACTAGAGCCTTTCATAGCAGCTTCCAACCAACAATCCAATATTTCAAGCTAACAAGGTTCACATGTGATGCAAACTAAGGAGGAGGAGTTACAAATGCCTTGGACAAAAGACGATTATCCAGATACTTTTAAAAATGTAGGGGCGGATGTACGCAACAAAGCCATTGAAATTGGGAATGCCTTACTCCGGGAAGGATACGAAGAAGGCCGAGCAATCTCAATCGGACTTTCTCAGGCTAGAGAAACAGTTGAAGGAAAGGCTGAAGACCGCCCTCACTTCGAGGTACGTACACGTGAAGATGAATGGGTGTTGAAGAAAAAGAGCGCTTCGTCTGTTATTTATAAGGAGGATACGAAAAGCGCATTGCTCGACAAAGCAAAGCCCTATGTAAACGAACATGACGGTGTGTTAACGGTATACCGTGAAGATGGAACAAAAGAACAGACGCTATATGAATGATAGAGACGCATGCCCTATTTGGACATGCGTCTTTTTAAGAGTGTATCGCTTTTTCTTGGGACATTTCACGTAACTTAAACTTTTGGATCTTTCCTGAAGCCGTAATTGGATAGGCATCCGTAAATTCAATATAACGAGGGATTTTGTGATGCGATATGGCTCCCTTGCAGAATGACCGAATTTCTTCCTTATCCAGCTCCATACCGTCTTTCGGGATGACCCATGCCATCAGTTCTTCCCCGTATTTCTCGTCTGGTACTCCCACGACTTGGACATCAGAAACTCCAGGGTATGTGTACAAAAACTCTTCCACTTCACGGGGATATATATTCTCTCCCCCTCGAATGACCATGTCTTTCATGCGACCTGTGATATCCAGATAGCCATCTTCATCCAATCTAGCAATATCCCCCGTATGCAACCAACCTTCTTCGTCAATCGCTTCGCGAGTTGCTTCAGAGTTATTATAATAGCCTTTCATCACATGATATCCTCGGGTACAAAGCTCTCCTGACTCCCCTGTTGGAAGTTCTTCACCGGTAGCTGGATCGATGATTTTCACTTCTACATGAGGATGTGGTTTGCCGACTGTAGACACCCGCTTTTCAATCGGATCATCCGTCTTCGTTTGAGAGATGACAGGTGAAGCCTCTGTTAATCCATAACAGATTGTAATTTCAGCCGCCCCCATCACTTCGATAACTTGCTTCATCACTTCAATCGGACATGTAGATCCCGCCATAATACCCGTTCGCAAATTGGAAGTATCGAAGGTTTTAAAATCAGGATGATTCAATTCAGCTATAAACATCGTAGGGACTCCGTGCAATGCCGTGCATTTTTCGTCTTGAACTGCGCGTAGAACTCGGGCAGCTTCAAACTGTTCAACAATGACCATCGTCGCTCCATGAGACACTGCTGCAAGAGTTCCGAGTACACAACCGAAACAATGGAAAAATGGAACTGGAATACACAATCTGTCCGCGTTCGACAACTTCATAGTTTCTCCAATCATATTGCCATTATTCACGACATTATTATGAGTGAGCATGACACCTTTAGGAAACCCTGTCGTCCCAGATGTGTACTGGATGTTAATGACATCATCCGGATCGAGAGATTTTTTGCGAATCTCCAGTTCTTCATCCAATACCATTTCTGCGTGTTTCAAAAACTCATACCAATTGTAAATTCCTACTTCATTATTCTCTGTCATCAAAATCACACGTTTCAAATTCGGCAACGTAGGACAATCGATATGCCCTCCATCGCTTTCCTCTTGGGACGGACAAATGGAACGCAAAATCTCTAGATAACTAGTATCTTTGAATCCCTCGTCCAAAATGAGAGTAGTGGCTTCGGATTGCTGCAGTAAATACTGTAACTCGGTTGCTTGATAATTCGTGTTGACCGTTACGAGAATTGCGCCCATTTTACCGGTCGCAAATTGACTCAGTAGCCATTGTGGTTTGTTATCCGACCAAATCGCTACGTGTTCCCCTTTTTGAATTCCAATCCCCATAAATGCTTTTGCAAGTTGATCCGTTTCTTTGTCGAATTCAGTGTACGTTTTTCTCAATTTTCGATCCGGATACACATATGCTTCGTTTTCAGGGTACCGAACTGCCTGCTCACTTAAAATTTCTCCGACCGTTTTATTCATCAGCTCCATTTCTCCATCCTCCTATCTAATTCTAAGTTCCTTCTATAATATCATAGTTTTCTGATTGTGATGAATAATTATTAAATTTAACACAACAATTATTCGACAAAAAAACAAGCAGAGTGTAAATTACCCTCGCTTGTTGAGTATTGTAGTTTTTTACTCGATTGGTGTCACTCTACCACGTTCATCCTTGTAGAATACATGCTGTCTCTCTAATTTTGTCGGTGAATCTAGTCCTGCTGCCGCAGCAATTCTGAACAACCCCTCACGCATTGTCAAAATATAATTGGTGACCCGATACTTTTTCTCTTCGACTACGAGACCACGCTGTAAATGCGGATTTGTCGTAGCAACACCTGCCGGGCATTCATTGGTATGACAGCGTTGTGCCATAATACAACCAACCGAAATCATAAACCCACGAGCAATTTGGACAAGATCCGCACCCATTGCAAGTGCAATTGCCGCTTTGTCTGGAGTTGTCATCTTTCCGGAAGCAATGATTTTCACTCGATCCCGCACTTCAAATTTCCTTAATGCGTCATCCAGTATGATCAATGCAGATTTAATCGGAAGGCCCACTGAATCTGCTAAGTCTTGATACGTCGCACCTGAACCACCTTCCGAGCCATCTAAAGAAATGAAGTCTGGCCCCATTCCAGTTTCTTTCATGAATGAAGCTAATTCTTCTGCATCTGATATTCCACCAATTACAATTTTAATGCCAACAGGTTTCCCAGAATGATTCCGAATTTTTTCGATGAATGAAAACATGGAAGGGAAATCATCGAACTGATGGAAACGGTTCGGACTGTTAATCGTTTTAAACGGTGTGACATTCCGAATCAAGGCGATTTCTTCCGTCACTTTTGAACCTTCCACGTGTCCACCACGCATTTTTGCTCCTTGCGCCAGTTTCAGTTCGAACGCCCGGACTTTTGGATTTTCCGCCTTTTCAGTGAGTAGGCCCCAATCGAATTCACCTTCGCTTGTGCGGAATCCAAACAATCCGGAACCGATTTGCGCGATAATATCTGCATCTCCTGCTAGATGGTGTGGGGATAGACCTCCTTCCCCTGTATTCATCCACGCCCCCGTTGCCATCCCGATTCCTTTAGAAAGTGCCGTGATCGCATTTTCACCAAGTGCTCCATAACTCATGGCCGATTGTCCAAGCAAGCTATGGACGCGGAAAGGATGCTTACAGTTCGGGCCGATTACAACTGCATCCTCGTCAGGGAGTAACCATGGGTCTGCCGTCACTTCTTCCCGGTGCTCTCTGCGGGAGAATAACCCTTCACCATCGACTATATATCTCATTGAATCTACTTTGCGATCGTTATCTACACGCATTTCTTCGTTCTGTTTCGTAAACATCGCATTCCTCAAATAATAACCAGACGCATCAAAGTCACGTTTTGAGCCAAATCCGATTACACTCTTTAAGTATTTTCCCGGTAGAACCATATGCAAATAATCTTCTCGGCTGAACGGCTTACCTTCGTTATCATTGTCAAATAAATATTGCCTGAATTCCGGACCGACTTTTTCAATCATATATCGAATTCTGCCAAGTATAGGATAATTCCGTAAAATAGCATGCTGCTTCTGCTTCCTATCAAATATATATACATAAGAAATTGCCAAAATAGGAATGACGATAAATGCAGATACTATCAGCATAGTGGTCAGAGAAAGTCCTTCAAAAATGTTCATAAGCTCCACTCCTTTTCTATAATCTCAAACTGGTGTACCATTAATCACAATCACTAGTTGGAGGCGATTCACAATGGTTATTGACTTACTGAAATCTCATACATCTGTTCGTTCCTATACGGATGAGCATTTATCCACAGAAACAGTCCGAGAACTTGTTACAGCTGGTCAACACGCCGCTAGTTCTCATTTTGTCCAAGCCTATTCCGTTATCCACGTAACTGATGCGTCAGTTCGTGAAAAACTAGGTGAGTATTCCAAAAACCCTCATCAATTCAATGGCGCTGGTGCTGCTTTGGTCTTTTGTGCGGATTTCCATCGCTTACAAACTGCTGCTGCATTGCATGACCGTTCAATCGACTACTCTCACGCGGAAGCCCTGCTCGTCGGAACGATTGATGTAGCACTCTTTGCTCAAAATGTTGCAATCGCTGCCGAGTCCAAAGGATACGGCATTTGCTATATCGGGGGTGTCCGGAATAGCCCTGCTGAGATCAGCGAACTACTCAAACTTCCTGAGGGTGTGGTTCCGATGTTTGGCATGACAATTGGTGTTCCTGCAAAGTCTAATGAGGTGAAGCCTCGTTTACCAGTGGATGCGGTGCTGCACGAAAATATGTATGATGCTAGCAACTATGAGGAAATACTCCGTGATTACGACGCCACTATGGAAACTTATTATGAAACACGAAGCTCCAATCGTAAGCACGCAGGCTGGACTGAACAGATGGCTGATTTCTTGCAATCTCCTCAACGTCCCTACATGAAAGAATTTCTGAGAGATCGAGGATTTAACTTTGACTAATAGTCTGCTTTCTTCCCTACCTCTCTTGTAAAGGAGTCAAACCTAATGGAGTTTGAAAAATTGATCACCGACTTAGCGAAACGTCTTACTGATGGCACTTTTGTCCGCGCAACGTTCAGTCAACCCCGTACAAAATCAGAAGGCTTATTGCGTATTAAAGCGAAGCCGATTGAATTGAAAGGTGAGTTGCACATTCAGTTTGAAGAACAGTTTGAACGCGTGCTAAATCACCATAATATTTCAGTCGACGGCATCGAGCTATTTCTGACCAATGTATTAATGCGTTTCAAACAAGTACAGGCTGAATTCACAGGTGAAACGATTCAAATCCAGCTGACTAAGAAGTTTAAAGTGTCTTGGAAATCGAGTGTGACAGAAACGTCCAGGACCGCTGATTTGTCTCACAATCGTAAAAAAAATTATTTGCTTGAAGAGGGTACCCCTTATCCATTTTTGATCCGCCTTGGTGTACAGTCTGAAGATGGACGGGTTAAGAAACAAAAGCACGATAAGTTCAGACAGATTAACCGGTTCATTGAATACATCGATGACGCCTTGACGCATCTTCCGAAAGATCGGACTGTTCGAATTCTAGACTTTGGTTCTGGTAAATCGTACTTGACGTTCGCATTGTATCATTATCTTCATATTGAAAAGGGACTCGACATCCACGTGACCGGCCTCGATTTGAAGAAGGAAGTCATTGAAGAATGCTCGGAGATTGCGCGCGACCTTGATTACGACCGCTTGGAGTTTTTAGTTGGAGACATTAATGACTATGAGGATGAAACCTCTGTTGACATGGTAGTCACGTTGCATGCATGTGACACTGCGACGGATATGGCACTCGCACGGGCGGTCCGTTGGGGAGCGAGTGTGATTTTGAGTGTACCGTGCTGTCAACATGAATTGTTTAGTCAAATCCAGTCACCTTCTCTAGATGTGATGTTGCAGCATGGTCTCGTGAAAGAACGGTTTTCCGCACTGGCAACGGATTCGATGCGCGCGGAGTTGTTGACGCTGGCTGGGTACGAAACACAGTTGCTGGAATTCATCGATATGGCGCATACACCGAAAAATATTTTGATTCGTGCGTACCATACAGGGAAACAGCCCTCTTTGGAGTCCGTTGAGCGATATAGGGCTTTCAGGGATTTGTTGAATGCTAAGCCGTTTTTGGAGAATGAATTGAAGTTGGAAGTATTGAGTAAATAAGTGGAGAGCACCTGCGATTGCGGGTGCTCTTTTTTTGTGGTGATGGTGTTGGTGGTGCTTGAGTGATTTTGCTGCTTGCTTGAGCGGATCTGACTCTCTCTTGATCACTTTTCCATTTGCTTGAGCAGATCCGCTACTCGCTTGATCACTTTTCCACTTGCTTGAGCGGATCCGACTCTCGCTTGATCACTTTCCCACTCGCTTGATCACTTTCATTTCATTCAACCTGAAAATCAAACTCACGTAAAAACGCCCGCGCTCTCAAATAAGAGGCGGACGTTTTTTTACAATTCGGACACGGAAGTTTCTCGCGCCATCACTTCATCATACTGCGCATGATCGAGTTCTCCCGTCACACGCGCCGTTGTGACACCAGCTGTCATGGATCCACTGACATTTAACGCTGTGCGGCCCATATCTATAAGTGGCTCGACAGAAATTAGAATCCCTGCAAGTGCAATCGGTAGATTCAACGCAGACAATACGAGAATTGCAGCGAACGTTGCGCCTCCCCCAACACCCGCGACACCGAATGAACTAATCGCGACAATCGCAATGAGTGTCAAAATGAATTGAGCGTCAATCGGTTGACCGACCGTCGGCGCAATCATAACGGCGAGCATGGCTGGATAAATACCCGCACATCCGTTTTGACCGATTGATAACCCAAATGATCCTGCGAAGTTCGCTATTCCATCAGGTACTCCAAGTCGCGTCGTTTGTGTGTTTAGTGTCAATGGTAATGTACCCGCACTGGATCGTGATGAGAAGGCGAACAGTAACGTATCTCCCGCTTTCTTCACGTACGTAATCGGGTTTAATCCTGTTGCGGCAAGAATCACTAAGTGCACTAAGAACATGACAATCAATGCGACATAAGAAGCGGCTACAAACTTACCTAGATTCACTATCGCGCCGTAATCAGACAACGCAACAGTCCGTGCCATGATTGCTAGAATTCCATAAGGCGTGAGTCGTAATACAATTTTTACGACTGCCATTACCAATGAATATACTGCATCGATTCCTTTTTGTACTACAGCCGCTTGTTCAGGCTCCTTTCTCCGGATTGTCAAAAATGCGAATCCTAAAAATGCCGCAAAGATGACAACACCTATCGTAGATGTCGGACGAGCACCCGTGAAATCGAGAAATGGATTAGCTGGCAATAAATCTATTAACTGTTCCGGCAGCACTTTATCTGAAACGCCTGCCGCAGTTTCTTCTAATGATACTCCACGAGAAATCTCAGCATCACCTTGTACGATTTGCTCAGCGTCTAGCCCAAACAAGAGTGAAGATCCGATTCCAATCAGTGCAGCAATCGCTGTCGTTCCAATTAGAATTCCTAAAATCAAGGCCGCCTGTTTCCCGAAGTTCTTCCCCGCCGCCACTTTCGTAAAGGCAGTCAAAATCGAAATGAACACGAGTGGCACGACAATCATTTGTAAGAGTTTAATATAGCCTGTGCCCATAATATTGAACCAGGGAACCGATTGCTGAAGTGCGGTCGATTCAACCCCATAACTGACATGCAAGATAACTCCATATAAAATTCCAAGACCCAATCCAGTAAACACACGTTTTGAAAACGAAACGTGTTTGCGGTTCATCCAAAACAAAATACCCGCTAGTAAAAGCAATCCCGCCACATTCAATAAGACAAATCCTGTCTCCATCCCGACGTCCCCCTTTGTAAATGATATATGATTTTCTAATACACTTTATCTTATGTATTCAATTCCGATATGTCAACTAGGGATTGAGGCATTTTTCTTGTTTCTATAAATTTTTTTTACTGGACGTACCTAATAAAGGCCATATATAGCTGATTTGCAGTCTCCTATACAGGTTTCCAAGTGCACTCAACTTTGCTACAATAAACAAAATCTAACATCTCAAATGGAGGGCTCACATGTTTACTCTTCCTGTTTCAGAAAAAGTGTCACTGAAGTTACTCGAACAAGAGAATGCAGCAGAACTATTCTTTCTGGTAAATGAATCACGGGAGCATTTGCGCGAGTGGCTTCCATGGGTTGACGGAGCACTTTCTCCTGAAAGCTATCGTCCTGTCATCGAAATGTGGTTGAAACAGTTTGCGGAACACAATGGCTTTCAGGTAGGTATCCTGTACGAAGGTAAGATTGCGGGAATGATTGGATTTCACAAGATTGACTGGATGAATAGAAGTACGAGTTTAGGCTATTGGATTGGGGATCGTTTTCAAGGACATGGAATTATGACGGATTCAGTTCGTACACTAGTTGACTGCGCGTTTTCTACATACAAACTAAATCGCATAGAGATTCGTTGTGGAGTTGAAAATGTAAAAAGCCGTGCAATTCCAGAGCGGCTCGGTTTTCATCTTGATGGTATTCAACGCGATGGTGAGTTTTTGTATGATCATTTTCATGATCTGGCTATGTATAGTATGCTTGCGCGTGATTGGAACTAACAAAGAATGGCTGTCGCTCTCTGTAAGAGAGGTGGCAGCTGTTTTTAGTTTCATTGTTTGATTGTTAACTATGTATCGAGCGGGTTTCCTCTCGTATCGATCGCCTTGCAGCCAGAATCGAGCGGGTTCCCTCTAGTATCGATCGCCTTGCAGCCAGAATCGAGCGGGTTCCCTCTAGTATCGAGCGCCTTGCAACCAGAATCGAGCGGGTTCCCTCTCGTATGAATCTCCTTGCACTCAAAACACGCATAGTCCTCTTAACAGCCACTAAGTAACAATAGTAAACTTCTACGCGTGACTCAAGAACACGCAACATACGTTGGGAAAACTTGTTTCAACAACTAATTGAGGGACGCTTCTCAAAAATTGAAACCACAATTGTAATCTGCAGTTTATGTAAAGTTTATGTAAATAAGGTACACTGTTTAAATGGTTTATAGCTCAAGACATTCTGCAGAGGAGGTCAAACAATGGCAGTAGAAAAAACATCTAAAGTGAACATCGGCTTTATTATTCTGTTGGTTGGTGTGTTCATGGCGGCACTGGACAACGGGATAATCAGTGCGGCACTTACAACCATTAACACCTCATTCGATGTAAGTGCTACGCAAGGATCTTGGGGGATTACTCTGTACACGCTAGGTCTTGCTGTGATGACGCCGATCGTCGGGAAACTCGCTGACCGGTATGGACGCAAAAAACTCTTCCTCATTGAAATTGTGATCTTCACCATCGGTTCACTCGGGGTAGCGCTCAGTCCAAATTTCACGCTATTCCTCGCAGCGCGTTTGTTCCAATCATTTGGTGGTGGTGGTATTTTCATTATCGCGAGCTCTCATGTATTAAGTACGTTTACGAAAGAAAAGCAAGGCAGCATGCTCGGACTTCTTGGCGGGATGAACGGAATCGCGTCAGTTGTCGGACCGAACATCGGGAGTTTCCTTATCGATATCACAGGAAACTGGCATTGGCTATTTCTGATTAATGTTCCTATCGGGATCGCACTCGTCGTAGTCGGTTTCTTCTCATTGGAAGAAACAAAATCCTATGTTATGTCTAAAATTGACTTCCTCGGGATTTCGCTCTTGTCCTTCTCTATATTGAGCGTCATGTTCGCGATTAATAACATTGGACGTGGTGGTTCCTTCACTGAAGCAATCGTAAAATGGAGTGTGCTTGGACTTTTAGTTCTCGGAGTCTTAATTTTCGCAACCCTCATCTTTGTTGAAAAGCGCAACGAACAGGGGGATAAAATCGACCCGATTCTTCCATATAGCTTACTTCGCAAGCCCACTTATGCGATGACAATGGTAATGGGATTATTATCAGGGACGTTCATCGGTGCGATTATTTTCATTCCATCCTTTGCACAACAAATCCTCGGAATTTCCGCCGCGAAATCAGGCTACTGGATGACACCCCTTGCACTCGCTTCAGGTATCGGAGCCGGTGGAGGAGGTTATTTTGTAGATAAAAAAGGACCAGTGAAGACGTTGATTTTTGCAGGAATCATCGGGATCATCGGCTTCGGTGGTCTTGGTTACTTTGTGGATACTAAATTGCTGTTCATCGTTTTCTCTGTCATCGCAGGAGCAGGATTCGGATTTGTACTGGGCGCACCATTGACCGTCCTCACTTCAAATGCTGCTGGGACACAAAAAGGCTCTGCTATCGGAACTCTTTCCGTAGCGCGTCAAGTAGGACTGACCATTTCTCCAACTATCTTTGCGGTGTTCATCCAAAATGGATTCAGTAAAATTGGAGACCTGATCCCTCAGAAGTTGAAGGAACACGGAATCGATCCTAGTCAACTTCCAGAAGGTTCTATGGAGGAATTGGCGGGTAGCAGCTACGGAGATTTGCAAGCTAAAATTGACCAGATCCCTGCACCTGAAGTGCGAGACGCTTTGCATGAAGCATTTCAACAAGCTGCGCACTCAGCATATGAACCGATCTATTTAACAACCGCTTTCATGGCGCTTCTCATGATCATCATTTCCATTGTGTTTAGTAAACAATATAAACAAGACGCGATTGAAAGCGACAGATTAGATAAACAGGAAACACAGAAAAACCAACAGAGTGTTTCAAAAAACGAATAATGCAGTTTTACCGAACCGTTCAGAACACTCCTGAACGGTTTTTTCACACCATAAAACCCGAAGCTTACACACACTTCGGGTTACTCTTTCCACTCTGCTTTTAAGAGGAGGCAGCGATCATAAGCTTGTAGCTGTTTCAACGCGTTTTCATCATCCATGTTAAACGTTTGAACCCTTCCACTTGCTGAGACGATATAGTATGCAAGATAAGCAACTTCCCCTTGTTTCAAAGTGAGTTCACTTTCAAAGGCCGGCATTAACGTCGATCCTCCAGGCATTCCTTCTAGTTCAGGTAGTAAACGTCCGCCTGGTGAACTGAAAAGGATTCGTTCGATCGTATTTTCATCTGTTTGCTGAACCCCAAACCCAATTAGCGGTACTTGCTGTTCTGCTGAACCATTCCATGGGATTTCCGCAAGCGTTCCTACGTACTCCCCGTGTTCATATTGCTCAATGGTGAGTTGAATACTTTTGCCATCCGCTAATGTGTCTTTTGAAGTAAAATGCAGGGCGTCCATTCCACCTGCACTGTAGATTAACCGCTGTTCATCCTCCGTCAACGTTCTTTGTGTCAACGTGATGGACTTGCCTCCAAAGCATCCCGCTAACAACAATGTTGCGAATAACCATACTCCAGCAACACAAAATCGTTTCACACGCATCCCCTTTGTTTGTTAGCGTTATTCGACGCAGTCTGTCGGTAAAAAGACGTAGTTTCCTTTTTCCACAGGTTCCCCAAATACAAGTGGAACTCGCTCACTAAAAATCGGTCCATCAGCAACGACTGTATGGAATTCACCGGACTCTCCACAACTATCGATTCCGAGCGCTTCGAGTTCATCCATTAATTCAATTGTAAAACGTTCTCCCAGAAAGCGTTTCGGCATCCGACTGGTGTCCACTACAATAATATACGCTTCAAATCCTGCAGCAATGAATTCCTCCAACAATTGCCGTCTCGGGATAAGCCATAGCGGATGCCATGCAGTCATCCCTGCTTGTTCACATGCTTGTTGAACCCAAGTTCGATGGTCTTCTAAATCGATATCGCCAAATACACCATAGCGAATCCCTGCATCTGTGCATTCTTTCATGGCGTCGATAAATTCTTGTTCATAGGTCTCCCAGGATGCCTGTCGTGTCATCAACGGAACCTTCAATCGCTCTGCTTGCGCATGAATGACCGATTCCGGCAAAGCATGAGAGCGAGATCGGTCTGCCTCTTCTTCAAACATTGTCCATATACGTGTGAGGGTCTCCCCGTTTTCCAACGCTTTGTAAACGGCCATGGTGGAATCCTTACCGCCACTCCAGGATGCTACAAATTTCCGATCCATACAATCCACTCTCCCTCTCTAGTTACTTGCAGACAGTATAGCACGACCATTTCCCTATGCAAAAACCCTCTACGCACAAATGGCATAGAGGGTGATTTGCTAAGTAACCTTTGTTCGATTAACGAACTTCCGGTTAAATTGCTTTTTTCAGTTGTAATGATTCGATTGTATCACGCAATTGTTTCAAATGACGCTTTTCATGCAATCCAACAAACGGGAACCATTGACACAATGGAATTTGTCCAAAAATCGGATGCTTGCATGACTTTTTCATAAGCGACTCTTTGTTGCTGCTATCATATACGTCGAGCAAATATATCCGGGAATTGTGTAATTCCTGTTTCATCTCGCAAAGCGTCTTGAATGTATCCGAAGGAACTGTTCTTCCTGGAGCCTCTACTTTAATGATGCGGTTCGTTGAAATGGAAATTGGCTTCTTCATCGCTTTCGGACTTTCAGGATTTTTCAATTCCTTTGCCACATTTGAAGCGATGAGCGTTTCCATGAGCGAGAGATGCTCGAGGATTTGTTTCGGTGACCAGCCACCATTGGCAGGTTTCCGATTGAGTTCCTCATTCGTCAGTCCTTGGACTGCTTGTAAAATCTTCTTGCGTATTTTGTTATTGCCTTCAAAAACCATGGTACCCCTCCTACGCATTTTTCGCGTCTGCATTCTCTCTGAAATATATTAGAATCATACGCTCATATTCATGAAAAAGGAACCCTAAATTTAACTGTCAGAATAGTAAATTCCCATCCCTTTTATAGCCTATCTGACACCGATCATAGACCACCTTTCAAAAGAATACAACCTTTATGGGTTAATCCTATTGCGAAAGGGTTTCTAGAGGTTTTTTATGCAGAAATAATGGTTGGATTTATATAAAAAAACAGGCCCTCAAAAGAGAACCTGTTTTCCTTATCTTATGATGGCATTGGCGTATCCGTTGGACGCGCGTACCCTTTGTTGTAATCTGTGTCGATTGTTTTACGAATTTCTTTCAACGATTTTCCTTCTTGCGCCATGGTGACAGACTTGACTGCAATTTCTACACAGACGTCACATCGTGTTCCATGGTCATCCCATACGACCGAACCATCTTTGCGGATTTCATCCACAAAACAGTTCAAGTTGCTGCCGTGATCTGCGCTATCCGCACATCCACAGTAGCATGGCATGTATTTCAAAATGTCTTCCGCGCTTCCTGCTACTTGATAAACAAGTTGAAGATCATCTGATTTGTCATCGAGGAAAGCAGGCAGTTCTTCTGCAGACGCAGTGACTTGTTGTAAGTCACCATTCGGAAGTTGTTTTTCTTCACCCACGGCTAATGCTGGCGTTTCTTCATGAGGCTGTTCTGTAGCCGTTTTCCCACCGCATGCAGCGAGAACAATCACAAGTACAGCTAAGATCGGCATGTGGGCTAACCTAAATTAATG
>NZ_JWIB01000052.1 GCF_000813425.1 Sporosarcina sp. ZBG7A
TTCGCGAGGTGAATCGGCACTTCCAGAGTAAGAATCGGAACTATTGCTTGAAGAATCGGCAATATGGAAGAATTAATCGGCATCGAGACACAATTCAACAAGAATAAGGGAGTTATTGGTAGCGCTTCGCTTGTTTCTAGTGAACATACCCGAATTTCGCCCGTAAAAAAACCGCCATCTTAAGGATGGCGGCTCTACTACTATTTATGCATATAGCGCGTGCTGATCTGTTAGGGCTTTGACGCGTTGTTTCGCTTCTTCTTTCACAGCATCGTCTTCGTGGTTCTTCAAGAGTTTCGCGATGATCGCTCCGACTTCTTTCATGTCTTCTTCTTTGAAACCGCGTGATGTCACTGCTGGTGTACCGATTCGGATACCTGAAGTAACAAATGGGCTTTCTTTATCGAATGGAACCGTGTTTTTGTTGACGGTGATTCCGCATTCATCCAACACATGCTCTGCAACTTTTCCTGTTAAGCCAAGGCTCGTCAAGTTCAATAGAAGCAAGTGGTTGTCCGTACCGCCAGAAACGATGCCGATCCCTTCAGCAACAAGTGTTTCGCCGAGAGCGACCGCATTCTTTTTTACTTGTTGAATGTACGTCTTGAAATCAGGTCGTAATGCTTCGCCAAATGCCACTGCTTTTGCTGAAATTACGTGCATCAATGGACCGCCTTGAACACCTGGGAAAATCGTTTTATCGATTTTTTTGCCGTATTGCTCAGCAAATTCTTCGTTGATCAAAATGAGTCCACCACGTGGTCCGCGCAATGTTTTGTGCGTTGTAGACGTAACAAAATGCGCATGTGGTACTGGGCTGTTGTGTTCGCCGACTGCAACAAGTCCTGCGATGTGCGCCATGTCCACCATTAAGAATGCGCCAACTTCATCAGCAATTTCACGGAATTTCTTGAAATCGATTTCGCGTGGGTATGCACTTGCGCCCGCTACGATCATCTTTGGCTTGTGCTCTAGTGCTTTTTGACGAACGTCTTCGTAGTCGATACGCTCGTCCTGCTCGCTTACACCGTACTCAACAAAGTTGTACAGCTTTCCAGAGAAGTTTACTGGACTTCCGTGTGTCAAGTGACCACCGTGTGAGAGGTTCATCCCAAGAACGACGTCGCCTGGCTCGAGTACTGTGAAGTAGACTGCCATGTTTGCCTGTGCTCCTGAGTGCGCTTGAACGTTTGCATACGCTGCACCGAATAACTCTTTAACGCGGTCGCGGGCGATGTTTTCAACAACATCGACATGTTCGCAGCCACCATAGTAGCGCTTGCCTGGATAGCCTTCTGCGTATTTGTTCGTCAAGTAGGAACCTTGTGCTTCCATGACCGCTTCAGAGACAAAGTTTTCTGATGCAATCAATTCGATATTAGCGTTCTGTCGATTCTTTTCTGCCATTATTGCTTCAAAAACAGCACTATCTTCGCGTTTCACATTGCTCAAATCCATGTTCATTTCCCCTTTAGCGTCTATTAGTCTTACTACCCTCAAAGCTTGGTGGCCTTGAGTTATTCGTACTGCGCTCGAACTCCTCCGATGAGTTTCGGACGAGTGGTTGCACAGGTAACGACAGCTTCACCAACCTGTTTAACGGATGTGCGAATCGGGACTGCAACCGGTTTCAATTGCATACCAATCAGAGTTTGTCCAATGTCGATCCCGGCGTTTGCACGGACGGATTCAACGACAACCGCATCATCTAAATGCTCGAACGCATAAGCGGACATTGAACCGCCTGCAGTCCGAACGGGCACGACAGAAACAGGTTCAAGTGCAAACTTTTCCGCTGTTTTCCGATCGATTGTGAGGGCACGGTTAATGTGCTCGCACCCTTGGAAAGCGAGATGCAACCGATGAGTTGCAGCAAATTGTAAGAGGGGTCCATAAAGCGCTTCCGCTACGTCGAGCGCCCCGGCTGTACCAATTCGTTTGCCTGCCACTTCAGAAGTGGAACAGCCTATGACAAAAAGGGACCCCGGTACTGGCGGAGCAATTTCCGCAAATTCTGCGAGTGTTTGTTCCAGCTGCAATCTCCATAAGATATACGCGTCCATGTCATCCCCCCAATTTCTTAGTTGTTTTCGAGATTCATCAATTTCTCGATTCGTCGTTCGTGTCGACCACCTTCAAATGGTGTTTCTAACCATGTTTGAACGATTTCGCGGGCAAGTCCCGGACCGATAACGCGTTCTCCCATCGCTAATACATTTGAATCATTATGACCTCTAGTTGCTTTAGCGCTGAACACGTCGTGAACGAGTGCGCAACGGATTCCATTTACTTTATTGGCCGCTATTGACATGCCGATACCGGTACCACAGATGAGGATACCTTTATCGAATTCACCGGATGCGACGCCTTTAGTTACGGGTGCTGCGTAATCTGGATAGTCAACGGACTGGCCAGATTCCGGACCGAAGTCTTCGAAGTCAATGTTTAGTTCTGTCAGTAGTTGTTTAATTTCATGGCGTAAGTTGTTGCCGCCATGATCGGAAGAAATCGCGAGTTTCATATGCGTCCCTCTTTTCATAATATACTTACAACTAATTCTATCATTGTTCCTAAAAAAAACACAGTGCGAAGTAATATGAGAGATTCTTCTGGTTTTCGGATTAATTAGGAATATGATTTCCCAGACTAGACGGACTTTTTTCCACAGAAAAAGTCGGCGCATGGCCGACTTTGTTATTGAGAAGTATCGAATTGGCGAATGACACCATAGAGGGCTTCGGATTGCCCTTTTAGTTCACTAGCTAGGACGCTTGTTTGTTCAATTGAATGCGCTTGTTCTTCGGTTGCCGCTTGGACTTCTTCAGCGCCTGCTGAAGTCTCTTCTGCAATCGCCGCGACTTCTTGCGACTGATGAGCCGTTTGTTCAATTTTGCTGAGCTGATGTTCCACAAGCTCTGTAATTCCAGTGATGGAGCCTGCCATATCAGTAACAGTTGTTGCCATCGCAATAATACTTTTATTTGTTTCGTCTGCTCGTCCAGCTTCTTGAGCAGCGGTTTTCACTTGTGCTTCCATTTCTTTCACGACTTTCGTGACATCGGACTGTATTGTACTTACGAGACCGCCGATCATTTGAACAGATTTTGCACTTTCATCCGCAAGGACACGGACTTCTTCTGCAACGACTGCGAAGCCTTTTCCATGTTCTCCTGCACGTGCCGCTTCAATGGAAGCATTCAGCGCCAGCAAATTTGTCTGATCTGCGATGTTGCCAACGAGTTGAACGATTTCGCCAATCTTTTGTGCATTTCTATCAAGGTCACGGATTGTTAAAAGAGAGTCTTCGCTTTGTGTGGACATTTCGCGAATTCCACCTACAAGTGTCCGGTACGCATCGGTTGTCCGCTTCAATTCTGCAAGCATATCGTTCGATTGCTTGGACGATTGATCGGCACGAGTATTCACATCTGAAGCGAGTGCGCGAATGTCTTCCATCGCTTCAGCCGTCTCTTGGATCGCAATCGCTGACGCTTCCGCACCCGAAGAGATCTCAATAATTGTCGAAGCAATCGCATCTGCCTGATTAGAAGCAGATCCTGTTTCATTGTGTAAAATTTCTACGGAGCGCGACGTTTTTTCAAAGTTAGTTTCAATCTGCCCAACAATTCCTCGTAAGTTGACAACAACTTGTTGGAACGCTTCTGCAACGGAACGGATTTCATCAGACGAGTTCGGCAATTCTATGTCAGTACCGATTTTTCCATCAGCAATCCGCATCGCTTCCTGTTCAAGCCGTTGGAGAGGCTTCGTTAAGATTGTACTGAAAAGGGCTGCGAGTACAGCAGACCAAAAAATCCCCATTCCATATGTCATAATTCCGAACCAGGTCGGATTTGCATTCGGGAAAAATTGAGGTTGTAAGATGTTAATGAACACTGCACTTGTTGAATACGTCACAATCGCAAGAATCGTCACGAATATGACAAGTTTCCATTTCAATCCGAACTTTTTTTTCGTCTCTGTCATCACTGTTCCCCCATTAACTTGCGCGCTAGCACATCAATCTGATCGGACAATTCTTCAAACGTCTGTTGATAAACTCCGAGATTCCCGCCATAAGGATCCTGAACATCGTATTGGGCGGCTCCTACATACTCTTTCAATGTAAATATTTTGTCAGAACCGTTACCAAAGGCATGTCGAAGCGTTTCACGGTGGGATACCGTCATTGTAAGAATGAGATCTGCCCACTCCAAGTCCTGTTCTGTAAAACGTCGTGAGGTCGGCGTTACCGGCATTCCATTTTCCTCTAGTAGTAATCGGGAATGATTGGAAATGAAGGCACCATCTGTTGCATAAACACCCGCTGAACGAACCGAAACCCCTTCTAGTTGCTTCGATTTCAATATTCCTTCCGCTAGCGGACTTCTACATGTATTTCCTGTGCAAATAAAGCAAATATTCATCATAATCACCTGTCTTCATCATAACCGATTTATCCCAAAACTGAAACAGTTATTTTAAGAAATCCATGACAATATCCCCATACCTATTAAGATAAGTCCGGCAATTTTTCGTAAAGTTGCTCTATAACGCGGCTTAATTGTTAAATTCGCACGCAACGCAAAGTAGGAAAGAACTAGCGACATTACCCCCGTTGAGACGATGAAAAGCCATTTATTTAAATGCATTAATCCAAAAGACATACTTATAGAAAATCCATCCAAACTAACCGCAACGGCAATCAGAAGAGGACCCGCTACTTTGGATGCATTCGGATCTTCTTCTTGAAGTATCATATGTAATCCAATTAACCCCAGTAATACACTTGAGAGAATTCCGCTCCATTCCGAAAACAGTTGAGCAGAAAGTTCCCCTGCCATA
Source organism: Sporosarcina sp. ZBG7A (assembly GCF_000813425.1). Taxonomy (GTDB): domain Bacteria; phylum Bacillota; class Bacilli; order Bacillales_A; family Planococcaceae; genus Sporosarcina. Next base: position 4,846 of record NZ_JWIB01000052.1, read on the forward strand.
AATCCAAGTAGAGGGAACACAACATTCAAGAACGCCGTCCACAGAGCAATTAACCATTTTCTTTTTCGAACGTGCAACAATGTGTAGATGACGAGGATATCGATTGTTGTCACGCCAGCTGCAATGATTTCTACCAATAGAAGAACCTCCCCTAAGTTTACGCCAGTCCATCTTATGCGGCGCCAGGGGAGGCCATTCATGAATGTTATTTTAATTGTTTTTGGTAAACTTATTGTGAATCCAACTTTACAATCGAAAACTGTTTCCCGTCTGCAGCCTTTTTCAGCCGATTCATGACAGCTAGACCCATTCCTTCAGAAGGGACTTCCACCGCCAATATCACATCTGCTTCAGTTTCATCGCAATTACGAAGGGCGTCATAAAGATTTGCAGCCAGTTGACGAGGATCTGCGTGAGCACCAGTCGCAAAATACCAAGATGGCTTGTCCGTTTTCAATTCATCAGGTCCGATGACAGCAACTTTTTTACCTTCATTCATCAAAGCCTGCACAGCTTGTTCAATCTGTTTTTCATTCGGTTCAATTAACCAAACTGGTGCGTCTGGAGAATAGTGCATGTATTTCATGCCTGGAGCACGTGGCGCTTCTGCTTCTTCTACATGTATTTCTGATCGAACAGATCCAATGACCGACTCTATCATTTCGACAGTGACCCCACCAGGACGCAAAATGGCAGGAGGCGTTACTGTCATATCAATGACAGTCGACTCCACCCCAACACCTGTTGCACCACCATCTAAGATGAATGGAATTCTCCCATCTAAGTCACGCGCGACATGGCTCGCTTTCGTCGGACTCGGTTTTCCACTTCGATTCGCACTCGGTGCTGCAAGGGGACCACCAAGTAGTCGCAGTAATTTCAGTGCAACAGGATGATCCGGCATACGCAGTCCAACTGTCCCTCTTCCAACCGTGACACTTTCCGCAATGACACCTGGCTTTTCATTGAAAATCAACGTTAACGGACCTGGCCAAAATGCTTCCATCAACCGGAGCGCACTTTCAGGGATTTCTGCCGCATACTCGTTCACTTCTTCTTTAGTTCCTATATGTACGATCAGTGGATTGTCAGACGGACGACCTTTTGCTTCAAAGATCCGTTTTGTTGCATCCGGATCAGTTGCGAGTGCTCCAAGTCCATACACGGTTTCTGTTGGAAACGCTACAAGACCTCCATTCCGCAAACAATCCACAGTTTGTTGATAACTATCAACGTTATCAACACCCTTATCCACTTTCAACGTTCGAGTGTTCATAAATTCATCCTCCTTTTCAACGCTTCTAGCAAAGTTATCCACAATTATCCGTGGATATCCTTATTCGAACCAAGAAGTTATCCACTCCCATATGAAGAATTTCACTTCTTCTTCTTTCTCTGCAGCCTCTACCGTCTCTTCTTCCGGGTAACACACTTTCGGAAAAATGGAACACCACCAGTTCGCACCACGTCCACTTCCAATCGTCAATACGTATGCTTCATAAACATCTTGTGGATAAATCTCAAAGCCCACTCGCTTTGCTGGAAACAGTGCATTTTTTCGTTCAAGAGTAACGGCACGATCCGGTGAATGTAAGTTTGCTGCAGCAAGCATTTCTGCTTCAAGCTCTTCTAGTTCGCTTAGCAACTCTTCTTCAGTAGTCGTTCGGGCAATCGCACCTGCGATCATTGGCTCAATCGCTTGTTGAATACGCACTTTGATCGCTTGATCTGCAGGAGCATCCGAGTGTGCTAGAATACGATAGCGAATCGGCTCCTCACTTGTGTGCTCTTGAAAGAGTGTAAGAATTGCTTGAAGCATAACGAGTATTAAAATGAATTCTATGAGAGCAATTACTCTTTTTCGCCATTTATAGTTCGGTTCAGTTGTAAAAATCGGTTGTTGTGCAAACTGTGGATAATCTGGTAACATGTCATCCCCTCCTGACCTCATTGTGGACAGGTTCAGAAGAGTTTATTCACCGAATCTCACAAAATATCATTCGATCTTTCCCATTCATGTCTTGGACGAGTTCAATCTTGCTTTTTGGAAAAGCATTTTGAAAGAGTCGTTGTACCGATGATGCTTGTAGATAGCCGATCTCCAGACCAATCAATGCGGGTTTCTTCATAATGGCAGGTAGAGTTTCCGCAAGCTTTCGATAGAGTACGAGACCATTTTCATCTGCAAAGAGCGCTCCATGCGGTTCGTAATCCAAAACCGTAGGCGACATGGATGATGCTTCGTCCAACCCTATATACGGTGGATTGGATAATACGATGTCCCACTTTTCGTTTTGTAAAGGCTGCGCTAAGTCCCCTTGTACTAAGGTTACTTGAGAATCGTTCTGCTCAGCATTCCGGCGGGCAACCGCGAGTGCTGCTTCACTAATATCAGTAGCAGTCACTTGTGCATTCGGACATTCAAGTTGAAATGTCACTGCAATTGCACCACTTCCTGTACCAATGTCCGCCACTCGGATCGACTTATTACCGAATAGCTTAGACGCTCTTTGCATAGCTCCTTGAACAAGTTCTTCCGTTTCAGGTCTCGGGATGAGTACGTCTTTCGAGACGCTAAACGGCCTTCCGTAAAACCATTCTTGCCCAATGATATGCTGAATAGGTTTACCGGTTAACAGTTCCGATGAGAGATCTTCGAATTGGCGCAACTGCTGCTCGGTTAGCGGTTCACGCAAGTCCGCAAGAAGGGACGCGCGAGATTTTTGCGTGACGTGCTCAAGGAGTAGAAACGCTGCGTTGACGTCCAATTCTTCAGTAGCAAGTCGCGCTTCTAAACGTTTTAGCGTCTGATGGATCGTCTCAATCATGGGCTTCCAGACTTTCTAATCGACGCGCCTGGTCTTCCAGTGTAAGTGCTTCAATCACTTCATCCATTTTCCCTTCGATAATCTGATCCAGCTTTTGAATGGTGAACCCGATTCGATGGTCTGTGACTCGATTTTGTGGGAAGTTGTATGTTCGGATACGCTCAGAACGATCTCCAGTGCCTACTGCAGATTTCCGTTTTTCATCGTATTCCGCCTGCGCTTCGGATTGGAATTTATCGTAGACGCGGGCACGTAAGACTTTCATCGCTTTCTCTTTGTTTTTAATTTGCGATTTTTCATCCTGAATAGAAACTGTAATACCAGTCGGCAAGTGTGTTAGCCGTACTGCAGACATCGTCGTGTTGACGGATTGACCGCCCGGGCCAGATGATGCGAAGGTATCGGTTCTGATGTCTTTGTCATGCAGTTCAATTTCGACTTCTTCCGCTTCAGGCAAGACTGCTACTGTTGCAGTTGAAGTATGAATGCGGCCGCCTGATTCCGTTTCCGGGACGCGTTGGACTCGGTGTGCTCCATTCTCGAATTTCAGTTTTGAAAATGCTCCATTCCCGCTGATCATGAAGATGATTTCCTTGAAACCGCCCAGTTCAGTCGGAGCGGAGTCCATCACGTCAATTTTCCAGTGATTGAGTTCTGCAAATCGGGTATACATGCGGTAAAGTTTGGCGGCAAATAATGCAGCTTCGTCTCCACCTGCTGCCCCGCGGATTTCCATGATGACGTTTTTGTTGTCGTTCGGATCTTTCGGTACAAGCAACAACTTGAGACGATCCTCGAGTGTTTCAATAGTCGTAGAAAGCTCTGAGAGTTCCGCTTTGATCAATTCTTCCATTTCGGGATCTGTGGATTCTTCTAGCATTTCTTTAGCGTCTCGTTTTGCTTCTGTTGCGTCTTTGTATTCCCTATAGACATCTACGGTTTCCTGTAAGTCCGATTGCTCCTTGGAATAGGTTCGGAGCTTGTTCAGGTCGCTGACGACTTCTGGGTCACTCAGCAATTCGTTCAGTTTATCGTATCGATCTTCGACGGCTTGGAGTCTGTCATACATAATTGTTCACCTCTAATTAGTTTGGTCTTAGTGTTATTGTACGGTATTGGGGCGTGCAAATATACAGTGCACATATCGCAAGCTGATTGTGTGGTTAGATTTTTGTCGGATAAAGTAAGGAAGAGACAATCTGCTAGGCAGCTTGTCTCTTCAGCATGATGTTATTTAGCGGTTGGTTGGATGGAAATCCCTTTTGGTACATCGTGGTGCATGCGACATCTTGGTTCGTATGCTTCCGACGCCCCAACTAAGATAATAGGGTCATCAAATCCTGCGGGTTTCCCGTTGATGAGGCGTTGGGTTCTACTTGAAGGTGAACCACAAATTGTGCAGACCGCTTGTAGTTTCGTGACGATTTCCGCAATCGCCATCAGTTTCGGCATAGGACCGAATGGTTCTCCGCGGAAGTCTTGATCGAGACCCGCGACGATCACTCGAAACCCGTGATTTGCGAGTTCCATAACGGTATCGACAATTCCATCATCAAAAAATTGTGCTTCATCTATAGCAATGACGTCACAATCATCTGTTACTTGTGCAACAATATCAGCAGAACAGGCAACTGGCATCGCAATGACGGTTGTCCCATTATGGCTGACGACCGCTTCTTCACTGTATCGATTGTCGAGCTCTGGTTTGAAAACAGCAATCTTTTGTTTGGCAAATTGAGAGCGTCGGATTCGGCGAATCAGTTCTTCGGATTTCCCGGAGAACATACTTCCGCAAATGACTTCAGCCCATCCGCCTTGCATGGAAACGTACATGATGAATCCCCTTTCGTCTACATGAAAAATAAGGATAAGTGCTCGTAAAACCAAAATTCCCGCCCGGCGCAAATGCACCGGACGGGAACTGGAAAGCCGTTCTTACTTGCCTTCTTCTTTGAGGCCATATTTCTTGTTGAAGCGGTCGACGCGGCCGTCCGCTGCAGCAAATTTCTGGCGTCCAGTGTAGAATGGGTGGCATTCTGAACAAACTTCTACTTTAATGTCTTCTTTGACAGAACCTGTTTCGAATGTGTTACCACATGAACATGAAACAGTTGATAGTTTGTAATCTGGGTGAATTCCTACTTTCATCGGTCTCTCTCCTCTCGCCCTGAACCGTCTGGTACAGAGTTTTTATTCTGGTTGGCTTGCGCCTTCCCAGTAAAAGACAGATGCCTTACACGACCCGTGTATGTCAGTCGTATATGAATCATATGAGTTAATCTTATCAAATTGTGTAGACGTGTGCAAGGTTTTTGTCTGAGAAATTTGGTGAGTAGGCAGGGTTAATTTCCGTTTCAGGTGGATGCTTTCGACAGGGTTGTTCTGCTCTTCAGACGGACGCTTTCCGAGGGGCACGGCTTCAGCCGCTTCCTTCGCCTTGCTCAGTCCAGGGTCTTCAGCTCGCGCTGATCCCTTCGGAGTCGCCGTCTTTCGTTTCGATCAACGGATATCGGTTGGCTCGGCCTATCGCTTTAATCAAAGGATTCGCATCGGGTGTATCGTTTGCGAAGATATTGCTCGTTACCTCGGCTTTTATTCGCAAAAGGCGAACTGTGCGCATCCTTCCACTTCAGGAGCAGTCTTCGTTTAAGATAAAAATTACCACACCCGAAGAAGTTGCTCATAAATCTCGGAAAATGATCATAAAAACGGGATTCTGCTCATAAAAGTTGGAAAGTGATCATAAAACATGGATTCCGCTCATAAATGCCGGAAAGTGATCATAAAAGCAAAATAAGGCTCATAAATCTCAAAAAGCGCTCATAACCTTGCCCTCAGCTATACGTATCAATGAAATTCCACGCATAACTCCTTGATTTGAAGATAAAAACAGGCAGCCATCTATAGGCTGCCTTCCTTTTTTCTATTATCCAGCTCTGTCGGGACTAACCAGCCGCCTCCGCTTTTGTTATCATCCAGCTCCGGCGGCTAGCCCCTCGGGATCGTTTCGGTCTTTAAGTAAAGGCACAGTACGCCTTTTCTTTAAGACCTCCAACGCCTGTCGGGACTACACAGCCGCCTCCGCTTTTGTTAGAGCAGCCCTTTTCCATTGCGCTGATTTTTCATGTCGCCGTTTAGTTTTTCGAAGAATTCAGCGTTGGATTTGGATTGTCGTAGTTTCTTTAGGAAACGCTCGGCGAAGTCTGGGGCGTCTGAGAATGTTTTTCGGATTGCCCATAGTTTTTCGAGTTGGCCCGCTGGGACGAGGAGTTCTTCTTTCCGGGTTCCTGAGCGACGGATGTCGATGGCCGGGAAGATTCTACGCTCGGCGAGTGTGCGATCCAAGTGCAGTTCCATGTTGCCGGTTCCTTTGAATTCCTCGTAGATGACTTCATCCATTCGTGACCCTGTATCGATGAGGGCTGTCGCGAGAATCGTCAAGCTACCGCCTTCTTCTAAATTACGCGCTGCACCGAAGAATCGTTTTGGTCGGTGGAATGCAGCTGGGTCGATACCTCCGGATAGCGTGCGTCCACTCGGTGGGATGATGAGGTTATAGGCACGGGCAAGACGTGTGATGGAGTCCATGAGAATGACAACATCGCGTTTATGTTCGACGAGTCGCATCGCGCGCTCCAGTACCAATTCCGCCACTTTCACATGGTTTTCAGGGACTTCATCGAATGTGGAGCTGACGACATCCGCATCCACTGAACGCTCGATGTCCGTTACTTCTTCTGGACGTTCGTCAATGAGTAGGACGATGAGTTCTGTGTCAGGATGGTTCGTAGTGATTGCATTTGCAATTTCTTTCAACAACATTGTTTTACCCGCTTTTGGGGGTGCGACAATCAGGCCACGTTGTCCGAAACCGACTGGAGATACTAAATCCATGATTCTTGTGGATAGATTGCTTGAATCTGTTTCCAACTTAATATGACGAGTCGGATAGAGCGGTGTAAGCGCTGGAAAGTGGACGCGTTCTCTTGCGACTTCAGGGTTTTGACCGTTGACCGCTTCGACTTGCAGGAGACCGTAGTAGCGCTCGTTCTCTTTTGGCGGACGTACTTTCCCTGTGACCTTGTCCCCGTTCCGTAAGTCAAATCGACGGATCTGGGATGCAGAAATGTAGATATCTTCTGAACTCGAAGAGTAGTTGATCGGCCGTAAGAAGCCATACCCTTCAGATTGAATGATTTCTAGTACGCCTTCCATGAAGAAGAAGCCTTCTTGTTCGGCGCGTGATTTCAGTATGGAAAAGATGAGTTCTTTTTTAGTCAGTTTGCTGTAATAGCTAATTTTATATTCCTTGGCAAGTGCATAAAGCTCTTTGAGCGTCATGTTTTCCAAGTCAGCTAAGGTTATCATTGTCATTATTGGCACCACTCTTTTAAAGTTTAGGATTCATATGTTTTGGGGGTGCAGCGATTGCTGCTGGGGTACAAAAGAATTGCCCGGCTGAAGTGCCGGGCAATTTAGGGGTTACTTAGTCTTTCATCACAAGATGAGGTTTTTTGTCCATGCTATGACGCCCTTCAACAAAACGGATAGTACCAGACTTAGAGCGCATTACGAGTGAATGCGTTTTAGAGTGGCCACCTGTGAATTGTACGCCGCGAAGGAGCTCGCCATCTGTTACACCAGTTGCTGCAAAGATTGCGTCGTCCCCTTTTACGAGGTCGTCCATGTAAAGGACTTTGTCGACATCGATGCCCATTTTCACGCAACGCTCACGTTCAGCATCATTCATAGGAATGAGTTTACCTTGGATTTCTCCGCCAAGACATTTCAATCCTACTGCTGCAATAACGCCTTCAGGAGCTCCGCCAAGTCCGAAAAGAATGTCGACGCCTGTACCTTCGAATGCTGTGTTGATAGCACCCGCTACGTCTCCATCGTTAATGAGCTTGATGCGAGCACCCGCAGCACGGATTTCAGCGATGATGTCTGCATGACGTTCGCGATTTAAAACGGTTGCCGTGATTTCGTTCAATTTCTTGTTTTTCGCTTTTGCAACAGCATTCAAGTTGTCTGTAACTGACGCATTAATGTCAATTTTACCGACACACTCAGGGCCCACTGCAATTTTGTCCATATACATATCAGGGGCATTCAGGAGATTTCCTTTGTCCGCGATAGCGAGAACCGCAAGTGCGTTCCAACCGCCCGATGCTACGATGTTTGTCCCTTCAAGTGGATCGACTGCAACGTCAACGAAAGGTCCAGTACCTGTTCCAAGCTCTTCTCCAATGTATAACATTGGCGCTTCGTCCATTTCACCTTCACCAATCACAACGACACCTTGCATCGGAATTGTATCAAACACCGTGCGCATTGCTGTTGTTGCTGCGTCATCCGCTTCGTTTTTCAAACCTCGTCCCATCCAGTGCGATGCGGCAACTGCCGCCGCCTCTGTCACACGTACAAGTTCCATCGATAAACTGCGTTCCATCTCTAGAATTCCTCCCGTTTTCTGCTAGTTGCAGATTGTGTAACTGTCTCAATCGTTCGCTCTATTATAGCACACGTTTGAATGAGCACTAAACTGTTTTATAAATTACTCTGAGTGTCATCTTTATCAGGAACTTCCACTTTTTGAATGAATGCACCAAGACCATGCAGTTTTTCGATTAAACCACCATAGCCGCGTTCAATGTGTGAGATCCCTTGAATTTCAGTTTCACCTTCTGCAATCAGGCCCGCGATGACAAGCGAAGCACCTGCACGCAGATCACTCGCCTTTACTTTTGCAGCATGGAGCGGTGTTGGTCCATGAATAATTGCAGAACGTCCTTCGACCTTACTACTTGCGTTCATTCTACGAAGTTCATCAATCTGCTTAAACCGTGCTGAATAGATTGTATCCGTAAGCATGGAGGCTCCATCTGCTTGAGTGGATAATACGCAAAACGGTTGTTGCAAGTCCGTTGGAAATCCAGGGTAAACAAGCGTTTTCACATCAACCGCTTTGAGCGCCTTCGTTTTCGGGATGAAAATCTTTTCTTCATCTTCTTCCACAACAACGCCCATTTCACGGAGTTTCGCTGTAACTGCTTCCACGTGAAGTGGAATGACGTTCTCGATTGTGACACCATCTCCAGCAGCTGCCGCCATAATCATGAACGTCCCTGCTTCAATACGGTCCGGAATGATGGTATGACGTGTACCGCTTAAGCTCTCAACACCTTCGATTCTAATCACGTTCGTGCCTGCACCTTTAATGTTGGCACCCATGTTGGAAAGCAAGGTCGCAACGTCAATAATTTCGGGCTCTTTCGCCGCGTTTTCAATGACGGTTTTCCCTTTCGCAAGAACTGCAGCGAGCATGATATTGATCGTCGCGCCAACGCTGACGATATCCAGGTAGATTTTTGCACCCTTCAACTCATCTGCACGCAAGTAGATCGCGCCATGTTCGTTTGTGACTTTGGCTCCGAGTGCTTCAAATCCTTTAATATGCTGATCAATCGGGCGGGGTCCTAAATGACAACCACCAGGCAATCCAATAACCGCTTTTTTGAATTTCCCCAGCATCGCACCCATTAAGTAATACGAGGCACGTAACTTTTTCACGTTTCCATTCGGGAGCGGCATGGAAATCATTTCAGAAGGGTCGATTGTCATCGTTCCATCTTGAAAATCTACGTTGCCTCCGATATCTTCGAGCAAGTTCTGTAACGTATGGACATCGGAAATTTCGGGCAATCCTTCTATCGTAACTGGGGAATCCGCTAAAATGGACGCAGGAATCAGTGCAACTGCACTGTTTTTCGCTCCGCTAACTTTAATGTTTCCCTTTAGAGGGGTGCCACCTTGTATTTTATATACTTCCATTTCAATCTCCTTTACACAATCACTTGTTGTCGCGGGCTTCCCAATCCTTCAAGAATTGTTCAATCCCTTTGTCTGTCAGTGGATGGCTGAACAGCTGCTGTAATACTTTGAATGGTACTGTTGAAATATGAGCGCCTGCAAGTGCCCCATTTGTAATTTGTTGCGGGCTTCGGATCGATGCTGCAATAATTTCCGTGTCAATGTTGTGGATTGTAAAGATATCTGCAATTGTTTCGATCAACGCTAAACCATCTTGACCGATATCATCGAGTCTGCCGATGAACGGAGACACGTATGTAGCTCCGGCACGCGCTGCCATCAATGCTTGGTTTGCACTGAAAATAAGCGTTACATTCGTTTTAATACCTTCAGCTGAAAATACCGCACACGCTTTTAAGCCTTCAGCAGTCATCGGCAATTTCACTGTGATATTTGGTGCGATAGCTGCAAGTTCACGACCTTCTTTAATCATTCCTTCAGCATCGAGTGCAATGACTTCTGCACTGACTGAACCGGGAACGAGTGCCGTGATCTCCTTTAACCGATCGTGGAAAGAGATATTCTCTTTTGCTACGAGTGAAGGGTTTGTTGTTACTCCAGACAAAATCCCCCAGCTGTGGGCTTCTTTAATTTCTTCAAAATTTGCTGTATCGATGAAAAATTTCATAGTCCGTGTCCTCCTTAAAATTGAAAAGGAGGAGATTCATCCGTTTACGGGATGTCTCCCCCTATAGGTTTTGTCTAAACGTTCACGCAAGAAACGCAGCGTACATTACGCTTTTTGCGAGCTGCCGAATTCACGCATTTTTCCAACGACTGTCGCTTGAATCGCTTCGCGCATTGGTGTAAGGAATTTACGCGGATCGTAAACTTCTGAATCAGCTGCAAGCACTTCACGTACTTTCTTCGTTCCTTGAATCTGATTTTCTGTATTCACATTGATTTTTGAAGTTCCAAGTGAGATGGAACGTTGGATATCTTTTGTTGGAATTCCAGTTCCGCCATGTAGGACGAGTGGAATATCCGATTGGTTCGAAATTTCTTCCATTTCCTTGAATCCTAGATTCGGTTCGCCTTTATAAGGACCGTGTACAGATCCAAGTGCAGGCGCGAGACAATCGATGTTCGTTTCATCAACAAGACGTTTACACTCTGCTGGATCTGCATACATGACGCCTTCAGCAATTGTGTCGTCTTCCTGCCCACCGACTAGACCTAGTTCTGCTTCAACGGAAACGTTTTTAGGATGTGCATATTCCACGACTTGCTTTGTAATCGCAATGTTTTCTTCGATAGGTTTTGCAGAAGCGTCAATCATGACTGATGTAAATCCAGCGTCAATTGCTTCCTTACACTTTTCAAGACTCGATCCATGATCTAGATGAATCGCAACCGGTACTGTGATCTTGTAGTCATGCATAAGACCTTTAACCATGTGAACGACTGTTGTGAAACCACCCATGTAACGTGCTGCACCTTCAGATACGCCTAGGATAACTGGCGAATTTTCAGACTGAGCTGCTTGAAGAATCGCTTGCGTGTATTCCAGGTTATTTAAGTTGAATTGCCCGATTGCATACCCTTCCCGCTTGCCTTTAATCATCATTTCTTTCATTGATACGAGTGCCATGTGCAGTTCCTCCTTCGAATATGGAAACGGATTGCGTTCGTTTTATTTTTTTGATGTATTCCACCTTCATCATATCAAAAAAAACGAACCACTTCCACTTAGGGAGCAGACTCTAGGTTTCTCGTAACAAATGATTAATGGTATGTCGTACTTGGTGGATGTCAAATGGTTTCGTGAAATAGTGGTCAGCCTGATGTTGCGCTTCCGAATCAGAAGTTTCTATTACGTCATATGCTGTCATCATGACAACTGGTAGATTTGGTCTGTCACTTTTTACTTGTTTCAGGACTTCATCCCCATTCATTCCAGGCATTTTCATGTCTAATAGGATACAGTCCGGTTCGTCGTTCTCCACACGAAGCAACGCCTCTTTACCCGTTGCGGCAAGGACGGTTTCATAACCCTCTTTTTTGAAGACTTCATCGAGTAACAGACGAATACCAGCTTGGTCATCTACGATTAACAACTTTTTCAAACTGCCCACTCCTTTTAATATATAGTCACTACTTTAGTCCGAATTAAATTAGTTTGAATATTAATAGTAATTTGACAAAAAGGTAGTAATCCCTGCTTTTATCGCTAAATGATTTCTAATTCACTATACTACTACTTATGGAGGTGTAGTTATGAAAATGTTAACGACACAAATTGCAGGTCTCTTGCAACGGATTGCGTCGAACCATGAAGAGGAAATCGAAGACACCGCCAGACTACTTGCACAGGCAGTTGTTGGCGATGGACGTGTGGTATTGGTAGGAACAAATGAATTGAATGGCATTGTGATCAACGCGATAGAAGGAGCTGAATCGTTTACTAACGCGACTCGGTTTTCTAGGGATCTTGAATTAGGTACTATGGATCGTGTTTGGCTGTTCACTCGGAGCTCAGCGGATATAGAGGCGCTTGAAATCGCAAGAGATTTAGCAAAAAAGAATGTCGCTTTTGCAGTTGTCGCATCAGAGAAACCAACTGAAGAAAATGAGCTCTCGGAGCTTGCAGATATCTATATTTCAACAGGAATTTCCAAAGGCTTGTTGCCAAACGATGAAGGTGGACGCGTCGTAGAACCCCACTTACTTGCGTCGTTGTTTGTTTACGAAGCAGTGAAACTTTCTTTTGATGAAATGTTGATGGATCTTTAAGGGAGCTTTTTTTAATATCAGGGGATTTCAACTCAGGGTTATGAGGTTTTCTGTTGTGCTTGAGCAGATTCAGCTTTGCTTGAGCGGTTTTCCTATTCGCTTGAGCAGATTCAGCTTTGCTTGAGCGGTTTT
>NZ_JWIB01000053.1 GCF_000813425.1 Sporosarcina sp. ZBG7A
ATGTGTATAAGAGACAGGTGCTAAATATTCTTCAAACTTGTTCATTGAAAACTGGATAAAACAACATTGAAGCAACAAATCAAGACAATCAACCGAGTCGGACACTATTCGTAGTGAGCCGAACAGCGATTCTTTTGTTCTTTCTTCTCATTCATCGCTGAATGAAAGAAGAACGTTAACTTTTTGGTTAAGTTAGAAAGGGCGCACGGCGGATGCCTTGGCACTAGGAGCCTAAGAAGGACGGCACTAACACCGATATGCTTCGGGGAGCTGTAAGTAAGCTTTGATCCGAAGATTTCCGAATGGGGAAACCCACCATCTTTAATAGGATGGTACGTATTTGTGAATACATAGCAAATACGAGGCAGACCCGGAGAACTGAAACATCTAAGTATCCGGAGGAAGAGAAAGAAAAATCGATTCCCTGAGTAGCGGCGAGCGAAACGGGAAAAGCCCAAACCAGGAAGCTTGCTTCCTGGGGTTGTAGGACACTCTATACGGAGTTACAAAAGGATGAGTTAGGCGAAGCGACCTGGAAAGGTCCGCCAGAGTGGGTAAAAGCCCCGTAACCGAAAATTCATCCCCTCCAGAGTGGATCCTGAGTACGGCGGAACACGTGAAATTCCGTCGGAATCCGGGAGGACCATCTCCCAAGGCTAAATACTCCCTAGTGACCGATAGTGAACCAGTACCGTGAGGGAAAGGTGAAAAGCACCCCGGAAGGGGAGTGAAATAGATCCTGAAACCGTGTGCCTACAAGTTGTCAGAGCCCGTTAATGGGTGATGGCGTGCCTTTTGTAGAATGAACCGGCGAGTTACGATTCCATGCGAGGTTAAGCAGAGAATGCGGAGCCGCAGCGAAAGCGAGTCTGAATAGGGCGAATGAGTATGGGGTCGTAGACCCGAAACCAGGTGATCTACCCATGTCCAGGGTGAAGGTAAGGTAACACTTACTGGAGGCCCGAACCCACGTACGTTGAAAAGTGCGGGGATGAGGTGTGGGTAGCGGTGAAATTCCAATCGAACCTGGAGATAGCTGGTTCTCTCCGAAATAGCTTTAGGGCTAGCCTCAAACGTTAGAATCTCGGAGGTAGAGCACTGTTTGGACTAGGGGCCCATCCCGGGTTACCGAATTCAGACAAACTCCGAATGCCGATGATTTATGTTTGGGAGTCAGACTATGGGTGATAAGGTCCATAGTCGAGAGGGAAACAGCCCAGACCGCCAGTTAAGGTCCCAAAGTATTCGTTAAGTGGAAAAGGATGTGGCGCTGCCCAGACAACCAGGATGTTGGCTTAGAAGCAGCCATCATTTAAAGAGTGCGTAATAGCTCACTGGTCGAGTGGCGCTGCGCCGAAAATGTATCGGGGCTAAACGAATCACCGAAACTGCGGATTGACACCTTTGGTGTCAGTGGTAGGAGAGCGTTCCAAGGGCGTTGAAGCTGGACCGGAAGGACTGGTGGAGCGCTTGGAAGTGAGAATGCCGGTATGAGTAGCGAAAGAAGGGTGAGAATCCCTTCCACCGAATGCCCAAGGTTTCCTGAGGAAGGCTCGTCCACTCAGGGTCAGTCGGGACCTAAGTCGAGGCCGATAGGCGTAGACGATGGACAACAGGTTGATATTCCTGTACTACCTCCCCACCGTTTGAGTGATGGGGTGACGCAGAAGGATAGGGTGAGCGCGCTGTTGGTCATGCGCGTCTAAGCAGTGAGGTGTGAAACGAGGCAAATCCCGTTTCTATAACATTGAGCTGTGATGGCAAGGGGTGTATACCCTGGAGTCCCTGATTTCACACTGCCAAGAAAAGCCTCTAACGAGGTGGGAGGTACCCGTACCGCAAACCAACACAGGTAGGCGAGGAGAGAATCCTAAGGTGATCGAGAGAACTCTCGTTAAGGAACTCGGCAAAATGACCCCGTAACTTCGGGAGAAGGGGTGCTCTGGTAGGGTTTATAGCCCGAGAGAGCCGCAGTGAATAGGCCCAGGCGACTGTTTAGCAAAAACACAGGTCTCTGCAAAACCGTAAGGTGACGTATAGGGGCTGACGCCTGCCCGGTGCTGGAAGGTTAAGAGGAGAGGTTAGCGCAAGCGAAGCTTCGAATTGAAGCCCCAGTAAACGGCGGCCGTAACTATAACGGTCCTAAGGTAGCGAAATTCCTTGTCGGGTAAGTTCCGACCCGCACGAAAGGCGTAACGATCTGGGCACTGTCTCAACGAGAGACTCGGTGAAATTATAATATGCGTGAAGATGCGCATTACCCGCGACAGGACGGAAAGACCCCGTGGAGCTTTACTGTAGCCTGATATTGAATTCCGGTGCAGCCTGTACAGGATAGGTAGGAGCCTAAGAGACCGGAGCGCTAGCTTCGGAGGAGGCAATGGTGGGATACTACCCTGGCTGTATTGGACTTCTAACCCTTGCCCGTGATCCGGGCAGGAGACAGTGTCAGGCGGACAGTTTGACTGGGGCGGTCGCCTCCTAAAGAGTAACGGAGGCGCCCAAAGGTTCCCTCAGAATGGTTGGACATCATTCGTAGAGTGCAAAGGCATAAGGGAGCTTGACTGCGAGACCTACAAGTCGAGCAGGGTCGAAAGACGGGCTTAGTGATCCGGTGGTTCCGCATGGAAGGGCCATCGCTCAACGGATAAAAGCTACCCCGGGGATAACAGGCTTATCTCCCCCAAGAGTCCACATCGACGGGGAGGTTTGGCACCTCGATGTCGGCTCATCGCATCCTGGGGCTGTAGTCGGTCCCAAGGGTTGGGCTGTTCGCCCATTAAAGCGGTACGCGAGCTGGGTTCAGAACGTCGTGAGACAGTTCGGTCCCTATCCGTCGCGGGCGCAGGAAATTTGAGAGGAGCTGTCCTTAGTACGAGAGGACCGGGATGGACACACCTCTGGTGTACCAGTTGTCTTGCCAAAGGCATCGCTGGGTAGCTATGTGTGGACGGGATAAATGCTGAAAGCATCTAAGCATGAAGCCCCCCTCGAGATGAGATTTCCCATTACGCAAGTAAGTAAGATCCCTCAAAGATGATGAGGTGGATAGGTCTGGTGTGGAAGCATGGCGACATGTGGAGCTGACAGATACTAATCGATCGAGGACTTTCCCAAATATAAGTTAAAGAGC
>NZ_JWIB01000054.1 GCF_000813425.1 Sporosarcina sp. ZBG7A
TAGTGTTGACAAGCCATTCATACATATCCTGTATATGTGCTAACTATGCATATTTGACATCATCAGAAAAGGATGTGCTTATGAATTCAAATATTGATTACACTTCACCAACCACGCAGTTCACTTTTGATGTAAATGAAAGTCCATTGTTCAGAAAAGACGGCAGAAACTTTATTAATGTTTTAGGTATTCAACAGTTAAATACACTAGAGAATGTCTCACTGCTTGATATTTTCCTAAGTACTAATAATGTGGTGGAACCTCACTATCATCAAAATGCAGCTGAGCTAGTCTACTGTATTTCGGGTGCAGCTACTGTTTCGATACTAAATCCATTTACGAAAGAATTACTCAATTTCCCTATTACACCTGGAAAAGTCGCAAATGTTCCTCAAGGGTGGTGGCATTACGAAGTGGCCACAACAGATAACACTCATCTTTTGGCAATTTTTAATGCACCAACTCCCGAGGTGATCTTAGGTTCAGACATCTTAAAATTCACTCCTGCAAATATCATGGCTCATACCTATTGTCTCGATGAAAATCAATGGAGAAAAGCTATAGAACCTGTAAAACCTTCAACATATATCGGTCCATACTCGGATTGCAATAGAGGTACAAATAATATGACTCAGCATAATAATCAACAGTATTACCAGAATTACCAACCTGGGTACAGATATTATTAAGCTTACTTGATAAAAGATTTCGTAGTTAGGCATGGATAATTCCATGTCTATTTTGTGTTACAGTAACCGTGTGAAATTCTCAGTCAACATGCTTATGTTAAGGCAGCGTAAAGAAAGGTGTGCGTAAAACAAACGTGAATGTTTAAACAAACACGAAAGTTTCATGCACACCTTTATTAATAGTATCTATTTTAATATTGTTCTTATCTTACACACGTTTCCTTTTTTTATCTTAATGGACGTGCTTATTTTTAATATATTCCAATCCTTTTGTTGTTATGGATAAAACTAGATTATCCGATTCTCCTCCGTTGTCTGCGGCATATTCCTTTTCGATAAGATATTCAATTGCTAATTTGCTATTTACGTCGGCATTTAGCATTGCCTTTGGTAGCGTGTAGTGTTCGCCGTTATAAGCAAAGTGATAGTCATAAAGACTTTGTAACAGCATATCCGATAGTTTGTTTACGTCTTCATTTGACATGAGTATTCCCTCCCTCCTTCTACATTTCGATAAACGAGACGGTAATCCTGCATTTAATAACTACAATGTAGCGAGTTGGGGGCTCAGTAATAAGTTCTTCGGTTATTGATGAAGAAAACGTAAATGTTTAAACAAACACGAATGTTTCTTTCTCAGGTAGCTGTTAATGTTGCAATATGATACAAATCATTTAAGTCCATTTCACAGCATAGCCCGGACTATAAGAATCCATTTTTTCTAATAGTTCTTTTCGGTCTGAGGAGATAATTATCATTTCTCGATAATTTTTATTCATAAATCCCTGTTCAATCGTATGATCTAGCATGGTAATTAACGGATCAAAAAAGTTGTTTACGTTTAGCAATCCACAGGGCTTTGCATGATAACCAAGCTGTGACCAAGTAAATACTTCAAACCACTCTTCTAATGTTCCCGCACCCCCAGGCAAAGCGACAAATCCGTCCGCTAATTCTGCCATTTTTGATTTACGCTCGTGCATTGTATTAACTACATGTAGTTCCGTTAATTGATCATGAGCAATCTCTACAGCTTTTAGTTTTCGAGGAATCACACCTATCACCTTACCCCCACTGTGTAAGGTGGCATCAGCCAATGCGCCCATACATCCCACCTGAGCTCCACCGTAAATTAAAGTTTTATTATTGTTAGCTAATTCTTCTCCAAACTTTTCTGCATGCTCTATGAAACCACTATCTATCCCCGTACTTGACCCACAAAATACTGCAAGACTTTTAATTTCCATTTCAGTCACCCCTTTGATCTTTGTTTACCGACTTAAACATATCTATTGGATATTTTACGTATTTGCGGATGAATGCTTTTACAAAGGTACCTCTTTTTCAGCTCATTTCTCCTCAGCCCCTTCGTAAACAATCGAATAATCAATCGTTAGAAAAGGAAGCGAAAATATCCACATTTCATGTGTAGCTTTTAAATTACCGTCCTCTGTTTCCTGAATGAAAAATGTTTCTTGCAGAGGTAAAGTGAATAAATCTCTATTGTTGAATGACAAATATACTCCCGTATCTGAAGCTGGATCCGTCCGTTTACTTGTAAGCTGCAATCCTCCATCAACTGCCTGCAACTCCAAAATTCCCGTCATTGTCGAATAAGGTAAGGGCAACGCAATATTCATGTACATACGTTCATTTGTTTTATGCTGCGAATAAAGAGCAGTGAAAATCGTTTGTTCACCTACTTTTCGTTCCCACACGCGCACTTGTTCCCGTTCATCGAGTCCTTCATCCAACGTAAAGATATCCCCCGTCATCTCGACCACTTCAGAATGTAACGGTAAATTAATTTGCTGCGTGCGTTTGCTGATGAACGAATAAAGAAACGCAAACGGCTTAAACCAGTGATGCCAGTGGGTCGATGCGTACAGCCTGAAATCTAGCGTGTGTTCGTAGAAACGTATGATTAAAGGAGAGACCGAGCCAGACGACAGTCCGTAAACAGTTAATTCATCAGACAATCCGCGATGACCACCGACCTGGCCGATTTCTTCCGCAACTTGTCTTCCGCGAATTCCGCTCCTCGGAAATGTCAGCGGCACAAAACGAGATTTTGGCACATCCAACGACCACCCAATTATGCCGGCTAAAGCAAATATGATGCAATTCAACATCCCATGAAAACGAAGCATGAAATCAACCGTAACGGAAAATAGACCAAAACCATTACTCAGTACATACAGCATGGAAAACGTAATAGTGACCGCAAGTGCGCTAAACGCTATGCGCAACAGCCACTTCTGCAAACTAGAAGCGAAAGAAAGTTTCCAAACGATCCAAATAACCACACTAAACCCATAGATATATAGCAGGACAGAGAACATTTCAATCCATCGTGAAAACGTAATCCCGACCGCTACGATCATCGGGGCTGCAAGCAATGCTGCCACCGCCCACCGATACAAAACCGATTGATGCAAACGCCCTATCCATCCTATGAAAATCGGTAATATAAAAGCGGAATAATGAAAATGGATGGCGGTCAACCACGTAAGCAATGAACTAAACCCCAAATCGATTTCCGCAACAAAAGCGAAATACCAACCACCACCCATAGCTATGTATACGAGGCCAAGATCGATCGCAAACTCCTCGACATTCGTAAATCCTCGACGAAGAAACCGGGTGATTCCGTAAAGAGCTATGTAT
The DNA here is from genome assembly GCF_000813425.1 of Sporosarcina sp. ZBG7A. Lineage (GTDB taxonomy): Bacteria > Bacillota > Bacilli > Bacillales_A > Planococcaceae > Sporosarcina. Next base: position 3,357 of record NZ_JWIB01000054.1, read on the forward strand.
ACCGTAAACAATAAGTACAGTGCAGCAATCCATCCATCCCATCTGGTAGAGACTACTTGTACAAGCACTACCGCGGTATAAGCAGGAATGGCGACATACGGATAATACTTCCAAAACCAATCGCGTTCCGTACAGACCATTCGTAATAGAACTGGAATGTACACAAGTTGCGCAACCACCAACAAGCCGTACGGCCACGGCGCATCACTGAAAACGATTGCGACCATAAACAACAGTATATGAATCATGACAAACTTACGCATCCGCTGTAAACTCTCCTTCATATGACAATACCTTACCTATCAATGGGTTCTTGACATCGACATGAATTCGAAAGACACCATGCAGCTCATCGTACGACTCTACAACTGTCGCTAATCCTTGCAGAAATTTCGGCAATGGAATCTCTATCTTCCCGATTATCAATCGTTGATTCAATGATTCGATTTTCAATGCGTGGGCATCCACGACGGTAAACCCCAAATCCGAATAAAAGATCGACGGTTCCCCGAGGTAATCTTTCACAACCATTCGTTGTTCATCCAAACTCATCAAAGCATTGAAATAGCGCATCTTTTTTGGAAAACTAAACTTTCGTTCCCAGTGAATTTGTTCGTCGCCTGCCGAATTAGTAAAGCATGAATTGACAATCGTAAACGAAATATCCGTTCCACTTTCCGGAAAAACGAATTTTCGTCTCGCCCCCAATTGGAAGAGCGGAAAAAGCCATTTTGGGCCACCCGATATGCGATTCATCGTTCCTACCGCTTGAAAGACTGGCTCTTCAAAAGCATATCTTTTTTGAAGCATCGGATGAAGACGAAAAAAATCGTCCCCCAACACTTTTAGATAAATAGACACTTCACATTTCACCTCTTTCTTTTACAAGATGTAGCAGTTGGAAGATCCCGGCTCACGAGCAAGCCGATTCCTGTCAGCACAAGTAATGATAGATTAAACGTGATGGGATTGAATGGATGAATGGCAGTTTCCGGAGCAGCAACGAAGGCTGCAATAGTCAACAAAGGAAAGGCGCCCATTTGCAAGATTAAGAGATGTCGTTTCTTGCGATATATCAACCAAACAACTCCGAATAAAACTTCAGCCAAACCAATCGCCCAGACAACATTCGTCGCTGTAGCATCCGAAAGCGATAGACCACTTGCAACCATGGCCTTTTCCTGTGGATGCATGGTAAGGAGTTTAGGTACGAGACCTTGATACATCCATAGAAAGGCGAAATATAGCGTGAAAAGTTGCATTGTGAAGAAACGGCGATATTGAGATATCGGGGCTTCTCCGCGTTCGATCCACCGTTTAAGTACATCAAAACTCAGTGCGGTTGCATACCCCATTAACGGTCGAAACAACTGATCAATCAATTGTCCAGCTTTACCGAAGTTTGTTTTATAATCATATTGCGTCAAAAACTTGGTACCTTCCTCCATCGGCTCATACTTCCAATAGCCGCGACCTTCACGTATCGGCGAGATTTTTTGATCCGTGCCGAAGTGTAAGGAAGAACTGCGCGAACCACCGTCCAAATAAGCAGAGCCACTACTTTCCCCCCACCCTTCTACTGTTATAAATGGACCAACAGTTCGTGTATAAGTAAACCGTTGCGGCTGATTGTCTTCCTTAGGTAAATAGTGAATGGAAGAAAAGCGCAAGTCCCACTGCACATGTAAATCTGGTTCTTGCGAAGCTTCCCACACCCGCTGTAACGGAACATCTATTGGAATTTCTACATAAATTGGTTTTGACTTCATAGTTTTCACCTTCCGATGTACATTTTGATACACTATTTCCAATTGACCTCACTTTTTGCGCTACTCTCTCTAGTTTATCATTTTTATTCACTAGATGAACCATCCTACACGAAAGAAAGAGGAACCGCCGAGGGCTCCTCTTTCTTAATCATTATTAAGGTACTAGGTGGGCAAACAGTTCTAAATTATTTAAGGAGCTGGGACCTATTCTTGATATAGAAATAGTGTGCAAACCATTGTCATGGAATTACACTGTTTGCTGATGACAGTATACAAATAATGAACTTACTTAATTGGAATCCAGATCTCCGAGTATAAATCTGGATTATTGGGATTTTCATCCGTATATAATTCAAATTCTGGTGTACCGGCATGCTCATACCCAGTGGAAGGGAACCATTCGGAGAAAATTCGTTTCCACGCATTTTGCATCGCGGCAGGCATAGGTCCATGCACTTCAAAAACCGCCCATTTGGAAGCAGGGATTTCTAAGCTTAGCATCCCTTCTGGAACCTTCCCAGCGCTCGAGGTTGCTACCCAATAATCAAATACATTAGCCTTTTTTTGCTCTTCGCTGACTTCCCCACAAATTCCTAAAACTCCTTTTACTACCCCGTCATTCAATTGAAACAGCAAATCGCTTGTCCCGTTTTGATTGACCTCTTCCCAAAGTTCCGGAATTCCTACTACGTTTTCTTCTTCTGTCACAGTAGAAAATTCCCGTTTAACCCCAACAATTTGAAACGTATTCTTCTCGACTACACTATACTTCATTGGTTCAGCCCCTTTCAAGGTTACCTGGATTATCAGGCGATTATAGGATTGCAGCTTCCCTTTATTCTTTCGCGCTTCACTCGGAGTAATCTTGTGCTGTCTTCGGAAAGCCTTAGAAAAAGCCTCGGGAGTTTCATAGCCATATTTATAGGAAATGTCAATAATCTTTGTATCCGTTGTCAGTAATTCTTCTCCAGCCAATGTTAATCGCCGTCTTCTTATATAGTCACCCACAGTAATTTCTGTCAAAACAGCAAATGTTCGCTGGAAATGAAAAGGTGACACATTGGCTTGTTTAGCAATACTGTCAATCGTAATGTCTTCCATTATATTCTTTTCCATGTATTCAATCGCCTTTTGTATTGACTCCACCCATGCCATGACTTTCAACTCCTTATCGTCATCTTAGCAACTTTAAAAGAACTTATCCTGTCAATTTATGCTTTGCTGTGGCAGATTTGATTCACGTATTGTACGAAAGTGTAGCTTTAGTATAATGCAACATTCTCTTTGTTTTTTATCCAATTTTTATTAACCGTGAATAACCCCTATTAATCTATTAAAAATCCTTGAGTTGTGACAAACAAAGTAAAAAGAGAAGTTACCAGAAGTAGCCAACCATAAACTTTCCGATCTTCTTTAAACTCTTGAATACTCGTTACTAAAAACATTAGACCTAAGGATAACATCATATAACTTTGGAATTGAAAATCTTTTGTTATAAGTCCATATGCTGCAAAGAAAATACCCACTGCAGAAAATATAAACTGTAGTATTCTTAACAACAAATCCCTCCTCTGAATTTGGCCATTTAACAGAAACAGACACGAATTATATCTCATAACCGCCACCGATAGTGGACTGAAAATATAGTTTAGACCCACGTTAATTCATTAAAATAATCTAAATACTGAAGGCTCAATATGTAACCTCATTTAATTTTGTTAATCAACTTTTCAATCTCATTCGCGTTTTTTACTGCTCCTGCAAAGCCATGGACAACAATTCCATCTTCATCAATTAAATACGTTGTGGGAAGACCAATCACTTTATATATTCTCTCTATGTCCCCGTTACTATCTAGTAACACAGGAAAAGTTAACCCATGAGCATCCACAAACTCTTGTACTTTTTTGGTATTTAATTCGCCCTTAGTCATGTTCACAGCAATAATCTCTACGTTTTCTAAATCCTTGTACTTTTTATAATAATTCTCCATGTAAGGCATCTCAACTTTACAAGGACCACACCACGATGCCCAAAAATTAAGAAATACTTTTTTCCCTCTGTAATCAGACAATCTAATCTTTTCACCAGATAAACTTTGTAATTCAAAATCAGGAGCTAATTGGTTGTTTTCAAGACCTATATTTACATCCCTACCCGACAATTCGGATTCGCTATCCAACAATTTATTAGGCTGATCTTCTATCATGCCACTAGGGTATTCCTCTGCTACAAAGTTGTTTTTGACCAAAACAATTAACATGATGGCAATAATCAAAACTGAAACAGTTGTGCCAATAATAGACATGGTTTTCATTAATCCATCTCCTCAAACAATGAAAGCGATTAATCATATTCAGACAATGACCATTTACTCGATTCTATAATTCGCCATACATGAAAAGATACAATGCTAAAAGTATAAGCATTATCACAAAATACCTAATCCCAGACGTTTCAAAATACTTCCCCCCACAAATTGGCCCGATTGAAGCACAAATCTTATGCGACAGCTGTGACCGATAATTAAAAACTTAGTATATTTCTTTCCTTTCGATCCACTCAAATAAATAATGAAAAAGAAAACCTAGTATAGAAATAGATATGGCTTCTAACCAATCGATTCTCGACCTAAAAACCCATTGTGCAACTATTAGTACTACAAATAAGAATACAGTAAACTTCGCACTAGCTTTTATCATCATGAACCTCCATACAATAAAAGAATCAGAAAATGGTCCGATTGTGGCACATATGAATTCAACAAACGCTCCTATTTGAAGAACAAGCATTGTGCCATTAAAACCCGTGTTAGTCTATAATAGTCATAGGATAAGGCGTTGATTCACCATTAACTTTGATTTCAATTGTGTCATGAGATTCATCTATTGTTAACGTGTATATATATTGCTTTAGTTCATTATCGTTCGCATCCACTTCATCTAACTTGATAAGTGCTGTCTTATCCACTGATTCCAAACTGGCTTTAACATCTTGTTTTGATTGAAAAACAATGTAAGACACTTTACCATTTTTATTAATCATTTGAAGTTGATCATCAGGGTTTATTGCTTCTGTTACTTTTTTAGGAACAGTATCCACTTCGTCAAAGCTTAATTTTTTCTGTGTACATGCTGGTAGAGATAAGATTGCAAGAGCAGAGAACATTATTAAAAATAATTTTTTCACCAATTTCACTCCCTCATCAGTTTAGCGTTATTTAAAGATTCTGGCCCTTTTGCGATATAGACGAAATCACTTATAACGCAAACTCCCCGATTGCGGATTATTTATTTTTCACAATTTTACTGAACCCATAAATTAAGAATATGATTCCTAGAATTAAGAACACTGGAACAAACAAATTGGCAAAGAATCCATTAACTTCAATGTCCGGAACTTCACCATTCATTTGTCCAGAGAAAAAGCCTGCTTGAATTACACTCGTAGAAAGCAAAGAGAATCCTCTTTCCAAAGTATATATAAATCCTGCCATAGCAATAAATACAATTCCTGTAATCTTATAAATCACTGCTCTTTCAACTCCTAAGACGTTATTTTATTCCACGATTTGGTCCTATTGTTGAAAAAGCACAAATCTTTTTACAAGAATTGGGCCTGTTTGTTGATTTACTTATTAATAGATTTAATATTTGAAGCGAAAGTTTTTTAGGGTGCGTAATTGTTTTTGGGCTAAATTACATTTGTCTTCTAGATTATTTTTGGACTTTTCCGATGTTTAGTAGCTTGTTCAAAAGCATATGCAAACTTTATTAATATACCTTCACTAAAGGCGCTACCTGCAAAAGTTATACCAAATGGTCTTCCACTTTCTTTGTATCCAGCAGGTAGAGCTATCGATGGATACCCGGCTTTGGCACAGATTGTCGAACCTATATATGAAGGGAAAAGAATTGCATCAAGGTCATGCTTTTTCAAGGTATAATCAATCCCAGTTTGGGAAAAATATAAATCCTCTAGTTTTGCATTCAAATAGTCAGGATTACTTAACGTATTGGGTAGTACCACAATTTCCTCCAACTTATTCTGTCCGTATTTCAATGCTCTATCTGCATTCCTCTTGTTAAACTGAATCAGATCACTTATTGAATGTATAGGTAAATGTGAAGGGAGTTTGGAAAGATAATTTTCTAGGCTATGTTTCAACTCCGATAGTAGTACTTCCCTTTTCCACTCTCTATGATAAGAAGGGATTTCTATATCTTCAATGACCAAGGCACTTTCTTCCTTTAAGGTCTGTATGACATCCTCAAACAATTCCTCGTCATATTCTACGGATTCATAAAACGTTTTAGTACCATCTTTGAATACACCAATTTTCGCACCTTTCAATCCCGCAGGGTCCAAAAATTTCGAATAATCCGGTTGTAATATACCTTCACTTTTATAGGTAGCGGGGTCATGTTTGTCAACACCAACTAAAGCTCCCAATAAAATAGATGCGTCCTTAACAGTTCTTGCCATTGGTCCTGCCGTATCCTGAGAATATGTAAAAGGGATTATACCTTTTCGGCTTATTAAACCAACAGTGGGTTTAATGCCGACTACCGAGTTTTGGATAGCAGGACTAAGAATGGATGCATCTGTTTCAGTTCCTACGGATAAAACGGAGAAATTTGCAGCTACAGCCACTGCGGAACCTGAACTGGAGCCACCTACAAAAAGATTAGCATCTCCATATGGATTTAATACTTGTCCACCTCTGGAACTATAGCCTGCCCACATCGTATTTGACATCCCATTAGCTAGTTCGGTCATATTTGTCTTGCCTAATATGACTGCACCCGCGTTACGGAGCTTTTCGACAAGAAAAGCATCGTAATTACTAATATGCGTCTCTAATGCAAGTGTTCCTGCACTTGTATGCATTGAATCATTCGTTTCAATATTGTCTTTAAGAACAACAGGAATACCGTGCAAAGGACCTCTAACACCCGTTATTTTTCTTTCATAATCTAATGCTTCAGCAATGAATATTGCGTCAGGATTTATTTCAAGAATAGAATTTATTTTAGGACCATCTTGGTCATACTCCGCTATTCTGTGAAGATAATACATAACCAACTCTTTGGAGGTTATTTCTCCACTTTCTATAGCTACTTGTATATCCTCAATTGTTAATTCGTCTTCAAAAAAATTGTTGAAATTAATTTCCAATAGTATGCTCCTCTATTACTCCATTTTTTATTCAAAACTATTATTCAACATTAAGAAAATACCTTTTTGAACAAATCGTCCATTTGGTTGTAGTAGAAAAAGGCGCTATCCGTTCTTTTACTAAAGCCCCTGGATGTTGAGTTATAATCAGATCTTTTATGGCGATTCTTCTTCAAGTAATAAGGGAAATACTTCACGTAAATAATTTGGAATTTCCTTTTCTTCAATACTTGCAATCTGTTTAAAAGTTATACCTTGCTTCTGTAATATTTTCACTATCTCCCAGCCAACAAAGTATAGCTCTCTTTCATTTCCAGTGGTTCCGGTCCCAAATGTAAATTTAGTGAGTGCTTCTGATGAAGAGTCATCTAAATATGGAAGTATACCTTTTACTATTTCTTTCTTCTTTGCTTCACATGACTTTAGCCAACCTTTTGTGTACTCAATGTATTGTTCGTCCTGTTTACCAGGCACTAAATATTTGCTAACACGTGTTGCAAGACCTTCTTGTAATATTGCAGATCCTATAGTTCTTTCCCATTCGGACTTTAAATTAGCGGTTTTTGAATGTACAATGTGAGTGAGTTCGTGTGAAAGAATTATATCTGAGGTATCACACTCAACTGGTAAACATAACGCAATTCTTTCTTGATCGTATGGAGCAACAAATGGATTATTTTCAAATCCTCCTACGAAATAAATTATAATGAAGTTAACGGCTCTGTCGTACCCCAATACCTTTTTAACTTCTGTCAGATACCCTAATACAAGAGATTCATCAGGTTCCCAATTTTCTATAAGGCTAATATAATCAGAATATTTATCCCATGCTTCATTCAATAATTTCTTAGCTATCCCCTCACCATTCTCACCTGGAGGAACAGCAGCAAAATTATAGTATTTTTTCCATAGTTCCCATCTCTCTTCACAATCAATATCTTTAGTAGTTGCCTTTTTATAAAACTCCAAAAACTTAGGTACTAAATTATGAATTTCAATATGATCATTCAAGTGCTCAATCCTCCTAATTAACTAACAATCTGGTCCGTTTGAAGCAAAACCTTCTTCTGTTATTGGCCCCGTTAATTTAATTGATCATTAATTTTATCAACTGACTTTGCCGATAATGAGTAGATAGTATTCGTATCACTAACATCCATTATAGTTCCGTATTCTTGACCTAACCAAAGAAAGAATGATTTCTCACCCAATTCGACTTTGTAATCTGGGTCTGCCATATCCACTACTCCTGGTTGTTTCTTAGCACTGCTAAAAGCCTTTTTAAATCGTTTAATTGCTTTTTCATCTGTAAAAGTGACTAATGAATCTTTTTTAACTTCAGCAAAGCTTTCCATCTCATAAACATTTACTTCCTTAACCGCTTTAATACCATTGCTACAACCGCTTAGTGTTGGGATGAGAACAAAAAGAAAGATTGCTATAACTAAACATTTTTTCATATATTCGTTCCTTTCAAATGCACGTGTATTGAGGTTAATACTGCTTTATCCAAGTTAGTCGCGATCACTTAAATAAAGTTTCATATATACCCTTTAAATGAAGCGATTGAAGCATGTAAAATAGCCCCCAATTCTTTAATACGGTCGCAAGACAAATGTCAAATTATTTTTTCCGGTAAACATTTATTTCGTAATCTTCCCAAGTTCGATTTATTTGTTCAAACTGAGTAATTTTTAATGGCTCAAAGAAAGTTTGCCCGCTTTTATTAAAATAAACATCATTTTCAATGTGATAGGAAGCGTGTTGGATAATATTATTCGAATTTATCCACGTCACCACATCACCTTCTTGAATGTCATCATCTACCATATAATAATTGTTAATAAATAATCCCTTTAAAAATGTTTCGGGATGCACCCATTCATCGAGAATCCAAGCTTCTCCCGTGATTGCAAATAATGTTGAGGCTAGACAATTACTACCAGCCACAGTTGAAAAAGTATTCGCATACGCTTTAAGATGTGTTGGCGTTTTTTCTGGAATATTATTGCATGTCCACTCGTCAATTTTCATAGCATATGCTTTTACGATGTTTGCCTGTACCATTCGAGGTAGTTCATTCCACATACTTGATCGGAAAACAATGAATTCCTTTTCGTGGGCTGTAATATTATCATTGAAATATTTATTTATATTATTATTTCTTTTTACTATATATTCAGCTGGAATAATACCTGTAGATTGGAACAATGAAGCAGGGATAGTTAACCCTGTTCCCATTTCAAGTTGAACTTCAAGTATGCGCTTTCTCAAATGAAGTGGTAACTCTGTGATCCAACTACCCTTCGCAACGATAATATAGTCAATTCTATTCGATAAAGTCCAGTACATATAGCTATTCACAAACTGGATTTGATTATAAGAAGAATGATCGAAAAACTCCGCTCGTGGTATAACCATTACTTCATTCAAATAACCTTTTAAAGTACTTAAGCTGTTTTCCTCTACAAAAAAGAAATCTTTTTGGGGGACATAATTTTCAATCCAAAAATCTATTTGTTCATGTGTTGGTTCTACTTGTAGGGTCATATTAATTAGCACCTCAGTTATTGAATTTTATTCTTCCGCAGCAATTAAAATGGATATCTTTTAGAAATTGATAAAACACATTTAACAATCAAATGGCTAAATTGCTGTGTAGTGGAATACGAAAATATGAAACCTTTGTTATTTAGCTAAAGTAGAAAATCTGAAATTTCTTTGAACCAGATAAACGTTACAATTCAATATCTTTAAAAATCAGATCTGATGAAATTGGTTCTTTTCCAATTTCTCTAGCCCAGATAGATAATTGACCAATATGATGTATTTCATGAGTAATGATGTGATAAAGAACCTTGTTGTATGTCCATTGCTTTTTCTCACCACTTTTAGAAGTATAAGTAAATATATTATTCTCATTGCTTTTCTCATACTCTCTAATAAACCTCTTACTTACCTTTTTCGTTGAATTAGAAAACTCTTTAATTTCATCCGAATTTGTTATAGCTTTCATATTTTTTTGCGTAATTACTGTTTCTTGTAGTTGGTTAATCCATAGTTGCTCACAATCGATAACATGAAACAAGTTATGAAGTATACTTCCCATACCGCCAGTTCGCCTCTTATTGAGTTCTTCTTTGGAGAGCCTATCGCACCATTCAATCCATTCCTCTCTAACTTGCCAGTTATAATTAAACATTTCATAAAACATTATAAATACATCCCCTCAAATTAGATTAAATGAAGATGTTGTAAAGCAAATTCAATACCATCATCACTTGATTTTTTCGTTACGTAGTTGGCACTCATTTTTAATTTGTCACTACCATTACCCATTGAAATACCATATCCTACTATCCCTAACATATCGATATCATTATCCCCATCACCAAATGCTATTGCTTCACTAGAATCTATATCAAAATACTTCAATACTTCTTTAATAGCAATTGACTTTGACACTTCCTCATGTAAAACATTTACGATATTCGGATGCCACCGTTGAAAAATTAAATCAGGAAACTGCATTTTATATTTTGGAATGGTTTCATCTCCTACATATAAACACATTAAGTATACTTCTCCATCAAATATTTTTTCATTGAACTTAGGGTATTCTAGTAATGAAAGAGTTTCATTCATTGCTTGAAAAGTAGTCGGATTCTGTATTCTGTTCATCGTTAACTCTTCTGTGAAAAATGAAAGACTTTGTTTATTTTCATTTGCAACGTTTTTTACAGAATGAACTATATGTTTTGGCAATACTATTTTGTGTATTACTAGATCTTGGTGTTTAGTATAGGCGCCATTAGCAGTGATAAACGTGTCTATCCCTAAATCTTTAAAATCTTGACACATCGATAATGGCCTACCTGTAGCTGCCACTAATCTAATGCCCTTACTTTTCAATATTTGTAGAGCGCTCTTTGTACTTGTAGAAATACATCCATCTTCATAATTTACAAGAGTTCCATCAACGTCGAAAAATACAATCTTATAATTCATAGCAAACTCCTTTATATCATTTTTACCATTGAATTTATCCTATTGCTCAAAAAGGCACATATCCTCATCAAGAATTTGGCCGAATTCCGACACAGTGCTTATTCCACAACTGCTCCAAATTAAGGAATACTTATTACCTTTTTTGATCTTATTAACTTAGTAACGAATAGAGTGATGATTACAATTATAAGAAACAGACCTAAGTAGAGTAACCCTCTTCCGATGGGGTATTTGATCGCATATTCTTTTTGAAGTTCCAATAGCTCTTTACTACTTACAAGATTTATATCTTGTATAGGGAAAAATATGGCTCGTAATATGAATCCTATTACTATTAATCAAAATGATAAAAACTAAGCTGTAAAGCGTTATTTTGTTAAAAATCAATTGCATAGTAGGACCTCCGTTTTCTTCCCTACACTTCAAAATGAACCGATTGTTGGCAGCACTTATGCATGAATTGTCGCCGTTAACGGAAAATCTTCTTAGTTTCATTAATCCTTTTTAATTGGCTTAACCCTCCATATATCATCATTCGGGAAAAAGTCTGATAATCTCGTTATTATGCCCGAAGTCAACCCCAATACAATAAAAAGTAGGTAAGACTTCAAAGGGATTCGGACTTTTTTTGAAGATACCGCGACTGTCATTCAAATTCTCCTTCTTCCTTTAAAGCCCTGTTTGCTTGCTACAATGCTCATTTAAAAATCTCGAATCGAATCTAGCAGTTTTTCAATCTCTTTTTGGAGAGTAAGACCCACATTGTTATAGCGAAGGCGAAAATATAAATTGTATAGAAAGTTACGTACATTAAGCTTAAGATATAAGCTGTTAAGGTCAGATACAAGTTGTATAGGCTACACTTACTTGGACAATAAAGTTAGGGTCTTGTAGAATACAACCAAAGAGATGAGGAGAATCTACATGACTGAAAAACGATCAAGACGGACCTATACCAAGGAATTTAAAAACCAAATTGTACAGCTACATGAAAACGGTAAAACACGTACAGATATTCTTCGTGAGTACGACCTAACCTCCACCACTTTTGATAACTGGGTGAGGCGTCACAAAGCCACCGGGTCTTTTGAAGATAAAGATCAGCGTACAGACGAAGAGAATGAATTAATCAAATTACGTAAAGAGAACCAACGTCTCCTAATGGAAAACGATATTTTAAAGCAAGCCGCGCTGATCATGGGACGAAAGTAGATGTGATTCAAAACAACCGTCACAAATACTCGGTATCAGCAATGTGCGACGTCCTAGGGATCGCAAGAAGCACGTTTTATTACACATCCGTTAAACAACCGGAGGATAGAACCCTGCAAAAAGATATCAAGGTAATTTTTAAACAGAGTCGAAACAATTACGGAACACGCAAAATCAAAAAAGAATTAGAGAAGATCAACCGGACGGTTTCTAGACGTCGCATTGGTCGCGTCATGAAGCAAACGGGTCTTGTATCCAATTACACTGTCGTTCAATATAAACCGTTTAAATCAAAAGTGAATGAGGAACCTGTAAAGAATGTTCTGGCGAGAAACTTTAACGGTCAAGAAGAATTGGCTGTGGTTGTCAGTGATTTAACATACGTAAGAGTCAATGGAAGATGGAATTATGTGTGCTTATTTGTCGATCTTTTTAATCGAGAAATCATCGGTTATAGCGCTGGGCCAGAAAAGACAGCAAAACTTGTATACAAAGCCTTGTCTAGCATTGAGCGCAGCTTAGATCGCATCCAATTGTTCCATACAGACCGCGGAAGTGAATTTAAAAATCAACTAATTGATGAAGCTTTAAAAGCTTTTGGCATCGGAAGATCACTAAGTATGAAAGGATGCCCGTACGACAATGCGGTAGCAGAATCCATGTTCAATGTGGTCAAAATAGAGTTCATTAAGCAAATGACCTTTTCTTCTATCAGCCAGTTAGAACGTGAACTACAGGATTATGTGAATTGGTTCAACCGGGTTCGGATTCATGGAACGCTGGATTATCTAACGCCTATTGAGTACCGATTAGGGACCTTATAAAAATTGTCCGATTTAATGTTGACAAGCCA
>NZ_JWIB01000055.1 GCF_000813425.1 Sporosarcina sp. ZBG7A
TTCAGTTTTCAAGGTTCATATGGTTATAAATTATGGAGCGGGTGAAGGGAATCGAACCCTCATCATCAGCTTGGAAGGCTGAGGTTTTACCACTAAACTACACCCGCGTTATTATTATTATGTTATGGCGCGCCCGGCAGAAGTCGAATCCACAACCTTCTGATCCGTAGTCAGACGCTCTATCCAATTGAGCTACGGGCGCTCGCTAAGATTAATTAAGAATGTTTGGTGCGGTAAAGAGGACTTGAACCTCCACGGGGTTAACCCCCACTAGGCCCTCAACCTAGCGCGTCTGCCATTCCGCCACTACCGCTTATTTATTATTTTTGCGACATCCTTTATTATACACGATAAGTAAAGTTTGTCAACAGTTAAGTTCGAAGTTTTAAGTTTAAGTTTTAAAAGTAAATGGTGAGCCATGCAGGATTCGAACCTGCGACCCTCTGATTAAAAGTCAGATGCTCTACCAACTGAGCTAATGGCTCGTACAGTTTTGAAATCAGATAATGGTTTCATTATCATCGTTCCAAATATCTCACGGTGTCTCTCGCTAAGTTTTTCAAACGAAGTTTGAAAAACTTGGCTGGGGTAGCTGGATTCGAACCAACGAGTGACGGAGTCAAAGTCCGTTGCCTTACCGCTTGGCTATACCCCAATATCATTAATAGAAAGAACATGGTGACCCCTACGGGATTCGAACCCGTGTTACCGCCGTGAAAGGGCGGTGTCTTAACCGCTTGACCAAGGGGCCATTTATAGTGTGTTGCTTTGTCGTTTGTTGTCGTTGTTCCTTGTCGACTTTTATTATTATAGACAGTCTTTCACTATTCGTCAACAGTTTTCCTGAAACTTTTTAAAAAAACGTTCAATCCCTTGATATGACTAGGGTTGAACGTTTTAAAAAACTCGTGTTATTGAATCTCTTTTAGTATACCGTGACATTTTCCACATCGAAATCGTTTTGTGTCTACTCGTCGTTTCCGATTATATTGAAGTCCGCAATTTGTACAAGTATAGATACGAATCTTTCTAGATGACGTTTCACGGCTCTTGAGTGGTTTGCAATATCTTGGTGAACCAGTTCTTAGTAGAAGATCTTTAAAATCATAATCTCCATGTTTATACCCTCTTCCTTCTATATGAAGATGGTAATGGCACAACTCGTGTTTCAAGACACCTACTAGCTCTTCCATTCCATATAGATCTTCAACCTTAGGATTCACTTGTATGGAATGATCCGACAGCATATACCTACCGCCCGTCGTTTGAAGACGACTGTTGTAGACAGCTTTGTGAACAAATGGTTTCTGAAACCACTGAATGGATAGAGTCTCAGTAAGTGCTTGTAGATCATCAATCGATAGATTAATACCTTTCACTGTCATTTCCCTGCAGGTGATAACATCGTCAAGGCAATTCTACCCTTTGCTTTATCTACAGACTCAACCCAAACAGTTACGATGTCACCTGATGCTACGACGTCCAAAGGATGCTTCACAAACCCTTTTTTCAATTTCGAAATATGAACGAGTCCGTCTTCATGCACTCCTATATCGACAAATGCACCGAAGTCTACAACATTTCTCACTGTTCCTTGCATTTCCATTCCTTCGTGAAGATCTTTCATATCAAGTACATCCGCTTTTAAAAGAGGTTGAGGATATTCATCACGCGGGTCACGATTCGGTCGTTTCAATGTTTCAATCACATCGTTAACGGTCACTGTTCCTACATTCAGCTTACTTGCGAGTTCCGCGCTATTTAAATCGTTGAGTGCAGCAATTGCTTCTGCGGATCCAACTTGTTCCTTAGAAACTCCAGCTTCCCGTAATATGTCTTCGGCGAGTGCATAACTCTCCGGGTGTATGCCTGTTGCATCGAATAATTCCTTTGCATTAGGTACTCGTAAGAAACCTATTGCCTGTTCGTAGGTTTTTGCACCTAATCGAGGTATTTTCTTCAACTGCGTTCTCTTTTCAAATTGACCTTCCTCTTCACGCTTCTTCACAATATTTTCAGCAACTGTTTTAGACAGTCCAGCGACGTATTGTAATAATGATGCAGAGGCCGTGTTGACATTGACACCAACACGGTTTACAGCAGTTTCAACGACAAACGAAAGAGATTCTGCTAATTGCTTCTTAGCAACGTCATGCTGATATTGACCGACCCCTATCGATTCAGGATCAATTTTCACTAACTCTGATAGAGGGTCTTGTAGTCTACGAGCGATCGAAATTGCACTTCGTTGCTCAACTTGCAGGTCAGGGAATTCAGAACGGGCCTGTGCAGATGCAGAGTAAACACTCGCCCCTGCTTCATTGACAATGACATACGCTACATCGGAATCGACTTCCTTTATCGTTTCTGCAATGAACTTTTCTGTTTCTCTAGAAGCCGTCCCGTTTCCAATCGCAATTAGTTTAATGTCGTATTTCTTCAGTAGTTGTAATACTGTTTGTTTCGATGCCTCTTTTTGAGGTTTCGGTGGGTGTGGATAAATGACCGAGATTTCTAGGTTTTTCCCAGTCTCATCGATTACCGCCAATTTACAGCCTGTCCGAAAAGCCGGATCGACTCCCAGTACCATTCGCCCTTTTAATGGTGGCTGCAGTAACAAGCTCTTCAGATTTTCTGCAAATACATGAATTGCCTGCGCTTCTGCCTTTTCAGATAAAGACGCTCTGATTTCGCGTTCCACAGATGGAGCAATTAGTCGCTTGAACGAATCTTCCAATGCTTCTTTTACATACTGTGTAGCAGGAGAAGATTCCCGTTTGACAACACTTCTCTCCAAATCCCCTATAATTCTGTCCGCGGGAAATCCTACTGTTACTCGGAGTACATCTTCTTTTTCTCCCCGATTTAATGCGAGAACGCGGTGTGGAACAACCTTAGACAAAGGTTCCTCATATTCGTAATACATCTCATAAATGCTTTTTTCATCTTCAGCGTCTTTGCGTTTGGATGAGACGAGTGTCCCTCTGGACCAGCTGATTTTACGGATTTTCTCGCGTAGCCCAGCATCATCTGCAAGACGCTCTGCAATAATATCCTGTGCGCCTGTTAACGCATCCTCAACTGTATTCACTTCTTTTTCTTCGTTGATGAACTCTTTGGCCAACGTTTCAACAGCTTCGTTTGTAAATTGAAGAAGTTTGTCCGCAAGCCCATTCAAGCCTTTCTCAATCGCGATCATGGCACGAGTCCGACGCTTTTGTTTATAAGGACGATATAAGTCTTCAAGCCGTTGTAAAACATCTGCTGCTTCTATTTGCTGTTCCAGTTCAGGAGTTAACTTGTCTTGTTCACCGATCAGTCGAAGGACTTCCTCTTTTCGCTGTTCCAAGCCTTTGCTGTATTGGTATGCGTCTTCAATGTCTTTAATCTGAACTTCATCCAATGAGCCGGTTGCTTCTTTACGGTACCGTGCAATGAATGGCACCGTATTCCCTTCATCTAACAATGCAATGACTTGTTTAGTTTGTTTTAACGGAAGTGCTGCACGTTTTGCGGTCAATTCTAAAATTCGTTCCGACATTTCCATTCCCCCATTCATTACTTCTTAGTTTACCATGAAAGTGCACACAAAAAATCCCACTTCTAATTTATAGAAGCAGGGTTCCTGCGATGAACGTCGCATCGTCGCCAGGTTTCACCGTTGCACGCACCATTTCTGATAGCGCAAGCGGATCATCACTTTGGCATAAATAAGCTTTAGGACTTCTTAGTTCGACACCGTCTGAGTGCATGAAGAACAAATCTCCATTTTGATATGCATACTCCTGTGTCTTCATTTTTTGAGGACGACCGGATAAGTACCCCATCACGGGAAGTGGATAAAGCATCTTGCCGTCTTGTTGCCGGATATATAACCGGACATTGCCAACACAGCTATGTTGAATGGTATGTTTCACATAGTCAACTTTCACAATCGCTACCGCTGCACCACGTTTTTGAACCATATGCTCATTAATACGACTGAGTAGCTCTTCAATCGATTCTTCATGATGCTCCTCTAATATACGTGGCATGACTTCCGCAGATTGGCGGGCAACAATTCCACTGCCAAGTCCATCCGCAATTGCACATATAAAATAATCCTCTTCCGAGTGAAGAAAGTACACGTCCCCAGAATCACGATTTCCACCTTTGGCCTGCTGATAAATATATGCCTCGATATGATCGTTTTTGAATGCTTCCATCAGGAGGCCCCGCCCGCAGCCACTATGGCCTCCTGTAATTTCTTAATTGCCTTACGTTGAAGTCTGGACACGTGCATTTGAGAGATGCCAAGAAGTTCACCGGTCTCCTTTTGGCTAAGTTGTTCAATATATGTATATTGGATAATCTGTTTCTCCCTGTCCGACAAAACATTCAACGCATTTGCAACGAGCAACCTCTGGTCCGTTTTTTCATATCCATCATCTTTTGACCCGATGATATCAAATAGCGTGACCGTACCGCCTTCAGAATCCGCTTCAAGCGTATGGTCCATTGAGAGCGCTTGATAACTACGTCCCATTTCCATAGCTTCCAATACAGATTCTTCGTCTACTTCCAAGTACTCTGCAATTTCGCTAACAAGCGGAGACCTTTGAAGTTCTGTAGTAAGTGTTTCAACGGTTGCTTTTATACGTGGTCCGAGTTCTTTAATACGTCTCGGTACATGAACTGCCCATGTTTTATCACGTAAAAATCGTTTAATTTCTCCGATAATCGTAGGGACAGCAAATGCTTCAAAACTACGACCGAAATCAGGATCATATCGACGGATAGCACCTAGTAGACCAAGCATTCCCACTTGGGCGATGTCTTCGTGATATGACTTACCTTTAGAATATTTACGAGCGATCGATTGTACGAGACGCTCATAGTGCATGACGAGTCGAGTTTGCGCTTCATCATCCTCGTTTTCTTGATATCGTTTAATCCACTCTAAAACTTGTTCCTGAACTTGCGGATCACGAGTAGGCTGTTTGCTTGACATCCGCTTCGCCCCGCTCTCTGCCCAGGTATTTGGTCATGAAAACAGTGACTCCTTCTTCATGATGGACTTTTACATCATCCATTAGTGTTTCCATTAAATAGAGTCCAAGTCCTCCTTCGCGTATGAGTTGAACGTCAGACTCTTGTTCAGTATAAGGACCGACCTGTTTTTTAGTTTCTTCAAAATCGAAACTTTGTCCGTGATCTGCTACCATGATTTCCAGTTTGTCTTCATACAACGCACAGCCTATGATGATTTCACCTTCTTCATCTTCATCATAAGCATGCCGTACTGCATTTGTAATCGCTTCGCTGGAAGCAATCTTCAAATCTTCAATTTCATCGTATGTAAAACCAAGGCGGCTTGCTAGCCCTGAAATCGTTAGCCTTGCCACACCGACGTACTGTGGCTTAGCAGGAACTTTTATTTCAATGTAATCAAACGGTGCCATTCGGGTCCCCACTTTCCATTTCAATCTCAACGACATCATCGAGACCTGTAATTTCAAATAGACGCTTAAGTCGTTTGTTCAAACCGACGATTTTAACTGAGCCATTCACAGCTTTCACTTTCTTATAAAACGCTACAAAAACGCCCAATCCCGTACTATCCATATAATTCACTTCTTTAAAATCGAGCACAGCTTGACATTCCGGTTGGTCTGCAACTTTTTCAAGTCGCTCCTTTAATGTTGGGGCAGTAAACGCATCAATCTCCCCAACGATTTTAAATACA
The DNA here is from genome assembly GCF_000813425.1 of Sporosarcina sp. ZBG7A. Lineage (GTDB taxonomy): Bacteria > Bacillota > Bacilli > Bacillales_A > Planococcaceae > Sporosarcina. The sequence goes on from NZ_JWIB01000055.1 coordinate 5,726, forward strand.
TGGACACAGTCCTTCTCTTGTACATCAACTTGTAAATTCATTTATCCACACCCCATATTTTCTGTTGTAAACTGAGTTTAATCCTCTATAATTGTGTTTACCCAATTTCGTGTGAACAAAACATTTTTATTCTTTCTTGAAGAGGACAAGAGTAAAGTCGTCATGTAACATGTAATTTTGCATTTTGAAAAGTTCTGTATAAAGATGGTCGACAATTTGTTGTGCGGGTAAGTTTTTCACATCACGTAGCATGTCCAAAATGACATCTTCGTCAATGAATCCTTCAGCATTTCTACCTTCAGTTACACCATCAGTCAACATGACGATGAAATCACCCTGCAACAACTCCACTGATTCTTGCTGGAAGTCTACGTCTTTACTGATCCCAAGTAGAAGTCCTTTTGCATCCAACTCAACAAATCGGTCTTCTGCAGCACGATAAAGCAATGCAGGCTCGTGTCCAGCGGAGCCGAACGTAAACGTACTTGTACTTTCAACGTACTTACCGTAAAACATGGAGATGAACATTGAATCATCCATGCTTTTCTCAACGATTTGGTTAATGACTTCTAACACGTGATGTGGCTCTGTGGCCTTTTCCCGCAAACTGTCCATCCCGAACTTAATCATCGACATGCACAGGGCGGCAGGAAGTCCTTTACCCATCACATCCGCCACAGCAACGCATGCTTCCTTATTACCTTGCTCGATAAAATAGACATAATCCCCACTCATTTTTTTCGCGGGCTTACTTACTATTCCAATATCCAAGCCATCTACTTTGGGTACTGTTGTCTCAAGAAGCATATCTTGTACCTTTACAGCGACATCCATTTCGATTTGCATCGCTTCTTGTTTACGTAAGAGACTTTGATGCTCCATTAGCGCCAATCCGTAGTGGATCATAATCTCTATTAAAAAGTCGTAAGAGGGGCCGATACGTGAAGAGAGATCAGGAAAAATCTGCTCCACAGATGTTTTATGAAGACTAATTACTTCTTCTGGTGAAATCTTTTTTTCGATAAACTTCCGACTGACTTGCTGTGCAGCATATAAATCAGTTTCATCCTCATGGGTTATATATTTCCTAAGCAATTCAGAGTATTGCTTTCCGACTTCTTGCGGCATTTGTTACTCTCCTTATCGCAGCCATTTTGTTGCAGTTATTATGGTACCCTTACCAACCTCTGACTCGACTTTAAAATCGTCCATCAAGCGTTTTACTCCAGGCATTCCTGCGCCTAGTCCTCCAGATGTTGAAAACCCATCTTCCATAACTCTACGTAAATCCGGAATACCAGGTCCTTCGTCCGAAGCGATGATAGTCATCCCCTTCATGCCATCTGTCGAAAGTCGCTCGATTTCTATCTTTCCTTTACCTGCGTACAAGTAAATATTGCGTGCCAGTTCACTAATCGCGGTTGTGATTCTTGCTTGGTCCACTGTTCCGAACCCGGAGTTTTTCGCTTCATTACGACCAAGCTGTCGTGCAGCAACAATATCCCATTCCGTGAAAATCTCTACAGAAGACCGATTGCTCATATTCAGGCCTCCAATTCTCTACGTAGCTTCGTAAGTCCGTTTTCAAGGTCCAGGGCTGTCATTACATTTTCCAAACGAATACCGAGTTCTATCAAAGTAATTGCTACGGCAGGTTGGATTCCTGTAATGACTACTTTAGCTCCCATGAGACTTGACATACTAATTACGTCACCAAGCACTTTTGCGATGAATGAATCAATGAAATCAATAGAGGTCAAGTCGATGACGACACCTCTAGCAGTAGTTTCGTGCATTTTGTTCAATAAATCTTCTTGAAATTGAATCGCAGTCTGGTCGTCTAATTCCCATTGTATGGACACAATGAGTACTTCATCTAATTTCAAAATAGGTATACGGACATTCATATTACTCTACCTCCACTATTTCTCTGTTGGTTAAGCTTAGTGCTTCCTGCATTCCTCTGCGAAGTGTACTAGTGGTCGTGAAATCACTTAAATTTATGCCAAGTGCAACGATAGTTTGTGCAATTTCAGGTCGAATTCCGACTAACATACATTTTGCACCCACAAGACGAACAGCATCTGCCGCCTGAATGATATGGTGTGCAACCATTGTGTCGACAACAGGAACTCCCGTAATGTCTAGTAATACAACTTCCGCTCGTTGTTGAACAACACCTTCAAGTAAATTCTCCATTATCAGCTTAGCACGCTCTGTATCGATGGTTCCGACTAAAGGCATGATTGAAACCTTGTCCACTACCGGTATTAGAGAAGCCGAAAGTTCCTGCAACGCGACTTTTTGCAACGTGTCAGTTTGTTCCCATTTGATAGAATATGCTTCTATAATGCTTTCACGTAAGGGGTTGATCCATCCAGTGAATACACCCATAAAGATTCTAAGATTCTGTTCGGTAATGACTTCCTCGTCTTCAAGCATTTCAAAAACAACGGCAGCAAAATTATCGATTGCTTTGTTCACGAATTTTATCGACCACCCAAAGCGGATCACTTTCTCCGTAAAGTCGTCTAGGCGTTCGTTGTTTAACGCGCTTTCGCCTTCCGTTATGTTGGAAGTCATTAACGTCGTGAACTCACGACTCGTTTTTTCAACAAGATGCTGAGGCATAAAATGGAAGAAACGCTCTCCCTTCTCTTCTTTCATCAGTTCAATCCACTGTTCAATAATTGCATCCATATGCTCGTTTACTATTATCCTCATTTTACTGTTCATAATGATGTCTTTTCCCCCTTATGATGAAAACGCGATACAACTTTGTTCTCTATTATAACGGATAAGTGTCCGTTCAGCATCTTTTCCGTACAAAAAATCCATTCCGTCGGAGGACAGAATGGATTTCTTTGCTATGTATGCCTATAAGTTAGTTAAGCCAAAACTGACTTCTAATGCTTCGTCCACTTTCTGCATAACTTGGTGATCTAAGTGGGTGATTTTATCTGTGAGCCTCGATTTGTCGAGAGTGCGGATTTGTTCGAGCAGGATTACAGAATCCCGCTCGAATCCGTGACGGGCCGCATCTATTTCGACATGTGTCGGCAACTTTGCTTTTTGTATCTGGGCAGTGATTGCCGCTACAATCACTGTAGGGCTAAACCGGTTCCCAATGTCGTTCTGAATGACGAGAACAGGTCTCGTGCCGCCTTGTTCAGATCCTACGACAGGCGACAAATCCGCAAAAAAGACATCTCCGCGTTTAATTGCCAACTTTTCATCCTCCGCTTACGATTCGTTCCACCGTATGCTGAGCTTCGAATTCCGCATGCAGACATTCAGCGGCAATTCCAAGATTGATTTGGGACATTTCCACATATCCGCGCATCATCTTTTCTCTGATTGCATTTAACTCACAATCAGTCTTATACCGCGTAGCCGAGTAATATACGAAATCTCCCTGCTGCTCCTGATGGACGATCGTCTGTTCATTTTGTTTCAGCATTTTTGTGGGGATTTCCATAAGTAGTTCTCTTTTGTTTTGGTTAGCATCCAACTCTAGCACCTCCGACAAAACCCGATCCTCATTTCTATACATGTTTATCTTACCATTGGAGTTCGACAATGAAAAGACAAATTAGGTAATATAGCGACAAGTTGCGCAGTCAGGTTTGGTAGTTTGTCGAAAGTGCGAGAAGTAGGAGGTGCCAACTAATCCCCAAAATACTGTCTTTGTACACGTCTAGCAATCGTTACGGCAATTTCATAAGGAATCGTGCCGATACGAGTTGCCCATTCTTCCATTGTAATTTCTTCATTTCCTTGTTTCCCTAATAATACAACTGGTTCGCCTTCTGGATATCTTTCAGGTAATCGCACCATACATTGGTCCATGCAGATTGTTCCAACTATCGGGACACGTTTTCCGCGAATCAATACTTCTTGATTGAGCAATCCGCGCTTCAAACCATCTGCATAGCCGATTGGCAACGTTGCGATCCACTCACCTGGTTGCGATACGTAGGTACCGCCATAACTGATTGGTTCTTTCGCATCCACTTGCTTAACAAATGCAATCTCCGTTTCCAATCGCAATGCACGTTCAAGTTGAAATGGCAGTTCCCGAGCAACCACTTCAGAAGGCGCTATACCATACATACCAATACCAAAACGAACCGCATCGAGCGCAAAATCTGGAAATCTTAGTGCTGCTGCGCTATTTGCAGCGTGAATAAGTTTCGGGCGTTCCGGAAAGCAGGTAACTAGCCGATTAAATTTCCGGAATTGCTCCTCCGTACTCTTCGTATCTTGCTCATCTGCAGTTGCAAAGTGTGTAAATATACCTTCCACTCGGATAGCCGAAGTTCCTTCAAGAATTTTAACTAATTCAACAATTTCTTGTTCACTTCGTACGCCTATCCTACCCATCCCTGTGTCAATTTTTACATGAGTATTCAAAGATTCTTTAATCCCTCTGAGTTCATCAGCTGCAGCTTGCGCCCATTGAACACCTGGAATCGCAACTGTAATCTCTTGGCGGATTGCTTCTTTTAAAAAAGTAATGGGTACTGGACCAAGTACTAGAATCGGTTGTTGAATACCCGCCTCACGTAAATCCAATGCTTCGTCAGGCGTTGCAACAGCCGCCATTATCGCACCTTCTCTGAACGCAGCCCGTGCACTTTCAGTTGCGCCATGTCCATAACCATCTGCTTTCACAACTGCTATGATGCCCGTTTCAGCAGGCAGTAGTTCCCTTAAGTTCCTGACGTTCGATCGAATCGCACCCACATCCACTACTGCGCGAGTCGGTCGATAGTTAAATGATTCTGTCACGCGGATCACCTCTTCAGAATAAGTATTCTCATTATCATCCTGAAAGGCGCCGTACGTCAATCTAGATAACAAGCGGGTACCGGATTGTTCGGCACCCGCTTGACGTGTTTGATTTACTTGACTACATCTGTTTGCATTGAACCAGCCACTTGAATGAGTTCTCCCTTACTAAGGGTCTCAGAGGCTACATAAAACGCAACTCCATCTTGTTCCCAGCGAATCGTATTTCCTGAAAGAGCTGCTACAGCGAAACCTAGATCTACTGGATCCCCTTCAATGGATACTGCCACTTGGCTATCCATTTCAGCTGCTGGTTCTTGAACAACAACGAACTCTTTTCCAGCACCACCATAAGATAGGAAGAGACGCGTTCCAGTTTCTGTTGCAACAGGTTCTTCACTTAACAACGTGACACCTTCAAAGGAAGCGGAAGGATAGAAGGTTTCAAGTTGTGCCTTTTTGTCCTTCGGTTTTTCATCTTTTTTCTCGTGATCCATATTTTCCGTCTCGACTTTATAATCATCCGCTTTACGCTTCACACCTAAAGTGATTTTCTTGAATGTCACACGGATTTTCTCTTCCTTGTTTTCATCCAATAAGGATACATGCGTTGGAAGCAATGTCTTCTTATCGATATGAATCTGTTGTTTCGGCAGAACTGCTTTATGATTATTGCGTGTTGCCGTTTCAAATACATACGTCTTATCTTTCTCAGTCATCGTGGACTTCTTATCCGCTTTAATATCATCAGATAATGTACTGATTAAGTACGCCTGGCTGTTTTGTGCAGGCCAATCACTTTGGAATTTGTACGTCTTGTTCAAGGATGGCGTGACAACAAAAACCCCTTCTTCGTTACGTACGATCATCTGTGATTCGTCTTTCCCTTTTTGAGAAACGTCCACTTTGTAAAAATCAGGCTTCGTGTGCCAAACTGTCACGTCATATTGACGTGGTTCTTCACCAGTCTTAATCTCCATCGTTGCTTGAAGATCGTACCCATTGGAATCATTCCATTTACCACTCAATTTCTTGACGACATCTTCTTTCGACGGTGCTCCACAAGCAGTTAGTAACAAAAGAACCGCACCCATCAACAGTAATCCAATTTTGCTCCGCATTCAGGTCATCCTCTCCTATTTCAATCGGGTAGGTCATCTTATGAGGAGGGACAGTCATTTATGCAAAGCTGGTTAGAAACGTTCCATTTTTTGAAGAATTACTTGTGCAGCAGCTACCGTCTTCGTATGTGTAATGGAAACAAAGCCGTCCACAAGGTTTCCGTTAAAGTATAGGATAGGTGCGCCTTTATCGTCAGGCAAGATCGCAATATCCAGAAAACTGCATGTTGGACCAATTCCGGTTCCAAGCGCTTTTGCAAAAGCTTCTTTTGCTGCAAAACGTCCCGCAAGGAATTCGATACGACGGTGATTGGAAAGGCTCTCGTAGTATCGCTGTTCTTCAGTCGTAAGAATTCGATTGCGGAATTTATCGGATTTGTTGTCCAGTTCTGCAATTCGGTCAAGTTCTGTAATATCCAAACCAATTCCTGATATCATTCAGTCACCTTCTTTCCATATAGAGTCGAAAAATTGTATACTAAAACAAAGATCGGGGGAGAGTCATGTTTATCCGTACTGAAAGTTTTTCTCAATACATTCGGCTATATCCTGTAGTGTCCACGCTTATCGCTCTTAATGTCGTGATTCATCTACTCACGTTTCTACCCATCATAGGCGATACCATTTGGAACTTTGGAGTAGGCTCGAATTATATGATTGAACAAGGAGAGTATTGGCGTCTTGTCACACCAATGTTTTTACATTCCGGAATCATGCATCTATTATTCAATATGTTTTCCTTATTCATCTTTGGACCAGAGTTGGAAAAGGTAGCTGGTAAGGCACGATTTCTAACTGTGTACTTCTTGGCTGGTGTCTTCGGAGACATTGCAACGTTCTTTATTTACGACTCCAATTATTTACACGTCGGTGCAAGTGGTGCGATTTTCGGGATTTTTGGTGCATTTGGCGCTCTTGTGTATTACACAAAAAAGATGTTACCTCAGCTTCGCCAAATTATGTTACCAATTATCGGACTCAGTGTTGTTATGACCTTTGTTGGACCTAATATTAACGCGGCTGCGCATATTGCCGGTCTGGTGGTCGGCTTCTTGATCGGATTAAGCATTTTCCATCCAAAGCGCATCATAAGCTGGCGCAAGCCGAAGATCAAAGTTGTTCCGAAGAGATAAAGACTGCTAGAAAGTCAGTGTTGCTGACTTTCTGACAGTCTTTTTTGTTTTGCGGGGCACTCACATGGATTTATGATCATTTTTTGAGATTTATGAGCGCTTTTATTGGGTTATGATCACATTTCGAGCTTTATGAGCACTTTCCTGGGTTTATGATCACTTCTCGAGCTTTATGAGCACTTTCCTGGGTTTATGAGCACTTTTCAGCATTTATGATCACTTCTCGAGTTTTATGAGCACTTTCTAGCATTTATGATCACTTCTCAAGCTTTATGAGCACTTCTCCACTCTCTCGTGAAGGTTCGTACCAATCCAGCAAGTGCTCTGCTTCGTCCACATCCATCTGCCTCAGTCGGACGTCGTGAACCCCAATACCTGACTTCACATTCATATGAATGGTTGCTACCCGTTTACGACGTTGAAAAATTGTTTGCCGTAAGTGCGCTGATTGAATTCTTTTGCGCATCGTGTAGGATGTTTCTAAACTAAATCCCCGCGAGCGTATGGTAACCTGACTGCCACTCACCCGATATGCAGCAGAGCGGTGTTGCCAAACTCCAAATGCCATAACGAGGGGTACAATGAGAAGCGAAAACAGTCCATAAGGATAGAAGAACCAGCCTAATAGCACAATCCCCGGAATCATCCAGATGAAGTCAATCCGATAGTAGAACCTACGCCCTCGTTCAGGCAGTTTCTTTGCAGGCTCACGTAAATCTAAATCAGGAAAAATAGCTTGTAGAGGTTCGTACAATTCTTTCTTCTTCACCAGAGGAAACAGCTGAATTTTAGAACCATCTCCTGCAGCGCCTGCACTATGCACCAGTACACGTCCATAGCCGAATATTTGTCGAAGAGGGTTTTCAACAAAACTTACACTTTGAATCCGACTAAGCGGGATCGTGGTACGTTTTTTCTCGAGTAGCCCGCGTGTTATGATCAGCTCTTCCTCTGTAACACGAACGGTAAACCCATAATACGAGAAAAACGTCATCGCGACAGATAGTAACCACGCGACGAGCAAACCCACAAGAACTAAGAGGACAATAATAAATACACCGAACTTAATAAGGCCTGCAAGCTCGTCACTCACTTTATCAAGCGGCAAAAATTCTCCGAACTGGGATAAAAATATAGCCACCCCTGAAAAAATGACACCGATTCCCCCAGACGTAGTGGCAAGGAGAACTAGTTGCTTCGGGTTCAAAGAAAACACACGCTTCTCAGCAGGTTCTTCCTCAATCAATTCTGCACTATCTATCCCAACCTCAAGTGCGTCTCCTGCTTCCTCAACTTTTCGTTTCTTCCCCTCGGCAATCCGTTTTTTTATCAAATCTGCATCTTCACGGGTGACAGCCGTCAACTCTGCCTCAGCTTCTCCTCCAGAAGAAGCGGCGGTTTCCACTTGCACTTTTACAAGTCCAAATGGACGATGGAAAATTCCTTCTGTGTAATTCAAACTTTGTATTCGTTCAAAAGGGATATAGCGTTTCTTCCGAACGAACAATCCCGATTCGATTCGCAACTCCCCATCTTCAAACCAGTACGAAAATCTTCGCCATTTAATGAAACCACTGGAAAGTAAATAGACGACTAAAATAACGCCTAATACCAAAGACCAATTGTCTAGAATCCATATTCCAGAGTCATTGTTTCTACTCCCCGATATCAATACGACCACTAAAGGTAATATTGCTTCTTTTAAAGCTTTCAGACTTTCAACCAAGACCGTAACCCAATGCAGTTTGTAACGCGGCTCAGACATCGTCTTCCGCCACCTTTGCCAACGCCGAAATACGATTACGTAATTCATCTGCTTCCTCAGTTGCTAATGCAGGAATTGAGTGAACCGTTGCTGCAGAAGAAATCGATATCGCGGACAAGTCATATTTCTTCAATATCGGACCTTGAGCCGTATCAACGTGTTGGACACGCACCATCGGAATTAGCGTACGAGTGACGATGAAAATTCCGTGTTGCAATTCTATTTCTGACTCCCTCACTTCATAGCGCCACCTGGACCATCTAATCTTAGGAAACAGATAGATGAATAGCCATCCGTATAATACGACAACAGAAGCAGCAATTATGTATACCCACCATGGCCAATCAAAGATAACAGTTAACGTACCCGCACCTATTGCAAGCAACAGCACAACAGCGGTTTGCAACCAACCATAGAGACGCCATACAGTTAAGCCTTTCTTCGATAGTTTGTTCGCAGGTTCTTTTCTCACATCGATTCCTCCCTATCTAATACTAGTGTATACGATTGACGGAGATAGATGTTTCAAAAAACTAAACAAAAAGCTCGGGAAATGCACATTTTTCTGTGCACGTCCCGAGCTTTCCATTTATATAGTTAGTGATTAGCGTTCAGACCGTCCGCCACGTGAGCGATCCCGGTTTCCGCCTTCACGACTGCCGCCACTGCGTCCATCGCGACTACCACTGCTGCGTCCGTCACGGCTTCCACCGCTACTGCGACGTTGGCCACCACTGAATCCACGGCCGCCACCGTGTGAGCGATTGCCGCCACTGCGATTGCCTTTGTATCCGCCACGACCTCCGCCGCTGCCGCCACGTGATGGCAATGGACGTTCTTCTGTAATTGATACAGGAGTTGCGTCTGGCTCGTTTGTTAAATGTTTCAATGCTGCAGCAACTAGGTCAGTTGCATCGTATTTACTAAGAAGATCTGTTGCAAATTGAACATAATCATTCAACTCATTCTTTTGAACAGCTTCAGCAAGCGTCTCGACTGCAACTTTTTGTTGGCCAAGAAGCGCTTCGTCAGATGTTGGTGGCTGAAGTGGATTCATACGCTTTTTCGTTGTTTCTTCCACAATACGAAGGTAACCCATTTCACGTGGTGTTACAAACGTAATAGCCATACCGCTCTTACCAGCACGACCTGTACGGCCGATACGGTGAACATAGCTTTCAGGATCCTGTGGAATATCAAAGTTGTAAACGTGAGTTACTCCAGAAATATCAAGTCCACGAGCAGCAACGTCTGTTGCAACTAAAATGTCGACTTTACCTTCTTTGAATTGACGCAAAACAGACATACGTTTCGCTTGTGTCAAATCACCGTGGATTCCTTCTGCAATGTATCCGCGAATGTTGAGTGCATGTGAAAGCTCGTCAACACGGCGCTTTGTACGACCGAAAACGATCGCAAGTTCAGGCTGTTGAACGTTCAACAAACGAGACAGAATATCGAACTTTTCACGTTCTTGTGATTTCACGAAGAACTGTTCAATGTTTTCAACAGTCATTTCTTTTGACTTGATTTTAACGATCTCAGGGTTTTTCATGAACGTTTCCGCGATTTTACGGATTGGTCCAGGCATAGTTGCTGAGAATAGCAATGTTTGGCGCTCTGCAGGAACATTCTCAAGAATTGAGTTAATGTCCTCGATGAAGCCCATGTTCAACATTTCATCCGCTTCGTCCAATACAAGTGTTTGAACGCCGTCAAGCTTCAATGTTTTACGCTTAATGTGATCCAAAATACGTCCCGGCGTACCGACAACGATTTGTGGATTGTTTTTCAAAGCACGGATTTGGCGTGAAATTTCTTGTCCACCAAATACAGAAAGAATGCGAGCACGTTTTCCGTAACCGATTTTATAAATTTCTTCAGAAACCTGAATCGCAAGCTCACGAGTTGGCGCGATGACAAGTGCCTGAACTGCAGGGTTGCTTGTATCGATTTTTTCGATCATAGGGATACCAAATGCTGCTGTCTTACCCGTTCCCGTCTGTGCTTGACCGATGACGTCCTTGCCTTCCATTCCAAAAGTAACCGTACCTTCTTGAATTGGAGTAGCCTCTTCAAAGCCCATTCTCTTTAGAGAGTCTTGTGTAGATTTACTGATATTAAGTTCTGAAAATTTCGTCAAACTTCTCAATCTCCTTTGTGTTTTCCATTTGACAATTGGTTACATTTGCAAATGAAAGCGCGGCAAATCGGAGCCTTATGCTTATTGGGTATGTTTCCGAACGTATACAAATCTAATATAGGAAATCATCCTATGATCTCGACTATTTAGATGTAGTGGATGAAAGGAAAGCCCGGTCTTTGCCGAGCGGTTCGATAGAGGATTCTCCTCTTTAGCGGCATTGCCGTCAAACCGTTTTATTCAAAAAAAAGCACTCTCCACAAAAGGAAGAGTTCTGCGTAAATGTATCCAATGCTCATGCTAGTTTACCACAATAAAGTCGACATCGCAAGCTATACACTCAGCCTAAACAAGTCTGTTGTTCATCTTCCCGACACATAAATTCAAGTACCTTTTCAAACCACTCCGCGCAATCATCACTGTAACAAATGTGGTGTTTCCCGTTATCAGAGAAGATTAGCTGCTTCGTTGAAGAGCCGAGCGAATGATAGAGCAAGTGGGCACTTGAATACGGGACAATACTATCCTGCTTGCCTTGTACAATACAAACAGGCACTGTGATCCTGCTATAATAGGGCTCAATTTGTTGTATAATCCGTGTAAATTGATAAGCAGAGCGGATCGGCGTATTGGCCAGTTTATAGCGATACAAATGATAAAATGTGTTTGGTGGGAAGTGTCGAACTACCGGCTCGGAAAGTAAAATCGCAGCATCAGCCAATAATAACCGAGGTGAGATATACCTTGCAGCAGCACTCAGTAAGACGAGACGTTCGACGGGATACCGAAGCGCTAGATACAACGCAATCAGACCTCCCATCGAAAATCCGACCACAAAAATTCGATCCGTTTGCTTACTCAGGCGTCTGTATGCGAGTTCCGCTTCCATTAGCCAGGCTTCTGCAGTGATTTCAGCTAGTCTGCCTCCTGGTTCATGCCCAGGCAATACTGGGATTTCGATCATCCAGTCCGTCTTGTCCTTCAAATACTGGACGAACGGGCGAACTTCAAATGAGCCACCCGTAAATCCATGCAGAATAATTACACCTGTTTTCACGGATTACGCCTCCGTTTCCAGTACACCTTTCAACACGTTTTCAAGCGCCATCCCACGAGATCCTTTCAACAAGATAATGGATTGATCGTTGATGGATCCAAGTAGTTTCTCCACGATGGGTGCATAGTCATTCTCTGTCCAAATCAGTTCCACACTCGTTTTTCGCGCTAAAAGTTCGTCATATAACCAATGCATTCTAGGTCCGTATAAGGCAATTCCCTTCAACTCTAGGTTGGCAAGTTGGTCAGCAACTGATTCATGGAAATGTCGTTCATCTTGTCCAAGTTCCAGCATATCGCCCAACACTACCCACTTATCATTACGGAGTTCTGTTTGGCCAATGAACGTCAAAGCTGCACGCAACGACGTAGGGGCGGCATTATAGGCATCATTTATGAACAAGGCTCCACTTTTTGCTGTTACTGGCTGCATGCGCATCGGTGTTAAGACTGCATTCAGTAGCGCACTTCGGATTGCTTCGTCAGTCATACCAAGTTTTTTTGCAACTAGCATTGCTGCTAGTGCATTTTTAACTTGGTGCTCGCCATAGACTGGAATGACAAATTGACCCTCGATTTGACCTTGAACAGTAAACTGACTACCTTGTTCGGTCACTTTTATATCTTTCGCTAAAACATCACACGCGCCCCCATAGCCGAATGCATGTGCATCGAGATCTGGATGTAGATCTACAAGCGTTGTAAGAAGCGGTTCATCGCCATCGTAGTAAAACACTCCACTTGAAGAAAGCCCATCGATAATTTCAAATTTTGCTTTCGCAATTCCCTCGCGACTTCCGAGATCCTGCATGTGAGCTTCACCGATATTCGTAATAATTGCGATATCAGGCTTTGCTAATTTAGAAAGGAATGAAATTTCCCCAAAACCACTCATGCCCATTTCCAAAACAGCCACTTCTGTATCTTCTTCTAGGGAAAGAATTGTCAACGGCATCCCAAGTTCGTTGTTGAAATTCCCTTCTGTTTTACGGACCTCAAATTTCGCGCCTAACACACTCGCAAGTAAATCTTTTGTCGATGTCTTACCGTTTGAGCCTGTGACACCAATCACTTTACATGTGAGCTGTTCGCGATAGCTACGAGCAAGTTGCTGCAAAGCAATCTCTGCATCTTCTACAAAGATAAGTGGAATGTCTTCAGGAGGGTTCGGTTCATCGGCAAGCCATAGCGCAGCAACTGCACCATTTTCGATAGCTGAACGGACATACACATGACCGTTTGCATGTTCTCCACGGAATGGGATGAACAACTCACCTTCCTGGATATTTCTCGAGTCAATGGTTGCTCCTGTCACAGTAATACCTTCTAAAAGCTGTCCAGAAGCACCCAACCAGCTAGCTAATTCAGTCAATTTTCGTTTCATTAGTTATCCCACTCAATCCATTGTGTATTGTATCTTTTGTTTTTCTGCATGGCGTGCGATCGCCAATTCAATAAGACGGTCAATTAGTTCCGGATAACTTACGCCAGTATGTTGCCAAAGTAGTGGGAACATACTCGTTGGTGTAAATCCAGGCATCGTATTGACTTCATTGATGAGTACTTCGTCAGTTTCAGTTACAAAGAAGTCTGCGCGAACGAGTCCAGAACAGTCGAGTACTTTGAATGCGCGGTATGCCATGTCTTTCATGTGGCTTGCAACGTCATCAGGTACATGTGCAGGAATTACTAATTCCGTATTACCGTCTTGGTATTTCGCTTCGTAGTCGTAAAATGCCGCAACAGGCTTGATTTCCCCCGGAACAGAACATGCCGGTTCGTCGTTTCCTAGTACACCCATTTCGATTTCACGTGCCGTGACCCCTTGTTCCACAATTATTTTTCTGTCGAATTTTAGCGCAAACGAAATCGCTTCTTTCAAACTCCCCCGATTGTCCGCTTTGCTAATACCTACGCTTGAGCCTAAGTTAGCCGGCTTTACAAATACCGGGTATTCAAGTGTTTGCTCTGCAGCGTCTAATAGACGCGTTTCATCTTTCTCCCACTCTGAACGAATGAAATGGACATAAGGTACTTGTGCAAGCCCAACTTGAGCAAACAATTGTTTCATGACGACTTTATCCATCCCTGCTGATGAGGCAAGAACACCATTTCCCGCATAAGGAATATTCATCACTTCAAAGAGACCTTGAACTGTTCCATCTTCCCCATTTGTTCCGTGAAGTAGTGGTAGGATGACATCCGGCTTGCTTTCTAGCTGAAGAAATTGAGCGATACTATCCGGCTCGTTTGTTCCGTTCCCTTCCAAACGCAATTCTTCGATTGTTTTTGCAGGTGCCGCAAGAGATGCGCCCGTACGCCACTCCCCTTCAGGAGTTATGTAGATCGGCATCACTTCGTATGCTTCAAATTTGATTGCTTGTGTAGCTGCGCGCGCTGTAGACAACGAAACTTCATGTTCTGCTGATTTTCCTCCATAGACTAACCCTAGCTTTTTTTTCATAATAATCCCTCTCGATCCGTTAGTTTTCGTCTCACTAGTTTACCATGAACCGTGGATGAAGCTAGAAAAAACCTCTCTCTTCATCTATTGTTAGAGTAATAAGTTTTACAATGGAGAAACTTATCATTCCACGATCACGTCTTATGAACTACGTGAATCTTTGACCTAACTACGGTATACTTTACCGATTATCTCCTTAGGAAGGAGTTCCGCTTTGAAACTTTCATCCAAGTGGACAGATCGCTTTGACTGGACACTTGCTTTATTACTATTTTTGTTTTTTATCGTCAGTTTAACCGCAATTGGTTCTGCTCAAAACTCTGGACAGTACAACACAAATTTCATCCCCCTGCAAATACGTTGGTACGTCCTAGGTGCATTTATCATTTTCGTTATGATACAGCTCGAACCTCAACAATACAAAAAACTGGCGTTGCCCCTTTATGGCTTTGGAATTTTTCTTTTAGTATTTCTTATGTTGGCACCAGGTGGTGAAGATCAGATTGCAGAAACCCGTCTAGGTGCAAAGCGTTGGCTACATCTGCCTGTCATTGGAACGATTCAACCTTCAGAGTTCATCAAATCTTTTTTCATCCTTGGATTAGCCAGAACCGTTAGTGTTCATCATGACCGTCATCCCGAAAAATCGATCAGGATGGATTTGATGCTGCTTGGAAAAGTAGGTGTGATGTTGTTGGTTCCGCTTGCTTTCATAATGAAGCAACCAGATTTGGGGACATCTCTTGTATTCATAGCGATTACAATTGCCGTCGTCATTGTATCTGGAATCTCATGGAAACTGCTTGGTCCGTTGATGGCAGTCGGCTCAACACTAGGAGCAACTCTTTTATGGATGGCTATATATGCACAGGATTTTTTACAGAAGCTTGGTTTTGACCCTTATCAATTTAAGCGTGTCTATTCGTGGCTCGATCCCTATTCGTATCCAGGTGAGGAAGGATATAACCTGATCCAGGCGATGACGGCGATTGGTTCTGGAGAGTTCACTGGAAAAGGCTTCAAAGAAAGTGTTGTGTATATTCCTGAAAACCACACAGACTTCATCATCAGTGTAATTGGAGAAGAATGGGGATTCATCGGGGCAAGTTTATTGATCACACTTTTCTTCGTCTTCATTTATCATTTAACGAAAATCGCATTGACGTTGAAAGATACGTTCAGTATCTATGTGACGGCAGGTGTGATTGCCATGTTAGCTTTCCATGTGTTAGAAAACATCGGTATGAATATTCAACTGCTTCCGATAACAGGTATTCCTCTTCCTTTTATCAGCTATGGAGGAAGTTCCTTATTTAGTAATATGTTTGCAATTGGTTTGATTTTTAGTATACGATTCCACCAGCAAAATTACTTATTTGAAACAGAAGAATAGTAACCGGACAAAACAGGAAAATTTCCTCTTGTGGATTCGGGGGCGTTTTCGGTTATAATGAGTGACTGTAACTCTATGAAACGACAAAGGTGACAAATTATGAAAATACAACAAAGATCTGCGGACCGTTTCGATTGGCCACTAGCCTTTCTTTTACTTATGTTTGGAGCAATTAGTCTTATTGCTATTTCTTCAGCTCAAACGACAGGACAATATGGTACCAACTTTATACCGTCTCAAATCCAGTGGTATGTCGTAGGTTCGATTATTATTGCTTTTACAATGTACTTCGAACCTGAACAATATAAAAAAGCAGCATGGCTCATTTATGGGGTCGGTATTTTCGCCCTGTTCGTGCTGTTCATCCTCCCAGAAAGTATGGATCTTGTTGCTCGCCGTAATGGAGCAAAAAGTTGGTTCCACTTACCTGGCATTGGTAGTATCCAGCCTGCCGAGTTTATGAAAACATTTTTCATCATCGGTCTCGCTCGTGTCATTACAAAACACCATGAGAAGTTTACAGAGAAGACGTTGCAAACCGATTTCATGTTACTTTTAAAAATCGGCGTCGTCCTGATTGTGCCCCTATTTTTCATAATGATGCAGACGGATCTAGGAACAGCGTTAGTTTTCCTTGCCATCACTGCTGCTC
Source organism: Sporosarcina sp. ZBG7A (assembly GCF_000813425.1). Taxonomy (GTDB): domain Bacteria; phylum Bacillota; class Bacilli; order Bacillales_A; family Planococcaceae; genus Sporosarcina. Next base: position 22,244 of record NZ_JWIB01000055.1, read on the forward strand.
TTACTATCGTTTCAGGCATTACGTGGAAAATCTTATTGCCAATCTTTGTGGGCTCTGCTTCAATTGGAGGCACAATGCTCTTTATGGCATTATATGCCCAAGACTTTTTAGCGTCACTTGGATTTAAACAGTATCAGTTCCAGAGAATCTATTCATGGCTCGATCCCTATTCGTATTCGTCAAATGAAGGCTTGCATCTGATTACCTCATTGAACGCAATTGGGTCTGGAGAGATTTTTGGTAAAGGATATAAAGACCGTGAAGTGTATGTACCTGAAAGCCATACAGACTTCATCTTCAGTGTTATTGGAGAGGAATGGGGATTCTTCGGCGCAAGCGTCGTCATTTGTCTATATTTCTTTCTGATTTATCATTTGACGAAAATCGCATTGGAGTTAAAGGATCCGTTCAGTACGTATATTGCTGCAGGGATTATCGCGATGATCACGTTCCACGTATTTGAAAATATCGGCATGACGATTCAATTACTTCCGATTACGGGGATTCCCCTTCCATTCATTAGTTATGGAGGTAGTTCTTTGATGGGCAACATGCTCGCCATCGGACTGATCTTTAGCATGAAGTTCCATCACCGTACGTATATGTTCAACTCGGATGAGGAAGAATAAAAAACACGACCTAGGAATATTCCTAGGTCGTGTTTTTTAGTTATGGTTGGATTTGCGGGTCTTGCTGAGCTGGCGGTGTAAGTGCCTTCAGCATATCTAGACGCGATTTTGTCATTGTAGCGGAAACACCTAACTTCGCTAAGTTTGTGATGATCTTCTTCAAATCGATTTCTTTCGCCATCTGGTTCCACCTCAACCTTTCTATAGTGCAGGACGCACGAATTGGATGTAAGGTTCTATTTTGTTCAAAACGTGATGTTTTCTTTGTCTAACTTTATTATACCACGATTGTCAAGTTTTTAACCTTTCAATTATGTTACAAATACTCTTTTTTTGTAAATTTTATTGAGCGAACGTATTTGATTGACATACCCCCTACAGGTACATTACTATTAAATTAGAAAGAGGTGACGAATATGGTCCATGATGATGAACTTTTAGTTGCTGAAGAAGTTTCCTGCCGCAAAAGTCATCACCCTGATAGTGTCAAAACAAATCTTATTCACCGATTGAATCGAGTGGAAGGTCAAATACGTGGTATTCGCAAAATGGTCGAAAATGATGTGTATTGTGATGATATCATTACACAACTTGCGGCGACGCAATCAGCCTTGAATGGTGCTGCAAAAGTTTTGTTGGACGGACACTTAAAAGGGTGTGTGAAAGACCGCCTTGCAGAAGGTGATGATGCCGTGCTCGACGAACTATTGATTACAGTTTCAAAATTGATGAGAAAATAAGGGAGGAATTAGAAATGGAACAAACAACATTAACAGTAAAAGGCATGTCATGTGGCCATTGTGTAAAATCGGTTGAAGATAATGTAGGTAAACTTGCAGGTGTTGAATCCGTGTCAGTTAATCTGGACGCTGGAACTGTGCAAGTTTCTCATGACTCTACACAAGCAGACCGCAGCAAAATCGAAGAGACGATTGAAGAACAAGGGTATGACGTCGTTCAGTGATTTTACCTGAAACCGTATGCTACTCGTGTGCGGTTTCTTTTCACCTTGTTGAGTTCACGAATATCGCAAATTGCTTTTTATTTTTCAAAAATTGATACCCCCTATAGGTATCTAAAAGGAGTTGTATGAGATGAATGAGAAACGAATGGATGTCCCAATCACCGGGATGACATGTGCAGCTTGTGCAAACCGGATTGAGAAAGGTCTTACTCGGATGGATGGTGTGCAAGAAGTCGCTGTCAATTTCGCAACAGAAAAAGCCGCAGTTACGGTGGATTCGGATGTTGCCGATTTGCCAGCCATCCGTGCTAAGATCCAGTCTCTCGGCTATGAAGTGACCGAACGACAAGTCGATCTACAGCTGACAGGTATGACATGTGCAGCGTGTTCTGCACGGATTGAAAAAGTACTTTCAAAAATGCCAGGTGTTTATAGTGTCAATGTGAACTTAGCACTGGAGACAGGTCGCGTTACGTATGACCCAACTGCACTTTCAGTAGAAGAGATTATCGGGAAAATAGAAAAGGTGGGTTATGGTGCTTCTGTCAAAGATGGAGACACTGTGACTGAAGAAGACCCTAGAAAAACTGAAATCCGGAAAAAAATGAGGATGTTCGTAATTTCTGCCGCACTTTCTCTGCCGCTGTTATGGACAATGTTTGCCCATTTCTCTTTTACTAGTTGGATGTATGTACCAGACTTGTTTATGAATCCTTATTTCCAGTGGATACTTGCGACACCAGTTCAGTTTTGGATTGGTTGGACGTTTTATAAAGGGGCATTCTCTGCACTTCGAAACGGAAGTGCCAATATGGACGTTCTCGTCGTTCTTGGAACGTCAGCAGCATATTTCTATTCAGTTTTCCTCGTTCTGACTGGCTCGAATCATGGCCTATATTTTGAAACAAGCGCAGTCCTGATTACGCTGATTTTACTAGGAAAGCTGTTTGAAGCACGCGCCAAAGGGCATTCATCTGACGCCATTAAAAAGCTCATGGGACTGCAGCCAACTATGGCAGTTGTCGAGCGTGATGGTGTCGCTTCAGAAATCCCGATTTCCGATGTGCAAGTTGGTGATGTGCTCGTGATTCGTCCTGGTGCTTCAGTTCCGGTAGATGCAGAAGTGCTGTCAGGTTCTTCTGCGGTAGATGAATCGATGTTGACCGGCGAAAGTCTACCTGTCGATAAAGTAGCGGGCGATCTGCTGTATGCTGCGACTGTCAATGCGAATGGTTCCTTGCGGGTTCGCGCGAAAAACATTGGAAAAGATACGATGCTCTCTGGAATCATTCGAGTGGTTGAAGAAGCACAAGGATCGAAAGCACCAATACAGCGGTTAGCTGATAAAATCTCTGGCGTGTTCGTTCCAGTAGTCGTCGGAATCGCTGTCTTAACTTTTCTAATCTGGTACTTCGTTGTAACACCTGGTGATTTCGCCGAGGCGCTGACGAGCACAATTGCGGTATTAGTAATTGCCTGTCCATGTGCACTCGGACTTGCAACTCCGACGTCAATCATGGCGGGGTCCGGTCGTGCCGCTGAGCATGGGATATTGTTCAAAACTGCAGAAGCTATGGAGCAGACAAAATCGATTGATACAATCGTGTTCGATAAAACAGGCACAATTACTAAAGGGACACCTGAAGTGACAGATTTCTGTGTTTCAGATTCATCTAAAAGGGAATCGTTAATAGCACTTGCATCGGCAGCGGAAAGTGATTCTGAACATCCTGTCGCTCGAGCAATTACAGCTTTCGGACAGGAAAACGAGGAGCAGATTCCAACAGTGGAAGAATTCGAATCCATTCCTGGTCACGGAATCCACTGTAAGATCGACGGTATTGAAGTATTGCTCGGTAACCAGAAATTATTGGAGCGCTTCGGCGTTTCGTTCGATGATGGCATTGCAGACACGGCTTCCCTTGAGAACGATGGCAAGACAGTGATGTATATGGCAGCGGATGGTGAGCATGTTGGTGTGATTGCTGTTGCGGATACGGTGAAAGAATCCTCTGCTCAAGCTGTGAAAGAATTGCATGCACTCGGGATGGAAGTCATTATGCTGACAGGTGATCAGGAACGGACTGCGAAGTCGATTGCAGCAACTGTCGGAATTGACCGGGTGATTGCGGGTGTGTTACCTGACCAAAAAGCACAAACGATTTTGGAATTACAAGCTGAAGGAAAACGTGTCGCGATGGCGGGTGACGGGATTAATGACGCACCCGCACTAGCTGTTGCCGATATCGGGTTGGCTATGGGCACCGGAACTGCGGTTGCCATGGAAGCCGCCGACGTCACGCTGATGCATGGTGATTTGTTACGGGTTCCAGACACACTTACGATGAGCCGATTGACTGTTCGTAACATTAAACAGAATTTGTTTTGGGCACTTGCATACAATTCGATTGGCATTCCGATTGCAGCTGCTGGATTGCTCGCCCCTTGGGTAGCTGGCGCTGCAATGGCGTTTAGTTCCGTGTCAGTTGTATTGAATGCGCTTCGGTTGCAACGCGTGAAGCTGCGTTCGTAATCTTGATATCGTTTAGGGCTGAAAGAAATGAGCGATTATCATTTCTTTCAGTTTTTTTATGGTGTTGCAAGCGGCTTTGGTTTTCAGAGACAAATTCCTATGTTCATGTATACTATAGAAATACAATACATTTCCAGAAAGGCGGCATACAATGGCAGGAATTATCACCTTTCTTACGATTGCAACACTTATTTTAAACGTCCTGCTTGCGGGAGTTCTTATCTTTTTAGAACGACGTGATGCTGCAGCTACATGGGCTTGGCTCCTTGTTCTATTTTTCATCCCTCTCTTCGGATTCATTATTTACCTACTGCTTGGAAGACAGTTGCGGAAGCGACACTTATTTCGCTGGTCGGGTCGAGATCGTATCGGTATCGAAACCTTAATCGACTACCAAATGGAAGCGATTGAAGACGAAACCTTCGAATTCCAGCTCGACGATACCGCACATTACCACGATATGATTTATTTACATTTAAGAAATAATCATGCGGTGCTAACACAAGATAACGATGTGGAAATCTTTAATGATGGCGCTGCAAAGTTTGAAGCGCTTATTGAGGATTTGGAAAGTGCAAAGGATCACATTCATTTCCAGTATTACATTATGAGACTCGACAAACTCGGTAGTAGGATTATGGAAGTTCTTGTGAGAAAAGCGAAGTCCGGCGTAAAAGTTCGTGTGCTCTTTGACGATATCGGATCGCGGGGTTTGCACGTCAAACATTTGAAGGAACTAACAGAAGCTGGTGGAGAAGCTGCAGCGTTCTTCCCTGCTATAATGCCGCTCATCAACCCACGTTTGAATTATCGTAATCACCGAAAAATCGTGGTTGTAGATGGTCGTATTGGTTATGTCGGCGGATTCAACGTAGGCGATGAGTATCTCGGAATGAGCAAGAAGTTCGGCTACTGGCGGGATACTCACTTACGCATCGAAGGAAGCGCAGTACATCCGTTGCAAACCCGGTTTCTTTTGGATTGGAATCAGGCATTGGCATCGAGTGAAGTTCAGTACAACGATCGCTACTTCCCTGTCATACCACGCAAAGGGTCAGTCGGGATGCAAATCGTTTCAAGCGGACCGGATGCAGAATGGGAACAAATCAAGGACGGCTATTTAAAGATGATCTTCATCGCCAAAGATTATATATATATTCAAACGCCGTATTTCATTCCTGACGTTAGTTTCTTGGACGCGCTTCGAATCGCATGTTTGTCTGGGGTAGATGTGCGAATTATGATTCCAAATAAGCCGGATCACATGTTTGTCTACTGGGCGACATATTCGAATATCGGCAGCTTGCTGAAGGCTGGAGCACGCGTCTACATTTACGAAAACGGGTTCATTCATGCGAAGCAGATTGTTGTGGATGATGAGCTGTCAACTGTCGGTACAGCCAATATTGACGAGCGAAGTTTCCGTCTCAACTTTGAGATTAATGCGTTCATCTATGATCGTGAGAAGTCCCGCGAACTCGCTGAGCTATTTGAACAAGACATTCAGTTATCGACCGAGTTGACTTACGATATGTATTTGAACCGCTCTCGTACGATTAAGATTAAAGAGTCGATTTCACGATTGTTGTCACCTATTTTATAAGTTATTGTGTATCGGGGTATCTCCTATTTGGAGGTATCCTGTTTTTTGATTTTTTTGATGGTTGCTTGAGCGGATTTGTGGTTTTGAGATATTTCTCCAAAGT
>NZ_JWIB01000056.1 GCF_000813425.1 Sporosarcina sp. ZBG7A
ACAAATTTGTGAGTGATTATTTTTAAAAGCCTACCGCGCTGCGCTTGCTGGACTTTCATGGAAGAACAGTTATATTGCCAACTGCTCTTCCACGAAAGTTGTGAGTGGTTTCTGCGTGTTTTTTACTTTTGTTTCTTCATACTGAGACTCAAAAAAATTGGGGGACACATAATCTAATGTGGAATGGATACGTCTCTCGTTGTAAAACGAGATAATGTAGTCCAGCACGGCCTCCTCAGCCTCTTTACGTGTCTTGAACTTAGTTCGGTAAATTAGTTCCTTTTTGATTGTCGCATGGAAAGATTCAATGCATGCGTTGTCGTAACAGTCACCTCTACGACTCATGCTAATCTGACATTTCTTTTCCTTCAGTAAATCTGTATAGGATGTAGATGCATATTGAGACCCCTGATCTGAATGGTGAATCAATCCTTCTTCTGGTGAACGGAAATGAAAGGCTCGCTCGAGAGCCAGCTGAGGCAACTCCTTGGCTAATGTATTTGATAAGTTGAATCCAATGATTTTTCTCGAAAAAAGATCCATCACTGTGGCCAAATACAGCCATCCTTGACTGGTCCAGATATAGGTGATGTCAACGACCCACACTTGATTCGGCTGATCTGCATGGAAGTTCCTTTTTAATAGGTTCGGGTAGATTGGATGTTCATGATTAGACTGAGTTGTGACCGTATAATGAAAAGGAACGGTAGCGCACAAGCCAAGCTCCCTCATGTAGTTGGAAACGGTCTTCTCTGAGAGTGGAACCCCTTCATTCTTCAAAATCCTTTGAATCCGAGGGCTTCCATAGACTTCACGATTATCGTAAAAGATTTGTTTGATTAACTTTAATGCCCCTTCTTTTTGACGTTGGGTAAAGCTTTGTTCTTTTTCTCGCCATTTATAGTAGCCGCTCGTTGAAACCTGGAGAACTTGGCACATCTTCTTCACGCGGTATTCTGCCCGGTGTTCTTCGATAAATGAATAAATCACTGCGGGTTTTTTGAGAAGATGTGCATGGCTTTTTTTAAGATTTCATTTTCTTCTTTCAGCTCTTGAATTTCTTTCTCTAATGCTCGTTGTTGCTTCAGCCGTTCAGCAGGGGTTACATATTCTACGCCGTTAAGCTCTGCTTCCAATTCTTTACGGTGCTCGCTGACCCATCGTCGCAGGGTACTTACAGGGACATCCATCTCTCGTGAGACTTCAATCTGCTTTTTTCCATCTATCACCACGAGCTTGATCAAATGTTGTTTTAACTTATCATCAATTCGTTTCGTCATTATGGACACGCTCCGTTCAGTTAGTATGTTCTCTCTATCCAAACACGCTCATTGGATTGTGTCCACTTTCTATACTATCTTCA
>NZ_JWIB01000057.1 GCF_000813425.1 Sporosarcina sp. ZBG7A
TTGGGAGATACTGTTGATTGTAGCGGAGAGCGGCGACTCCGGAGGGATAAGCGAAGCTCGAAGACCCTGGACTGAGCAAAGCGAGGGAAGCGACTGAGAGCAAGCCCCTCGGAAAGCGTCCGCTCGCAGCGGAAATCAACTTTTCATAGTTAATTCTATTGTAAAAGAAAAAGACTGTAGCCAATCCCCATGTGTACTGGAGTTTGTCTACAGTCTGATCATTCCGCACTTAGCGGAGTGTTTAAAATGGCCATCCGAACAAATAGCCGAGTGTTATGCATATAATACCTGAAGCGGTTGTGCCGAGTGAGGAGAACAGCATATATCGTTTTACAGCCATGCCACTCATTCCTGAAAAGCAACAAACAAAATGACGCATTCCTGGAACGAAAAAGCCTAAGGTCACAGTCCAGGAACCATAGCGGCCAAACCATCGTTCTATTCGTAGTACTCGTTTTTCTGACAGACCGACCCATTTACCGAACCGCTCAACAATTGGACGTCCCACTTGTTTTCCGATTGTATAGGTTACAAGAGTTCCGATGAACACACCCAAAATTGCAATAGCCATAGCTCCTAAAAAATTGAACAATCCAGCAGAAGACAAGTATCCTGTAAAGACGATTAAGAACTCATCTGGCATTGGTAAACCGAATATTCCAAGCGCTAGAAATAGAAAAACTGCAAAATACCCGTAATGGGTAACGAAATCTTGAAAAACACTCACTTACATCCCTCTTTTGTCACTTCTTTGATGTTCACGTTCGTGGTACCCATTGACCAATTGGGTCTCCAACATGGATTGCACCTTTTTCTTGAATTGTAGCAGAGAAATGGGAGTCACCTGCGACAAACAAAAGAATTGTTGAGCCAAACGAGAAATACCCGAAATCCTCTCCTTTTTTAGCTTCTTTTGAAGAAGAGTAGAGCTGTACGGAGTTTACATTGAGTGCGCCTACTTTGACAAGGGCTAATTTATCATAAGTTGTTGCAAGCTCGGTTATCAATCTATAGTTTGTTTCAAACGGTTTGTCTCCGTATGTGAGTCCCATTGTATTAACAGGATATGATTTATTTCCAAGAGCGTAGCGGTTAATGACTGTACCATCCGCAGGGTAATGAAAGTGATGATAATCTGCTGGGGATAAGTAGAATACAAAGTACCAACCATTTTTATAAGCAGATGCACTCTTCTCATTCATGAATATTTCATTTATACTGTATGTATGACCTTTAATTGTAAATTGGTGTCCTTCTTCCACACGTCCGTACGAACTTAGCTGTCCGTCAGAAGGGGAGATAAGAATTTCAGGCGACTCATTGAAAGGTCGTGCTCCGGATTTTAGATTGCGAGTGAAAAATGCTTGCAGGCTGTCATAGTGTTCTCTCGGATATTCCATAATGGACTCATCGATTTTATAGGATTTTGAGTACGTCTTAATAAGAGGTTTGCTTAGACGTGAGGCTGACAAGTGACGAAGAATCCCAGAAGAAATTGGATTTCCAGTCAATTCCACTAATGATTTAAGAAGTTTCTTTTTCAATACAATCACCATCTTTAACTAGTATTTATTATAAGGAGGTTTGATATGTTTTCATTTAGATATATTGATTATACTAAAGTGAAGGCCCAACTGGCGAATGCAATTACTTTAGTCAATTTAAGTTTCGGAGTTATTGCTATTATACTAATTTCGCAAGACTTGTCACACATGAGTTTGGTATTTATTTTTTTAGCAGCTTTATTCGATCGTTTTGACGGTATGACTGCTCGTCACTTCCATACAGAATCTGCTTTTGGTAAAGAATTAGATTCGTTAAGTGATATTATATCGTTTGGCATCGCACCAGCGGTCCTTATCTACCATACAGCTTTATCTGGAATGCTTTGGGTAGGGCTCGCAGCGACGATTATCTATATTGCTTGTGGGGCGGTTCGATTGGCCCGGTACAATGTTGAAGAGTTCGACGGAGTATTCCGTGGCGTTCCAATTACAGCAGCAGGTGTTATTTTAACTGCATTATATTTCGCAGTTCCATATGTGGCAGCACCGTATCTTGTCATTGCAATGCTCGTTCTTTCTTGGGCGATGGTCAGCAACTTTAAAATTTCTAAAGTATAATAGCCGACCTCTTCACTTAGCTGCTATTCACATAGTTGAGTGAAGAGGTTATTAAATTGAAGAATGATTTGGTCCGTGTTATAATTTTATTTCGTTAAAAATGGAGGCGTACCCAAGAGGCTGAAGGGGGCTGACTCGAAATCAGCTAGGGCGTGCAAGCGCCGCGGGAGTTCAAATCTTCTCGCCTCCGCCATACATACATTGAACCGTCTTTGCAACTATGCGAGACGGTTTTATTTTGTCTTGGAGTTCACATTTAGAAGTGTCCCCATGTTCGTTCCATTCTCCTTACCAATCTGCTATTCTTAGAGTAGACAATCAACGGAAAGGAATGATTGAAATGGCAGGACCAGCTTTAAAACAACTACATTCTCACCGAGCTATTCACGAAGGTGGACTATCTGGTGCAATCGGAAAAACGGAGATGCTGATTGACTTCCTTCAAGAAGGGGATCAGAAAAATGCAGAACGAGCGGCCAATGATTTAGTGGATTACTGGAAGACTCGAGTAATCAGTCATGCGGATGCAGAAGAGGATGGGTTTTATCAAGAAATCGTTACCGAAAATCCTACGATGGAAAAATCAGTTACACAGCTAACACGTGATCATGATTTGATAAGAATCATCGTTGCGGACATAGAAGTGCTTAGAGAGACGGAAGGGATTAGTCCGAGCGTCCTACAAAAGTTTTATGCGTTATTGGTTGTGAACGAAATCCATAGTCGTGAAGAAGAACGTCTGTTATTTACAGAATCACCTTCAAAAGACGCTTGAAACGTATAGAATTTTCTTGCATGTCTTCGCGCAAAGAGACGAATTCCGATGAAAGGAGGACACTAAATGATGCAACAAGCACTTGCCGTGCTCGCTGAAAAATTCGGGTATACATCATTCCGCACAGGACAAGAGCAAGTCATCCAGCATGTTATGGGTGGACAGGACGCTCTGTGTGTCATGCCAACGGGTGGCGGTAAATCATTGTGCTACCAAGTTCCGGCAATGTTATTAGATGGAACGGTCCTCGTCATATCCCCACTCATTTCCCTTATGAAAGATCAGGTAGACGCACTGTGGCAGCTTGGGATTCCTGCTGCATACATAAACAGTACACTATCATCTGAGGAATATTTCGGTATTCTTGAAAACGCGATTGCAGGACAGTATCGGCTCCTCTATATTGCGCCCGAGCGATTAGAGTCCGAATCATTTATGAGAGAACTAAGTCGCATGAGCGTGCCGATGATTGCAATTGATGAAGCACACTGTATTTCACAATGGGGTCATGATTTCAGACCGAGCTATAGGAATATTACTCGCGTATTGAACTGTTTTGACGAAAAACCGGTCTTGCTTGCTTTAACTGCGACAGCAACGCCGAACGTTCGGGAAGACATCCGAGTGCAACTTGGAATTCCGCAAGAACAGACGGTGATGACAGGGTTCGAGCGGTCAAACCTGGTGTTTACGGTTGTAAAAGGGCAAAATCGTGAGAAGTTCATCAAAGAGTTTGCAAGTAAAAATAAAGGCGAGGCTGGAATTGTTTACGCGGCAACCCGAAAAGCAGTCGAGAGTATTTATGAGCTGCTGAACCGCTCTGGATTTGAAGTGGCGAAGTATCATGGAGGCATGTCAGATACCGAACGTCATCACGAACAAGAACGTTTTTTGAATGATGAAGCGACGGTGATGGTCGCAACAAATGCGTTTGGAATGGGAATTGATAAGTCGAATATTCGATACGTCATTCATTATCAAATGCCGAAGAATATGGAAAGCTATTATCAGGAAGCAGGACGCGCAGGGCGCGACGGACTCGATAGTGAATGTGTGCTCCTTTTCGCATCACAAGATATTCAGACGCAACGCTTTCTGATCGACCAATCACCTGATCCTTCTAGAATTCCAGCAGAACTCGAAAAGTTGCAAGGGATGATTGACTATTGTCATACGGAAAATTGTTTGCAGCAATACATTGTGACATACTTCGGTGAAAAAGATGCTCCGAAATGTGGAAGATGTGCTAATTGCACAGATACACGTGAGCAGATGGACGTTACGCTGGAAGCCCAAAAAGTGCTGTCATGTGTCATTCGAATGGGACAACGATTTGGTAAGACGATGATTGCTCAAGTGTTGACAGGGTCGAGGAACAAAAAATTGCTGGACTTTAAGTTTCATGAACTGACCACATATGGGTTACTGAAAGAAAAGAATGCGAAGGAAGTTTCCGATTTTATCGAGTTTCTGATTTCAGCGAACTGTTTACAAGTCGAAAACGGACAGTTCCCTACGATTCGGGTGGCAGAGCGTGGAAAAGAAGTCTTGCTTGGCAATGATAAGATTATGCGCAAAGGTTCATTTGTCTCAAAAGTACTTACAGAAAACGATCCATTGTTTGAACAGCTTCGACAACTGAGACGTCAGCTTGCTCAAGAAGCGGGAGTTCCACCATTTGTTGTATTCTCGGACAAGACTTTGAAGGATATGGCGATGAAGAAACCGGCAACGTCAGCTGAGTTTTTAGATGTTGTGGGTGTTGGACAAACGAAGCTTGAGATTTATGGAGAGGCGTTCATCGAAGAGATTCAATCTTTTCAACTCCAGGAGATTTGATGATTTGCTTACTCAAACAAATATACAAAACAAAAAACATGCTAGATAAGCATGTTTTTTGTTTTGTTCTCCGTTATTCTTCGTGACTTACTTGCCATTCGATACCAAATTGATCTTTTACTTTGCCGTAGCATTTACTGAAAAAGGTCTCCTGTAACTCCATGGACACGTAACCATCCTGTTTGAGCTTTTCAAACGAGGAAGTAAGTTCATCCGTATCATCACTTACGAATGCTAAGCTGATGTTATTTCCAACTACAACTGGTGATCCGGGAAATGTGTCTGAGAACATGATCACGTCATTTTTTATAGTAAGACGTGTATGCATAATGAGATCTTTAGCATCTTCAGGTAAAGGGTATTCGGGATTTTGAGGTGAGTCACCAAAAGTCATAAACTCCGGTTTTTCCGTATTGAAAACGTCTGCATAGAATTCCACTGCTTGGCGGCAATTTCCGTTAAATGTTACATATACATTAATCCCGATAGGAACCACTCCATTCTAATTGTATCAGACAAGTCTGTCTGCTTATCATATCATGTCTGCTATTTGAAAGGTATTAGGAATGAACAGGAGTTCCTAAGATCGAGAACAAGATGAATGGAGTACTAAAAACAGTGGAGAAGCAATGCGTCCACGAAATACAAGGCTCTTTAATATAATCTCTTTGGATTAACCGTTTTAGTGAACCGGTGCTGTCCGTTGTTTGAACAAGCCATAAATGGTATAGGCTGCAACGAGTAGCAAGACCACACCTGTAAAAGCGAATGCTCCTCGGAAATTCAAATTCAATGCACCAATCGTATACGATCCTGCGACAACGCCCATTGAGAAAAACGCATAGAAATAACCGTATGCTTTTCCACGATAAGCGGCTTCAGAGGAGTCGATGAGCAATGAGTTGATGGATGGGAATAGAAATGCAAATCCGACCCCATATAACGCCATTGTTTCATATAGACTAATCAGCTCGTCTGCCTGACTTAGAAGCAACATACTAACACCCATTAAGGAAATTCCGAATGCGAGTGTAATCATTGGTTTCACCCGATCGAAAATACGATTGATCGGCAGTAAAAATACTAAAATTGCCACAATACCGAACGTGCTAAGAAGTGTGCCTGTGGTTTTTGTGTCAAAACCAAGTGCTTCGACCTTTAACGGAAGAATAAGCGCTAGGACACCTTGTGAAAACATAAGGAAGAATGCGCCGGCAAAGGCACGTTGAATGCCTGGATGGCGGAACATTGCCCCGACATGTTTCTCTTTTGATTTTTCTTCTGATTTCTTGACTCTTTTCACCGAACGTAATAGCAGAAATGTTAAAATTGCTAGGATTGCCATGATAGCGCCGTTTGCGAGCATGATGGCAGGAGTTCCTTTTAATGGGTTCCCGATGATCGAAGCGACAATTCCGCTATAAGCAGGACCAGCAATCGCAGCCATTCCGACAAACGCACCTGAAATCGCGACACTTTTTCCGCGTTTTTCAGGTTGAGCTCGGTTGGCTAGAAAAGTAAACGCAGCAGGAATGATCAAACCATTCGTAAATCCGTGAATGAAACGGACACCAACAAGTATCCAAGCAACATGGACTGTGGAATATAGCGTCAACGCTAAAGCGTTCGTTAAAAGTCCGATTAGCAAAATGATGAACGGACCTCTCTTATCAGTAACAAAGCCTGAAATGACATTTCCGAAAACATTAGCAAGTGAATAGGTACCGACAACTAGCCCCGCTACGAACGTGGAAGCACCTAAAGAAAGAGCAAATGGACTCATGATCGGTAGCTGGGAGAACAAATCAAAAAATGAAAAGAAAACGATTAAATAAACAAAGAATCGCATACATACGCCTCGTTTCGAGATTTCATAAACCATGCTTATTTTATCATGTTAAGGGTTTAAATCAATGGCCAAGGTTAGGGAGTATGGAACAAACAGCACGATGTGTGACAAAATTGTAGAAAGTCATTCTTGTTAAGAAAAAATAGCAATCTGGTGAAAAAAACTGTAAAATAACGAATAGTCAAACGAAATGGGGGAATAAGACATGGAATCGAAGATAAGAATTGGAATCGCAGGTTATGGAAACCTAGGTAAAGGGGTGGAGTTTGCGATTTCCCAACAACCCGATATGGAGTTGGTTGGTATTTTCACAAGAAGAGATCCAAGTAGTGTTCAACCAGTCGGTGACAACGTATCTGTGTACCAGTTGGCAGATGTTGAAAAGCATGTGAACGATGTAGACGTCATGATTCTTTGCGGAGGGTCCCGTGCGGATTTACCTGAACAAGGTCCTGCACTTGCGAAGTTATTTACAACGATTGATAGCTTCGATACTCACGCTAAAATCCCTGAATACTTCGATGCTATCGATGCAGCAGCGAAACCCTCGGGCACAACAGCAATTTTGTCTGTGGGATGGGATCCCGGCCTGTTTTCATTGAATCGATTATATGGAGAAACTGTCCTTGCTGACGGTGCCACATATACTTTTTGGGGGAAAGGGCTTAGCCAAGGTCATTCTGATGCGGTTCGTCGCATTAACGGCGTTAAAAATGCCGTTCAGTATACAATCCCTTCTGAAGAAGCGATTTCAAAAGTTCGAGCGGGGAAACAACCAGAATTGTCAACAAGAGAAAAGCATGTCCGGGAATGCTACGTCGTATTAGAAGCAGGCGCGGACGCAGCGACTGTGGAAGATACCATTGTTACCATGCCAGATTATTTCTCAGACTATGATACAACTGTTTCCTTCATCTCAGAAGAAGAAATGCAACAAAATCATAGTACGATGCCACATGGAGGATTTGTCATCCGTAGTGGTAAGACCGGAAAAGGCACAAACCAGGTGATGGAATATTCGTTGACATTGGATAGTAATCCTGAGTTTACTTCAAGTGTTCTTACAGCATATGCACGAGCTGCATACAGATTAAATCAACTTGGACAACATGGTGCGAAAACAGTGTTCGACATTCCACCAGGCCTATTATCGCCTAAAGATCCCGCTCAACTTCGTAAAGAATTGTTATAAGAATACCCTGCATACTTTGAAAACAAGATAATTTGTACTATACTAGGAACGTAATTACTTAGGGGGGCGAAGGATTTGGCTAAAATGGATGAAACGCTACACATGCTCAAAGAATTAACCGATGCAAAAGGGACAGGTGGGAACGAACGTGAACCACGTGACGTGATGAAACGCTATATCGAACCATTTGCAGATGAGATTGACCAGGATGGTCTGGGTTCACTAATTGCTAAACATACTGGCGATGCAGACGGTCCTAAAATCATGGTTGCGGGTCACCTCGACGAAGTCGGATTCATGATTTCAAGAATTGACGACAAAGGGTTCTTGAGCTTCCAAACAATCGGTGGCTGGTGGTCACAAGTCATGCTCGCTCAACGCGTGACGATTGTAACGCGTAAAGGGGATTCCATTACAGGAATCATCGGTTCTAAACCGCCACATATTCTACCTGCTGAAGTTCGCAAAAAACCAGTGGACATTAAAGATATGTTCATCGATATCGGTGCTTCATCACGTGAAGAGGCAATGGAGTGGGGCGTTTCACCTGGGGACATGGTCGTTCCTTACTTCGAATTCACAGTCATGAACAACGAAAAATATTTACTTGCAAAAGCTTGGGATAACCGCATAGGTTGTGCAATTGCAATCGACGTTATGAAAGAACTGAACAAACAAGGTCATCCTAATACACTGTATAGTGTTGGAGCGGTCCAAGAAGAAGTCGGTCTTCGTGGCGCTCGCACTGCAGCAAATAAAATCAATCCGGATATCGGGATCGCAGTTGACGTCGGTATCGCTGGGGACACACCTGGAGTTACAGCAAAAGAAGCGTCAGCAAAAATGGGAGATGGTCCTCAAATCATTCTCTATGACGCGTCTATGATCGCGCATAAGGGCTTACGTGACTTTATCGTCGACACTGCTGAAGAAAACAGCATTCCGTATCAATTCGATTCCATGTCAGGTGGCGGAACAGATGCTGGCTCGATCCATTTGAGCGGTAATGGGGTTCCTTCAATAGCCATCACTGTAGCGACTCGCTACATCCACAGTCATGCGGCAATGCTACACCGCGACGACTATGAAAACGCTGTGAAACTTATCGTGGAAGTCATTAAAAAGCTTGATCGAGAAACAGTCGATAAGATTATTTCTGAATAAAAAGGGAAGAGGTAGATCAGAACCTGGTCTGCCTCTTTTAATTTTCAATAAAGTATAAAAATACATTTGACTTTATAATTATTCATAATTATACTGTAAATAACCAATTTTATTCATGGAGGATGATTTAATGACAAGCGCATTCGAACTGAAATACATGGAGAAGCAATTGAAGGGAAAAGACTTTTTAGCAATTGAGGATTTTTCAACTGAAGAAATTGCCTATCTGTTAGATCAAGCGGCGAAAATGAAGAAGGATTTTTTAGCGGGAGGCGCAACTAAACCTCTAGAAGGAAAAACTCTAGGAATGGTGTTTGAAAAGAATTCGACGCGAACTCGTATTTCGTTCGATGTGGGTATGTTCCAACTAGGTGGGCATGCATTGATGATGAACCCGACGGAACTACAAATCGGACGTGGCGAGTCGATTGCAGATACAGCGAAAGTGTTCTCTGAATATCTGGATGGAGTAATGATTCGCGCAAACTCGCATGAAATGGTGAAAGAATTCGCAGACAACGCCTCAATCCCTGTCATTAATGGCCTTACAGATAAATTACACCCTTGCCAAGCACTTGCGGACCTACTAACAATCCAAGAAGTGAAAGGTAAGCTTGCGGGACTAAAGCTTGTTTACATCGGGGACGGCAATAATGTCGCGCATTCACTACTCATGGCTGCTGCTAAAATGGGCATCCACACAGCAATCGCTACACCAGTCGGTTATGAAATGGATGCTGACATATCAAAATCTATCGAAAAAGCAGCCAAACAATCGGGCGTGACGATGACACAATTGACAGATCCCGTTGAAGCCGCAAAAGACGCAGACATTTTGTATACAGACGTGTGGGTGAGTATGGGAGACGATGAACAATCAGAAAAGCGACTTGCAGATTTCGATGGCTTTGAAATTAATGACGAACTTGCTGGACGCGCGAAATCTGATTATACGTTTATGCACTGTCTTCCAGCACATCGCGGTCAAGAAGTTTCAGCATCGGTTATTGACGGCACACAATCTGTTGTTTTCCAACAAGCAGGAAACCGCATGCATGCACAGAAAGCTTTGCTTGCTGCGTTGCTGTAATAGGATATAAAAAAGGAATCGCATTGCACCTAATAGGTGTATAGCGATCCCTTTTTGTGTTGGAGTCACTGTGCAGCAAATGCGTGCTCGAGTTCACCCGTAATCTTCATCTTTTCCTGATCATCGGCGCGTTGCCAAAGCTTTTCAAAGAACACACCTAAGCCAGGAAGCAGATGCTCTTCTCCTCGCGCAATCGCATCATCCACAACTCCGCGGATATCTTGCGCTTTGTTATCCGTCATATTTGCCGTAATTGCGTCTCTAATTTGAAAATCCATTCATCTGACCTCCTTTCAACGTACTTGAGTTTAGTATCGCCAAAAGGGCTTGTCTTTGATACACTGAAAAGAAAAAAAGGAAGTCATCCTACACTATGAAACGTATTGAATCTACGCAAAATGCACTTGTGAAACATTGGAAAAAGCTTATTACAACAAAAAAAGAACGCGAACGCTCTGAAGAATTCATCGTCGAAGGACACCATCTAGTTGAAGAGGCGTTAAAAATTGAAGGTTCGGTGCTTCACATTATGTTCCGGGAAGATGTTGAAATTCCATTTGAGTTGGAAGAGTCTTCGATTCAAATCATTGAAATGACGAAAGCAGTAGCTGCCGAAATCTCAGAAACAGAACATCCACAAGGGATTTTTGCACACTGCAAACAGCCGATTCCTTCAGAAGACCTGTATTCAGAATGGAAACGTCTTCTATTTATTGACGCAGTCCAAGATCCGGGCAATATCGGAACGATGATTCGTACTGCAGATGCTGCTGGAATGGACGCTGTGATTCTTGGTAAGGGGTGTGCCGATCCTTTTAACCCGAAAACAGTCCGTTCTGGGCAAGGTTCCCATTTCCATATTCCAATCGTAAAAGGGGATTTGAGCGAATGGATTGAACGTGCAAAACAAGGCGGTCTGCAAGTGATCGGAACAGGATTGTCTCAAGCAAAAGATCATTTCACAGTGGACGCATTGCCTGCTTTTGCACTTCTAATGGGGAATGAAGGAGCAGGAGTTTCGGATGAATACCTGGAGCAAGCGGATACAATCGTCAAGATTCCGTTGTATGGTGAAGCAGAGTCGTTGAACGTTGCAGTCGCAGCGGGCGTCTTGTTGTACACATACGCACGTCGCTAAGTCGTTCAAGTATTGAAGTATGAAGCGGATTCCGCTATACTGATGTAGTATACAAGAGCAACAGACAACAAAAGTGTTGACCGGGAAGAGGAAACAGAACATTTGACGCTAGGGAATCCATACCTTGACTGGAAGTATGGATGGTCGAAACTGTTACCGTTCACCCCGCGAGCTGCCTTCAGGACCAGCATAATGCTGTAAAGATGAGCCGGCTACGGACCGTTATTCCGAAGTTGAGAGATCATGTGCACGACTGGCATGATAATCAGGGTGGTACCGCGAATTCGTCCTCGTCCCTTTTTTAGGGGACGAGTTTTTTTGTTTTGTTAAGGTTTGTTATGTGACAGTGTTGAATTGCGTTTCAGGCGGACACTTTCCGAGGGGCTTGATCTCAGTCTCCTCGGCGCTTTGCTTCTGCGGGGTCTTCAATCTACGCTGATCCCTCAGGAGTTGCCGCCCTGCACTCCATTCAACGGCTATATGTCCAAAGAAGGTTACTTCAAAAATCTACTTAACAAAGCTATTTTGAAAGGAGAATGACAATGGAGCAGCAGCTGGAACAGTTAAAACAAGAAGCACTGCAGAAAATTGAAGCCGCGGCGTCAGTGAAAGAACTGAATGACGTTCGCGTAGCTTATCTAGGGAAAAAGGGGCCGATTACGGACCTCTTGAAAGGAATGGGGAAACTACCGGCTGAGGAACGTCCTAAAATGGGCGCACTTGTGAATGTCGTGCGTGAAACCGTTACTACAACGTTAGAAGAAAAAATGGAGTTACTCGAGCTGCAAGCCGTTAATGAAAAACTTGAAAAAGAAACAATCGATATTACACTTCCAGGAAGACCCGTTAAACTTGGCAATCACCACCCGCTGACACGTGTCGTTGAAGAAATCGAAGACTTCTTTATCAGCATGGGCTATGAAGTGGCGGAAGGACCTGAAGTTGAACAAGACTACTACAACTTTGAAGCCTTGAACCTACCAAAAGGTCACCCAGCACGAGACATGCAAGATTCATTTTACATCACGGAAGATGTTTTGTTGCGTACCCACACGTCACCTGTCCAAGCGCGGACAATGGCTGCTAAAAAAGGCGAGTCGATCAAGATTATCTGCCCAGGTAAAGTGTATCGTCGAGATAGCGATGACGCGACACATTCTCATCAATTCACACAAATCGAAGGTCTCGTCGTTGGCGAAGACATCCGAATGAGTGATTTGAAAGGGACCCTCGCATTATTTGCGAAGAAGATGTTCGGTGAAGAACGGGAAATCCGTCTTCGTCCAAGCTTCTTCCCATTCACAGAGCCTTCTGTAGAAATGGACATCTCATGCTTCAAATGTGGCGGATCAGGCTGTAACGTCTGTAAGAAAACTGGCTGGATTGAAATTCTCGGAGCTGGTATGGTGCATCCGAATGTTCTTGAAATGGCTGGATATGACCCTACAGTATTCACTGGATTTGCTTTCGGTATGGGACCAGAGCGAATTGCAATGCTGAAGTATGGCGTCGAAGACATTCGTCATTTCTTTACGAACGATATGAGATTTATATCACAATTTAACCGCACAGAAGTGTAAGGAGGAGACCCCATGTACGTATCAACGAAATGGCTAGAAAACTATGTAGATACAAAAGGTATCGCACCTGCGGATCTTGCTGAAAAGATTACACGTGCGGGCATTGAAGTCGATACGATTATCGACCGTTCTGAAGGTTTAACGAACATCGTTGTCGGACACGTTGAATCATGTGAAAAGCATCCGGAAGCAGACAAACTGAACATTTGCCAAGTAAACGTGGGCGAAGAAACGGTTCAAATTATTTGTGGTGCACCGAACGTAGCCGCAGGACAAAACATTATTGCGGCACTTCCTGGCGCGAAATTGCCAGGTGGCATGAAGATTAAAAAAGCGAAACTTCGCGGTGAAGTGTCAAACGGCATGATTTGTTCTCTTCAAGAGCTTGGTGTAGAAGGAAAGACTGTCGCAAAAGCCTATGCAGAAGGTATTTATGTACTGCCAGCTGATGCTAAACCAGGTACAGATGCGCTTTCATTACTCGGATTGGATGACGTCATCTTGGAATTCGATTTGACACCGAATCGCGCGGATGCACTCAGCATGCTAGGTGTTGCGTATGAAGTCGGTGCGATTTTATCACAAGATGTCAAGCTTCCGACAATTGAGTACACAGCTTCAAACGAAAAAGCAGAAGATGTCTTGACGCTTAAAGTAGAAGCTAAGGAAGACAACCCAATGTACATCGCTAAAGTTGTGAAAAACGTCAAAGTCGCTGAGTCGCCACTATGGCTTCAAAATTACTTGATGGCTGCCGGTGTTCGTCCGCATAACAACGTCGTTGATATTACTAATTTCGTATTGCTTGAGTACGGTCAGCCTTTGCACGCGTTTGACTACGATCGTCTTGAGACAAAGGAAATCGTCGTTCGTCGCGCTGTAGAAGGTGAAAAGATGACGACATTAGATGATGTCGAACGTACATTACATGCGGATCAGCTCGTCATTACGAATGGTAAAGAACCAGTAGCACTTGCAGGAGTCATGGGTGGAGCGAATTCCGAAGTTCACGACGGTACGACAACAGTTGTCATTGAATCGGCTTATTTTGCATCTGCATCAGTTCGAAAAACTTCGAAAGACGTAGGTCTGCGCAGTGATGCGAGTACACGTTTTGAAAAAGGGGTAGACCCGAACCGTGTAGCTGAAGCGGCAGAACGTGCGGCACAATTAATGGCAGAACTAGCTGGCGGAGAAGTGTTGGCTGGAGCTGTTCAGTTCGATGAGCTGGATAAAGAATCAGTCCGCATTATATTGTCACCAGATTATGTGAATCAGCGTCTAGGTATGAAGATTCCAATGGACGAAATGGTTTCGATTTTAGAACGTCTTCAAATCCCTGTAGAAGCAGCGAATGGACAATTAATCGTCGATGCTCCAACACGCAGACAAGATTTGCGTATTAAAGAGGATTTGATCGAAGAAATTGCACGTCTTTACGGATACGATGAAATCCCGATGACACTGCCGATTGGTGAAAGTGTTCCAGGAGGATTGAACAGCTTCCAGGAAAAACGCCGTCTCGTTCGTCGTTATATGGAGAGTGCTGGTCTTTATCAGGCGATCACGTATTCACTAACTTCACGTGCAGAATCCCAAAGCTTTGCGCTGGAGACAGCACCGGTAACAGAGCTTCTTATGCCGATGAGTGAAGATCGAAGCGTATTGCGTCAAAGCTTGCTTCCACATTTGCTGGATGCAACGACTTACAACGTAGCACGTCGCATTGACACGGTTTCACTATATGAGACGGGTTCTGTGTTCCTAGGAACGCAAGAGGACGGACTTCCTAAAGAAGTAGGTCATGTTGCGGCGGTAATCACTGGAAAATGGGTGGATCACGCATGGCAACAAGAAAATAAGAAAGTCGATTTCTTTGTGATGAAGGGAATCGTCGAAGGGCTGATGGATACACTCGGTCTTACTGGGAAAGTAACGTATGCGAAAGCGACTCATGATGGCTTGCATCCAGGTAGAACAGCGGACATCTTGTTGAATGGCGTGGTGGTCGGTGTGCTCGGTCAATTGCACCCGTCTGAACAGAAAAAGCGCGATTTGAAGGAGACCTATGTGACGGAAATGAACTTAGCGTTGCTACTAGCTGAATCAGCTGAAGCACTCGTGTATGAGCAAGTTCCACGCTATCCTTCGATGTCACGTGATATCGCTCTAGTCGTTTCAAAAGACGAGGCGGCAGGTAGCTTGATGGACATTATCCAAGAAGCTGGCGGCAAGTTGTTGAAAGATGTAACTGTATTTGACTTGTACGAAGGCGACAAAGTGGATGAAGGCATGAAGTCACTCGCGTTCTCATTAACGTATTTCGATGCAGAACGTACGTTGACAGACGAGGAAGTTGTCACTCGTCACGATAAAGTACTCGCTGCACTAAAAGAGAAATCAGGCGCAGTGTTACGAGGATAATTCTAGATGAATAGAGAGGGAGAACTGGCGAATTGCCGGTTCTCCTTCTCTTTTTTGTCTGCATGAGATTTAACAACGTACCCGCTCGTTTCGGACAGTGACTCGCTCGTTCTGAGTGGGAACCCTCTCGTTTCAGACAGCGACCCGCCCGTTCCGAGTGGGAACCCGCTCGTTTCGGACAGCAACCCGCCCGTTCTGAGTGGGAACCTGATCGTTTAGGATGTCGACCCGCCCGTTTCGAATGGCAACCCGCTCGTTTCGGACAGCAACTCGCTCGTTCCAATAGCCTAATTATCGCGGGACTATAATTAGAGCAAACCTTCATCGGACTCGCGACCAATTAATCCCTAACCAACTCCAAACCTAAAAACTAGATTAAATTTTTTTCTCCGCTCACCCCAACTCTCTAAAATTCAAGCACATGTATCTCGCGATGCACTAAAATCTCAAAGTGAATTGTGTCAAAAACGTGATAATGCTATTTTCGACCAAAGCCTTCCACTTCTATTGAAGAACGGCTACACTAATGAAAGAAGGGGTGACGCCATTGATCTATAAACATCGAACCAAGCCACGATTATTAAGTGGGCTACTAGCTTTAGAGAAACGTCTTTCGCCAGCACACGAGAAATACGAGTACATCCAGAGTGAGCTGTATAAAACCCGTGCCGGTTACGGAGGGGAGCAAGAATACGATCGCTACATGAAAGAAGTCCGGACTGACTATCCACACGCCATACTCCACGATCTTTCCCTACAACACGAAGGTATCCATTTTCAAATCGACTCACTTTTCATCACACCAGACGCCATCATCATTTCAGAAATCAAAAACATCGCTGATAAAATTTTCATCAAAGCCAAGCCTATACAATTTATGAAGCAACTGCCAGACGGAACACGGTTGCTATTCCGAAGCCCTATTGCAGAAGTGGAACGCAAAATTCAGTTTCTCGAAAAGTGGTTAGCTAGCCGGAATGTACATGTAAAGGTGAAAGGGCTCATTGTTTTTGCATATAATAATGAAATGTTTATTGAAGAAAAGCCATCTATGGAAGTGATTACTGCCTATGAGGCACCTACTTATTTTCGTTCATTGACTCCACAGAACCAGATTTTAGAGGAAAGGGATATTGCAAGAATTGCAAAAGCACTAGCGCGTGGACATAAGGAGTACAATCCATATCCAATAACTGTGCGATATAAAATAGCCGATCGTGATATTAGGGGAGGGGTATTTTGTTCAAGATGTGAAATTCCAGCAATTATGAGATGGTCTGACTTGAGATGGGAGTGCCCAGTCTGCGGTGTACGAGAAACCGGAAGTCACCAAAATGCGGTAATAGATTGGTTTATGCTAATGTCCGGACCGCTAACCAATCGAAAGTTTTGTGAGTTCACGGGGATCACTAATCGTCACACTGCAAAAAAAATGCTAGCTCGTTCAGAGATTCAAAAGCAGGGGGAGGGACGAGGCAGTCGTTACACATCGTTAATATAGCTTACATATGTAGGATAAAATACGAGTGATAATTTGCGCGCTTCGCCATGCGAAGCGTTTTCGTCTGTCTACTGAACCAGATGGTTTCGTTACACGTCCCGCATGTTTCCTGTACCATGCCCGCGGTAGGCAACTTCTTCAATTCGTATCCAAGCTCGCGACCAATCAATTCCCTCTAATTTAAAACCAAGATTAATCGGTGTGCTTCGCTCCGCTATGCATTTAGTAATGGATAGTGGGGGGGTATGGGCTGCCTCGGAAAACCATCCATTACGAGCCTGAACTCGATCGTTTCCCCGAGCAACCCGCTCGTTCCGGCGAACAACCCGCTTGTTTCCCCCCGAGCAACCCGCTCGTTCGCCCATACAACCCGCTCCATCCCAAAATCACACCTCACCCACGCTTCTTAGCAGCCAACACCGCTGCCTTCTTCGCATTCGCAAAGTGCCACTTCGTCAACGAACGCAAAAACGGTTCACCTTTCGCGAGTAAAATTGAGGCTGCGGTTTCATCCACCTTTTTACCAGCGCCTTTTGGAAGTGTTCGTCCAGCTAATCCACTCAACCGATCCATTTCATCCAAAAACGCCACACGCGCGATAATCGACGCCGCTGCGACGGCAACATGCAATCCTTCCGCCTTCGTTGCAAACAACACATTCTCCCTCACAATTTCACGTTCATTCTTCAAATGGTTGTAATACACACCGCGCTCCGCGAACTGATCTATCAAAATATATTCAGGGTGTTCATCTTCCAATTTACGCAACACATGACGGATTGCCTGATTGTGTAGCAATGCTTTGATTTTCCCTTGGGACCAGCCTTTTGCTTGCACAGTATTGTATTTCTCGTTTTGTAGTGTGAGCACACTGTATGTCAACACAGACTTCAAATCAGGAGCAATCGATCTCATGTAGGGATCCGTTAGCAACTTGGAGTCCTTCACCCCAAGTTCAGCAACAAGAGCAATCTGATCCGCGCGCACGTAACACGCACAAACCGTCACAGGACCAAAGAAATCTCCCGTCCCGGTTTCATCTGACCCGATTACCGAAAGTGTCTCAAGTCGATCGGGAAGGACAGCTCCTTTAACAACAACTTTTTTCTTCGGAGCCCCCGAGTCCGAACTAGCATCCAAATTAGCTTCCCATTTCGCAGCTTCCTCTTCAGCACCACCACCTTGAAACAGGACTTTACCCGAACGATACGCGGTAATCGATGCTTTAGCCGTTTTCGCAGCAAACACCACACCTGGAGCATTGCGTGTCACACGATCACTCGCATAATACGCTTTTAACTCAGTCAATTTTTTATCAGACAAGATTATTACAGAATTCGCCATTCAAATCATCCTTTCAAACCGTACAATCTAAAACGTTTTGTATAGTATACCGTGTACAGAAGAAAGCACAAAAATAGATCGCTGGCAATGCCTATGTTCACAAATAAACCTTTTTCGTGGTATGATTAAGTTCATAGTTTTGGGCAGGAGGTTATGGCAGTGGAAAAAGAACAAAAAACACGGATTACCATCGATATATACGGTCAAACGTATACCATCATCGGGACCGACTCGTCTGCTCACGTTCGACAAGTGGCAACACTCGTGGACGACCGAATGCGTGAACTCCGTGCGCATAATCCGTATTTGGATACAACAAAGGTTGCTGTGCTAACAGCTGTCAACAGTGTACATGACTATTTGAAGTTACAAACTGAAAAAGAATTACTTGAAGAAGAATTGAAAAAGTTGAAGGGCTGACGGCTGCTAATGTTAGATATACTTATATTATTTCTATTGGTTGGAGGACTTATTACAGGCTTTAGAAGAGGATTGCTTGTACAAGTCTTACATATGACAGGTTTTATCGTTTCGTTTATCGTTGCATACGCGTATTACAAACAACTTGCGGATAAATTCGTTTTATGGATTCCATATCCGGGAGTTACCGCAGAGTCCAAGTTAAGCTGGTCATTTGGACAATTGGATTTAGATCAGACGTTTTATAGGTTGTTAGCATTTATACTGATTTTCTTTGTTGTTAAATTCCTCCTGCAACTCTTTGTGTCGATGTTCGACTTCCTAAAACACTTGCCTGTACTTGGATTCATCTCGCGTTTCTTTGGAGCGGCATTAGGATTTGTTGAGTTCTATATTATCATTCTATTACTCATTAGTTTCCTTGCTTTGCTGCCAATCGACTTTGTTCAAAAATTATTAGATTCTTCTTTACTGTCGAAAACCATGTTCGAGCATACACCGGTCATTTCAAGCGCAGTGAAGGAATGGTGGTACGTTTACACAAAATAAGTCTGAGCAGCTTCCCACCGAGCGGCGGGAAGCTTTTGTTCAGTCAGGGAACGAATAGAACAAGGAGGTTTTGTTGATGAACAAAAAAGTGATTATACAAACGTTGGAAAAAATTGCACTCTATATGGAATTACTCGGGGAGAATCATTTCAAAGTTGGCGCTTTCCGTAAAGCAGCGAACGTCCTTGAAGTCGACCCAAGAAGCCTCGCTGAAATGGATGACATCTTGACCTTGAAAGGAATTGGCAAGGGAACAGGTGCGGTCATTCAGGATCTATTGGACAAAGGGGAGTCCGACCTATTGAACGAGCTTCAAGAAACCGTTCCTGCAGGAATGATTCCACTGCTAGAAATCCCTGGACTTGGGGGCAAGCGAATTGCGAAACTCCATGAAGCACTCGGAATCGATTCAATCGAATCGTTAAAACAAGCTTGTGAGAAAAATGAGGTGAGCGCTCTTCCAGGTTTCGGTAAGAAAACTGAAGAAAAACTACTTCATGAAATTGAACAGCTCTCTGAGCGTAAAACATCATTCCCACTATGGCAGATGGTTAAATTTGTTGGACAAGTTGAGCCGGTTTTGGATGAAATCGAAGAAATTAGCAAATATTCAGTGGCGGGAAGTTACCGCAGAACGAAAGAACAAAGTAGTGACATGGATTTCATCATCGTGACAGATACACCTTCAGTTGTCCGGGAAAAGTTGCTGAAACTACTTCCTACTATAGAAACGATTGCAGCAGGGGATTCAAAGCTCTCCGTAACATTGGAGTTGGAAGAAATCATCGACGTCGATTTCCGGTTCGTGACAGACACACAATATGCAAGTGCGCTGCATCATTTTACAGGTTCAAAAGACCATAACGTAAAAATGCGGCAACTCGCAAAATCACGTGGTGAAAAAATTAGTGAATATGGTGTCGAGCAAGAGGATGGAACGGTCTTAACGTTCGAATCGGAGGAAGACTTTTTTGCTCACTTTGATCTACCCTTCATCCAACCAAACTTGCGTCAAGACGGTCGGGAACTGGATCGCATCGACGAATTAGATGGTTTGGTCACATTGAGTGACATTAGAGGCGACTTCCACATGCATACGACCGCATCTGACGGGGGGTATTCAATTCGTGAAATGGCAGACGCATGCAGAGAACGTGGGTACAGTCATATGGTAATCACAGACCACTCCCATTATTTGAAAGTAGCGAATGGGTTAACACCGGAACGGTTACTTGACCAATTGAAAGAAATCCGGGAAATCAATGAAGAGTATCCAGATATCGAAATTTTCAGTGGGACAGAAATGGATATTTTGCCAGATGGTACACTCGATTTTGACGATGAAGTCCTCGCACAACTCGATTTTGTGATTGCTTCCATCCATTCAAGTTTCAGTCAATCCCAAGAACAGATCATGGAACGATTACATTCGGCAATGAAAAACCCACACGTTGATTTAATTGCCCATCCTACAGGTCGTCTCATTGGAAAACGGGATGGCTACAATCCTGATGTGCCTCAACTCATCGAATGGGCAGCGAAATATGGTAAGATTCTAGAATTAAACGCGAGTCCTCATCGCCTTGATTTAGACAAAGAATACTTAGAAATGGCACAAGAGGCTGGCGTAAAGATATCGATCAATACAGATGCCCATGCGAAGGAGCAATTGGAGCTCATGGCTATCGGTGTAGAGTATGCACAAAAAGCATGGTTGAAAAAAGATACAGTCGTCAATACCTGGTCATTGGATCAGTTCAAACAGAGAATCGTCGATAAGTGAAAGGAAGGGATCCGCAATGGATTCACGTGTATTAAAAACTTTAGAGTTTGACAAAGTCCTTGCCCAAGCGGCACAGCAGTGTACGTTCCCTGCAGGACGAGCTGAAATGGAAAAATTGAAACCGGATACGGACTTCGAAACGGTAGGACGCCTTTTAGAAGAAACGGACGAAGGTCTAGCAATTTTACGTGTACGAGGTAATGTCCCGATGGGTGGGATTACGGATATCAGGCCGCATGCGCGTCGTGCGCAAATCGGAGGCGTCTTAAGTGCGCAAGAATTGATGGAAACTGCGTCAACCATCCGAGCGAGCCGCATTTTCCGTCAATTCATCGAAGCTGTTCTACAAGATGAAGAAGTGGAAATTCCAAATTTCATAGCAATTAAAGAAGCAATGCCAATCGTCACCGGTCTAGAACATGAAATCAATAGTGCAGTAGACGAAAACGGACGCGTACTCGATAGTGCATCCAGTGCATTACGTTCAGTCCGTCAAAGCCTGCGTATTCAAGAAGGTAGAGTCCGTGAGAAATTGGAAAGCATTATTCGCGGGAAAAACGCAGCGAAAATGTTGTCAGATAGCATTGTCACTATTAGGAACGAACGATTTGTGATTCCTGTAAAGTCCGAGTACCGCAGTCATTACGGCGGCGTCATTCACGATTCGTCTTCTTCAGGTCAAACGGTATACATCGAACCTGATGCAGTCGTGCAAGCAAATAACGAAATCCGCACGTTGAAATCCAAAGAAAAAGAAGAAATTGAAAAGATTCTTCGAGAGCTTTCTGCACTTGTTCAAGAAAACGCACATGAATTGTTCGTACTAGTCGATCAGCTTGTGAAAGTGGATGTCATTTTAGCAAAAGCAAAATACGGAATGGCAAATAAATGTACAAAACCAACAGTGAACCAAGACGGCTATATGCGCCTCGCAAAAGCTCGTCATCCACTATTACCAATCGAAGAAGCAGTGGCCAATACGATTGAATTCGGAAAAGACATTACAACGATTGTCATCACTGGACCAAATACTGGTGGTAAAACTGTAACTTTAAAAACTGTCGGACTGTGTACATTGATGGCACAAGCCGGATTACCAATTCCTGTATTGGATGGTTCGGAAATCGCTGTTTTCGGATCCGTTTTTGCCGATATTGGTGATGAACAATCCATCGAACAAAGTCTCAGTACGTTTTCATCTCACATGGTCAATATCGTTGATATCTTAAAGAAATTCGACCATGATTCGCTCATTATTTTCGATGAACTCGGTTCAGGAACCGATCCACAAGAAGGGGCAGCACTCGCAATCTCCATTTTGGATGAAGTCCATGGAACAGGTGCGCGAGTGATGGCGACCACACACTATCCAGAACTGAAAGCTTACAGTTACAACAGAAATGGTGTTGCGAATGCGAGCGTAGAATTCAATGTCGATACATTGAGTCCGACGTACCGCTTATTGATAGGCGTTCCAGGACGTAGTAATGCATTTGAAATTTCAAAACGACTTGGTCTCGGAGACCATCTGATCGAGCGTGCCAAAACGTTTACTGGAACGGATCGTGGTGAAGTTGACTCCATGATTGCATCCTTGGAATCTAGTCGTGTTCAATCCGAAAAAGACGCAGAACGCACTCATGATTTACTTGTAGAAACCGAATCGTTGAAAAAAGAACTAGCCGAAAAACTTGCTGAAAACGAAGAAATGCAAACTCGCTTAACTGAAAAAGCGAAAGAGAAGGCCAAAAAGATTGTTGAAGAGGCAAGGCTCGAATCTGAAGCAATCATTTCAGATCTACGTGCGCTTCGGATGACTGCCGGTGCATCAGTGAAAGAACACGAACTCATTGAAGCACGAAAGCGTCTTGAAAATGCTTCACCAAAAGAAGAGAAAAAGAAAGCACTGAAGGCGAAAGCGGCTCCACGTCCGTTGCAAGTAGGCGATGAAGTCAAAGTCTTAAGCTACGGACAAAAAGGTACACTCATTGACAAAGTATCTGATACTGAATGGGTTGTTCAAATCGGTATTTTGAAAATGAAATTGGAGCAATCAGGTCTGGAATTTGTAAAACCTGAAAAAGAGAAGAAAATTGTAGCTTCCACCGCAATCCGTGGGCGTGATCAGCATGTTAAATTGGAGCTCGATCTTCGTGGAGAACGTTATGAAGATGCAATTAGAAGGACAGAGAAGTATTTGGATGATGCGTTGTTGTCCAATTATCACCAAGTGTCCATTATCCACGGAAAAGGAACGGGTGCACTCCGTCAAGGCATCCAGACCTATCTGAAAAAGCATTCTCGCGTGAAAAATTTCCGTTTTGGTGATGCAGGTGAAGGTGGACTTGGTGTAACGGTTGTAGAGTTGAAATAATTTTTATAGGAAAAGTGAAACCTATTCGAGGCTCATTCGTACTCGTTAAGACATCACCGTAAAGGGGCCAACGAATAATGTCAAAGACTGGGTTTTGGAGTCATCCGTTAGTAGAAACAGCCGGTTATTTTAGTACCGTTGTCCTTTGTCTCATAGTTTCGATGGTCATTTTTGAGATTGTGACAAAGTACAGGTGTTGGAATGAAATTAAAAATGGGAACTTAGCTGTTGCTTTTGCAACAGGGGGTAAAATATTCGGTGTTGCCAACATTTTTAGATATTCAATCGAACAGCACAATACGCTTCCACAAATGATAGGATGGGGATTATTTGGATTCACATTGCTCATTTTTGCCTACTTGCTGTTCGAATTTTTAACACCGATGTTCAAAGTAGATGAAGAAATTGAAAAAGATAACCGTTCTGTAGGGTTTATTTCGATGATTATTTCGGTTGGATTATCCTTTGTCATCGGTGCAAGTATTTCATAAGAGTATGTTCAGTAGGAGACGATTTCGCAAATGGAAAAACTATCGAAAATATTACTCGCATTGTGCGTGTTATTTATCGCCTTCGGTATTTGGTGGATGGTCAAGCAAACCCCGTAACTCTCGTAGTTACGGGGTTTGCAATTCCTTCCATTGTTAACATTGTAAACGCCTTCATTTTTCGTTATACTTAGTAAAGAATGAATATTCTATGAATATACTAGAGAAAAGGAGGCTGTTTCATGACGAACAAACCATGGCTTTCACAGTATCCACCTGAAATTCCTGCGGTTATCGATTTTGTTCCGATCCCTCTTCAAGAATTTTTGACACGCACTGCGTCCAAGTATCCTAAAAAGAATGCAATTCACTTTTTAGGTAAAGACATTACGTTCGGAGAGTTTTACGAATCCTCTTTGAAGTTTGCGAACTATTTACGGAAACTCGGAATTGAAAAAGGCGATCGAGTGGCCATTATGTTACCGAATTGCCCGCAAAATGCCATTGCCTATTATGGGATCTTGTTTGCAGGTGGCATAGTCGTTCAAACGAATCCACTATACAAAGAGCGTGAAATTTCGTATTTGATGTCCGATTCAGGTGCCAAGGCAATTATTACCCTGGATTTACTCTTTCCACGAGTATCCTCAATTCTAAAAGAAACACAGCTGGAAAACATTATTGTAACTAGCATTAAAGACTACTTACCATTCCCGAAAAACGTCCTTTATCCTTTTATACAAAAGAAAGAAAACGGTATTGTAGTGAAAGTGGAACACCGAGGAATCCATCATCTATACACTGAAATCATGAAGTCGACACAAGCGGAATCGATTCAACTGGAATTTGACTTTGAAAAAGATATTGCTTTGCTACAATACACGGGGGGAACAACAGGACCTCCAAAAGGAGTCATGCTTACACACAAGAACCTGATCGCAAACGCGGAAATGTGCAACGCATGGCTGTACAAATCCAAAGATGGCGATGAAGTCGCAATGGGAATTTTACCGTTCTTCCATGTCTATGGGATGACGACTGTGCTCATATTCTCAGTCATGTGTGGAAACAAAATGGTATTGATCCCGAAATTCGATTTCAAGACAGCACTAAAAGAAATTGACAAACAGAAGCCTACGTTATTCCCAGGCGCACCGACAATCTATATTGGCTTGCTTAACCATCCAGATGTTGAAAAGTACGATTTATCGTCGATTAAAGCCTGTTTGAGTGGATCAGCTGCACTTCCAGTAGAAGTGCAAGAGAAATTTGAAAAAGTGACCGGTGGGAAACTGGTAGAAGGATATGGACTCACCGAAACGTCTCCAGTTGCGATTGCTAACTTTGTTTGGGAAGGTCAGCGGAAACGTGGTTCCATAGGTGTTCCATGGCCAAATACGGACGTCGCTATACTACCACCAGATTCTTCTATATCGATGAAACCAGGTGATGTAGGAGAGATTGCCATTAAGGGACCTCAAGTGATGACTGGCTATTGGAATCGCCCGGAAGAAACAAAAGAGTCGTTCCGTGAAGGATGGTTTCTAACAGGGGATCTTGGTTATATGGATGAAGATGGCTTCTTCTACGTAGTTGACCGGAAAAAAGACATGATTATCGCAAGCGGTTTTAATATTTCTCCACGAGAAATCGAAGAAGTATTATATGAAAACGAAGCGATTCAAGAATGTGTGGTCGCAGGAGTACCGGATCCTTATCGCGGGGAAACCGTGAAAGCCTATATTGTCTTAAAAGAAGGGTATTCACTGACAGAAGAAGAATTAGATACGTATTGCAGAGCAAATATGGCGTCATTCAAAGTTCCGCGGATTTATGAGTTCCGAGATGAGCTTCCGAAGACCGCTGTAGGGAAGATTCTACGAAGAGCTTTAGTGGATGAAGAGAAAAAGAAAGCAGAGCAGCAACAGCTTACATCCTAACTAAAAGGCTTGACTAAAAACTAAATAACTATTAATATGAAAATATGAATGAACCATCATTCATATTTTCTTTTTTATGGTGGTGAGAAAAATTGAAGCGTGAAAAACCGAAATATAAAAAAATAGTGGATGCTGCTGTGTCAATTATCGCGCAGAATGGGTACCACCAAGCACAAGTGTCAAAGATCGCAAAAGAAGCAGGCGTCGCAGATGGAACCATTTACTTGTACTTCAAAAACAAAGAAGACATCCTCATTTCGGTATTTCAAGAGAAGATGGCTGTTTTTGCAGACTACGTAAAAGAAATTCTAGAAATGGATTTATCCGCTTCCGACAAGTTGTTTAAAATGATCGAGAACCACTTTAAAGTGCTGCATGACGATCGCAACTTAGCCATCGTCACGCAACTGGAACTACGGCAATCCAGCAAAGAACTCCGTTTTCGTATCAATGAAGTACTAAAAGAATACTTAACTTTATTAGATGCATTGTTACGCGAAGGAATCGAAAGTGGGGAATTCTCTCCAGACCTCGACATCCGACTCGCTAGACAAATGGTATTCGGCACAATCGACGAAACCACAACATCCTGGGTCATGAACGACCAGAAATACGACCTACTCGAACTAGCCCCAAGAGTACACAAACTACTACTCTCTGGCATGAAAGGGTAACTTGTTTATCTTTAAGATTGAAGATTATTGTTTTGCTAATAAGAATCCGTTGATTGTAACGGAAGATGGCGACTCCGGAGGGATTAGCGAAGATCGAAGACCCTGGACTGAGCGAAGCGAAGGAAGCGGCTGAGATCGAGCCCCTCGGAAAGCGTCCATCTGGAGTGTAAATCAACCCAGTTAATCGACTATATGTAAACCAAATTGTCGCAACAAAGTGGAAAATCTTTATTTTTAATAAACTAGTATGCTATCATTGAAGGCGCTTCCATTTTACAAATCATCATAGCAAACCGTACTGAAAAAGGATGGGATGACATGGATTTTTTGAAAGTCTCAATTGACCAAGGGGTCGCCGTCGCAACAATCAACCGCCCCCCTGCAAACGCACTCTCAAGAGCGCTCATTCTAGAAGTTGGTGACTTACTAGAACAACTGAAAGACATCGATGAAGTACGAGTCATCGTCCTTCACGGAGAAGGCAAATTCTTCTCAGCTGGAGCAGACATTAAAGAATTCACAACGGTCACTTCAGGAGCAGAATTCTCAAAACTGTCAGCAGACGGTCAACGCATCTTCGAGAAGTTGGAAACCTATCACAAACCAGTGATCGCAGCCATTCATGGCGCAGCGTTAGGTGGAGGACTTGAGCTTGCAATGGCTTGTCACATGCGTTTTGTAACTGAAAACGCAAAACTCGGTCTACCAGAGTTACAGCTTGGCCTGATTCCTGGCTTCGCTGGAACACAGAGACTTCCAGGGTACGTAGGGAAAGCCAAAGCAGCTGAAATGTTGCTGACGAGCGATCCAATTACGGGACTTGAAGCTGTGAAATGGGGACTCGCGAACCGCGTCTTTGCTGAAGACGTGTTGCTATCCGAAACAATGGCGATCGCACACAAAATTGCTAAGAAGAGCCCGGTAGCTATGAAGGCAGCATTGGCAATGCTTCAATTCACCAAAGACGATTCTTATAATAAGGGCGTCGAGGCAGAAGCGAATTCGTTTGGCGAAGTATTTGTATCAGAAGATGCCAAAGAAGGCATTCAAGCATTTATAGAAAAACGTGAACCTAAATTTAATGGACGATAATACGTCAAGGAGGTCTGCAGTATGAACATTTATGCTTTAGTAAAACGTACATTTGACACAGAGGAAAAAATTGTTGTAAAAAATGGTGCCATTCAAGAAGACGGTGCGGAATTCATCATTAATCCATACGATGAGTATGCTGTTGAAGAAGCGATTCAGGTCCGCGATGAGCATGGTGGCGAAGTAACTGTCCTTTCACTTGGTGGAGAAGACGCTGAAAAGCAGCTCCGTACTGCACTTGCGATGGGCGCTGACAAAGCGGTATTGATCAACACGGAAGATGACCTGGAGGAGATGGATGAATTCTCAGCAGCTAAAATCATCTCTGAATACTTAAAAGACAAAGATGCTGATTTGATCATTGCAGGAAACGTTGCGATTGACGGAGGATCCGGTCAAGTTGGACCACGTGTCGCAGAACTTCTCGGCATTAACTATGTCACAACAATTACTGATTTAAAGATTGACGGAACTTCAGCAACACTTGTCCGAGACGTTGAAGGGGACTCTGAAACAATCGAAACTTCATTGCCACTTCTCGTAACAGCTCAACAAGGGTTGAACGAGCCTCGTTACCCATCACTTCCAGGGATCATGAAGGCGAAGAAAAAGCCTCTTGAGGAATTGGAATTGGATGATCTCGATCTTGATGAAGATGATGTCGAGGCAAAGACAAAGACAATCGACATCTTCATGCCACCTGAAAAGGCAGCAGGGCGAGTACTTGAAGGCGATATCTCTGATCAGGTAAGTGAATTGGTAAATTTATTGAACAAAGAAGCGAAAGTCATATAATACCGGCAATTTAAACCGTTCTAGGAGGGACTCTATATGTCTAAAAATGTATTAGTACTTGGCGAAGCTCGTGAAGGCGAACTGCGTAACGTCTCATTTGAAACGATTGCTGCAGCAAAAACAATTTCAGAAGGCGGAACAGTTACAGCTGTTCTCCTTGGTGACTCTGTTGAAAATCTAGCTCAAGAAATGGTTCAATACGGCGCAGATCGCGTTGTCACAGTTGAACATCCTCACTTGAAGCAATATACGTCAGATGCTTACAGCCAAGCGTTCATGGCAGTCTATGAGCAAGAGAAGCCAGACGCAATTGTGTTGGGGCATACTGCGATGGGGAAAGACCTTTCTCCAAAGCTTGCAAGTAAACTAAGCTCTGGACTTATCTCGGATGTAACTAAAATTGAAGGAGAAGGCGATGCAGCTGAGTTCATCCGCCCAATCTATTCAGGTAAAGCATTTGAAAAAGTTCAAAGCAAGGGTGGACTTCTATTCATCACGATCCGTCCAAATAACATAGAACCACTTGCGAAAGATGAAAGCCGTTCAGGCGACGTTTCATCATTGACAGTCGATATTACAAATCTTCGTTCTGTTATTGCAAACGTTGTTCGTAAATCTACTGAAGGTGTAGATTTGTCAGAAGCGAAAGTAATTATCGCTGGTGGACGCGGTGTGAAGAGTGAAGACGGATTTAAACCGCTTGAAGAACTTGCACACCTGCTAGGCGGAGCTGTTGGAGCTTCACGCGGTGCATGTGACGCGGATTACTGTGATTACTCTTTGCAAATCGGACAAACAGGTAAAGTAGTTACACCTGATTTGTACATTGCGGTAGGAATCTCAGGCGCAATCCAGCACATGGCTGGAATGTCGAATTCAAAAGTAATCGTTGCCATCAACAAAGATCCAGAAGCGAACATCTTTAAAGTAGCAGACTACGGTATCGTAGGCGACCTATTTGAAGTTGTGCCAATGATGATCGAAGAAGTTAAGAAACTAAAAGGTTCACCAGCTGTTTAATCAGTTGATGAAATAACGGTTCGATTTGAAAGAGCAGAAGTGGTTCCTTCACTTCTGCTCTTAAGTATGTGGAGATGAAATTGCGCTAGGAAGGTAGTAGGCAGATATTTCGCCTGTTGATTAGCTGCATGATATAATGACTTCATAGTTGTTACCTATAAAGGAGGACTTACCCAATGGCTATTTTGAATGCAACAGATGCAGATTTCACAGAGATAACTAATGATGGTGTAGTACTTGTTGATTTTTGGGCACCATGGTGTGGACCTTGTAAGATGATCGCTCCAGTTTTAGAAGAGTTGGATGGCGAAATCGAAGGGAAAGCAAAAATCGTTAAAGTAAACGTGGACGATAACCAAGAAACAGCAAGCAAGTTCGGCATCATGTCAATCCCAACATTGCTCGTTATGAAAAACGGCGAGACTGTTGATAAAGTGGTTGGCTTCCGTCCGAAAGAAGAACTCGCTAAATTGGTTGAGCAACACGCATAAGTTTACTATCTCAAACCGGGTCCCTTTTCTAGAGGAACCCGGTTTTTTTTGGCAGGTGATTTTAGATGAATGAATTGATCCAAAATAAGCTAGCAATCCTTCCTGATATGCCTGGCTGTTATATGATGAAAGACCGTCAAGGGACTGTGATTTATGTGGGCAAAGCGAAAGTTCTAAAAAACCGCGTCCGCAGTTATTTCACAGGCTCCCATGATGCGAAAACACAGCGACTTGTGACTGAAATCGAAGACTTCGAAACAATTATCACGTCTTCTGATATTGAAGCACTGATCCTCGAATTGAATTTGATCAAACAATACGATCCCAAATACAACATCATGTTGAAAGATGATAAAACGTATCCGTACTTGAAGTTGACTGCTGAAAGACATCCTAAACTAATTGTCACACGCATTGTGAAAAAGGATAAAGGACGATATTTCGGACCGTATCCGAACGTTACGGCAGCGACGGAAACGAAGAAATTATTGGATCGGTTGTATCCATACCGTAAGTGCCATACGCTTCCGGATCGTGTTTGTTTGTATTACCATTTAGGGCAATGTCTTGCACCTTGTGTGTACGATGTTCCTAAAGACACTTATAAAGAAATGACAGATGATATTGCTCGCTTCTTAAATGGTGGCTATAAGTCCATGAAAAAAGAGCTTACTCAAAAGATGAGTGATGCTGCTGAAAATCTCGAGTTTGAACGAGCAACTGAATATCGTGACCAAATCTCTAACATTGAAACCGTCATGGAAAAACAGACGATGACGATGCATGATTTCAAGGATCGAGATATTTTTGGCTATGCCGTTGAAAAAGGCTGGATGTGCGTTCAAGTATTTTTTGTGCGGCAAGGCAAACTTATTGAACGGGACGTCTCTCTTTTCCCGGTTTATCGAGATCCAGAAGAGGAATTGTTGACGTTCATTGGACAGTTTTATGGCAAACTATCGCATATTAAACCGAGTGAAGTGCTGTTGCCACCAGGAATTGACCGGGAGATCGTCGAACAATTGCTGGACGTACATGTATACATTCCTCAACGCGGAAAGAAAAAAGATTTGGTGCAGCTTGCAAATAAGAATGCATCCATTTCATTAAAACAAAAGTTCCAGTTAATCGACCGACAAGAAGAGCGGACGATTGGAGCTTGTGAAGAATTAAGCGATGCAATGAACATCTCAATTCCGCTACGCATCGAAGCGTTTGATAACTCACATACTCACGGAGTAGAGCCGGTTTCCGCCATGGTTTCATTTGTCGATGGAAAGCCGAATCGCAAAGACTATCGGAAATACAAGACGAAAACCGCGGCCGCGCATGACGATTACGGCGCTATGCGCGAAGTCATACGCCGACGCTATACGCGTGTCCTAAAAGACAATTTGCCATTACCTGATTTAATTGTTATTGACGGTGGGAAAGGGCAGATGGGCATTGCGCGTGAAATCATTGAAGATGAATTAGGGCTATCCATACCGATAGCGGGGCTTGCAAAAGATGATAAACACCAAACTGCGCAATTACTATATGGGTCACCACCTGAGCTTATCCCGTTAAAGCGTTCCAGTGAAGCTTTTTATTTACTTCAACGAATCCAAGATGAAGTCCACCGTTTCGCAATTACGTTTCACAGGCAACGTCGCGACACAGGTTCTCTTGTATCAGCGCTCGATGGATTGCCGGGAGTTGGTCCCAAGCGTAAGCAGAAATTACTGAAACACTTTGGTTCTGTGAAGAAAATTAAAGCTGCAACGAAAGAACAGCTTGTCGAAGCAGGGCTCCCTAAAGTTGTTGCGGAGTCTGTAGTTGAATATTTTGCAGAAAAGAACAAGAGCGCAGAACAAGCGAAAGAGTAAAAGAACGGGTCCACTTGGGCCCGTTCTTTTTCATGAAGTGGACAGGTTTATTTCTACTAAAAGGCGTCGCGAAGGAGGAGTGCTCATAAAACAGGGGAAGTGATCATAAATCTTAGAATGTGCTCATAAAACTGGAATTGTGGTATTCCGTCAAGAAAG